>NZ_DASUNH010000038.1:0-43265 GCF_036277275.1 Ideonella sp. | reverse complement strand
CGCGGCGTGGCCGTCGGCGCGGCGGAGATCGACGAAGACCTGCGCATCCTCACCGAGCTGGGCGTCACCGGCCTGCGCCTCGTGCACTACCAGCATCCGCCCCAGGTCTATGAACGCGCCGACCAGCTGGGCCTGGTGCTGTGGACCGAGATTCCGTTGAACAGCGCGATGCAGGAGACGGCCGCTTTCCGCGACAACCTCGGCCAGCAGCTTCGCGAGCTGGCCCGCCAGACGCGCCACCACGCCTCGGTCGCGGTCTGGGGCATCGGCAACGAGGTCTATCGGTCCGACGAACCCATCGTCGCGCTGCTGCGCGATCTGCACCGGCTGGCCAAGCAGGAAGATGCCTCGCGCCTGACGAGTTATGCGCACTGCTGCGCGCCCGATGACCACCCGATGGCGCTGCAGGCCGACCTGGCGTCGTACAACCGCTACTGGGGGTGGTACGACGGCGGCCTCGACGACATCGGCCCCTGGGCCGACCGACTGCATGCGAAGCTGCCGGCCAAGCCGATCGGCCTGGGCGAATACGGTGCCGGCGCCAGCGTGCTGCAACAGCAGGATCCGCCGCTTCGCCCCGAGCCGGGCGGCCGCTGGCACCCCGAGCAGTACCAGGCCCTGTTCCACGAGGCCTATGCGCGCCAGCTCGCCGCGCGGCCCTACCTGTGGGGCCACTTCGTGTGGCTGGGCTTCGACCACGCCTCGGCGGGCCGCAACGAGGGCGACCACCCCGGCATCAACGACAAGGGACTGGTCACCTACGACCGGCGCTACCGCAAGGACGCCTACCACCTGCTGCGCGCCTGGTGGCAGCGTGAGCCGGTGCTGCACCTGGCCAGCCGCCGCCACAGCCCGCGCCCGTCGGGCCCGGTCACGGTGAAGGCCTACAGCAATGCCCGCAGCGTGACGCTCACGGTGGACGGCCGACTCGTGGGCCGCGCCGACGTGGTGGACCGCATCGCCACCTGGCCCGGCGTGGTGCTGTCGCCGGGCCGCCATGTGCTGCAACTGCAGTCCGATCACGGCCTGGTCGAGCAAGCGGTTTGGGAGGCCACGCCATGAGAGCGTCGCCCGCCGCGAGCGTGACACTGGCCTTGGCGCTGTGCGCGACCGCGGCGCCGGCAGCGGTCTCATCCAGCTGCGATGCCTCGGCCTTGGGCACGCAGCGCATCCTCGAACTGCCGCGCGCCGGCGCCGCGTACGGCCGCCAACAGCACGGCCCACTGCCGCTCGGGCCGCGCGAAGTGGCGCTGACCTTCGACGACGGCCCGCGACCCGAGACCACGCCGCGCGTGCTGCAGGCGCTGAAGGACCAGTGCGTGCAGGCTACCTTCTTCATGAACGGCGAGCCGATGCGCGAGCACGCGGCGCTGGCCCGTCAGGTGCTGGCCGAGGGCCACACCGTGGCGATGCACGGCGACCGCCACCACGACTTCACGCAGCTGCCACCCGAAGCGCAGCGGGCCGACCTGCAGGCCCTGCAGCAGACTTTCCAAGACGTGCTGGGCAGCCCGCCCGCGGCCTGGCGCTTTCCCTACCTGGCCGAATCGCCCGCACTGGCCGATGTACTGCGCGAGCAGCGCATCACCGTGATGTCGGTGGACGTCGGCATCGAGGACTGGCTGCCTGGGCAATCGCCCGAGCTGCTGGCCGAACGCCTGATCACGCGGCTGCGCGAGCGCGGCGGCGGCATCGTGCTGCTGCACGACACCTTTGAATCAACCGCCGCCGCCCTGCCGCTGATGCTGCGCCGCCTGCAGCAGGATGGCTGGCAGGTGGTCCACCTTCACTGGGCCGTGCCCTGAAGCCGGCCCGCATGGCAATGGGAGACAAGCCGATGACCATCAAGCCAGTCCGCCGCCGCTCCATCATGCTGCTGTCGCTCAGCCCGCTGCTGGGCTGCGGCAACGGCGGTCGCGCCGCCCCGGATGGGGTCGGCCGGTATCCGGACTACAACACCCAACCCCTGCCGCCTGACGAGGCGGGGATGGGCGAAACGGCCCTGCAGATCTCGCGCAAGATGGGCCTGGGCCTCAACATCGGCAACACGCTGGAGGCGACACCCGGCCGGTCGGAGACGGCGTGGGGCAACCCGCGAATCACCCGCTCGTTCATCCAGTTCGTCAAGGCATCCGGCTTCGACGCCGTCCGGCTGCCGGTGTCGTGGGATCAGTACGCCGACCCAGCCACCGCGAAGATCGATGCCGCCTGGATGGCGCGCGTCAAGGAGGTCGTGCAGTACTGCCTCGAGGCCGGCCTGTACGTGCTGGTCAACATCCATTGGGACGGTGGCTGGCTGGAGAACCATGTCACCCCGGACAAGCAGGCCGCCAACATCGCCAAGCAGAAGGCCTTCTGGCAGCAGATCGCGACCGCGCTGCGCGAGATCGATGGCCGGCTGATGTTCGCCGGCGCCAACGAGCCCAACGTGAAAAACGCCGAGCAGATGGCGGTGCTGATGAGCTACCACCAGGCCTTCATCGACGCCGTGCGGGCCACCGGCGGCCGCAACGCCCACCGCGTGCTCGTCGTGCAAGGGCCATCGACCGACATCGAACTCACCGGCCGGCTCATGACCGACTGGCCCAAGGACACGGTGGCCGGCAGGCTGATGGCCGAGGTCCACTACTACACGCCCTGGAACTTCACCGGCCTGGACAAGGACGAGTCGTGGGGCAGGCGGTTCTTCTACTGGGGCAAGACCTTTCATTCGCCCACCGACACCGCGCGCAACGCCACCTGGGGCGAAGAGGACGCGGTCGATCAGCACCTCGGGCTGATGAAGTCGCGGTTCGTCGACAAGGGCATCCCGGTGGTCATCGGCGAGTTCGGTGCCGTGCAACGCCATGAGCTGACAGGTGACGCGCTGCGCCTGCATCTGGCCAGCCGCGCTCACTACTTCCAGTACGTTGCGTCGAAGTGCCGAGCCCTCGGGCTCAATCTCTTCTTCTGGGACACTGGCGGGCTGCTGGACCGCTGGACGAACACGGTGCGCGACCCGCAGGCGCTCGCGGCCCTGATGGCCAGTGGCAGACAGTAGACCGTTACGTTCACGCCCCACCTCACCACCGATGCCTCCCACTCCCAGACCCCGCAAGGCCCACCGCGCTGCCACCCTGGTGGACGTCGGCCGGGAAGCGGGCGTGTCCGCGATGGCCGCCTCGGCCGTGCTGAATGGTGCCAAGACCTCCACCCGCATCTCAGACGAAACGCGAGCCCGGGTGCTCGAGGCGGCAGAACGCCTGCGCTACCGGCCGAACGCAGCCGCGCGGGGCCTGATCGATCGTCGAATCAAGACCATCGGCGTGGTGGCCACCCTGAGCGGGGATGAGCCCAACCAGTACTTCCTGGAGGTGTTCAACGGCATCATCCACGGGGCCGCTGAAGCCGGCCAGACCACGACGGTGTTCACCCTCCACTCCTGGGACGAGGCCCGCGAGCGCGTCCCGGCCTTCTGCGACGGCCGCGTCGATGGCCTGGTGCTCCTGGCCCCCTTGCTGCAGGCCGACGCCGCCGACTGGCTGCCCGAGCACACACCGGTGGTGGCGGTGCACGCCAACCAGGGCATCGCCGGCGTCGTCAACCTGGAGTCGGACGAAGAGGCCGGCGCTTTCGCGATGGTCAGCCACATGATCGGCATGGGCCACCGGCGAATCCTGCACGTCGGCGGGCCGTTAGGCGCCCTGGGTGCCGACCGCCGTGTCTCCGGCTATTGCCGGGCCCACACGGCGGCCGGGCTGGATCCCCTGCCCGCTCACATCCTGCGTGCCGGTTTCAGCGCCGCCGACGGCCGGCAGGCGCTGGAGGACTGGCTGCGCCAGCACCCTGGACAGCCCTTGCCGCAGGCCGTGTTCGCCGCCAGCGACGCCGTGGCGCTGGGGTGCATCGACACCCTGCTGGCACGAGGACTGCGCGTACCGGCCGACGTATCGGTGGTCGGCTTCGACGACACCGTGCTGGCACGCGTCGCCCGACTGGCCACCGTTCGGCAGCCTCTGCGTGAGCTGGGCCGTCAGGCCGTCCAGGTGCTGGTGGCCCGCATCGAGGCCCGAGGACAAGACATCGCGCCGCGCGACGCAGCGAACATCGTTCTCGCCACCGAGCTGGTGTTGGGCGCCACGCTGGCGGCGCCAAGGGCCGACGCGATCGCCATCGCCTGATGATCTGCAGCTCGGAAGCGAGGTCCTGCGAATCAGCCTAGACAGGCGCGCGCCTCAATGGCTTTCGTAGGCGCCGATGTCGATCCCGTTGCCACGTGGCCGCGCGACATGGCGCATGTCATCCGCCGGCGCGCCGTCGGCAGTCCCCTTGTCGATGGCAGGTGACTTCTTGCGAAGACGAAGGTCGATCTGCGAATAGTCCCTGAACCTCGGATTCGCGACGACAGTGTCGGTGGCGCTGCCAACCTTCATGATGATGCCGCGACCGTTGCCGTAGACCAGGTTGTTGGCCACGGTGTTGTGCGCACCGATGCAGTCTTCGCCGTCATAGCAGTACTCGATGATGCCGACGCCGGGGTTGTCGTACACGATGTTGTTGTGGACCTTGGTGTAGTCGAGCACGATGCCCCCCGGGCTGTCGCCGGCGCCAATGAGAATCCCGCCGCCCATGGTCGCCGAGCCGTTCGCAAAGGTGTCGTTGTTCGCGATCGTCACGTTGTTCGCCGCATGCCATAGATGGATGCCATAGGCGGAGACGCGGTACACGACGTTGTTGTAGATGTGGCCACGCAGGTTGGAATGGTAGATACCTTGCACGCCATTGCAGGTGCCGGGCTTGCCGATGTCGTGGACATAGTTCCCGATGACGTCGTTGTCCGATGCGCTGTAGTTGCCGTTCAAGATGCCGGCGCCACCGTTGCCGGTGCAACCACCCGAGACAGCCAGATCGTGAACGTGGTTGTTGATGATCCGCGTATTGGAGCCTGCGTTGTAGATGCCCAGCCGACCAGGGCCGGAGACGTCGAAGCCGATGATGTCGACGAAGCTCCCATTGTTCTTCCACATCGTTTCGGTGCCCGTGCCGACGACCTTGGCGGGGTGGGCCTTGTCAGACAGGAAGATGACCCGCCCGCTGGCCGTGCCCGATGCCGAGGAGTCGATGTTGCCGGGATAGGCCCCTTCCGCCACGTGAATCGTGGTCGATGCCTTGGCGACGTTCGCCGCACGCTGAATCGTCCGGAAAGGGGACGCTTCAGTGCCAGGGTTGGCGTCAGAGCCTTGTGGCGAGACATACAGGTGATAGAGACTCGTTTCCAAGGCTGCGGTGACGGCTTCGGCGGCCTGCTCAATCCCGTCGTCGATGTGTGCAACAGGCGAAGCCGGGGTCTCAGCCGCGGCCACGGTTCCCATCCCCCAAAAGCCTGTCAGTGCCAGTGTCAATGCGTGAGCAAGATGTTTCATCAATTCTGGTCTCCTCTTTGATTGCGGTGTGAGTGGATCGCTCGACGCGAATTCGTCGCGCGTTTCAAACCCCAGCAGGGACGCGCCACAGACTTCGCAGGCAAACCGCCATCGATCGGCGACGGCCATTCTGTGGGGTCACCGTCGCCTCGGGCTTGTCGGTGAGGTGACAAGGAGGTGACCAACTGGCGCACTCATGACTGCTCTCATTGGCTTCGTGCTCGCGAGCCGTCCGGCGCAGATCGCCAGCGCCGGCTGCTTTGCGAGATCTGCTGCCGGAATCAGATCTTCACCGCCGTGAAGTTCCGGCGCGCGTCGAGCTCCAGCCGAGCTGTACCCGTAGCGCAGAACGGTAAGGCTTTGTTCAGCCCGGTTAACGGCGAGAGGATTGCTCACAGCTCGGTACGTTTTTCCCGGAGGACTGCCTAAAGTCACACCTCTTTCTTCCTCCACGAGTCCACCGATGTCGAGACTTTCGATCCTGATCGTCACCAGCAGCGTCATGTTGCTGAGCGCTTGTGCCACCAAGGAATTCGTCACAGAGACCATCGCTCCGGTGCAGACCCGCGTGCAGGCGCATGACGACAGTCTCAAGGCCCTGGATGGCCGGCTGCAGGGAACCGAGGCGCGCATCCAGGCCCTGCAGCAGGAGGCTGCGGCGCGAGCCCAGGCCGCAAACAATCTGCCCGCGCCGCCTGGCCTGCTGATGAGCACCCTGCTGACCGATGACAAGATCAAGTTCAGCTCGGGCCGCGCCCAACTCACCGAGCAGGCCGGCCAAGAACTCGATCAACTCGTCGCCAAGCTCAAGGCCGACAACCAGCCGGTGTTCGTCGAAATCCAAGGCCACACCGACGCTACCGGCAGCGACACGATCAACGAGCAACTGGGCCTCAAGCGGGCCGAAACCGTACGCCTGCACCTGGCCCGCGCCGGCCTGCCGCTGGCGCGCATGGCAACGATCAGCTACGGCGAATCTGCGCCCCTGGCCGACAACAGCACCCGCGAAGGCCGCAGCATGAACCGGCGGGTTCAGCTGATCGTGATGCGCTGAGTCAGGCTGGCGTTCTCGGTCGTGCACCAGCATCGCCCAGACGCTCCTGGCCGTTTTGTTGGCCAGCGCGACAGCCGCCACGTTCGCATTGCGGCGGGCGCACTGCTTGACGAGCCAGTTGCTGGGGTTGCTCTCGCGCGCCAAGCAGACCGCCCCTTCGCTGGCCGGCAGCATGGGCATCGACGTGGTCGATGCCGGCGGCCTGAAGAACGCCCGCTACCTCGAACCGCTGGCGGGTTTGAACATCTATCTCGGCTACGGGGCTGGCCAGGGCACGTCGATTGCGCCGGCCTGGATCCGCAAGGCCTGAACCCTGCCCTCCATGACTTCATGAACCAGCCTGGCCCGGGCGCCGAGCAGATTGTTCGTCATGTCGGGGTCAGGAACTTCTCCCGGGCCTGGTCGACCTTGCTCGCGACCACGCAGCTGGGAACGTGATCATTCACCAGGCCCATGGCTTGCATGAACGCGTAGACGGTGGTTGGCCCCACGAACTTCCAGCCGCGCTTCTTCAAATCTTTGGACAGAGCGATCGACTCGGGCGACACCGAAACCGTTTGTGGCAATGCTGCGCGGGCTCGGTCGACTTCGAACTGCCAGAAGTAGGCTGCCAACGAGCCATGCTCCTGCTGTAGCGCGACCGCGCAGGCAGCGTTGTTGATCACGGCTTCAATCTTGCCGCGGTGTCGCACGATGCCTTCGTCTTGCAGCAAGCGGGCGACGTGCTTTTCTCGATACCGCGCGACGCTGTGGAAGTCGAAGCCATCGAAGGCGCGGCGGAAGTTTTCACGCTTGGCCAGGATGGTTCGCCAACTGAGCCCGGACTGGAAACCCTCCAGGCAGAGCTTCTCGAACAGCCGCGTATCGTCGGCAACCGGGAAACCCCACTCCGTGTCGTGGTAGGTTTCGAACTCGGGCGCGGCGCCGCACCAACGGCAGCGTGGCCGGCCATCGGTTCCAGCGATGGTCGCGCTCGACGGCGTGCTCATTGGGCGAGCAGCGGCGAGTGGGTACCACTGAGAACAGCGGCCATGCCCTGCGCCATGCGCGAGGGGGAGACGGCGTAGATCTCGGGCGTGACGATCCCGTGGACGACGAACGGATCCAGCTCGACTCTGTGCTTGACCTGCGCGCTGTCCATGTTCATTGCAAGCACGGCTCCGCCCTGCGCGTTGTCGAGCGATCCTGCCATCAGAAAGACCCCATCGTCGATGCCCTGCTGGATCCACTGAGCGTGCGCATCCATCCGTTGACCGGCTTGTGGACGATGCGGCCCGAACTTCAGAAAAATGATATGCATGGTCCTACCCTTGGGTTTTGGCCTGACGAGCCTTGGTCGGTCGCGCTTTGCGCTGCATGGATTGAAGCCACGCCTCAATCAGCGTGACCTCGTGCCGGATGAATCCTTCATCGTGGAAGGCGCTGGCCAAGGCCGCGATGCCCTGGCTGCGCGACAGCAGATGCATGGCGAGCCCATCGGCATCTTCTGCATGCCCCAAGGCTTCGAACTGCTCGCGAAGCCAGCTGCGGAACTGTCCGAAGATCATGCTTGCATCGCCTTGGGCCGGATGCTCGAGCTTGGCCAATTCGGCGCACAGCGTCCCGACCGGGCAGCCGTAGCGCAGGATGTCCTTGCGATTGCGGACCATCATCTCTGCGAAGCGGCAAAGCCGATCGACCGGTGTTCGCGCGCCCTCGGTCCAGCCATCCAGCATCGCCTGTGTTTTGGCTGCGCGCAGCGCTATGACCGCTGCAAGGATCTCGTCTTTCGTCTTGAAGTGGTAGTAGAAATTTCCGCGCGAGAGGTTGACTTGCTCTGCGATGTCCGCGAAGGATGTCTTCTCGAAGCCGCGTTGGTAGAACAGTGCGTCCGCCGCCTCGGCGATACGGCGCCTCGTCCCAGCGGGTTCCGATGCGGTCGTGCTCATGATCGAAGGCTCTCGGTCGCCGTGTGGGCTGGATGGTCGGTGTAGCCGCGTTCGGCGCCGATGCAGAAGGTCTCGGAGTCCGGGGCGACCAGGACAAGTGACCCAATAAACTTTAGGACAATTGACCTAGGCCGTCAAGCCCTGCCAGACGCCGGGCCTGACGGGCGCCGGCGCATGGAAAATGCGTCTCGCACACCAAGCGCAACCTGCGGGAAGCCAGCATGCCGAAGTCCGACCTCGAGAAGTTCGCCGCACTCGTAGCGCGTTACGTGGCAGAGCCCGATGTCGAGTTGCCCACCGCCAAGGCCAATGGGTTCGGCTCCGCGACGCTGCGGTGCAAAGGCAAGATCTTTGCAATGAGTCCCGACAGGCGCTCGCTCGTCCTCAAGTTGCCGGCGGTGCGGGTGGCTGAACTCATCGCGGCGGGTGAAGGGGCGGCCTACAGCACGGGCAGCGGCAAGCCCATGAGAGAGTGGGTCACCATCCCGGGCGAGCGCGGATCCGCCTGGGCCACGCTGGCCGACGAAGCCCTCGCCTGTTCACGCCGCGGCAGCCGCTGACGCCTTCGCCAGGTCTCCCGCGCCGTCGGTATGGCGCAGGGCGCTCGCCGACCATCCCTGCTGGTTTGTTCGCCCTCGCGCAGACGCGCCCGGCACGCCCCTTTTGCTGGCTGCAATCTCACGATGCTTCGCGTTCCTCCGGGCCATCCGTGACGGTTGTCTCATTCCCGACGGCACAGGGCTGGCCGATGATTCAGAACGGGCGTGGACTGTCGATGGCACCACCGGGTGGCCAATCGGCGATCATCCCCATTCCCGTCATGACCACGACTGCCCCATCGCCTGTTTGCGCCTTGCTCTATTGCATGGTCCACGCGTCACGACGCCGATGTGCAGTGGTCGTGGGGCTGATGTTGTTGCTGTTCGGGCTGTCCAGCCGTGCCGACGTCACCGAGGATATCGAGCGTCAAGTCCAGTCGGATCCCCACCGTGTGCTTTCCGAAGCCAAGTCGAGACCGAGTGCGTCGCCGGCCGCGCAGGATCTTCCGGTCCAGTTGCGCCTGCTGCGAATGCAGGTGATGGCACAGGTCATACTCAGCGAAACGGACGGCGAACTCATCGAGACGGGATTGACGCTCGCGCGCAGGCTGAGGGACACGGAGGCGGAGTGCGAGTTGCAGATCGCCAAAGGAGAACACCTCTTCGACGCGAACCGGGCACCGGAGGCGGAAGCCGCTGTCAAGCAGGCTGAGGAATTGGCGGCGCAAGCGGGCCTGCAGCGTCAAGTGGTGCGTGCCCGGTACTACCTGGGCATGCAGTACTTCGGCAGCGGAAGGACTTCCGAAGCGCTGGCATTGTTCGTCAAGGCGCTGCCGCTGGCCGAAGAGATCGGAGACCAATTTGGCGCTGCGGCTGCGCTCAACGGCATGGCCGCCGCCAGCTTTTCACCCCGTTCCGCCGCTGAGGACTACAAGCGGAGCATCGAGCTGTACCGCCGCGCTCTGCACACGATCGAGCAGGACACCTACGCCAGCTTCGCAGTGATGGTGAAGCACAACCTGGCCATGGCGCTCAAGAATTCTGGTGATGTGCCGGGTGCACGAGTGGAATACGCCAGCGCCTTGGAGCTGGCGCAAAAAATGCGCCACAGGCTGGCCGAAGCGATGTTGTCATGGCGCCTGGCCGGCCTGGATCTGCATGACGATCGGCCGCAGCGTGCGCTGGCGCGGCTCGACGTCGCCGAGCCATTCTTCGACGAATCGAACAACTTGGGCATGCAGTTCAACGTGAGGCTGGACCGCGCGGACGCTCTGGCCCGGCTTGGCAATCAGCAGGCGAGTCTGAAGATGCTTGCCTCGGCCGAAAAGTTGCTCCCTGCCTTGAAGAACGCACGTCGGGAGCTGCTGTACTTCGAGGCCGCCGCAAGGATCCAGGCGCGCCTGCAGAACATGGGTGAGGCATACGAGGCCATGCTCCGCGTGCGCGTCGCCGACAAGGCCGCCGCCGTCGCAGCCAACGACGCGCTCGCGGCCGAACTGCGTGCACGCTTCGACGCCGAGCGCAAAGAGAAGGACAACGAAGTATTGCGAGCGAAGCAGCTCGAATCCGAGGCCCGCAGGCAGGTGCTCCTCCTCGCGCTGGCCAGCGCCGTGCTGCTGCTGCTCGGGCTGGCAACGATCCTGCACCTGCAGGTGCGTCAAAAGCGCCGCTTCGCGACACTTGCGTTGTCCGACGAGCTGACGAAGCTTCCCAATCGACGCAGCATGCTTGACACGGCGGGGCGGCAACTTCGCGGTAGGCGTGAAGTGAGCGGCGCATTCCACCTGGCGCTGCTGGACATCGACCATTTCAAACGGGTCAACGACCAGCATGGCCACGACGTCGGCGACTGGGTATTGCGGGCCTTCGCGCAGGCTTGTGCGCCATTGGTGCGAGGGAGCGACACGTTGGGACGATTCGGCGGGGAAGAGTTCCTGCTCATCTTGCCCCAGTGCGATGCAAACACCGTCGCCGCGGTGTTCGCGCGGTTGCAGAAAGCGGTTCATGCGATCCGGGTGCCGAACATCGAGCTTGGCAGGGAGCTCAGCTTCAGCATGGGCGTTGCCGCCGCCGGGCCGGACGAATCGCTCGAGGCACTGCTCAAACGTGCGGATGCGGCCCTGTACGCCGCCAAGGATGCGGGACGTGACCGCTGTTTGCTTGCACCGGGCACCGGGCCGCACTCAGATCGAGCGTTGCCTGCCGCTGCGCCCCGTCAAGGCGTGCCAGACGAACCGGCAGCGCTCACCGCCATCCACCCGAACGAGCTGGTTCAGGGCTGAATCGGTCTCAGCAACGATCTGCCCGAAGTTGTTCATCGAGGTCGCTTCGCCGTACAAGCCACCGAGCGTGCCGAGATCCTTGAGCTCCCCACCCCGGTACAAGAATGCTCGGATCCTGAAGTCGGCGGTCTCAGCCCACCCGACGACATGTCCGCGTCCATTGATGGCCACCGCGAAGCTGGAGTTCCCCCCCGAGCGGCCCCACGTCGACAATGGCGCCATCACGAAATAGGCTCGCGCGCTGGTAGCCGTCGACGCGCGACCAGCCTGCCGCGGTACCGTCGCGGTCGCGGTCGAGGTCGAACGCGCCGCTGGTGCGCCCACCGTCCAGCGTGCCCAGGTCGATCACCTCATAGGTGATGGCGTGCACCTGAGTGCTGCACCGAGTCCCACCATAACCCTGCGGTAGTATGTCGAGACGCGCTGGTTCGAAGACGGTCCGCGCGCTGTTGCGACGGAACTTGGCCGCCTGTTGACCGAGGGAACGCGGCGCTTTTACCTTGGCCGTGCTGGCCCCCGCATCGCGCGGCGGCGCCCACGATCACCGCACGCGGGGTTCCCGTGCAGTATCAGGGTGAGTCAACGTTGCCCGGCGAACGGTGCGGTGTGCAAGTTCCAGCAATCGCCTTCGATAGTCCGGATGTTCGGTCCCGCAGAGACGATCCCAGAAGGTGAAGTACAGCCCATAGTTGAGCCGCCCGTGTGCATGGTGCAGGTCATGGTGCAGCGTGGTCGTGAACCAGCGCCCCCACCAACCGGCCAGCCACGAACGAGGCAAGAGTTCGACGCCGGCGTGCCCCAGCACGTTGCGTACGATCATGTAGGCAAGGAAGGTGAAAATGACCGCCGGATGCAACGGCAGGACCAGCAGGGTGAGCGGCAGGAAGACGGCTTGGATGGCGGCCTCGGCCGGAGCGAAGCTGTATGCCGCCCAGGGCGTCGGGGCAACGGATTGGTGATGCGTCCGGTGCGCTCGTCGGAACAGCGCCTGGCTGTGCAGCAGGCGATGCGTCCAGTAGAACCAGGCGTCGTGGGCGAGCAGAAGAATCAAGCCGCTGGCCAACAGGTACGCTGTCCCCAGCGCTTCCGGCTCGTCGTAGATGCGGGCCCACCCGCAGCGAACGCCGGCGTAGATCACCGCCCCGTGGGCGGAGAAGATCAGTACCGTCACCATCGAGTTGAGAATCTCCCGTCGCCACTGGCCGGCGACGGACTGTCGCTCGCGAACGCAGCGAACGCGCTTCCAGGCCGAAGGCAGGTAGGCCAGCGCGGCCGTCACCGTCGCAGCGGGAATGACGTACCGCAGCAGATCGATCAGCCAGATCGCAGGCCAGGCCTGCAGCGCGGCGAGCCAGGGATCGTTGTTCATGCGAATGCTCCGTTCGAGATGACGAATCGCAACGCTGGCCGACCTGCGGCGAAATGTCGTCTCGATTCCTGCGGACCCTGGCCGATTGCTGAAATCGGCGCTGTTCTGCAAGATTCGGCAAGACCGTCGATGCCAGGGCGGCGAAGCTGCGCACATGGCTGAATCCATTGCACTTCTCCTGAGAGGCACAGCGCTGGGCTTCGCCGTGCTCCTGCTTGCCGTCGGCTCGGGCTCCGGCAGAGCGCGGCGCGCGCTGGCGCCGCTGTTGGTGTGCCTGGTGGCCTACTTGTTGCGCTCCGCCCCCGAGGCCGTCGCCGCACCATCTTGGGTGCTGGTGCCGCTGGCCATGGGGGCGCTGCTGTTTCCGTTGGCGTTCTGGTGGCTGGTGCGCGTCGCGTTCGACGACCGGACCGCCCTGCCCTGGCCGGCTCCGGTGGTGGCTGCGCTCCTGCTCATTGCGGGACTCGGCAGTGCCAGGCCGGAGTGGCAAGCTGCGCAAAAGGCAATCGCGGCAGCGGTCATGCTCACCGCGCTGTGGCGGCTGGCCGTCGCGTGGCCCCAGGATCTGGTCTCCGATCGGCGGCGGGTGCGTCTGTGGCTCGTCGCCTACACCGGCGGGCACGGACTGGCTGTCCTCGCCGCCGAGCTTGTCTTGCAAGGCCAACGGGCGCCGTCGTGGCTGGAGACGGTCAACGTGGCGGTGATCATGGCTGCGCTTGGTGCCACGGCAATCTACTTGCTGCGAAGCGACGGCAATGCAATCCAGACCCTGTTCGGCGCCGATCCTGAGCAGAGTCCTCCTTCACAGAAGGCGGGCCCGTCGGTGGCCACCTCGGCTCGCGCCGCTGAGCGCCAGCCGGACGATGCCGGCGACGAGGCTCGCCTGCAAGATCTCGAGCACTTGATGACCGTGAAGTTGATCTATCGCGATCCGGAGCTGACGCTGTCCGCTGTCGCCGACCAGCTCGGGTTGCCCGAATACCGCCTGCGCGACCTGATTCACAACCGCCTGGGTCACCGCAACTTTCCGGCGTTCGTCAACGCCTATCGGTTGGCCGAGGTTGAGCAGAACCTGATCGATCCGGCACTCGTCCGTCGCCCGATCCTGACACTCGCCCTGGAGGCCGGTTTTGGCTCCATCGGTCCATTCAACCGGGCATTTCGCGAGCGTCACGGGTTGACGCCCTCCGAGTACCGCAAGAGGTCGGATCCGGGCGACGCCTTGGTCTGAGCGCACGCACACAGCCGCTTGGCGACACGCACAACCATGGTTCGTCGTGACGCCTGCCCTGCAGGATTGGCGGCAGATCTGAAGGCAACATCAAGCCAGCGTGTCCGCCCACGTCGCGCGTGCCCAGTCCCACGCATAGTGGCCCTCGAGTTCGCTGGGTGCGGCAGACAGGCCACCGGGCAACGGCAACACCGGCTTGAATGTCTTGTCGGCGCTCGCGTATTCGTAGATGTTGGCCAGGTGGATGGCCGACTTGGTGCTCACGACGCTGTAGCACGCGTTCATCAGCACCGGGGCCCGGTTCAGATCCCAACCGTTCAGTTCCGCGACGATGGCGGCAGCCACCACCTTGGCCTGGTTGTTGGCGAGATGACCGCTCTTGGGCATGCCCGGCGGTGACACCACGGCGTCACCGATCAGGTGGACGTCCCTGGCGATGGTCGACTCGAAGTTCAGATACTGGACGGGACACCAGCGCCCGCCCGCCGGTGCCAGACCGGTCTGCAGCGCGATCCGGCCGGCGCGCATGGCTGGAATCACGTTCGAAACGTCGACCCGCACGTCCTCTCGACCTTCAAACTTCAAGACACGCCCTTCTACGCCGACCAGCTTGTGAAGCGGCCGATGCTCGACCAAGCCGGCGTAATCTTCCGTCCAGACCTTCTTGAACAGCGCCCCCTTGACCACGACGTCCTTGTTGGCGTCGAGGATGAGGACCTTCGAGCGTGGCTTGGCACTCTTGAAGTATTCGGCCACCAGGCTCGCGCGCTCGTAGGGTCCAGGGGGACAGCGGTACGGCATCTCCGGCACGGTGATCGCGAACACGCCTCCGTCGGGCATTGCTTCGAGCTGCTTGCGCAGCTGAACAGTCTCCGTGCCCGCCTTCCACGCGTGCAGCGTGGCTCCGGCGTCGTGCGCAGCCTGCAGGCCCGGCACGCTGTCCAGCATCATGTCGATGCCTGGGCTCAGCACCAGCTTGTCGTAGGCGATGGTCGTGCCTGACGACAAGGTGGCAACCTTCTTTTGCATGTCGATCGCGGTCACTCGATCGCGAACGAGTCGGACACCTCGTGACTCGGCAAGGGTGTCATAGGGCAGCGTGATCTGCGCGATCGTCTTGCTTCCGCCCAGGACCAGGTTGCTCATCGGGCAACTGATGAACGTCGGTTGAGGTTCGACCAGTGTCACGTCAACGCGCTGCTGCGAGAGCATGCGAACGTAGCGCGCCGCCGCGGCGCCGCCAAAGCCACCGCCGACAACGAGCACCTTCGCTTTGCCAGCGCCCGATCCGAGGCCGGCACATCCCGTCAGGCCCAGCAATGCCGCCGCACCACCGAATTGAATCAGATCACGTCGATTCATCGCTCGACTCCTCTCACAGCTGCCGTGCAGCAAAGTACGCGGCCATCTGTTGGATCTGGGCGTCGTTGAAGCCCTTCGCAATTTGATGCATGACCGTCGGCCCCGGCGCCCCGGACTTGAAGGACTGCATCCTTTCGATGAAGCGTTCAGCTGGAATTCCGGCCAGCGGGGGAAGTGCAGAACCTTGGGGTGGCCGACCCTCGCTTCCGTGGCAATTGGCACAGGTCGCGGCCAAGGCGCGCACCTGCAACGCCCTGGCGTCCTGCGCGGCAGCGACGCCGCTGGTCAATGCCAGGGTGACTGCGAGAGCAGCCTTGAGATCGGTATTTCCCATGCGGTCTCCTCGTTGTTGGACATGGCGAAGGCCACGCGGCGGTGCATGGCCGTTGGCGCTGAACGAGCAGCAACTCGCGCTTCAGCGCAGCCACCAGAACGCGGCAGCGCCAAATGCGGTGAGCAGCAGCAGACCAGCCAGGCGCGTGGCCCACGAGTCGGCCGCATGCGGCGCACGCAGGTCGGCTTTGAACCCGCCAAGCATCGGCGTGACGAGGTTCTCTTTTTTGATCACCAGATAGGCCACGATCGCGAGGAGGTGCAAGCCGATCACGACGTAGATCACCCACTGAAGCTTCAGGTGCAACCAGGTTGCCCACTCGATCGAGGCCTCCCCGACCAAGTGGGCCAACGGGCCCTCCGTGCTGATCGAATCCGAGCTGAAGAGGCCGGCCGTTGCCTGGATTGCGAGCACGCCCAGCATGCAGACAACGGCCAACGAGCCGGACGGGCTGTGACCGACGTGTCGCGTGGCGCTCCGGCCACGGAAATCAGCGACAACCGTGCTCGGCTTCAACAAGAGGGCGCTGAAGCGGGCATATCGCGGCCCGACGAGCCCCCAGACCAGCCGAAACGCGAGCAGCGCCAAGGTGGCGACACCGAGCCGCAGGTGCCAGTCGATCCAATGGCCACCGATCTGCGCCGTCACGATGGCCCCGACTACGCATGACGCCAACGTCCAATGAAACACCCGGGTCGGTAGGTCCCACACCTTGGTGCCGAGCTGTGAATCGGTTGTCGCATGCGGGCTGGGCGCTTCGAAGCGGAAAGTCGTGTCGTTCACGCATGCCCCCTTCGAACAACGTCTTCGGCGTGCTTCGCATAGGCCGCAACGATCAGGGGCACAGCCAGGTCCAACTCCTGGAGGGTGGTGTCATAGCCAAGGCTGAGCCGAATGGCGCCGTTCGCCTGTTGCATGGTCGCGCCTATGGCACGCATCACCCCTGACGGATCTCGGGCGCCGTCAGAGTGACATGCCGCCCCCGCGGACAGCGCAATGTCATCTGCCAGCAGTGCGATGACCGCGCGGGCTGAACCAACCGGCAGGGACACGTGCAGCGTGTTGGGCAGCCGGTGCCACTGAGATCCGTTGACCGTCAGCCCCGGAATGGCTGCCACCAGACGGTCCTGCAGTTGATCGCGCAGGCGCGGCATGCGCTGGCGCGCAGGCAATGCGTTGGCCATCAGGCGGGCGGCGGCGGCCAGCCCGGCGATATACGGCACGTTCTCGGTACCAGGGCGCAGGCCGCCTTCTTGCGATGCGCCGTACATCAACGGGTGCATCGGCGTGCCTTGTCGGATGTACAGCGCGCCGATGCCCTTGGGCGCATACATCTTGTGGCCCGCAATGGTCAGCAGATCGGCTGCCATCACCTTCGCATCGACCGGTATCTTGCCCATCGATTGGGCAGCGTCGACATGGAACAATGCCCCATGTTGCTTGGCGAGCTGACCCACCTCCACGACAGGCTGTATGGTGCCCAGTTCGTTGTTGGCGTGCATGACGCTGACCAGCGCCGTGTCACCAGCCGCCAACAGCCCGGCCAACGCGTCCAATATCAAGCGACCGTCACGATCGACCGGGGCGATCGAAAGCCTCCAGCCTTGGCGCTGCAGTTGCAGCGCAGGCTCCATCACTGCAGGGTGTTCCACGGCACTGACGATCAGGTGACGCCGTTGCGCAGAGGCCGCTGTGCAAGCGCCCAGTATCGCCAGGTTGTCTGCTTCGGTCGCGCTGGCGGTGAAGACGATCTCCGACGGCGAATGAGCGCCCACGGAGGCTGCCACGTGGGCACGCGCGTCATCAATCACCGCTTTGGCCCATCGCCCCTTTGCATGAGACGACGACGGGTTGCCGAACTCCCGTTCCAGGTGCTCGTTGATTGCTTCGCGCACCTGCGGATGCACCGGCGTGGTTGCGTTGTAGTCCAGGTAGATCACAGCTGCTCCAGGAACCGCTGAGCGTCTAGCGCCGCCATGCACCCGGTACCTGCGCTCGTGATCGCCTGCCGGTACACGTGGTCCTGCACGTCACCGGCGGCGAATACGCCGGCGACGCTGGTCATCGTTGCCAGGCCATCCAGGCCGGCCCGGGTCAGGATGTAGCCGTTTCGCATCTCGAGCTGGCCTTTGAAGAGCTCAGTGTTGGGTTGGTGCCCGATCGCGATGAAGCACCCGCTGACCGACAGTTCCTTGGTGCTCGCATCGCGGACACTCTTCAGCCTCACGCCGGTCACGCCACACTCCTCGCCGAGTACCTCGTCCAGCGTCTGGAACAAGTGCAGCTCGATCACGCCAGCAGCCACGCGCTCCATGAGCTTGTCCACCAGGATGGGCTCCGCGCGGAATTTGTCCCGACGGTGCACCAGATGCACCTTGCTGGCGATGTTCGACAGGTACAGCGCTTCTTCCACAGCCGTGTTGCCGCCGCCGATCACGGCCACGACCTGCTGGCGGTAGAAGAAGCCATCGCAGGTCGCACAGGCGCTGACGCCGCGGCCCTTGAAGGCCTCTTCGGAGGGGATGCCCAGGTACTTGGCCGATGCACCCGTTGCAACGATGAGCGCGTCGCAGCTGTACTCACCCGAATCACCGCGCAGCTTGAATGGCCTGGCAGACAGGTCGACGCTGTTGATGTGGTCGAAGACCGGTTCCGTGCCGAATCGCTTGGCATGGGCCTCGAAGCGAAGCATCAGGTCGGGCCCTTGCACCCCGTGGACGTCTGCGGGCCAGTTGTCGACCTCGGTCGTGGTCATCAACTGGCCGCCTTTGGCCATGCCGGTGATCAGCATCGGCGTCAGGTTGGCGCGCGACGCATAGACGGCGGCGGTGTAGCCGGCCGGGCCGGAGCCAAGGATCAGTACGCGTGCGTGTGGCATGTTCGAGCTGCTTTGTCGATCACTGGGCCTTGAAGGAGTCGTGGCAGGCCTTGCACGACTGGCCGGTGGCCCCGAAGGCGGCCTTGATGGCTTTCATGTCTCCGGCATGCACGGCAGCCCTGAGCTTCGCGGTGTCCGCCTGCGATGCCTGGGCGAGTTCCTGGAAGCGAGGTCGCTCCTTCCAGACATTCGGTTTGGCCTTGGTGCTGCCCTGATCCGAGCCTTCGGGGTAGTACTGCGTGGCGATGCGACTCACGGCGTCGAGCACCTCGGCGCTGGTCTCCATCGCCGACTTGTCAAACGGCAGGTCGCCCTTGACGGTCGCATTGATGCGAGCCATCTGCTGCCCCATCAAGTAGTACGCCGACTGGCGCGCGCGGATGGCCTTTTCGGGGACCAGTTCACCGGCGGCCCATGCCGGCGAACTCACCGCGGCAATGACAGCAGTCAGTGCCCCGCACGCGACGGCCAAGGAATAGACGGACCTCTTCATCACGCTGTCGCTCCTACTTTCTTGATGCTGCAAACGGTGTCGTACCAGGCCTGCATGCCGATCAGTGGCGCAGGGTTGATCGGCAAGATCCCGTTGATGTTCACGCCGTTGCCTCGGCCGCCACGTCGCTCGTCCCACCAGAGGCTTTGCTCCAGGTCGTCAAAGCGCGGCGCCAGGCCCATGCCTTGGGCAAGTTGCTCCTTGCCGGATTTCGACAGCGCCTCGTCGCGCTGTGCGCGCCGGCCTTCGCTCGCCCTTCCGCCGAACTCCCATCCCAGGGAATTCGATACCGCGAACACTCGCGGGTGGATGCCGTCGGTGACGAACACCCTGACCCTCGCGGAGCCGACGACATGGTCGGCCGTCGATGCGCGGAAGGCCTTGTCGCCGAGCGTGCCGGACTTGGGTCGGTAGGTCGTCAGCTCCACCCAGTCGCCGGTTTTGACGCCGACGTCCTTCGCTGTGTCCGGATGGATCCACATCGGGTTGTCGTGGACGATCTCGGACAGGTACTTCTGCGACGCCGTGCGACCCTGCGTGTGCACGTTCCACTTGAAGGTGGTCAGGATGTAGCGATCGCGCCCGAGCCCTTCGTGCCACGGTACCGGCGAGAACGAAGGCAGGCCGTCGTCGCGCATGCCCATCTTCGCGGCCGCCTGTTCCACCTCGGGCGCGTAGATCTCGAACTTCCTCGACGGCGTGGCGAAGCCTCGCACGGCCTCGCCGGCCACCATCACGCCGATCGCGCGCTCTTTGCCCTTGTCGTCGGTCTTCAGCACACGGCCGGTGTTCTCTTCAACGCGGCTGCCTTCGAGCTGCTCCGGCTTGAGCTTGCGCCGATAGACCTCGTAGTCCTTGGGCTTCGATGTGTCGACATGGACCCCGTAGTGCTTCAGGTAATCGAAGCCCGATTCGAACTCCTGGCCGTCGGCGCCCTTGGTTGGCAGCTTGGAGCACTGGTGCCGTACGAAGTCTTCGTGGGTGCCATAGGTAAAGTACTTCGCCTGTTCGGGCTTGAGCCGTTTGCCGATGTTGATCAGCACATCAGGAAAGCTCGTTGCTTCGCCTGGCGGCGTCACCATGGGCTGTCGCAGCGTCACATAGTGGCGCAACTCCAGGTTGTTGCGGATGTCCATGCCCCAGCGCTCCAGGTACGTCGCGTCGGGGAGGATCAGGTCCGCGTAGTGCGCCATCTCCGAGTAGATGATGTCGGAGCAGGCATGGAACGGGATCAACTTCTCGTTCTTGAGGACGTCAACCGTCTTCGACCGCCCTTCCGGCCAGGTCATCGGCGAGGCCAGCGTGTAGCTGAGGTAGACCTCCAACCTGGCCCGGCCTTGCTCCAGGTAGTCGTAGACGATCTGGCCGACCTTCATCTTTTGCCACCGGTTGGCCAGCGGCCATTCGGGCGGGTCCTCCAGATCCGTGCGGATCTTGGGCTTTGGAGGCACCGGCTGGGGATGCGGGTAGCGCTGCGTCGACAGCTTCTCCTCGAGGCCGTAGCAGTACCCGCCCACCCGTCCAATTGATCCGACAAGGGCGTTGAGCATCACGACCGCCCGTTCGGCGTTGAAGCCGTTGTAGTGCGCACCCGTGCCGCGATTGGTGAACGCCGCAACAGACGGCGCCGCCTTGGCGAACTCGATGGCAAGTCGTTCGATGTCCTGAGCCGGCACGCCGCTGATCTTTTCGGCCCACTGCGGCGTGCAGTTCGCCAACCAGTCCCTGAGCTTGCCCTCACCCGGCTGAACGAACTCAGCCATGAAGCGACGATCGTGCAGGTTGTCCCGCAGGATCACATGCCCCATCGCCAAGGCGATCGCGCCCTCGGTTCCAGGGAACGGCTGGAACCACTCGTCGCTGCGTCCGGCCGTGTTGGACATCCGCACATCGAAGGTGACGAGCTTGGCACCATGGTCGAACCGCGCCTTTACAACGCGGCGCACGAAGTGCAGGCCGCCTTGGTGGGCCTCGTAGAAGTTCGAGCCGAAGTTCAGGAAGTAGCGGCAACGTTCAGCGTCGATCGACTCCCAATCGCTGTCGCCCAGGCTGACGTAGTTGGCGGCACGCTTGTTCGACGAACAGATGGACCGGTGGTTCAGCAACACCGGCGAGCCGATCGCATCGAGGAAGCGGTTGAACTCCGACTCGTAGCGAGAGCGCCCTTGGTGGATCGCCACCCACTCCGGATGGCCCGCATCGACGCAACTCTGGATGCGGGCTGCCATCTCCGCGTAGGCCTCGTCCCAGGTGATGCGCTTCCACAGGCCTTCACCTCGGGCACCCACGCGCTTGAGCGGGTAGATCAGGCGCTCGGGGTAGCTGTTGATCGTCGGGCCGCTCTGCCCCTTGGCGCAGGTCATGAAGCTCGCCACGTTCGGGTCCAACGGGTTGCCGCGGATCTTGACGACCTTGTTGTCGACGACGAACCCTTCGATGCCGCAGACCGTGGAGCAGTTCAGGCAGACGCTCTTGACCTTCTTGGCGTTGCGATAGTCGGTGCGGGCCTTGCGTGGATTGCCGCCGGCGTTGAGCTTGTAGCTCAGCGGCTCGATGGCCGTGGTCGCGGCCGAGGCCTGCTGCGGTGTCAACAGGATGGTCTCGCCGACCGCCAGCGAGGCGAGCGCCCCCATGCCGGACTTGACGAAGTCTCTGCGTTGCATGGCTGTCTCCTCAAGCCTTGCCGGTGCCGAAGTCCGACTTCAGCTGAGCCCAGGTATCGATCTCGTAGCTGAACGGGTCGTGGTTGCGCCCCTTGGGCAGCTTGTTTTCCATCTCGCGTGGAACAACCGTACCGATGCCGCGGTACTTCACGCTTGGCTTGGTACCTTCGGCGGGCTTGAGCACGGTCAGCTGCGCGCCATGCTTGGCATGCAGTTGATTGACCTTGCTGTTCGGATCGTTCAGGTCACCGAAAGCGAACACCTCGGCGGGGCAGACTTCCACGCAGGCTGGCTGCATCCCGACCTCCAGGCGGTGGCTGCACCAGTCGCACTTGTCCGCCACCTCGGCCACTGGATCGGTATGGATGGCCCCATAGGGACACGCCGCGATGCAGTCCTTGGAGTTGTCGCAGCTGGACGCGTCGATACGGACGACTCCATCGACGCCACGCGAGATGGACGTTGTCGGGCACGCCTTGATGCAAGGAGCATCCTCGCAATGCATGCACAAGGTGGGCAAGAAGGCTCGCTTGGGCACTGTCTTGCCAACGGCATCCTTGCCGTGGTGGTCGTAGTAGTAGACCTTGGTACGAAAGTGGCCGAGAGACACGGAGTTCTCGACCTTGCACGCGACCGAACAGGCGTGGCAACCGATGCAACGCTCGACGTCGATCGCCATGCCCCACACCGGGGGCTTGGCCGTTGGACTGTTGTTCATTGAAGGCTCCCCGCCTGTCAGTGCATCTGGACGTTCAGAAGACGATGACCTTGTCGGCCCACTGGGTCCAGGAGGTCAGCTCGTCCATCGTGCCGCGGTGCGTGCCTTCGGCCAGTTCGGTCTCGGCCATGCCGCGCGCGTCCATGCAGGTGCCACAGACGCCGACCTTGCCGTCGCGCCGGGTCACCATGCCCAGCATGTCTTCCACCTTGTAGTAGCCGGTCGGGACCTTCTGGTTACCCTTGGCGCACAGCGCGCTGTCGCCCATCAGGAACACGCGCACTTCCTCACCATCGCGCTTGGCGACGGAGCCGGCCAGACGCAGGCCGTTGTAGGTGCGTTCGCTGCCGTAGGGGGCGTCATTGAAAATGAACAGATGCTTCACGGTTTCTCTCTTTCAGAATGAATAGCGCCCCAGGACATAGACGTTGGAATCGTCCTGAAATGCGCCGTATCGGGTGTCCGACCTACCGTTGAACAGGTTGGCCCCCCCTTCCACAGTCCAGCCGTCGGCTGGACTCCAACTCACGAACGGGTTGAAGTGCGAATCGCCTTCATTGCCCAGGAAAACTTGTGCACCACCGTTCAGCGTCTGGTTCATCCAGCTGCCGTGGACGCGAAGGTGCACGGTGCTGCTGACCGGTTTCAGCGGTCGCAGGCCCGGCGCCAGCGAGTCGAGATAGCGCTGGCGCGACGTGGCTGCTTCGAGCTGCAGCTGCGCGGATGCCGTGAGGTCGGTGCCGATCTCACGCGAGTAGCCTGCAATCAGCTTTGCGGACGAACCCAGGAAGTGCCGGTTCACGGTCAGCGGCCGCTCATCACCCGCGTCGCGAATCGCACCCTCCAGCCAGAGCAGGCCTCCAGCCGCGTTGCCGGTGGCGCTGGCACCCAGGTGACGAAGGCGCGGACGATCGACCCGCAGGCCCGAGCCATCCATGAACTGGCGCTGTTCCCTGCTCCTGAAGCTTGCCGCGTAGCCGGCCAGGTCCCAGCCACCGGTGTGCCCTGAGACCTTCAACGCCAGGTCGGCCCGGTCGTCCTCGTCAACCGCCACGGCCATGCTCGGCATGGTCATTGCGCTGAATCGCCTTACGTCAGGAGCCGTATCGGCCTTGCTGCGCCCGCCAACCGCTTCGACATCGACGGCACCGGCGTGCCACTGAAAGCGAGCGGCATCCACCGGCACCTTCATGCGATCAAAGCCGCCACCGGTGAAGAACGAGTCGTAGTTCTTCGGGAAGATGTCGTTGACGTACAGGTAGTCGCTGACGCCCCAGGTCAGCACCTGGCGACCCAGCTTCACGCTCGCCGTCGAGGTGGGCGCCCAATCCACGAAGGCCTCGCGCACCAACAGGCGGTCATCCGACACGGCGTTGTCGTAGCCGGCCTCCACGCGCAGCGACCCCGACCAGTGATCGTTCAGCCGCTTCTCGAGCAGCAGTTCGCCCAATGCCTCCTGGACCATCGTGGAACAGGCCGACACGGCTTGGCAGTCGCTCGAGTCGAGCCTCTGCGCCTGCCGGAACTGGACGAACCCCGTCACCTGTGCGAGCGCCGAAGTCGACAGCACAGTGGCGGCGAACATCATTCCGACTGCCTTCATTGAGCCAGCGTCGGCGGGTTGCGCAGGCTGCGTTCGGCGAACAGGTCTTCAGTCAGCCCGGCGTCGTAGCGGACGGACTTGAACACCACCTCGGTACGATGGCCAGTCTGCGCGTTGAGCATCGAGCGGGTCGTGATCGTCCATCGGCCACCGACCTCTTCCACCTTGTCGGCCTTGAACGTCCGCTGTAGCTTGCCCTCGGCGTCGTAGTACTCCTCCTTCAGCGGCAACCAACGCTCTTGGTCGACCCAACTCAAGCGTTTGGCATAGGTGGCCGCGGACTTCGGTCGGCTTTCCACGACGT
This sequence comes from Ideonella sp., assembly GCF_036277275.1. Lineage (GTDB taxonomy): Bacteria > Pseudomonadota > Gammaproteobacteria > Burkholderiales > Burkholderiaceae_C > Ideonella. Next base: position 19,105 of record NZ_DASUNH010000038.1, on the reverse strand, counting down.
AGACGGCACGGTCACCCACCTGCTCCTGCTTGAGCAGGTTGTGCTGCTCCTCGTCGAGGTCGCGGCCCGAAATGTCTTCGTACGTGAAGTCCGAGCCCACGAACGACGAGCGCTTGTCGTCAGCGGCTACGCGCTTGACCGCCTTCAGCGCCGGGAAGTAGAGCCAGCGGTCGTCTTCCTTTTTGGCGTACTTCCAGACCAGGAAACCCATGCCGCGGACATCGGCCGGCGCGTCGAACGTTATCAGGTAGCGTTGATCGCCCGACGTTCCCGCGTTCACACGCCACATGTTCATCGCTCGCTCGCGCTGCGATCCTTGGGCGTTGACCAGGCGCATCTGCACCTTGGCCTGGAAGTCCTTGCCGGGTTGGTAGAAGCTGGCGATCTCTTTTTGCATGATCTCCTCGCCGCTCAGGCTTTGGGCGAAGAGACTGCTGGCGCTTGCCGCCAGCGCGACGGCGAGAACGGTCTGACGGATCATGTGGAACTTGCTCCAGTTCAAAGGCGGAAGGTCTTGATGAGTGCGGGCATCAGCGTCAGCGACGCCAGGGCACTCAGGCACATCATCGAAACGATGAAGGCGCCAACGGTGACGTAAGGGGTGAGCGGCGCAGCGAGCATCACCGCGAACGCCACGGCGAACATCAATGCGTTGCGGACGATGCCCTTGCCGGGCCACTCGATGACCCAGCGCAGGGTGTCTTCTCGTTGAGAATCGGTCAGGGGGCGGCCACGGCCCACCTCTTCACTGCGCTGGCGGTAGCGCGTCACGAAGTGAATCGCGAAGTCGACAGCCATGCCCAGCGAGAGACAGGACAACACCGCCACCGGCATGTCGATCGTCTTGCCGATGACGCCGAGCGCGCCAAAGATCACCAGCACCGTCAGCAACAGCGGCACGTAAGCCACCAACGCCCACTTCAGCGACCGGAAATCCGCCGCCAACACGGCCAGGACGACCGCCAGTGCGATGGCGAAGCCGAGGATCATGTCCTTGAGCACCTCCTGGTTCCACACCAAGTTGAAGTGCGCGGGACCCGCCGCGGTGACCTTGAATGGCATGCGCTGCTCACGCACGACCGTCTGCACCCGCTCTTCCAGACGCTGCATCAGCTGGGCATCGCCGCTGCGCAGCTGCAGCAGAACGTTGGCACGTTGGTAGTCGTAGTCGACGACCCGGTTCAAGTCGCTCGGGCGCGCGCCCATCGAGAAGGCCATCAGGTACTGCCCGGCCGTCTCGACATCGGCCGGCAGTGTTTCGGCCGCCGGCTGATCGCCATTGAGGACGCGGTTGATGCGCTTGAGGTAGTCCGCCACGGACAAGGTGGTGCCCACCAGCTTCTGCTCCACCAGGTCTTTCTGCAGCGCCTCCATCGCCTTCAGCACCGCGGGGTCCTTCACGCCATCCGGCTTGCCGGTGTCGATGACCAGCGAAGCCGGCATCGCGCCGCCCATCTCACGGCTGAACAGCGCGTCGGCCTGGCGAACCTCGCTGCTCTCCTTGAACCAGCGCAGCATGTTGTTGTCCACGACCGACTTCGACAAACCCCAGAGGCTGCCCGCCGCGAGCAGCACCGTGATCGCCAACGTGGACACCGATCGCCGGACGGCCCAGGAGGCGATCCAGCTGGTCAGTCGCGACAGGGAGTCGTCGCCGGCTCGCGCCTGGGGCAACGGCACCAGCATCAAGCACGCCGGGACCAGGTAGAAGCTCAGCAGCCGCAGCACCACCGTGCCCAGCACGACGATCCCGCCAAACACCTTGACCGGGATGATGGTCATGAACAGCAGCACCGCGAAGCCCAACGCCGTGGCCAGTGCGGTGTAGCGAACCGGGCGCGCCACGGCGGCAATCGTCTGGCGCACGACTTCAGCGCGGTTCGAGCCCGGGCGATGACGCTGGAAGAACTCGTTGAAGATGTGGATGCTGTCGGTCGCGATGGCCATCAGGAAAACAGGTGCCATCGAACTCATGATGTGCACCGGGAAGCCCAGCGCGATGCCCGCCCCCATCGCCACCATGATGCTGACCATGGCGGTCATCATCATCACGCCCGCCAGCCACCAGCTGCGGAACATCCAGAACATCAAGACCATCATCAGACCGCCGGCGATCGGCGCGAAGATGCCCATCAGCTTGAACATCTCTGCGCCGAACAGATCGCGAGCGACCGGATCGCCGGTGATGAAGACCTGATCCGCCGTGAAGCTCTGCAGCGCGGCGCTGCGTATGGAGGCGGCCAGCTTGGCGCCATCGGCACCCATCTCGAGCGGGACATAGATGGCCGTGGTCTTTTCGTCGCGAGAGATGAGGCGATCGACGAACAGCGGCCCTTCGAACAGTTGCTTGCGCAGCTCTTCGATGCCGGCCGCATCCTTCGGCGCGGTTGCCAGCAGCGGAGCAATGCGCAGCATCTCGCCACCGGAGGTGACGTTGTCCACGGTGTACAGCGACGTCACATCGCCCTTGACGATGCCCGGCAGTGCCAGGACGTTGCGGCTCACCTGCTGCAGCTTCTCGAGGTTGGCCGCGGAAAGCACACCGCCTTCGGGCCGAATGGCCACGACGATCGTGTCCTCGTGAAGACCGAAGCGCCGATCCACTTCGTCGTTCCAGACCCGCACCTCCGAATCGGGCGGCAACATGTTCTTCGGGTTGGTGTCGACCTTGGCCCAAGGCAACGCCGCGCCGAACAACATCATGATGAGCACGCTCACGATGACCGCGAGCCAGGGCCGCTCGACGCCGAGGGCCGTCAGCCCCGAAGACTGGGTGGTGCGGATGGATTGATCCGGGATCGCGCTCACGTTGTTCTCCTTCTTGTTCTGCACGCTCAATACATCTTGTTGAGCCACAACTTCTCGAACATCACCTTGCCGAGGTGGTTCCAAGGCCCGGGCATCGCCAGGCGCACATCCGGGTTCGGCTCGGCGTAGAAGTTGCCAGCGCCACGGCCGGCCATCCAGCCACCCATCTCGACGAAGCATTGGCCGTGGCCGTTGAACTTGTGCGTGGCCTCACGGCCATCGAGTTCCGCGGCGATGTTGCGAGCCGCCGCCTCCGCCTGCCCGTGGGCAAACACGCCCGCCTTGGGCAGCGACTTGCCGTTGGCCAGTGGAATGCCCACGCAGTCGCCCACCGCATAGACGCCTGGGAACTTGGCGCGCATCGTGTGGCGGTCGACGCTGACCCATGCATTGGCTTGAGCGAGACCCGCCTCGACCAGCAGCGGCGGTACGCTGTGCTTGGGCACATAGGCCAAGTGATCGAACGCCGCACTGGACGAACCGAAGTCGAGCTGACCGTCGACGGTCAGCCCTTGGATCGTGTGCTTCGGGAAATACTTGATGCCCTTGCGGGTCAGCATCTCGACCATCTGGCCCGAGACCTTCTCGCCGGCCACCGGCATCGGGCCCGGCTCGGGGGTGTAGATCGAGAACTCGGTCTTGGCACCCGGCCCCTTGAGCCGCGACTGCCACAACATCGCCGCTTCGTAGGGCGCGGCCGGGCACTTGAAGGGCATCGAGCACACGAGCACGGCAATGCGGCTGCCAGCCGGGCGCCCGTCGAGATTGCTGATCGCCGTCGCACCTTCAGCCGAATAGAGGTTGTGACCGACAGCAGCCACGCTCTCCAGCCCGGTCATGTGGGTGTGGGCGCCCAGTGCCACCAGGATGGCGTCGGCTTCCAGCACACCGCCGTCGGTCTTCACGACGCGCGCCGCCGGGTCGATGCCCAACACCTTGGCGCGCTGAAAGCGAATGCCCTTGCGGGAAATACGCTCGATCGGCACCGTGATGTCCGACATCTTGCGCGTGCCCGACACCACCCACAGGTACGACGGGGAGAACTCGTACTGACTGGTTTGATCAACCAGCACGATTTCGGTCTTGCCGTTGCTGAGTTTGGTCAGTTCGTTGGCCGCGGCCACGCCCCCGATCCCGGCGCCCAATATCACCACTCGCTTGGTCATTGATTCGTCCTTCAGAGGCAGGTTCAGAGGCTGGAGAACTCGAGCTTCTTTTCGTAGATCACGCTGCCGCCCGATTGCTTCTCGATGCGCGGTTCGGTGAAGAAGTTTTCGAGGCCACCCTGACTGGCGGGCACCATCTGGATGTCGCGTCCGCGGCTGAGCAGCACGCGGTCTTCGTCGATCGCACCGAAGAAGTACTCGCGCTTCTCGGGGTGGCGCGACGCCTCGGACACGTCGGCCGGGACCCAGCCGAGACCCGGAACGTAGAAGCGCGTCCAGCAGTGGTAGCCGCACTTGAAGTGGGTGATGTCGCCGCCGGACATACCGGCCGGGAAAGCGGAACCGATCTCGAACTCGCAAGCGACGCCGCAGCTGCGCAGGATGGCCAGGAACAGCGTGTGGAAGTCCGTGCAGTTGCCCTTGCCCATCGCGCACGCCCACTCGGTGTCGCCGGTGCCCCAGCCTTCTTCGGACTTGTCGTAGGTCATCGTCGCGAGGACGTGGTCGTAGGCGGCACGTGCCATGCTCAATGCGTCCTTGCCGCCGGCGCGGATCTCGTTTGCTGCCGCCACGATCTCGGGAAGGAAACGAATCCGGCGGGTCTCGGACAACTGCGGCAGCAGCAGCTGAGCGTCCTGTGCCAGCGTGCCGCGCGGCGCACGGCTGAGATCGACACGCCACTCGCGGCGCTCGACGACAGCCCGGTACCCCACATGTGCCGGGCCCGTGGCAGTCCCGCCGATCACCGCATGCAGGATGGCGTTGCCGAAGACCGGGTCGTACCGGACGCTGACCGGCGCTGTCGAATCCGTCTGGATGGCGATCACCTCCTGTTCGGGTGTCGCCGGCGGCAACGGCATCCAGATCTGGATCGGATCGCCAAGGTTGTTGGGAGTCGGAATGTCGACGTGGTAGTGCAGCTCGACCGTGCGTGAGGCCGTCATGGTCTTGCCTCCACTCACTTCAGCAAGCCGGTCGAGCGGCCGATCTGTTCGATGACGTCGAAGTCCTTCGGATCGGCCGTGACGAACTTGTGCGCGCCTTGAATCTCGAGCACTTGCTTGTCGGCCGGGCGGCTTTCGTCCAGGCTCAGGAAGGCGTTGGCAAACTTCTGAACCAGCTCAGGCGGAAGATCCTTGCGTGCCGTCCACACGTAGTCGACGTACTCAGGCGTCGTCCAGATCGGCTTGACGCGCGACTTGTCGTACTTGTTGTTCTCGGTCATCCGGTTCCAGACTTCGATGTTCAGCGCACCGGACTGAACCTTGCCGGACTCGACCATCTTCACGGTCGCGTCGTGCGCGCCGCTGTAGACCGGCTGCCCGGCGAAGTCCTTGTCGGGATCGATCTGGAAGTTCGTCTTGAGGAAGTGGCGAGGAAAGAGGTGTCCGGAGGTCGAGCTCTTGGCACCGAAGGCGAACGACTTGCCTTTCATCTCCTCGGGCTTGTTGATGCCCGAGCCGCTGCTGGCGATGAAGACACTCTTGAACTTGCGATCGATGTCACGCATCACGAGCGGTTTCGCGCCGGCCATCACCTTGGCCTGCACATAGGTGAAGCCGCCGAGCCAGGCGAAGTCGATCTTTCCGGCGGCCAGCGCGGACACGGCAGCGCCGTAGTCGATGACCGGCACATACACGACTTTCGCTCCGAGGTGCTTCTGAAGGTGGTCGACCATCGGCTGGTACTTGCGCGCCAGCTCTGTCGGGTTCTCGTCGGGAATACCGGAAACCCGGATGACGTCTTGGCTGAACGTGGAGGCGCTGGCGACCGTCAGCATGGCGGCCAGCAGGCCCTTGATCTTCGAAAGCATGGAACTCTCCTCGGTGATGGGTGGGTCAGTTGGATTGGGGAACGGCCGCGAGCGGCGCGGGAGCGCTATGGAGGTGCCACGCGCTGTCGCCCGCATGCGCCCACTGGGTCGCGTCGTCGCCGTCGCACGGCGTCAGCTCGTAGACGTGATGAGTGGCTCCGACATCCGCCACCCGGCGTGCCGTCACGGTGGGCGCGTTCGTCGCCGGCATCGGTGTCGAATCACGCGGCGCCAGGGTCAGGCACAGGCCTTCGGGCACCTCTTGCGACGTCTGAACGACAAGGCGCTCGCGAGTCGCCTCGACGACGCGCTCGATGGCCACCAGCACCCCGCCGTATTCGATGGGGAACGGTCGCGGCGGCACGGCCTTGTCCTCCAATGCAGCTTCGGACGCAGTCGAGCCAGACTGTTGGGTGTTGTGGCCGTGATCGGAGCGCAAGATCCGAGCGCGGATTCGATCGCCAACGGTGTCCACCACGGTCACCAAGGCAACCATCGTGATCAACAGCAACGTCAGGTCTTGCAGGTGGAAGAGGCTGATCGCGGTGTTCAGTGCATCGCCAATACCTCCTGCGCCCACGAAGCCCACCATGGCAGTGGCGCGCACGTTGACCTCGAAGCGGTACAGCGTGAAGGCGGCCAATCGGGCTCGAACCTGCGGTAGGACGCCGAACAGGAACACCGCCATGCGCCCGGCACCCATCGCCTGCAATGCGGCGGGAGGCCCGCTCTCGACCTCTTCCAGCACATCGGAGTACAGCCGCCCCAGGACGCCGGCGTTGTGCACGGCGATCGCGAGGATGCCCCCAAGCGGCCCTGCGCCGACCCAGACGACGAACACCAGCGCCAGCGTCAGCTCGGGCATGGCCCGGGTGATCTGCAGGAACCAGCGGCTGCACCACTTCGTGCCCGACAGCAGCAACCCGCTGAGGCCACGTGTGCGTACTGGATCAGGCAGGTAGCTGCCCGTGGTCAGTTGGTTGGCGGCCAGGGGCGCCAGGACGAATGCCACGACAGCCGAGACGACAGTCGCCACCCACGCCATCGCCAGCGTGTCGAGCACTTGGCTCGATGCCGTGCGGATGAAGTCCCACTGCAGCGGAACGCTGTCGGTGACCAGCATGGCACCGCTCGGATTCAGCAAGTCGTGCCAAGAGATGTCGAGGAAGCTCAGTGCCGCGGCGGTGCTCAGCCCGGCGGCCATGAACGTGTATCGACTCGGGGATTTGCGCAGCCAGGCGCTCACCATTTCCAGCGCGATCACGAAGATCAGCACCGCGATCAACGCCGTCGCGAGCTTGTCGTACTGGAAGTAGCGGATGGCCAGCGCGATCTCTGCACCAAGGCCGCCGGCGCCGACGACGCCCAGGATCGTGCCACTGCGGATGTTGCATTCGAGACGGAACAGCGCGTACGCGATCCACTGCCGCGACACCTGCGGGATCACCGAGAACAACAGGATCGCCAGGCGATTGGCACCCATCGCGCGCATGGCCAGAACGGTTCGCGGGTCCACGGACTCGGCCAACTCCGAGTACAGCTTGCCGATCGAGCCGCCTACCGTGAGGCCGATGGCCAGGATGGCGGGAATGACGCCAAGTCCAAACAGGCGCACGAAGATGTAGGCCCACACGATCTCGGGAATCGATCGGAAGAAGGCAAGAATCCACCGGCCGACCGTGCGCACCGCTTCGAAGGCGTAGCGCTTGGGCGCGGGCGCCGTCTTCGGCGGTTGCGGCAGATCCGGGACGCGGATCGTCGCCAGGGCCAGCACGCCGCCGATGACCACGGCCAGGACCGTTCCCATGATCCCGACGAACAGGCTCTCCAGCGACAACATGCCGATGCGCTGAACGAACTCGGCCGAGAGGTCCGGGTTTGCGAAGCCGGACACGATGTCCATCGCGTTGGCCAACCCTTCTCGATCGGCCAGCTTGGTCGGATCCGCGCCGACGTACTCAGTCGCCACCACGGCAGACAGCGCAATGGCTGCCCACAGGGCAAACCGCCGCCACTCGGCGCGGCGATCAGTGGCGTTCATTGCTGCCCTCGTACAAGCGTTGCAGCATCGCGTTGTTGACGTCGCCCGCTGGAAGGTCGAACACGACGCGGCCCGCACGCAGGCCGACGACACGCGTGCAGTCGTCGCGCACGATGTCGAACCAATGCGTGCAGAACACGAGCGAGACGTCCCGGCGCTTGGCCATGTGGACGATCTGCTGGGTCACCGACTTGGCAGTGTTCGGGTCGAGCGACGCCGTGGGCTCGTCTGCCAACAAGACCTTGGGATCGGAGATCAGAGCGCGGGCGATGGCCACGCGCTGCATCTGGCCACCGCTCAGGTCACCGGCGCGCGACCATTGGTGCTCGGCGATGCCCAACTGATCCAGCACTTGGCGGACCCGATCTTTCTCGACCGGCATGAGCGAGGCCCGCAGTGCCTGGCTCCAGTTCCAGCTCGGAAGCAGCCCTGCCACGACGTTTTGGTGAACGGTGGCCTGATGAACCAGCAAGCTGTGCTGCTCGACAATGCGGCAGCTCGCCCTATAGCTCTGAAGCCTCCGCCATGGAAGACTTTTCAGGTCCTGCCCATCGACTTCGACCGCGCCTTCGGTCGCCCGCAAGGCGCCCGCCATGATCCGGATGAGAGTGGACTTGCCACCACCGCTTGGGCCAATCAAGGCGATCCGGTCCCGCGGCTTCAGATGGAGGTCGATGCCCTCCAGCGTCCGCTTGCTGCCCCATGCCTTGGCTACGCCGCGCAGCGCTATCCCTGGCGCCGCAGTCACTGCCACCATCTTCATTACCCCCGTGCCACGCCCATCGCTGGGCAATCGTTCAGTGGCGCGTGGGCGTCACTCTTCGGTGACCCGCTCCAACCCCGCCCCCCTAGAACCTAATGCGCTTGCTCGTCCTGTGGTAACCTACACAAATGATCAATTAATCCATTGATTAGTAACTATGCCCGAAATTTCGACGATGTCAATCAGGTCGCACAAGACCGAGCTGTTCGAGCAATTCGCGCGGGTCGCCAAGGCCCTGGCCAGCGGCGTGCGCCTGGAGGTGCTGGATCTGCTCGCTCAGAAGGAGTACAGCGTCGAAGCACTGGCAGACATGCTGGGTCAGTCCCTCCAGAACATGTCGCGACACCTGCAGGTACTCAAGCAAGCCAAGCTGGTACACACGCGCAAGGAAGGCAACTTCGTCCACTACAGCCTGGTGGACTCGGATGTCTCCGACCTCGTGTCTCGCCTGCAGGCAGTCTCGCAGAAGCACCTCTCAGAGGTTGACGAACTGCTCGAGCGCTTTCAATCCCACACAGCCGAGTTCGAGGTCGTCAACATTGAGGACGTCATCGAGCGGGCAAAGCAAGGCGACGTGATCGTGCTGGACGTGCGGCCAGTTGGCGAGTTCGCCAGTGGACACCTGCCGCACTCGACGAACATTCCCCTCATGCAGCTGGAGAACCGCTTGTCGGAGCTGCCAAAGGACAAGCCCGTCGTTGCCTACTGCCGCGGCAAGTATTGCCTTCTGGCCTACGCGGCCGTCGACTTCCTCAAGGCCCATGGCCTGTCGGCGCAACGCATCGGAGAAGGCATCATCGAATGGAAGCTCAGCCGGCTGTCGCTCGAGCAAAGCTGAGCTGAGCGACCAGGCGACTTCGAGGCCGCCTCGCATCTTGCGAATGCCGGATGTGCGCCGATGCGCGCACGCCGACCCGTTCGTTACGCACACTCGTAGTTGCAGCAGGCACTGCTGGCTTTCGAAGATGCGCAGGACCGCCGGACCTGCTGCCTGTCTGCTGTCGCTGGACTCGCGAACCTGGGTGGGCCCGTGCCGTCGATCACACACTCAAACAACGCATCAGGAGTGCTCATGATCCCTGCCATCGACGGTGCACGCTCGTCCTACTACATCGAGCCACCTTTCGTCCCTCCCCCACCGCCACCTCCACCGTCACCGTCGCTGAACACCCAGGCGATCCAGGGCCCGCGCTTCGTGGGTGTGTCCACCAACACGAACACCAACACCAACGTCCAGACCCATCAGACGTTTGCGCAGGGCTTGCGGGGCACCCAGCCCCAATGCGGTGACCTGATGTTTGCGCAGATGGCCAACGACGTCTACGACGCCCCGAGAAAGGACGCCCAAGGCAACAGCATCGGCACGGGCACGGAGTCCGAAGCGGCCTTGGACAAGGCGGGCTGGAAGCGGATGGAAGCCACGGCGGATGGCAAGTCGCTGCAGAGCGCCAACGGCGGCAAGCTGGCTATCGATCCCAAGTCGCTGACCGACGAGAAAACCGGCCTGACCTCCGGGATCTACACCGATGGCCGTGGCCACTATGTCGTCGCTTTCGCCGGCACCGTCACGAACGAGCCCGGCGACATCAGGGCCGACGTGGAGCAAGGCGCCGGCATGAGCAACGCGCAATACAACCAGGCCATCACGCTGGCCAGGAACGTGAACCAATTGGCCGGGCCCGGCAACGTCGCGTTCGCGGGCCACTCGCTGGGCGGCGGCCTGGCGGCCACCGCCTCGGCCGCCACCGGCGCACCCGCAGTGACCTTCAATGCCGCCGGCGTCAGCAACGAGACGCTGCGCTCGGTCGGTTTTGCCAACCCGAACGATGCCCGCGCCGCCTTTGAAACCAACGGGCAGATCCGCAGCTACTCGGTCGACGGTGACGTGCTGACCACCGCCGATGAGAACGGCATCCCGCCGCAGCTGGGCGCGAAGTGGCATGCGGCATGGAACGATCCCAAGGGCAACTGGCGGGACCCGAACAACATCGTGAACGTGCACGGTCAATTCGGCGACGGCCAGAGCTACGTCAAGATCATGGAGCAAGGCCAGTTCAAGCCTGGCGTGGTCGAGAACCCGTACATGAAGGCCGGGCTCGATGTGGCCTTCATCGGGGCGTTGGGCCCAACAGGCGCGTCGGACTACACGCGTGGCTTCGTCGTCTCGCAGGTGGGCAATGTCGGCACCACGGCGAAGAGTGCACTCAACGACCTGCTGCAGATTGGTGGCGACACCCGCAGCGACATCCGGGGCGACCTGCAAGGGGGTGACAAGTTCGCCTTCCTGCGGGCGGGCGGCGAGGTGCAGGAGGGCCTCCTGCAGACCTCCGGCGCGATGATCGACAACTTCGGCGACTTCACCGGCCGCACCGTGACCGGCGGCACCGACCAGGCCGGCGCGGCCATCCGCGATCTGGGCGACACCCTGCACGTCCCAGATCCGCTGACGGACTTCACCGCGCGGTCGGTGGAGAACGCCGGCAACCTCACGCGCGCGGGCAGCGATGTTGCCGGTGACGGCCTCGAAGTGGCCTTCGATGCGGCCGGCGGCGCGGCCGACTGGACGACCAACAAGATCGCCGACGCCAGCGACAAGGCCGTCGACGTGGCGAAGGTCCTCGTGCCCATCGGGCTGAAAGGGCTGTCACCACGCTGGTGGTGATCTGACCCCTGGCACCTTCATGACGTTGGTGTTCGGAGCCGGAACGGCGCTCACTGTCCCTTCATCAGACCTGCGCGCAATGTCCATCTCCCGGCGAGCCGGCCGCAGGCGCGGTAGGCTGCCGCCTGAGTGGGGGCGGTTCCTCCTGCGGTCGGGGTCTCGATGTACCTGTTTCCGATGCGTGCCGGCCTGTCGAAAGGCATGACGAGCGTGGCGGGCACGCTGTTGTGCCTGCTGCCAGGGCTGGGGCTGGCACAAACCACGGTGGTCACCGAACACGTGCGCGCCGAGCTGGTGGCCCATGCGCCGGAAGGGGTGGCGCCGGGCCGCACCGTTCGGCTGGGCCTGCAGCTGGCGCACCAACCGCACTGGCACACCTACTGGCGCAACCCCGGCGATTCGGGCTTGGCCACCACCTTCGACTGGCAGTTGCCGCCGGGCGTTCACCCCGGCGAAGTGGAGTGGCCGACACCCAAGCGGCTTCCCATCGGCCCGCTGGTGAATTACGGCTACGAGGGAACGGTGTTGCTGCCGGTCGCCTTGGCGGTGCCGCCCGACTTTCGGGGCGACACGCTGCCCGTGAAGTTGCGCGCCGACTGGCTGGTGTGCAAGGAGATCTGCATCCCGGAATCTGGTGAGTTCGCGCTGCAGCTTCCCGTTGGCACGACCATCAACCATCACGCTCGAGTGTTCGACGAGGCGAGTGCCGCGCGTCCGAATGCCATGTCCGCGGTGACGGCGAAGGCCCGAGTGGAGGGCAACGCACTGCGCTTGCAGCTTGAGGGCATGCCGGCCTCGTGGCGCCACGCGCCGATCGAGTTCTTCCCGGAGAACGTGGGCGTCTTCGACCACGCGGTCATCGACCAGCGATGGGAAGGCGACCGCTGGATCGCGAAGGCCGCGCTGTCGGCCCAGCGGAGCGAGAGTCCGCCAGTGATCGAGGCCGTGCTGAAGGCGCCCGGCGACGTGGCGGGCGTGCGTGTCAGTGCACCGGTGGTGTCGGGCTGGCCAGGAAGCACGCCCTCCTCCGCCTCGCCGATCGCGACTGCCCGCCCAACGACCGCTGAGCAGCCTCAGACGCCGCTCGTCGTCACGCTCGGCCTGGCCATGCTGGGCGGGATGTTGCTGAACCTGATGCCCTGCGTCTTTCCGGTGCTGTCACTCAAGGTGCTGGGCTTCGCGCAAGCCGGGCAGTCGCGCCGGTCATTGGCCGCCGGTGGCCTCTCCTACACGGTCGGCGTGGTGGTGTCGTTCATGCTGCTCGCCGGCGTGCTGCTGGCACTGCGCGCTGGCGGCGAGCAACTCGGTTGGGGATTCCAGCTGCAGTCGCCGCCGTTCGTCGCCGCTCTCGCCGTGCTCTTCACCCTCATCGGATTGAACCTGGCCGGCGTGTTCGAGGTGGGCTCGGTGCTGCCCAGCGGCCTGGCCACCTTGCGCGCCCGGCATCCACTGATGGACCATGCCCTCACCGGCGCACTGGCCGTCGCCGTGGCCTCGCCTTGCACGGCGCCGTTCATGGGTGTGGCGCTGGGCGCCGCACTGACACTGCCGCCAGGGCAAGCCCTGGCGGTGTTCTCGGCGCTCGGGTTGGGCATGGCCCTGCCCTACCTCGCGGTGGCTTGCTTCCCTGGCCTGACGCGGCGGCTGCCGCGCCCAGGCGCGTGGATGCTGCGATTCAAGGTCTTCATGGCATTCCCGATGTTCGCCACCGTCGTGTGGCTGCTCTGGGTGTTGGGGCACCAGGCCGGGGTCGACGGCGCCATCGCGCTGCTGGGCCTGCTCGTGGCCGTGGCTTTCGCCGCCTGGGCGCTCGGCACGCCGGCCAGCACGCGCCGGGGGCGCATGGGGCTCGGGCTGCTGTCGCTGGGCGTGCTCGCTGCCACCGGGACATGGGCGCTGCCGGGGCTCCAGGCCGATGCCATGACCCGCACCGACACCGCCAGCACCGCAGGGCAGCTCTGGCAGCCGTGGTCGCCCGATGTCGTGGCAGCCGCGCGGGCACAGGGCCGGCCTGTGTTCGTCGACTTCACCGCCGCCTGGTGCGTCACTTGCCAGCTGAACAAGCGCACGACGCTGTCGGACACCGACGTTCTGACAGACTTCGCACATCGCGACGTGCTCCTGCTGCGTGCCGACTGGACGCGCCGCGACCCGCGCATCACCGAGGAGCTCGCCCGCCTGAACCGCAGCGGCGTTCCGGTGTACGCGTTGTATCGACCCGGTAGCGGCGTGCCCACGGTGCTGTCCGAGATCCTGACTCCCTCGATGGTGAGGGAGGCCTTGAACGGCCTGTCGGACGTCGCACAGGCCGCACGATGACCCTTTGCAACCCGACCCCAAGGAGAGTGACATGAGAAGTCTTGCGCTGACGCTGATCATGACCGCAGGCCTCGCCGCGACCGGTGCCGCGATGGCCGAAGCCGTGGTGGGGCAGCCGGCACCCGCGTTCGCCGGTGCCGACCTCGCCGGCAAGCCGCTGTCGCTGGGCGACTTCAAGGGGAAGTACGTCGTCCTCGAATGGACCAACCCGCAATGCCCGTTCGTCGAGAAGCACTACGGCAGCGGCAACATGCCTTCCACGCAGAAGCAGTTGACGGACAAGGGCGTCACCTGGATCTCGATCCAGACCGTGGGCAAGGAAGACGCGGACCGGACGCGGACGGAGTTGCAGGCCTGGCAAAAGACCAAGGGCGCCTCGCCCACGAAGACCTTGGTCGACGCCGACGGAACGATCGCCCGTGCCTACCAAGCACGCACGACGCCGCACATGTACGTCGTCGACCCGCAAGGCAAGCTGATCTACGCCGGCGCGATCGACAGCAAGCCGACCGCCAACGCCGCGGATGTCAAGACGGCGACCAACTACGTGGCCCAGGCGCTGGGCGAAGCGATGTCCGGCAAGGCGGTCAGCCAGGCGACCACGCGGGCGTACGGCTGCTCGGTGAAGTACCCGAGCTGAGGACGCGCCCCGAGTACACGGGTGCCGGTGCACACCTTCTCAACCGCCCCGTGCCAGCCGCGCACTACCCGACCCTTGGTACGGCGAACTCCCTGCGGTACTCGCCCGGCGTCAGCGCGCTGAAGCGCTTGAATTCGCGATTGAAGTGTCCTTGGTCGGCGAAGCCGCAGACGTAGGCGATCTGTGCCGGTTGCTGCAGCGTTTCCACCAGCAACTTCGCGGACCGGCTCAGCCGGACGCTGGAAACCAGGCCGGAGAACCCGCTCCCGCCGGCCGCCAGGTGCCGTTGCAGGCTGCGCGTGGACATGCCCATCTCGCGCGCGAGCGCCTGCAGCGTCCAACGGCGGCCGCAGTCCGCTGCAAGCAGTCGGTGGGCCAGTGCCGCCGTGTCCTGGCCGCCGGCGGGTGTTGTCGGCGCGCCCTGTGCAACCGGGTGCCATGACAACGCCCAACAGCAGGCGTCATCGGGCAGCGGGTGCTCGGCCCAGCGCCCTGCCTGCCAGCGCCATCCGGGCTCGTCGGCGATGCGCACCCGCAGATCGGGCGTCCCCAGCCGGTGGAGCAGCGCCACCAGAAGGCCGAGAACCAGCAGGTCCTCCGCCAGGGTCGGCGGCTGCCTCGGATCGCGCGACACGTGGCGCAGCACCAGGCTGCACGCGGTCGACGCCTGCACGACCACGCGATGACGTGAATGGACGAACCGCTCCAGCCTCGTCCAGCGGCCGATCAGGTCGAGCGGATCGCGGGCCATGTTCAGAGCCACCGTCACAGGCTCCTCGCGCGCATCGAAAGCGCCCTCGCCGAGGCGAATCACCACCTGCGCGCCATGCGCCTGCAACAGGCCGTCGAGCAGCGCCCGCTTGTCCGCCAGCGGGACATGCGCGCCGCTCGCGCGCGGCGGCGGCGCCATGCCCAGGCCTTGCCTTTGCAGACCCAGTTGAATCAGGCGCAACATCGCCGCCGAAGCGAAGTCGTTCATGGGGCAGATGGTTGCACAGGCACCGTCGCGGTCGGCAGCTTCGTGATGCGCACATTGGTCGCGTCCCGCACGGCGTTGGCGACGGCGGCGCCGGCGGCCACGATGGCGGTCTCACCGGCACCTGAAGGTGGATCCCCTTCGTCCACCAGCAGGATGTCCATCGCTGGCACGTTGTTCAGGCGCGGAATCGGCGAGTCGGCGAAGGTGCCGGCGGCAACCTGCGAGCGCCCGACGGACAAGCCTTCGACCAGCACCATGCCGATGCCCCACACCAGGTTGCCTTCGCACTGCGCTCGCACCTGATCGGGATTGACCACCAGGCCGCAATCGTGCGCGCACCACATGTGCGTGATGCGGATCTCGCCCGTGGCGTCGTCCACTGCGACATCGGCCACCACCGCGGCGTAGCTCATCGCCTTGTAGATGCCACACGCCACGCCACGTCCGCGACGCTCGCCGGCCCTGGGCGCGCGGGCATCGCGCCAGCCGGCCGCATCGGCCACACGTCTGAGCACTCGAGACAAGCGCGGATCCTCGATGTGGTCGAGGCGGAACTGCACCGGATCGATTCGCGCGGCGCGCGCGCATTCATCGATCGCGCATTCGATGGCGAACACGTTCGGCCCGGCACCCAGGCCGCGCCAGGGCCCAGTGAGCACCGGCAGTCTCGTCAGATCGAATTCGACCCGCCGGGCGCGCATGCGATACGGTGGATTCGCGCCGCGGGCCACCCCGTCGTCGCCGATGAAGTCGGTCAGCCGCTGCATCCACGCTGGCACGGCGGCGTTGGTGAACAGAATGTGGCTGCTGGCGAACGCGTGCCACCACTGGTCGAGCCGGCCGGCCTTCAGGCGCGCGCGGATTCGATGGCTCGACGGCGGGCGGTGGAAGCCCAGCTGAAACTCCTGCGCGCGTGTCCACTGAACCTTGACCGGACGCTTCGTCGCGCGTGCCAGCAGCGCAGCTTCCAGCTCGACGGTGCAGATCGTCTTGCCTCCAAACGCGCCGCCCACGCGGTGCCCGTGGACGATCACGCGCTCGTCGGCGAGCCCCAGCCGCTTGGCGATCACGTCGCGCTGGTAGAACACGTCCTGCGAACCCACCCAGACCTGCATGCCGTCTTCGCCCGCCATGTCGGCCACGGCGGCGCGTGGTTGGATCGGGGCATGGGCGGCCAGTGGAACATCGATGCGCAGGTCCACCTCCCAGGGGCCGTCTTGATCGATGCCGTCCTCCTGCAGCTTGTAGCGCAAAGCCCCTGCCTGCAAGCGCGTGTCGATGTCCACGGCCGCGTCTATGTCACGCTGTTCGAACGCGTGGTCGATCTGCCAGCGTGGGGTCAGTGCGGCTTCGATGCGGTCCAGCGCGCCGGGCGTTCGCGCGACGATGCCCAGGCCCTCGGCATGGACCATGGTGAGCAACGGGTCCCGAACCAGCGCGACGAACCCGCCGACCGCACGCGCCGCCGCCTCATCTGCACCTAGCAGGCGGGACCGCAACTCAGGCGACGCGGGCGCCCTGAGCACGCGGCCGAAAAGCATGCCTGGCAGCTGCACATCGGCCGCGTACAGAGGCTCGCCGAGAACGATGGCGCGGCCTTGCTCGATCGGCATCGTCTTTCCGACGAAGCGTCCGCCCGGGCGCAGCGAGCGAAGCGCCGCGACCGGCAACGCTTGAGCCTTCAGCACGCCGGCAGACGTGCCAGCCGCGATCGCCTCGCGCAACGTCGCGCACGCCTGGGCGAGCGGCACCGCGAACTCCTTGACCGACTCGCTTCCCACGGTGGCGCGCACGCGCCGAATCTCGGTCGTGGCGGGAAGCTTGGCGTCCACCCGTGTCCAGTCGACGCCAAGTTCCTCGCACGCGATCTGCTTGAGCCCGGTCAGGATGTTCTGTCCCATCTCCACGCGGGGGATGAACAGCGTGTAGCGGCCATGCTCGAATCGCACCCACGACAAAGCATCGGCCACCTCGGGTGCCGGTCGCTTGGGGATGACCGGCAAGGTGCAGCCGGCGAGGAAGGTGACGGTGAGGCCACCCGGCCCGGCCGCGAGGAACGTACGCCTTCTCATCGTGTTTGTCCGGCAGCACGATGAACCGCCCTGCGAATGCGTTGTTGCGTTCCACAGCGGCAAAGGTGGCCCGACAGCGCTTCATCGATTTGCGCATCGGTCGGCCGAGCGTGGGTACGCAGCAACGCGACCGTCGCCATCACTTGGCCCGCCTGGCAGTAGCCGCACTGCGGCACGGCTTCGTCCAACCATGCTTGCTGAACGGCGTGTAGGCTGGCGCCATCGGCCAGCCCCTCGATCGTGGTGATGGAGCGCGCCCCGATGTCTTTCGTGCGCACCAGGCAGCTGCGCTGGGGTTCTCCGTCCACCAGCACCGTGCATGCACCGCACAGGCCCACGCCGCATCCGAACTTGGCTCCGACGAGGCCCAGGTGTTCACGCAGGACGTTCAGCAGCGACTCGTCGTGCCACTCGGGCGCCGTGGCGACCCCCTGCCCGTTGATGCGAATTTCCACCGCCGTCTCCTCTGGAGAAATCGATGCGGCAGTCTGAGGGGGGCGCCGAGGGCCGTATTGAACGATCACGCCAAACCAGCACCCCGTCCGAACAAGGGCGTGCCCGGACAGGCACGCCCTTCCCTGGCGATCAGGGCTTCGGCAAGGCGTCCAGATAGGCCCGGTGCTGGGTCGAGAACTCGTAGTTGTTGTGGCGGTCCCAGTTGATCGACCAGGTCATCAGGCCGTTGAGGCTCAGCGTGTGCGTGCGGGGGGCGTAGCTGCCGCACTGCTTGAGCTGCGTCAGGCAGTCGAAGGCCGCCTGCACATCTGCCACGCTGGTGAAGCCGCCACCGGCATTGACACTGGCCGGCAGGCCGATGGACACCTGCTCGGGCCGCAGCGCCGGGAACTTGAAGGTCGTGCCGGCCACGGTGAACCCGGTGAGCAGCATGTCCGTCATGGCGATGTGGAAGTCGGCGTTGCCCATCGTGTGGTACTGGTTGTCCAGCCCCATGATGGGTCCCGAGTTGTAGTCCTGCACGTGCAGCATCGTGATGTCGTTGCGCAGCGCGTAGATCACCGGCAGGTAGGCGCCGGCCCGCGTGTCGCAACTCAGGCAGGTGCCTCCGTAGAAGCTGTAGCCCAGCTGCACGAAGAAGGTCTCCGGTGCCATGGTCAGCACGAACCTGGCTCCGTACTTCGCCTTGAGCTGCTTCAGCGCGCTGATGAGGTTGACGATGACGGGCGTGGTCGGGTTGGCGACGTCCTTGTCGCCGCTGTTGAGCTGCAGCGAGTGCCCTTCGAAGTCGATGTCCAGGCCGTCCAGGCCCCAGCGGTCGATGATGGCCGAGACCGAGTTCACGAAGGCCGTCACCGCCGCGCCGGACTCCAGTCGGACCTGGCCGTTGGCACCACCGATGGAGATCACCACCTTCTTGCCCTTGGCCTGCTTGGCCTGGATGGCCGCGAGGAAGTCGGCGTCCGATTCGACGTTCGGGCACTCGCCCACAGGGCAGCGCTTGAAGGCCACTTCACCCGAGGTGTTCGAGGTCGGCTCGGCAAAGGCCAGGTCGATGATGTCCCACTTGTCGCTCACGTCGGCCATGCGGATGTAGCCCGACCCGTTGGCGAAGCTCGCGTGCATGTAGCCCACCAGGGAATGGGCTCCGCTGGGCGGCGGGGGCGGGCTGGCGCAGGCCTTCGTTTTTCTCCACGGCTCGCCACTGCCTTTCGGGCCGCTGTTCTCGGACGGGTCCTGACCCAGCGATTTGGCGACGGCCTTGTAGCCCTTGCCGTCGTCGGTGACGAGGGCGCCCCGTGTGTACTTGTAGTCCGCACGCCACGGGTCGCAATCGGCCGGTGGGGGCGGTGGGGGCGGCGGTGGTGGGGGGGGCGGAGGCGGAGG
>NZ_DASUNH010000037.1:0-41155 GCF_036277275.1 Ideonella sp. | reverse complement strand
CCACCGAGCTGCGCAGCGATCGCGCGGGCGATCGCCATCACGCGCTGCACGCGGTCGCCCTGCGATCCCAGCTTGCCGTGGTAGACCACCTTGGCCAGGCCCAGCACGCGCGATTCGAGCGTCTTCTTGCGGTCTTGGTCGAAGAAGAACTTGGCGTCGGCCAGGCGCGGACGCACGACGCGCTCGTTGCCGCCGGTCACCGCGCTCGCGTCCTCGGGCCGGATGTTGCTGACGAGCAGGAACTGGTTCGTCAGCTTGCCCTGTGCATCGAGCAACGGGAAGTACTTCTGGTTGGCCTTCATCGTCAGGATCAGGCACTCCTGCGGCACGCCGAGGAACTCCGATTCGAACTGGCAGGCGAGCACGTTCGGCCGCTCGACCAGCGCGGTGACCTCGTCGAGCAGCGCGTCGTCATCGATCGGCTTCAGGCCACGCGCGGTCGCTGCCACGTCGAGCTGGCGCACGATCTCGGCGCGGCGCTCGGCAAAACCGGCGATCACCGCGCCCTGCTCGACCATCTGCGCAGCGTAGCTGTCGGCATCGACCAGCTCGACCAGCGGCGTCAGCGCCTCGAACCGGTGGCCCTTGGTCGTGCGGCCCGCCATCAGGCCCAGCACACCGACCGGTACCACCGCCGCGCCATGCAACGCGACCAGGCCATGAGCCGGCCGCACGAACTTCACGTCGCTCCAGCCATCGGCCAGCTGGTAGGTCATCACCTTCGGGATCGGCAGCCTGGCCAGTGTCTCGTCGAGCGCCTTCTGCAGGCCCTCGGCCAGTGTCGCGCCGGGCACCACGGTGTCCAGGAACAGCGCTTCGGCCTTGCCATCCATCGCGCGCTTCAACTGCGGCACGGCCGACGCATCGGCACCCAGCGCGGCGAGCTTCTTCAGCAGCGCCGGTGTCGGCTGACCTTCGGCATTCAAGGCCACCGCCACCGGCATCAGCTTCTGCTGCAGCGGACGGTCGGCTGCCTTGGCAGCAACTTGTGCCACCTGCACGCCCAGGCGACGCGGCGAGGCATACGACGTCACTGCCGCATCGGCCGCGGTCAGGCCTTGTGCCCTCAGGCTGGCGGCCAGGTTGCCGGCGAACTCTTCGCCCAGCTTCTTCAGTGCCTTGGGCGGCAGTTCTTCGACGAACAGTTCAACGAGAAGGGTTTGGGCGGTCATGGCTTCGGGCCGTCCTTTTGTTCGAGCTGGGCCAGCACTTCCGCTGCCCATTCCTTGGGTGCCATCGGGAAGCCCAGGCGGGCCCGGCTGGCGAGGTAGCTTTGCGCGACGGCACGCGCGAGGTTGCGGATGCGGCCGATGTAGGCGGCGCGCTCGGTCACGCTGATCGCGCCACGGGCATCGAGCATGTTGAAGGTGTGGGCCGCCTTGAGCAGTTGCTCGTAGGCGGGCAGCGCGAGCTGCTGTTCCATCAGGTACTTGCTCTGCTTCTCGTGCGCCGAGAAGGCCTGCAGCAGGAACTCGACATCCGAGTGCTCGAAGTTGTAGGTGCTCTGCTCGATCTCGTTCTGCAGGAATACGTCGCCGTACTTGATGCCCGGCGCGTACTGCAGGTCGTAGACGTTCTCGACACCCTGCAGGTACATCGCCAGCCGTTCGAGGCCGTAGGTGATCTCGCCGGTGGCGGGCTTGCAGTCGATGCCGCCGACCTGTTGGAAGTAGGTGAACTGCGTCACCTCCATGCCGTTCAGCCAGACCTCCCAGCCCAGGCCCCAGCAGCCGAGCGTCGGGTTCTCCCAATCGTCCTCGACGAAGCGGACGTCGTTCTTCTTCAGGTCGAAGCCGAGTGCTTCGAGCGAGCCGAGGTAGAGCTCGAGGATGTTGGCCGGCGCGGGCTTCAGCACCACCTGGTACTGGTAGTAGTGCTGCAGGCGGTTCGGGTTCTGGCCGTAGCGGCCGTCCTTGGGGCGGCGGCTGGGCTGCACGTAGGCGGCCTTCCACGGCTCGGGGCCGATCGCGCGCAGGAAGGTGGCGGTGTGGCTGGTACCGGCCCCCACCTCCATGTCGTAGGGCTGCAGCAGCGCGCAACCTTGCGCGTCCCAGTAGTCCTGCAGGCGGAGGATGAGTTGCTGGAAGGTCAGCATGGGGACTCGAACGATGAAAACTGGGGATTCTAGGAGCCACCCGCTCTAGGGGGCGCATTCGGCGGCGCTAGGGATCGGCGCCGCGAACCCGAACGCACAGAGTGTGGGCACCGCTCGCATCACCAAGAAGGGCGGCATCGACAACCCCAGGAGAGTCTTCCATGAAGCTTCGTCATCAGGCCATCTGTGCCGCCGCCCTGCTTGCCTTGACCGCCGCCGCCCAGGCCAAGGTCCTCATGTCGGGCACCTACGCGAGCAACTTTTCGTTCACCACGCCGACGGCGCTCGTGCCGCTCGCTTCGACCGGTGCCACCACCCGCACCGTCAACATCACGACCGCCGCCACCTACGTGCTGACCTTCTCGGCCGAGTGCTCGGTCGACGCGCCGGCCGGCAACAGCAGCGCCTGGGTCGATCTCGACATCCTGGTCGACGGTGTGGCCATCTCGCCCACGGCCTCGACGTTCGACGCTTTCTGCGGCGCCAATGGCACGCTGGGCTTCGACGGCTGGGTGCGCCCGTCGATCACGGTGCCGGTGCGGCTGACGGTCGGCTCCCACACGTTCCAGGTGCAGGGCCGCCTCGATTCAGGCGCGACCGGCGGCTGGATCAGCGATATCTCGGTGGTGCTGCACGACTGACCCGTGCAGCGCGGCCGGCGGCGAGCCCCGCCACGCCGGCCAGGCCCAGCCCCCACAGCGGCCACAGCCCGAATGCTGCCAGCCAGCGCGCGTAGGGCGTCGCGCCTCGCCGGCCCTCGACCTCGGCGTCGAGCGTGCCGGCGGTTTCCGCCGGCAACCGGGCCGTCACGCGGCCGCGGTGGTCGATCACCGCGGTGGCACCGGTGTTGGTCGCCCGCACCATCGGCCGCTGGAACTCCAGCGAGCGCAGGCGCGAGAACTGCAGGTCCTGGTCCTGCACCATGTGGCGGCCAAACCAGGCCAGGTTGCTGACGTTGACGAACATGGTCGCTTCGTCGGCGCCCGCCACGGCACTGTCGACCATGTGCTCGCCGAACAGGTCTTCGTAGCAGATCAGCGGCCGCAGGCGCTGACCGCCGGCCACGAACGGCGCTTCGCTGCGGCCACTGGCCTGGTCGCCGAGCGGGATCTGCATCAAATCGACGAACCAGCGAAAGCCCGGTGGCACGTATTCGCCGAACGGCAGCAGGTGGCGCTTGCCGTAGCTGTAGCGCTCGCCGCCAGCGGACACCCCGACCAGCGAATTGACGTAACCGTCTTGCTCGTTGCCCAGGAAAGTGCCGACGAGCGCGGCGCGGACGCCGCTGCGAAACGGCGCCATCAGTTGTTGCCAATAGACCGGGTCGAGTTGGTCCTTCGGGATCGGCAGCACCGATTCCGGTGTGACGACCAGATCCCCCTGCGCCGATTGCAGCTGGGCCTGCAGCGCCGCCATCTGGCCGACGATGCGGTCGCCATCGAACTTCAGGTCCTGTGCGACGTTGGGCTGCAGCAGGCTGACCCGCAGCGTACCGGTGGATTCGGTGAACTCTCTCGGCGCGAATTGAACCGCGATCGGCAGCGCCACCAACAGCATCGCCAGCCGCCATGAGCGAGTCTTCGCATGCCACCCCATCGCGAGCGTCATCGCCAGCAACGCCGCGACGGCGCCGATACCGTAGACCCCGATCCATGGCGCCAGCCCCGCCAACACGCCGTCGCTGTGCGCATAACCCGAGGCGATCCAGGGGAAGCCGGTGAAGAACTGGCCGCGCGCCAACTCGGCCAGCAGCCAGCAGGCGGCGAAACCCAGCGCATCGGGCACCGGCCTACCGCGGCGCAGCCAGGCGAACAGCGCCATCGCCCCGGCCACATAGAGCGACAGGGCTGCCGCCAGCACCACCACGGCAAGGGCGGCCAATGGTGCCGGCATGCCGCCGTAGTCGTGCATGCTGATGTAAAGCCACCACAGGCCCGACGTGAGCCAGGCCACGCTGAAACAGAAGCCGCGCACAGCGGCCTGGCGCGGCGTGGCGGCGTTCACGGCCCCGGCGAGCAGTGCCAGCGCGGCGATCTGCAGCGGCCACCAGCCCAGCGGCGCGAACGATGCCGTGTGCAGCCCGCCGGCGAGCAGCATCGCCAGCGGCCAGAAACCCACCCGCTTCACGCTTCGGCTTCGGCCGCGTCGGCCGGCTTGGGCAGACGCTGGACCTTGAACCAGCGCACCGCACCGCCACGCGTCAGCATCACCGAGAAGCGCAGGTTCGCGACCTCGACCGATTCGCCACGCCGCGGCACCCGGCCCAGTTCATGGGCGATCAGGCCGCCGATGGTGTCGAACTCGTCTTGCGGCAGCGCGACCGCGAAAGCCTCGTTGACCGAGGCGATCGCCGCGTCGCCGGCGACCCGGTGGCTGCCGTCGGCCAGGGTGTAGACCGCATCGGCCGCGCTGCCGGCAGCGGCGTCGTCGAATTCGTCCTCGATCTCGCCGACGATTTCTTCCAGCACGTCCTCGATCGTCAACAACCCGGCGGTGGTGCCGAATTCGTCGATCACGATCGCCAGGTGGTTGCGATTGGTGCGGAAGTCGCGCAGCAACTCGTTCAGGCCCTTGCTTTCGGGCACGAACACGGCCGGGCGCAGCAGCGTGCGCAGGTTCAGCTCCGGCGCGCGCTGCAGCTTGAGCAAGTCCTTGGCCAGCAGGATGCCGATGATGTTGTCGCGCGAACCTTCGGTGACCGGAAAGCGCGAGTGGCCGGTGTCGATGACAACGGCCAGCAGCTCGTCATACGGCGCGTCGATGTCGAGCAGGTCCATGCGCGGTGCGGCGACCATCACGTCGCCGGCCACCATGTCGGCCATGCGGATCACGCCTTCGAGCATCGCGCGCGACTGCGGCTCGATCAGCTCGCGGTGCTCGGCCTCCGCCAGCGTTTCGATCAGCTCGTCGGTTGAATCGGGGCCGGGCGAAATGAACTCGACCAGGCGCTCGAACAGCGTGCGCTTGTCGGTGCGCTCGTGCGCGGTGTCGCCGCCGGAGCCGCGGTGAGGGTGGGCGCCCTTCTTCGGCGAGGCCGGGGCGCGATGAGACTGGGGATCGGACACAAGGGTGCCGGCAATTGCGGGGAACCTAGGATACCCGAACGACTTGACACGCCCAGCCCCTACCTCGCGGCCGGCCCTGGGCCCTACACTGCGCGCCAACCCTGGCTGCCCGCACGCCCGCGTGGACGAACCGACCGACGACCTGGCCCAGCTGCTGTCGCGCATCGCGCTGCGCGACCGCGCAGCCTTCGCCCGCCTGTACCGCCTGACCAGCGCCCACCTGCTGGGCGTGGCCTGGCGCATCACGCTGCGCCGCGAGCAGGCCGAAGAGGTGCTGCAAGAGGCCTTCGTCAGTGTCTGGCAGCACGCCGGCAGCTACCAGCGCGCGATCGCCAGCCCAATGACCTGGCTGATCAACATCGTCCGCAACCGGGCGATCGACGGCCTGCGCGCCGGCCGCGAAGAAATGGCCCGCACCCACGCGCTGGACGACGACACGATGGACCTGCCGGCCGACCCGGCCGCCGAGCCGCCGCAGTTGCTGGCGGCCAGCATCGCCAAGCTTGGCCTGGACCGTTGCATGGCGTCGCTGAGCGCGCCGCAGCGCCAGGCGGTGGCCCTGGCTTATTACCGCGGGCTCGCGCACGGCGAGATTGCCGAGACGCTGGCGGCGCCGCTGGGCACCGTCAAGGCCTGGGTCCGGCGCGGGCTGGACAAGCTGAAGGCCTGCATGGGCGACGACCCGGCGGCCGAGGGCGCGGCATGAACTACCTGTACCCACCGCGGCTGGACGCGCTGGCGCGCGACTACGCCGTCGGCACACTGCGGGGCCGCGCCCGGCGCCGCTTCGAACGTGTGCTGCACGAGGCCCCGCAAGCCCGGCGCGTGGTCGAGAGCTGGCAGCAGCGGCTTGCCAGGCTGGCCGACGTGGTCCCGGCCGCGGCACCGCGCGATGCCGTCTGGACCCGCATCGAAACGCGGCTGTTCGGTTCGCAGCCTGCCACACCACCGGCCCCGCAGGCCGTCACACCGTGGTGGGGCCGCTGGCTGCCGGTCGGCCCGCGCGGCGGCCCGGTGGGCGCCGGCCTGGTGCTGGGGGTACTGGTCGGAGCGGCGCTGGCGGTCGCCGCGCTGCGCTGGCAGCCACCGTGGGCTGCCAAGGTCGGCCTCGAAGCCGCCGGGCCCGGTTTGCCGGCGGCCTACGTCGGCATCCTGTCGGACGCCCAGGGCAAAGCGCTGGTGCTGGCCAGTTCGCGCCGGCAGGGCCAGGTGTTGACGATCAAGTGGCTGCAGCCGGCTTACCAACTGCCCGCCGGCCAGGTGGCGCGACTGTGGGCATTGGGCAGGGACGGCGGGCCCGCAATCCCGGTCGGCGCGCTGCCGGCCGGCCCGGGCACGCTGCAGCTGCCCGCCGCGTCGGAGGCGATTTTTGCCAAGGTCGATCGACTCGCGGTCAGCCTGGAGCCCGCTGACGCGCCACCGCCAGCCGCTCCGACACAACCCTTCCTCGCCGAAGGCCCGTGCGCCAAGCTGTGGTGAGCCGGCGAAGAGTTTTTTTTGCATCCACTGCGTCCAAACGCCCACCCCCCCCGTAGGTGCCAGCGAGCGCCAAAGGTGGCGCCACTTCAAACCAGAGGATTCACCATGACCCGCATTGCCCGTACCTTTCGCCTGATCGGCACCACGCTCGCCACCGCCACGCTGGCGTTGGCCGTCCACGCCGCCGACACCGGCCCCAGCACCAGCAACGCCGCATCCGACAAACTGGCCGCTGCGCGCGAGCTGATCCAGCAGAACAAGTGGGTCGCGGCGATCGACGCGCTGAAGCAGGTCGACGACCGCGGTAGCGCCGACTGGAACAACCTGATGGGCTACAGCCACCGCAAGGCCAAGGTGCCCGACTACACGGCCGCCGAACAGTATTACAACGAAGCGCTGCGCATCGACCCGAAGCACAAGGGTGCGCTGGAATACTCCGGCGAGCTGTACCTGGTGCTGAACCAGTTGCCCCAGGCCGAGGCTCGTCTGGCCACGCTGGACAAGGTCTGCTTCATGCCCTGCGCCGAGTACACCGACCTGAAAGCCTCGATCACCCGCTACAAGGCCAACGGCAACGTCTACGCCGCCAAGCCCTGAACTGCCCAAAGCGCCCCCGGCGTGTGGGGTGAAGCTGGCGGTTGAAAATGGTGCACATCGCCCCCAATAAGAAGCGAAGGGCTGCTCCCGAGTTTCTTGATCCCCCTCGGGGGGCGGGGCGGGCCTAGCCCGGACCCTGGGGAGCCTCTGTTCGTGCGGGTGGCGGGCCATGCCCTGTCGCTTGACAGGGCATGGCTGCTGCCCCAGAGTCCATGCCCCGGCTGCCCTCTGGCAGGCTGGGGCATCGTCGCCCGGGGCTGGCTGCATGCTTTGTCTGGCCCGCGCGACGCTGCGCTTTCACCTCCACGCCCCACCATGTCCCTGATTCCCGCCACCATCCTCACCGGCTTCCTCGGCTCCGGCAAGACAACCCTGCTCAAGCGCGTGCTGACCGAGGCTCACGGCCAGAAGATCGCCGTCATCGAGAACGAGTTCGGCGAAGAAAACATCGACACCGACATCTTGGTCACCGAAAGCAAAGAGCAGGTGATCCAGATGAGCAACGGCTGCGTCTGCTGCACCATCCGCGAAGATCTGCGTTCGACGCTGGCCGACCTGGCCGCCCGCAGACGCAAAGGCGAGTTGGACTTCGAACGCGTGGTGATCGAGACCACCGGCCTTGCCGACCCCGGCCCGGTGGCCCAGACCTTCTTCATGGACGACGAGGTGGCCGAGAGTTACCTGCTCGACTCGATCCTGACCCTGGTCGACGCCAAGCACGCCAACGAGCAACTCGACAGCCGCCAGGAAGCACGCCGCCAGGTGGGCTTTGCCGATCAAATCTTCATCAGCAAGACCGACCTCGTCGACGAAGTCGCGGTCGACGACCTGGTGCACCGCCTGAAGCACATGAACCCACGCGCGCCGCAGCGCCGGGTCAACTTCGGCGACGTGCCGCTGGCCAACGTGTTCGACCTCAAGGGCTTCAACCTCAACGCCAAGCTCGACATCGACCCCGAGTTCCTCAACGAGGACGGCGGCCACGACCATGGGCACGACCATGATCATGACCACGAGCACGGCGAACACTGCGACCATCCGCATCACCACGCCCACGATGACGACGTGAAGTCGTTCGTCTTCCGCGCCGACAAGCCGCTGAACCCGGCCAAGCTGGAAGACTTCCTGGGCGCGATCGTGCAGGTCTACGGCCCGAAGATGCTGCGCTACAAGGGCGTGCTGTACCTGAAGGGCAGCGACCGCAAGGTCATCTTCCAGGGCGTGCACCAGCTGATGGGCAGCGATCTCGGCCCCAAGTGGGCCCCAGGCGAGAAAAAAACCAGCAAGATGGTGTTCATTGGCATCGATCTGCCAAAAGACATCCTGCTGCAGGGCCTGGAGGGTTGCCTGGCCTGAGCGGGCCAGCCAACGGGCACATCACCGTGGCTACAATCCGCGCGCCAAAACCGTGGCGGTTGCACCACAAGCGCCCCCGCCCAAGGGGTATAACCGCCATATCCCATGCCATGTGGTGAGGAGACGGACGTGAGCAAGACACCGGCGAAAAGCGCGGCCCCAGCCCAGGAAAGCGCGACCAAGCCCGCCGCTGCCCCGAAGGCCACCCCCAAGGCAGCAACGGCAAAAGCCGCGAGCGTGAAATCCGTCGCCGAAGCGCCTGCCAAAGCCCCCGCGGCCAAAGCAGCACCGGCCAAGATACCCGCTCCAGCCGCGCCGTCCCGGGCTCACGCCCCCACCCCTTCCACCGCCAGCTTCACCGACCGTTTCGCCCCTGCGAAACAGGCGACAAAGACCTATCCAGAACCGATGAATGCCGTGAAGAGTGCCACCAAGGCGGACCCCAAGCTTGCCAACGCCTGGAAGACGAAAGCCGGTCGCGACCTGACCGAAGCCGAACTGCTGGCGATGCCAGAGTCCGAGTACATGAACGACAAGCAGCTGGAGTTCTTCCGCAGCCGGCTGCAGGAGCAGAAGGACGCGCTGCTGTCCAACGCCGGTGAAACCACCGAGCACCTGCGCGAAGACACCTCGATCGTCCCCGATCCGGCCGACCGCGCCACGATCGAGGAAGAGCACGCGCTGGAGCTGCGCACGCGCGACCGCGAGCGCAAGCTGCTGAAGAAGATCTCGCAATCGCTGGGCCGCATCGAGGCCGGTGACTACGGCTACTGCGACGAGACTGGCGAGCCGATCGGTCTGGGCCGCCTGCTGGCCCGCCCGACCGCCACGCTGTCGCTCGAAGCGCAGCAACGGCGCGAGATGAAGCAAAAGATGTTCGGGGACTGAACCCTGTCCTGCCCGACCCTCCCCCTCCGCGCAACCCTGAGCCGGCGCCATGTCGAACGACAACGACGGTGAAGGCGGCGGCCTGCTGCGCCGCGTGGTGCGCAAGGTGGCCGGCCCGGCCAAGGACCTGATCCAGCGGGTCGAAGACAGCCGCCTGAGCCAGTTCGCCGATTCCGATCGCGCCGAGCTGAAGGCGATGATCGAGCGCAAGCGGCGTAACGATTTCGTCCGCAAGCGCGAGTTGGACATGCTGCGCCGCATCCGTCGCGAAGGCCTGACGCCCGAGCAGGCGGCAGCGCTGGCCAACTCGAATCTCGACGAGGTCGACGTGCGGGCGAGCCGCCCGTCCAGCTTGGCCGACGGTGCCGTCAAAGCCAAGATCGACGCGATCGAGAAGCAGATGGTTGGCGTGGCGCCGCTGTCGGCCTCGCGGCCGATGGCCTTCACGCCAGTGCCGCCGACCGCGCCAGCCGCTGCGTCAGCGCCGGCCGCGTCGCCCAGCGGCGCCCCCGCCCACCTGAAGGTGCCGCCGCCGGTGCTGACGCACCCGATCGACCCCGAGGCGACGATCCCGCTCGAATTGCGCTCCGACGGCGGTGGCCCGATCACCCTGCCGCCGGTGGGCGCGATTGGCGGCGTGGTCGAGCCGCGCGCGGCTCCCGCCCCGGGCCCGGCCCCGACACCCGCGGCGGTTGCGGCGGTCGCCCCGCCGCCCGCGCCACGCGAGCTGCCGCCGCTGGCCTTCGACTTTCCGCCACCCGCCGCCCCGGCGCCAACGCCCGCGGCGGCCGCGCCGGAGCCCACCCCGACCGCGCGCATGCCGATGGGCCGCATCACCGACCTACCCGAGGTCGAGGTGCGCGAGATCAAGCACGACCCGGAGTTGGATGAGGCGGTGATCGCGTTCGCCAACGCCGACTTCACGCACAGCGAACACGTGCTCGTGCAGCTGACCAGCCAAGGCGCGCCGCGCCAGCACCATGAAGACACCTGGCTGGTGCTGTTCGACCTGTACCGGGCCACCGGCCAGCAGCAGCGCTTCGACTCGCTGTCGATGAGCTTTGCCGAGCAGTGCCACCGGTCGCCGCCCCAGTGGTATTCGCTGCCCAAACTGCTGGCCGACGCGACCGCGGCACAGCGGGCCGCCAGCGCCAGCAACACCGAAAGCACCACCCAGATCGGCTGGGTCTGCGACCCGCTGCTGACCCATGATGGGCTGACGCAGCTGTCGTCGCAGCTGCTGCAGATGTCGATGCCCTGGGTGCTCGACTGGACTCAACTCAAGCGCATCGAGCCGGCGGCGGCCGCGGAACTGCGCCACATGTTCCAGCAATGGGCTCAAGAGAAGCTGACGATGCGTTGGCTGGCGGCCGACAAACTGTTCGACGTGCTGCAGGAAGCCGCGCCGGTCGGCGTGCGTGATGCCGACCCGGCCTTCTGGCTGGCGCGGCTCGATGCCCTGCGCTTGGTCAACCGCCCCGATCAATTCGACGACGTCGCAATCGACTATTGCGTGACCTACGAGGTTTCACCGCCGAGCTGGGAGCCGACCAAGTGCACGGTCCGGATCAGCGGCCCGTCGGCCAACACCCGCTCGGCGATCCTGTCGTCGGTCGGCGACGTGGTCACCTCGGTGATGGACGCGCCGGACGGCCACGGCGAGGTCGAGGTCACCAGCCTCGAGATCTCGGGCCAGCTGGCCGGTGATCAGACCGCCTTGCTGAAGCACCTGGACCAGCGGCTGGGCGACTCGAAGCTGGTGCGTATCTCGTGCGCGCTGTTGATCCGGGTCGACTTCGTCGCCGCGGGTGACTTGCTGAACTGGGTCATCTCCAAACGCGCCGAGCAACGCCAAATCACCTTCACCGACGTCAACCGTCTGGTGGCACTGATGTTCCATGCGATGGGCATCAGTGAGCACGTGGCGATGCAATTGAGACAGAGTTAGCCCCACGCCCCCTTCCGGGGGCTGCCCCCCGAGGGGGCTCGCGCAGCGGCCCGGCCAAGCCGGATCCGCGCACGCCACTTGAAGCCGGCGGCTCCGGCGGAGCGCCGCATTGCGTGCAGCACTTGAAGCGGTCATGCCGATCGCCATCTTGTCGTGGCATGCTCGACTTTCGATTTGAAGAAGACAGATTCCATGGACTCCTATCACGGCACGACCATCCTCAGCGTGCGCCGCAAGCTGCCCGACGGGCGTTGGCAGGTGGCGCTGGGCGGCGATGGCCAGGTGACGCTGGGCAACACCATCGTCAAGGCCAGTGCGCGCAAGGTGCGCCGGCTGCACCACGACAAGGTGCTGGCTGGCTTTGCGGGCGCCACGGCTGATGCTTTCACGCTGTTCGAACGCTTCGAAGCCAAGCTCGACAAGCATCAGGGCCACCTGGTGCGCGCCGCGATCGAACTCACGCGCGATTGGCGCACCGACAAGGTGCTGCGTAACCTCGAGGCCATGCTGGCGGTGGCTGACCGCGAAGCGTCACTGATCATCACCGGCAATGGTGATGTGCTGGAGCCCGAGCTGGGCATCGCGGCGATCGGCTCCGGCGGCGCCTTCGCGCAGGCCGCTGCACGCGCGCTGCTGGGCCACAGCGAGCTGAGCGCCACCGACATCGTCAAGCGCTCGCTCGAGATCGCCGGCGAGATCTGCATCTACACCAATCAGAACCACACCATCGAGGTCCTGGAATGAGCATGACCCCGAGAGAAATTGTTTCGGAGCTGGATCGCCACATCGTCGGCCAGCAGGACGCAAAACGCGCGGTCGCGATCGCGTTGCGCAACCGCTGGCGTCGCCAGAAGGTGGAGCCGGGCCTGCGGGCCGAGATCACGCCGAAGAACATCCTGATGATCGGGCCGACCGGCGTTGGCAAGACCGAGATCGCGCGCCGACTGGCCAAGCTGGCCGATGCGCCATTCATCAAGGTCGAGGCGACGAAATTCACCGAGGTCGGTTATGTCGGCAAGGACGTCGACTCCATCGTGCGCGACCTGGTCGAGGTGGCGATCAAGCAGGAGCGCGCGGCCGCGCTGGCCCGGGCCCGCATGCGTGCGGAGGATGCCGCCGAAGAGCGTGTACTCGACGTGCTGGTGCCGCCACCGAGGAACGTGGGCTTCGGCAGCGGCGAAACCGGCGACTCGACCGCGCGCCAGACGATGCGCAAGCGCCTGCGCGAAGGCTCGATGGACGACAAGGAGATCGAGCTGGAGCTGGCCGAGGCCAAGCCGGGCATGGAAATCATGACGCCGCCTGGCATGGAGGAAATGGCCGAGCAACTGCAGGGTCTGTTTTCACAGATGGGCCAATCGCGCAAGACGACCCGCAAGCTGCGCATCGCCGATGCGCTGAAGGCGCTGACCGACGAAGAGGCCGCCAAGCTGGTCAACGAGGACGAGCTGCGGGGCCGCGCGCTCGGCAATGTCGAGCAGAACGGCATCGTCTTCCTCGACGAGATCGACAAGGTCGCCTCACGCAACAACACCCAGAGCGCCGATGTCTCGCGCCAGGGCGTGCAACGCGACCTGTTGCCGCTGGTCGAGGGCACCACCGTCAACACCAAGTACGGCCTGGTACGGACCGACCACATCCTGTTCATCGCGTCGGGCGCGTTCCACCTGTCGAAGCCGAGCGACCTGATCCCCGAACTGCAAGGGCGCTTTCCGATCCGCGTCGAGCTGCAGGCGCTGTCGGTGGCCGATTTCGAAGCCATCTTGAGCGGCACCCAGGCCAACCTGATCCAGCAGTACCAAGCCCTGCTGGCCACCGAAGGGGTGACGCTGGACATTGCGCCCGACGCAGTTCACCGACTGGCCGAGATTGCCTATGAGGTCAACGAGCGCACCGAGAACATCGGCGCCCGCCGGCTGTCGACGGTGTTGGAGCGTCTGCTCGACGAGTTGAGCTTCGATGCCCCGCAGCGCAGCGGCGAAACCGTGACCATCGACGCTGCCATGGTGTCGCAGCGGCTGGGCGAGTTGGCGCGCAACGAGGATCTGTCGCGCTACATCCTGTGAAACCGTACCGCAGGCCCCCCTGGAAACCCGCAGACTTCTGCCAGCCGATTGACAGCCTCGCAGCGATGATGGGAAGTATCGCTTCGAGCTCGGTTGTGGAGGCTTCCCATGGTTCGACGTCGTGACTGCCTGGCGCTTGTCGCCACGGCGCTGGGGCCGTTGGCCGCTGCCCGCGCGGCCAACGGCAAACCCAGCCCGCTGCCGCAGCTGCGCATTTACGTGCCCGGCGGCGTCGGCGGTGGCTGGGACCAGACCGGCCACGCGCTAGGCGACGCGGCGCTGGCCGCCGGCTTGGCGCAAAAGGTCGTTTACGAGAACAAGGGCGGCAAGGGCGGCACGATTGGCCTGGCCGATTTCGTCGAGCGCTTCAACCAGGACCCTGCCGCTCTGCTGGTCGGCGGCATGGTGATGGTCGGGGCGATCGCCGCGTCGCAACCGAAGGTCACGCTGGCCCAGGTGACGCCGCTGGCGCGCCTGACCAACGACTACCTCGCTCTGGTGGTGCCGGCCGGCTCGAAATTGGCCAACCTGAAGGCGCTGAACGCCGAGCTGCAGCGCGGCGTTGGCGGCGTCGTCTTCACCGGCGGCTCGCTCGGTGGCGTCGACCACATGCTGGCCGGCATGATGATCCGCCAGATGCGGCTGGACACCGACCGGCTGCGCTACGAGCCAGCCACCGCCGCGAAGGAGTCGCTCGCGCTGCTGGACAGCGGCAAGGCGCAGATCCTGATCTCGGGCTACAGCGAACTGAAGGCCGAAATCGAAGCCAAGCGCGTGGTCGCGCTCGCTGTCTCGTCGCGACGCGGCCTGCACGGCATCGCCTCGTTGAGCGAACAAGGTCTGCCGATCGAGCTGGCCAACTGGCGCGGCGTATTCGCCCCGGCCGGCATCAGCGATGTGCAGAAGGCCGCGCTGCGCGACCTCGTCGTCAGCGCCACCGAATCCACCTCCTGGCAACAGGCCGTGATCGCCAAGGAATGGATGGGGGCGCTGCTGGTCGGCGAGCCATTCAAGCAAGCGCTGGAGGTCGACCAGAGCATCGCCGGCGTCGTCGCCCACATGCTGAAGCTGAAGGGTTGAGTCTCCACGCCCCGTCCCGGGGCTGCCTTGCAGGCCGCGTCGGACCAGGGGCCCGCCCCCTCAGTGCAGCGGCTCCTGCGGAGCGCTGCATTCCGCGAAGCAGCAGAGTCAAAATGCCAGCCGGTGCGACTGGATGTGCAGCAAGCCGTCGAAGATCAGTGACTCGATCAGCTCGTGCGGCAGGTCCAGATGCGGCGCGACCTTCCAGCCCGCACCACCCGTGACCAGCATCACCGGCGGCTCGCCGCAGTGCTCGGCCAGGTGGCGGTGCATGCGCTCGATCGCGCCGGTGATCGCGTAGGTGCCGCCGCTGGTCAGCGCGTCCGACGTATTGGCCGGAAAGCGCATCACCTCGCCGGTGGGCACGCGCAGGCCGGCGGTACCGCTTTCGAGTGCCCGCAGCATGATGCCGTGGCCGGGCAGGATCAGCCCCCCGAGGAATTTTCCCTGGGTGTCCAGCGCATCCACCGTCACGGCGGTGCCGATCATCACCACCAGCACCGGCCGCGCCGGACCGCGCGCCAGCACATGGCCACGCGCGCCGATCATCGCGACCCAGCGGTCGGCGCCGAGCCGGGCTGGGTGGTCGTAGCCGTTGGTCACGCCAGCCTCGTGCGGCGACGACACCACCCAACGCGGGGTCAGGTCCCACAGCTCGAGCTGCTCTTCGACGCGGCGGCGCACCGCCTCGCCGGCCACGACGCAGCCGAGCATGCTGCGCGGCGGCGCCAGGCTCTTCCACTCCTTTTCGGCCATCTCGTCGATGGTCTCGAGGAACATCGCCCCGTGCGAAAGCAGCGCCGCGCCCGGCTGTGGCGACGCGTACTGCGCCCACTTCAGCCGAGTGTTCCCGATGTCGATGGCCATGAAGCTCATGGACCGCGAGGGTAGCAGCCGGCGGCATGGCCCGCCGCGCGGCGGGGAAAACCCCAAGCACCCCTGCCCGGGCGGTGTCAGACTGCCTTTTGCCGATGGCCGGCATCATGCACAATTGACGTTTACGTAAACGTCAACCAGACGTCCGACCTTCCCGGCCCGCCCGCCCATCCCACGAGTTCGACCATGACCGACCTGTCCGCCGAGTACAAAGCCCTGGCCGCCTACCGCCCGACGAACAAGGTGCGCTTCGTCACCGCCGCGTCGCTGTTCGATGGCCACGACGCCGCCATCAACATCATGCGTCGCATCCTGCAGGGCATGGGGGCCGAGGTGATCCACCTGGGCCACAACCGCTCGGTCGACGAGGTCGTCACCGCGGCGCTGCAGGAAGACGCGCAAGGCATTGCCGTCTCCAGCTACCAGGGTGGCCACAACGAATACTTCAGCTACATGGTCGAGCTGCTGCGCGCGCGCGGCGGCGCGCACATCCAGGTCTTCGGCGGCGGTGGCGGCGTGATCGTGCCAGCCGAGATCCGCGCGCTGGCCGACCAGGGCGTGCGCATCTACAGCCCCGAAGACGGCCAGCGCATGGGTCTGCAAGGGATGATCGGCGAGATGGTGATGCGCGCCGACGCCGACCTGACGGTGCATGCGCCCAAGACCGTGAAGGCGATCCAGGGCCACTCGGAAGCCGCCTGGCGCGCACTGGCCCAGCTGATCACCGCGCTCGAAAACGGCAAGGCCGAGCCCGAGCTGGTGGCTGCCGTGCACGAGGCCGCCAAGGCCCACCCGGCCCCGGTGCTGGGCATCACTGGCACCGGTGGCGCCGGCAAGTCCAGCCTGACCGACGAACTGATCCGCCGCTTCCGCCTCGACCAGGACGATGCGCTGCGCATCGCTGTCATCTCGATCGATCCGTCGCGCCGCAAGAGTGGTGGCGCGCTGCTGGGCGACCGGATCCGCATGAACGCGATCTCGCCGTGGAGCCAAGGCTCGCGCGTCTACATGCGCTCGCTCGCGACGCGCGACACCGGCAGCGAGGTCTCGGCCGCGTTGCCCGATGTGATCGCCGCGGCCCGCGCCGCCGGCTTCGACCTGGTGATCGTCGAGACCTCCGGCATCGGCCAGGGCGACGCGGCGATCGTGCCGCTGGTCGACGTGCCGATGTACGTGATGACGCCCGAGTTCGGCGCCGCCAGCCAGCTCGAGAAGATCGACATGCTCGACTTCGCCGAGTTCGTCGCGATCAACAAGTTCGACCGCAAGGGTGCGGCCGATGCGCTGCGCGACGTCAGCAAGCAGGTGCAGCGCAACCGCGAAGCCTTCACCGTGATGCCGGACCAGATGCCGGTCTTCGGCACGATGGCCAGCCGCTTCAACGACGACGGCGTGACGGCGCTGTACCAGGCGCTGCGTGAGCGGCTGCGCGACGTGGGTCTGAAGCTCACCGAAGGCCGGCTGCCGCCGGTGGCCACGCGCCACAGCACGCACCAGACGCCGATCGTGCCGTCGGCGCGCGTGCGTTACCTGGCCGAGATCAGCGACGCGGTGCGCGGCTACAAGGCCCGCGCGCGCGCCCAAGCACGGCTGGCGCGCGAGGTGCAGCAGCTGAAGTCCACGGCGCGCATGCTGACCGAAGCCAACCCGGACAAGACCAACGCCCGCGACGCGGTGCTGAACCTGGCGCAGCAGCGCGAAGGCCAGCTCGGCGCCGATGCGCGCCACCTGTTGGCGCAGTGGCCCGACATGCAGAAGGCCTACGCCGGCGACGACTACGTGGTGAAGATCCGCGACAAGGAGATCCGCACCCGCCTCGTCCACACCACGCTGTCGGGCTCGAAGATCCGCAAGGTCGCGCTGCCGGGCTACGAGTGCGATGGCGAAGTGCTGAAGTGGCTGATGCTGGACAACGTGCCCGGCAGCTTCCCCTACACCGCCGGTGTGTTCGCGTTCAAGCGTGAAGGCGAAGACCCGACGCGCATGTTCGCCGGCGAGGGCGATGCCTTCCGCACCAACCGACGCTTCAAGCTGGTGTCAGAGGGCATGCCGGCCAAGCGGCTGTCGACCGCTTTCGACTCGGTGACGCTGTACGGCGCCGACCCGGCACCGCGGCCGGACATCTACGGCAAGGTCGGCAACTCGGGCGTCTCGATCGCGACGCTCGAAGACATGAAGGTGCTGTACTCGGGCTTCGACCTGTGCAGCCCGACGACGTCGGTCTCGATGACGATCAACGGCCCGGCGCCGACGATCCTCGCGATGTTCATGAACACCGCGATCGACCAGCAGCTCGACAAGTTTCGCGCCGACAACAACCGCGAGCCGAGCGACACCGAGGCGGCCAAGATCCGCGCCTGGGTGCTGGCTAACGTGCGCGGCACCGTGCAGGCCGACATCCTGAAGGAAGACCAGGGCCAGAACACCTGCATCTTCTCGACCGAGTTCTCGCTCAAGGTGATGGGCGACATCGCCGAGTACTTCGTGCACCACGACGTGCGCAACTTCTACTCGGTCTCGATCAGCGGTTATCACATCGCCGAGGCCGGCGCGAACCCGATCTCGCAACTCGCCTTCACGCTGAGCAACGGCTTCACCTTCGTCGAAGCCTACCTCGCGCGTGGCATGCACATCGACGACTTCGCGCCCAACCTGTCGTTCTTCTTCTCGAACGGCATGGA
Source organism: Ideonella sp. (assembly GCF_036277275.1). GTDB lineage: Bacteria > Pseudomonadota > Gammaproteobacteria > Burkholderiales > Burkholderiaceae_C > Ideonella. Next base: position 23,024 of record NZ_DASUNH010000037.1, on the reverse strand, counting down.
CCCGGAGTACACCGTGCTCGGCCGCGTCGCGCGTCGCATCTGGGCGGTGGCGATGCGCGACCGCTACGGCGCCAACGAGCGCTCGCAGAAGCTGAAGTACCACGTGCAGACCTCGGGCCGCAGCCTGCATGCGCAGGAGATCGCGTTCAACGACATCCGCACCACGCTGCAGGCGCTGATCGCGATCTACGACAACTGCAACTCGCTGCACACCAACGCCTACGACGAGGCGATCACGACGCCGACCGAAGAGAGTGTGCGCCGCGCGATGGCGATCCAGCTGATCATCAACCGCGAGTGGGGCCTGGCGAAGAACGAGAACCCGAACCAGGGCGCGTTCATCATCGACGAGCTGACCGAGCTGGTCGAAGAAGCCGTACTGGCCGAGTTCGAGAAGATCGCCGAACGCGGCGGTGTGCTGGGTGCGATGGAGACCGGCTACCAGCGCTCGAAGATCCAGGAAGAGTCGATGCACTACGAGATGCTGAAGCATACCGGCGAGTACCCGATCATCGGCGTCAACACCTTCCGCAACCCGCACGGCGACCCGGTGCCCGAGCACATCGAGCTGGCCCGCTCGACCGAAGAAGAAAAGCAGAGCCAGTTGACGCGCCTGGCCGACTTTCACACCCAGCATGCCGGTGATTCACCGGCGATGCTGCAGCGCCTGCAGACCGCGGTGATCGAGAACCGCAACGTCTTCGAGGTGCTGATGGACGCGGTGCGCGTGTGCTCGCTCGGTCAGATCACCACGGCGCTGTTCGAGGTGGGCGGGCAGTACCGCCGCAGCATGTGACGAATGCCGCCCGAGGCCGGGCTTTCCCCGCTTCGGGCCGCCAAGGCTGACGCGACAATTCCTACCCAGGACAGCGCCGTGCAGGCGCGCATGGGGGGATCATGGACGCAGAACGTTTTGCCCAGATGGTGGGTCGGCTCGAGCGCGAGAGTGCCGAGCATCCACGCAGCTACGCGATCAAGGTCGCGGCACTCGCCCTGCTGGGCTTCGGCATTCTGGCGCTGGTGCTCGGCGCCGCCGGGCTGGGGCTGGTGCTGCTGGTCGGCATCGCGATCGCAACGCTGCTGACGGGCGGCAAGGCCTTGCTGCTGCTGTTCAAGCTCGGCAAGCTGCTGTGGCTGCTGGCCATCCCGCTGTGGTTCCTGGTCAAGCATTCGCTGCGCGCAATGTTCGTGCGGCTGCCGCCCCCGGACGGGCTGGAGCTCACGGCAGCCCAGGCGCCCGCGCTGTTCGCTGCCGTGCAGGACATGCGCCAGCGACTGCGCGGCCCCAGGGTGCACCACGTGCTGTTGATCGACCAGATCAACGCCGCCGTGGTTCAGCGGCCGTTGTTCGGCCTGGTCGGGTTCCCGCGCAACTACCTGCTGCTGGGCCTGCCGCTGCTGGACAGCATGTCGCCCGAAGAGGCGATGGCAGTGGTGGCGCACGAATATGGCCACCTGGCGGGCTCGCACAGCCGCTTCGGCGCCTTCATCTACCGCCTGCGCCTGAGCTGGGGCACGATCCAGCACCACGCCGAGCAGTGGCAAGGCTTCATCGGCCGCGGCCTGCAACGGCTGATCGGCTGGTACGCGCCGTATTTCAACGCCTACACCTTCGTGCTGGCGCGGGCCAACGAGTACCAGGCCGATCGCGCATCGGTGGACCTGGTCGGCGCCCAGGCGGCGGCCGACGCGCTCAAACGCGTCAACCTGGCGAGCCCGCGCTACGACAGCTTTCTGAATCAAACGCTCGAGCGCATCCGCGACCAGCCTCAGCCGCCGCGCGACCTGATGGCGCGTTGGGCCAACGAGGCCGGCACCGAGTTGGCTGCCGACAACGCCCAGCGCTGGCTCAGCCAGGCCCTGGCACGCGAAACAAGTCTCGCCGACACCCACCCCGCGCTGGCGGCCCGGCTGTCGGCGTTACCCGGCCAGGCCGAGACGATGAACACGCAGCCGCGCCCGCGCCAGGGTCCGTCCGCGGCCGAGGCATGGCTGGGCGCACTGCTGCCCACGCTGCACGATCACTTCCAGACGGCGTGGGCCGAACGCGTCACCCAACCCTGGCGTGAACGGCACGGCGAAATCCAGCAACAGCGCAGCCGCCTGGTGGCCTTGCGGTCGCAGGCAGAACGCAACCCCGACGAAGAACTCGAGCGCTTGCAGCTGCAGGTGCAGTTGGAGCCGGGCACCGACTGGCGGGATGCGCTGGCGGCCTACAACGCCGACCATCCGGACCGTGCCGGCGCGCTGTACCTCGAAGGGGTGCTGCGCCTGGACAAGGACGACGAGGGTGGTGTTGCCCTGCTGGAGCGCGCGATGGCGCTGGACGCCGACGCGACCAAGCCGGCCTGTGAGCGCGCATACAGCCACTTCAAGCAACGCGGTGACGACACCCGCGCCGAAGACTTTGCCGAACGCTGGCGTCAGCGCGATGCCTTCGAGAACCAGCGGCAGCAGGACGCCAACCGGTTGAACACCCGACACGTCGTCAAACCGCACGGGCTTGGGGGCGATGCATGGGCGGCTGTCCAGCAGTTGCTCAGCCGGGTCGACCACGACGGCATCGACAGCGCCTATCTGGTCCGGCGCGAACTGCCATCAGACCCGAACATCGAGACCTATGTGCTGGGCGTGAAGCTGACCTGGTGGGCACGCCAGCGCAACCGCCAGCAGGCCATCGTCGACCGCCTGGCTCAACTGGAGTGGCCGATCCACCTGATGCTCTGCACGCTGGATGGCGACCATGCCGACTACGGCGCGACCTTGCAGCAGGTCGTGGGCGCCAAGGTGATCTAAACGCGCCGAACCGCCCGCCAGCGCTGTGCCTCAGCCCCAGCGCGTGGTCGGCGTGACCTCGATGAAGTCGTCTTCGCCGGTGCCGCTGCTGGCAGGCGGCTTGCCACGCCCACGCTGGGTGAGCACTTGCTCCATCATTTCGTCCCAGGCGTCGTGCGGGCTGCGGTGCAGTTGCTCTTCGCGCTGGCGCATCAGCTCGGCGAACTCCTCGGACGACTTGTCCGGGTAACGGTCGGTCGCGCGGCTCGGCCCGTTGCCGAAGTGCACTGCGACGCGGCGCACCACCGAGTGGTAGATCTGCGAGACACGCGACGGCGTCACCTTGAGCGATTTGGCTACCTCGAGCGGCGTCAAGCCGACGCCCAGGTAGGCATCGATGACCATGCGCTCGCGCTCGGGCAGGTCGGCAAAGAAACTTTCGAGCCGACGCATCACGATGCCGGTGTCGACCCGGGCCTCGACTTCCTCCTGCGGCGTGGCCGGGTGGAAGCGGTGGCCGTGGTCGCCGCCCTCGTCGCTTTCGTCGGCGTCGAGGTTGACCTGATGGCGGCCCATCTGGTCGGCCTGCATCAAGGAGCTGATCTCTTCGGCGGCCAAGCCGGTGGCAGCGGCCAGTTGGGTGAAGTTGGGCTCGGCGCCGTGCGTCTGGCGATGGCGCTCGCGGGCGATCTGGATGACCTTGATCTTGCGGCGTTCGCCGCGGCTCAGGTAGTCCATCTGGCGCAACTCGTCGAGCATCGCGCCTTTGACCCGCATGCGCGCGTAGCGCACGAAAGCCTCCTGGGCTTCCGCGGTGTCGCGGTCACCTTCCCACTCGAAACTGACCGCCGCCTGCGCCACGGCGATCAGCCCGACCTGGATCAGGTCGGCCCGCTCGACGTTGGCCGGCAGGTGGCGCACCAGTGCCTGTGCCTGCTTCCGAACCCAGGATTGGTTCTTGGCGATCAGGACAGAAGGGACACCCTGCATCGAGATCATGGTGAGTGCATCATAGGCCCGCAACGCAAAAGCATATGACCACAAAAGTGGGGGGAATTGCGGCCAATGCCCGGCTTGAGGCCTTGGCAAGAGGCGTGCGAGGCTGACGGCCCCGGCACGCGGCCTTGCCCTGCGCCGCCAACAGCTCGGCGCGCGCCCGATTCAGCACCATCGATCGCGACGTGCGCGCTCGTGTTTCCGGCCAGCGACGATGGGCTGGGCCGGTCAGCCAGCCCTCACGGGCCGGCAAGGAAGGATCCTATTTGCTGCCTCTGGCGGCCTTGGCTTCCTCCGGCGTGACGCGGCCATCGCGGTCCATGTCGGCGGCGTCGAACTTGCGGGAGAGCCTGGGGTTGGCGGCAACCTCATCGCGTGTGACCACGCCGTCACCATTGCCATCCATCTTGCTGAAGGCGCCCTTGGCGCCGCCGCGATGGGTCTTGGCGTACGCCTTCAGCTCGGCCGGCATGACGCGGCCATCACGGTCGGCGTCGATCTCGTCGAACTTGCCTGACAGCTGCGGGGCAGCTGCCGCCTCGTCGCGGGTGATCGCGCCGTCGCGGTTGGCGTCCACCTGCGCGAACTTGTCTTGCGGCAGGCGCTGCGGCTTTTCGCCGGGGACCATGGCGGGCGCCGGCGGGGCGGGCGGCGCGGCTTGGGCAGCGGGCGCAGCAGGGGCATCGGGAGGCGCAGGTTCAACGGCCGTCTGGGCGTAGCCGGCCAGCGGAGCGATCAGGGTCAGGGTGGTGGCCAGGGCGGCCCAGGTGTGGCGTTTCAAAGTGTTCTCCTCGAAAGACGAGCGGCGACAACAGTGCCTCCACTCTGGCAACGCATGAGGATGCGGCACAGGGCGACCCCCAAGCGCAGCCTTTACGCGAATTTACCCTTTGGGGACGTGCCGAAACGGCCGTTCCGTGGCGCGAGAATGGTGCATGAGCGAAGCCCCATTCACCCCCCGCCAGACCTTCACCGACGCCGACGCCGCCTTGGCCCAGGTGGCCACCCTGTACCAGAGCCAGGTGCAGCATCTGCGCCAGCATTTGCAGAGTTTCGTCGCCGGCCACGAGCCCACCAGCCGGGTGCGCGCCTGGTACCCGAGCGTGCGCGTGCAGACCGACACCGTGGCCCGCGCCGACACCCGGCTGAGCTTCGGTTTCGTCGCCGGCCCGGGCGTCTATGAAACCACGCTGACCCGGCCTGAACTCTTCGCCGACTACTACCGCGAGCAGTTCCGCCTGCTGCTGCGCAACCACGGTGTGGCGCTGGACATCGGGCTGGGCACCCAGCCCATTCCCGTGCATTTCTCGCTCGCCGAGGCCGACCACCTGGAAGGGACGATGACACCCGAGCGGCGCATGCGGCTGCGCGACCTGTTCGACCTGCCTGACCTGGCCGCGATGGACGACGGCATCGCCAATGGCACCTACGAGCCGGCCCCGCGCGACCCGCACCCGCTGGCGCTGTTCACCGCACCGCGGGTCGACTATTCATTGCACCGGTTGCGCCACTACACCGGCACCGCGCCGGAGTACTTCCAGAACTTCGTGCTGTTCACGAACTACCAGTTCTACATCGACGAGTTCATCCGCCTGGGTCACCTGTGGATGGGCGACCCGAACAGCGACTACCTCGCTTTCGTCGAGCCCGGCAACGTGGTGACGCCGCGCGTCGGCCTGCCTGCAGCCGGTGCCGGCCACCCGCCGCCGCGGTTGCCGCAGATGCCGGCCTACCACCTGGTGCGCGAGGGCCATGGCGGCATCACGATGATCAACATCGGCGTCGGCCCCGCCAACGCCAAGAACATCACCGACCACGTCGCCGTGCTGCGCCCGCACGCGTGGATCATGCTCGGCCACTGTGCCGGCCTTCGCAACACCCAGCAATTGGGCGACTACGTGCTGGCCCACGGCTATGTGCGCGAAGACCATGTGCTGGACGAAGAACTGCCGCTGTGGGTGCCGATCCCGCCGCTGGCCGAAGTGCAGCTCGCGCTCGAGCACGCGGTCGCCGAAGTCACCCAATTGTCGGGTTATGAGCTGAAGAAGATCATGCGCACCGGCACGGTCGCGTCGACCGACAACCGCAACTGGGAGCTGTTGCCGCACCCGGGCCCCGAGCGCCGTTTCAGCCAGAGCCGCGCGATCGCGCTCGACATGGAATCGGCCACCATCGCGGCCAACGGTTTCCGCTTCCGCGTGCCCTATGGGACCTTGCTGTGCGTGAGCGACAAGCCGCTGCACGGCGAGATCAAGCTGCCCGGCATGGCCAACCATTTCTACCGCGAACGGGTCGACCAGCATTTGCGCATCGGGGTGAGAGCGCTCGAGCTGCTGCGCGAATCCAGCGTCGGCCAGTTGCACAGCCGCAAGCTGCGGGGCTTTGCAGAAGTGGCGTTCCAGTAGTGCGCCGCCGCGGGTTGGCCCGCGGTATCGATTTCCGACGCCCGGCCCGCCCTGGGCGTTTTTCTTCTCGGTGTTCAGTCGCTTGCGCCCGGCTGCGGGCAGGCGTAGGCTGGGGTTCACTTGATGGCCCGCCACCTTCGCGGCGCTCTCGTGCCGCGACGGGTGATGCAGGGCCCGAGGCGGCTGCCTGGATGCAGCCACCGCCCTCCGAGGGGGTGAGTCGACTCGGGAGCGGCCCTTCGTTGACTCACGAGGAGAGCCACCATGTCAAGCCCAGATCTTCCGGCGGCCGGGGCCACGGCCGCCGGTGCAACGGCCCCTGGCGCCGCGTCGGCGACCCATCCCGCGATCGCCGCGATCCGAACCCTGGCGCTGGTCGGGCCCGCGGCCGCGGGCAAGACATCGCTCGCCGAGGCGATGCTCGTCAAGACCGGCATGATCGGCGCATCCGGCAGTCTGGAACGCGGCAGCACGGTCAGTGACCACGACCCGCTCGAGCGCCGGCTGCAGCACTCCTTGAATTCGTCGGTGATGCACCTGAAGCATGCCGACACCCGTATCCACCTGATCGACACCCCGGGGGCGGCTGATTTCGTCGGCCAATCGCTGCCGGCGCTGGAGGCCGTCGAAACCGCGGCCATCGTGATCAACGCTGCCACCGGCGTCGAGCCGATGGCGGTGCGCATGATGCAGCACGCCGCCGAGCGGCACCTGGACCGCATCATCATCGTCAACAAGATCGACGCGCCGGGCGTGGACCTGCAGGGCGTGCTGGAGCAGATCCAGGCGACCTTCGGCAAGGAATGCCTGCCGTTGAACCTGCCGTCGGCGGGCGCCGCGCAGGTGGTCGACTGCTTCTACAACCGCGAAGGTTCGGCCGATTTCTCGTCGGTGGAGGCGGCCCACCGCGCGCTGGTCGAGCAGGTGGTCGAGGTCGACGGCGACTTCGTCGAGCGCTACTTGAACGACGGCGACGTGGACGCGAGCGAGCTGCACGCCCCGCTCGAAGAGGCACTGCGTCAGGGCCACCTTATCCCGGTGTGTTTTGTCTCCTCCCGTTCCGGCGCCGGCGTGCGCGAACTGCTCGACGTGATCGTGCGGCTGCTGCCCAACCCGACCGAAGGCAATCCGCCCGACTTTCTGCGCGGCGAGGGCCCCGACGCCGAACCGATGCACGCCACCCCTGACCCGGCGCTCCACGTGCTGGCCCATGTGTTCAAGGTCACGGTCGACCCATATGTCGGCAAGATGGGCGTGTTCCGCGTGCACCAGGGCACCGTGACGCCGAACAGCCTGCTGTACGTGGGCGACGGCCGCAAGCCGTTCAAGGTCGGCCACCTGTTCATGCTGCAGGGCAAGGACCATGTCGAGGTGCAAAAGGCCTTGCCCGGCGACATCTGCGCGGTGGCCAAGGTCGACAGCCTGCATTTCGACGCGGTGCTGCACGACGCAGCCGAAGACGATCACATCCACCTCAAGCCGCTGGCCTTCCCGGTGCCGGTGCACGGCCTGGCGATCGAGCCGAAACGCCACGGCGACGAGCAGCGCATGTGGGAGATCTTGCAGAAGCTGGTCGACGAAGACCCGTGCCTGAAGGTCGAACACGTCGCCGCCACCAACGAGACCATCGTCAACGGCCTGGGCGACCTGCACCTGCGCATCCTGCTCGATCGGCTGCGCGACGTGCACAAGTTCGAGGTCAACACCCGGCCACCGCGGGTGGCCTACCGCGAAACCATCACCGCCAAGGCCGAGGGCCACCACCGGCACAAGAAGCAGACCGGCGGCGCGGGTCAGTTCGGCGAGGTGTTCCTGCGCGTCGAACCATTGCCGCGCGGCAGCGGCTTCCAGTTCGCCGATGAGGTCAAGGGCGGGGCGATCCCGAACACCTTCATCCCGGCGGTCGAAAAAGGCGTGCGTGAAGCGCTGGCTGGCGGGGTGATCGCCGGCTACTCGGTGGTCGACATCAAGGTCACCGTGCACGACGGCAAGAGCCACAGCGTCGACAGCAAGGAAATCGCCTTCGTCACCGCCGGTCGCAAGGCTGTGGTCGCCGCCATCCTGGAGGCGCGGCCGATCGTGCTGGAGCCGATCGTCAACGTCGAGATCACCGCGCCCGAGGCGTCGACCGGCGACATCACCGGCGACCTGTCGTCACGCCGCGCCCAGGTGGCCGGCACCGATGCGCAGATGGCCGGGCTGATGCTGGTCAAAGCCCAGGCGCCGCTGGCCGAGCTGATGAGCTACCAGAACCGGCTCAACGCGCTGACCAGCGGCCAGGGCCGCTATACGCTCAGCCTGTCGCACTACGAAGCGGTGCCGCCCACGGTGCAGCAGCAGCTGACCAGCCAGCACAAGGTCGCCGCGAGCGACGATTGACGGGTTGCGTTGCTACTTCGCTGCCGCGCTGGCGGCTGAAGAGGCTGCTGCGGCAGCCTCTTTCACTTTGTAGGCCCTCAGCTGTGCCAGCCAGGGTGCCCAATCCTGCGGGCCGGTCTCGAAGCGTTTGCGCAGGCTCTCCAGCACACGCGGCCAGGCCTTGTCGAAGTAGGCGTAGGTCGAGTCCCATTGGCCCCCGGTGCCCCAGCCGGTGTGGTGCAGCGTCACCCGTGTTTCCTTGTCACTGACCGGCTCGAAGCGCACGATCACGAAGGTGCGTTGCGCGCGCGCCTCGGGCAGGCTGGGCGGCGCGTTCCAGTCGAACGAGAGCATCTTCTTCGGCTGCAACGCCATGTAGCGCATGTCGTCCGCGCCCTTTTCGCCGGGCGCTGCGGTCGGGTCCATGAAGATGTGGAAGGCGCCGCCCACACGGGCGTCGATCTCGGCGTCGGGCGAAAAGAAGCTGGTGACGCCCTCGCGCGTGGTCCACGCGGCCCAGGCCTGGTCCAGCGTGGCGGGTACCACCACCTCGCGCTCGATCGCGCGTTCAACCGCCGCAGCACTGACCGCGCCAACGCCGAGCCCGATGAGCGCTGCGACCGGCAGCACGGTCAGGCCGATCGGCCGGATTGAGCGGAAATTCATCGGCATGGCTCCATCAGTTCTGACGTCTTCTGGATTGGAGACCGGGCCGACCGTTGTGAGCAAGCGGTTTGACCCCATGTGCGAGGCAACGCGGCTTTATCATCAGCGCCATGGAGTTTCCCCGCGACGTGGCGGCGGTTCGGCTGGACAACGCATTGCTGTTGTTCGACGAATTCGTTCGCAGCACCGTCAAGCACCCCGATGCCGCCACCTTGCGCGGCCTTGAACGGCGATTCGCCGAACGCTTGCAGATTCAACCCAGCTACTGGAGCCAGATCAAGGGCCGCTCGCGGCAAATCGGTGAGCGCCTGGCGCGCCAGTTCGAACAGTGTTGCCACAAGCCGTATGGCTGGATGGACCAGCCGCAAGGCGGCGGCCGCGCCGCGCTCGGCGCCGCCCTGCCCGAGGCCAGCAACGATGCCCCGCTGCCGCAAGATGACGACGAACGCTTCATCGTCGGCTTGGTGCTGACGTACTACAGGCGCCACCCGCAGCGGGCCCGCACCCGGCTGCTCGATCTGTTGGGCGAGGTGTTGATGCCGGCAACGGCCCCCGCCGCACCGCCAGCGCCCCCCGCACCGGTCGCCCCGCCCACCGTGGTCGCACCCGGCGTGTTGCGCCCGGGCAAGCCGGCACCCGGCACCGTGCCGGCCGACGACATGCACTCGCTGTGGCTGAAGACCCAGAGCGGGGTCGCGCCGCTGAAGAAAAAGCGCTGAGCCCGGCGGCCGCGCTGGGCCGCCTCATTTCGTTGCCTTACGCCGCCAGACGCCACCATTTCGGGTGGCGGCTCTGCCACGTCCTCCTTCTTGTGGATGCTCAACTGATAAAAAGTGGTTGCGCAAGATAATCAATCGTTTATCATTGCGCCCAGCTCAGGGAGAACGGCGGCCGCCTCGCAGGAGGCGAGCCCAGCCGACACCACAGAGCCTTCGCCCCGGCCTCCCGGCCGGCCCTGCCACCCACCAGGACCTTTGATGCTGCTGAACTTGTGCGCGACCTTCGCCCACCGAGCCGCCTTCCTGTCGGTTGGTGTGGCAGGCGTCGCATCCCTCTCGACCCACCGTCGTCGTCACTTGCGCTGAAGGCCGCCGCCTCCGGCGGCCTCCACAGACACACGGCCCGGGTTGGTTTTCCACCCGGGCCGTTTGCTTTGGCCCACCAGTGACCCAGCGGCACCGACGCCGCGCTTTGCCCGCCACCGGCCGGACGCCGGTGACGATCGACTGCACAAGAAAGAGAAGACCCATGCACAACCCGATGTTTGTTTCGCAAGTCGCGCAAAGCGCCTGGCACGCCTGGATGCTGTGCCGGCTGCTGATGGCCGACCTGCGCGCTGCCCGCCAGGCCCCCGGCACCGCCAGCGCCAAGGCACCTGTCGACGCCGCGGTGCTGGCCGCCGGCGACTCGTTCGACGTTGCCGAGCACCAGTGAGCGCGGCAGGCCCTTTGAAATCGTTCGATCCCGTCATTCCCAAGGAGCGTTCATGAAATTCACCATTGCCACCGCCAAGCCACGCAACCCGTTGGTCGCGCCAACCCGCATGCGCCAAGCCGGCCGCCATGACCGTGGCGACAGGTCGCAACGCCAACGAGGTCGCAATGAGCTGCGCCGCGAGCTGAAGCTCGCCGACAGCGACCGCCACGGCCCCTGAATCCTTTTTTTCTTCGGCTCTGCCCGATCGGTGGAGCCCCTTGGAGTCACCACCATGCATCGCCCGCTCTACGTTCCCCAAGTCGCCCATGGGCCCGCGCCCTGGCGCCCCGTCGCGGCCGCCCACCCGGCACGCCGCCTCGCCGCCCGGCAGTTGCGCCGCGCCGGTGTCTGGCTGGCCTGGTTCGCTCGGCAACTGGCCGCGCCCGTCGCCCGCCCGGCACAGCCCGGCCCGTTGCCCGAGGTGGAGTTCTACGCCGAAGCCGGCGCACCCGAAGGTGCGCTGTTCGTCAACGGTGAGTACGTCGGCCGCCTCGACGTCTCGCGCCTGTGATCGGTGCGGAACAGGCGTCGATCAGGCCGGTCGGCACCCCTGGTGCTTCACCAGGGGTCGCCGGCCGGCTCAACTTCGGTGCCGGCCAGCCGATAAAGCCGAAAACCGGGCTGCTCCCTGCGGCCGGACTTCGGCCCCATGAACGCACCTGACGCCTCGCTGTTTCCACCTCGCCGCACGCCGCTGGATGTGGCCGGCTGGGTGCGCTATTTCCAGCAGGCCGAGATCCCGGTGCTCGCCAGCACGGCCAACGCACTGGAAGACCTGCGCGAAAACGAGGACGCCGTCGATGCCCGCATGCTGGCCGACGTCATCTCGGCCGACCCATTGATGATGCTGAAGCTGCTGGCCTACACCGCCGGCTTGCAAAACAGTGGCCGGCGCCAGACCGATGTCGAGACCGCCACCGAGGCGCTGGTGCTGATCGGCATCACCCCGTTCTTCCGCGACTTCGGCCCGCAGCCGACGATCGAGCAGCACCTGCACGACCAGCCCGAAGCGTTGCAAGGTCTGCGCGACGTGCTCCAGCGTGCTCACCGTGCAGGCAAGTTCGCGCTCAGCTTCGCGGTCCACCGTTTCGACCACGACGCACCGGTGATCCACGAGGCTGCGCTGCTGCACGACTTTGCCGAGATGCTGTTGTGGCTGCATGCGCCGCACTTGGCGCTGGACATCGCCTACCGCCAGAAGACCGATCCGACGCTGCGCAGCGTTGCCGTGCAGCGCGCGCTGCTGGGGGTACCGCTGGCCGAGATCCAGCATGCTTTGATGGTGACCTGGCGTTTGCCCGAATTGCTGGTGCGCATCACCGACGACCGGCAGGAAAGTGCGAGCCAGGTCCGCAACGTGATGCTGGCGATCCGACTGGCGCGACACACCGCGCAGAGCTGGACCAACCCTGCAGTGCCAGACGATGTGCGCGACATCGCCCAGTTGCTGAACATGGGCCTGGGGCCGACCGAAACGCTGCTGCGCGAAATCGACAGCTGAGCACCGCGGGTAATCCCCCAAGGGGGTGATGGTGCCGTTGCGATGCCGACGCGACACTGAATTTCTCGGTCGAAAGATCGCTCCCACAAGAAGCAGGTCGGCATGACACCTGACATGAGTCGTCGTTACGGATTGGCCCTGTTCCTGGCTTTGTCCACGGCAGTGGGCGTCGGCCTGCTTTCGATGCCGGCGTTCGACCCGATGTTCCCGCTTCGCCAGTGGCTCGGCCCCTGGTTCAGCGGCGCCCTGCTGGCGATCAGCGCCTTGGTCGCCGGCCATCTCACGCTGCGTCAGCTCGGCCGGCGCATCCACCCGGCGTGGGCGAGTCAACCTTCGCGCGCCCTGCTGTGCCTGGCATGGGGGTTGGCACTGTCGGTCTGGGTGCTGGGCTTGCTGCACGCCCAGGTGGCGGATGGCCGCGCCCTGCTGTGGCTGGTACTGGCGCCGCTGTGGTTGGCCGCGTCGGGCCTGTGGGGCCGGGCCACTCCCGGCTCAGGCGCCGTCACGCGGTCCCGGCCGACCGAGCGCCTGCCACAGCGTGGCGACCACTTCGGGATGGTGCAGCAGATCGATGTGCGCAGTGCCCGCGACGTGCAACTGCCGGGCCCCGGGAAGCACGGCGTGCGAGGCCGGGAAGACGATGTTGTCGCCATGGCCGTAGATGCAGAGAAACAGTTCGCGGCGTGAGGCCGTCTCGCCGGCCTCGAGCCGGCACAGCCAGTCACTGCCCGGCCGCATCTCGCGCGTGTTGCGCCCGAACTGCGACAGCGTGGCGAGCCAGGTGCCGCGGTGCGGCGTGCCGATCGTGATCACCCCGCGGATGCGCCCGTCGGCCGCCTGCCGGGCCAGCCAGGCCCGTATCGCCAGCCCGCCCATGCTGTGGCCCACCAGCAGCGGCTTCTCGCCGGTACACGCCTCCAGCTTCTTCACGGCAGCTTCGATGATGGCCGGGTAGTCATCGATGGAGCCAAACACCGGCTCCAGGTTGACCGCCACGAACGGGACACCTTCAGCGCGCAATTGCGCCAACCAAGGTGTCCACAGGCCCCGGTTGCAGACAAAGCCGTGCACCAGCACGACGCCCGCGCGACCACGCGCATCGGCCGGCAGGAAGTCGCGCTCGGCATTTGAGGCGAAGGGTTGGCGCCAGCCGAACACCCGCGGCGCCATCCGCACCTCGCCCCACCAGGCCGCCCACCACTGCCGCCAGCTCACGGGTGGCGCCGCGTCGCGCCGGTTGTGCCAGCGCATCAGCGCAAAGGTCACCAGCAGCCACAACGCGTGGCTGGCCAGCACCACGGCCACCGCGACCAGCGAGCCCACCGGGTAACCGGCCCGCCAGGGCAGGATGGCGGCAGCCAGGAGCGCCATGCACCAGCCCAAAACCAGCAGTTGTTGCAATCGGGCCAGCATGGTTCAGCGCGGGATCGGCACAGGCGTCATCCGCACAGTGTCACACCGGTGCAGTGCTGCAGGCGCCACCGAAGCTAGAGCTCCGCCACTAGGCTCGGCACCCAAACGGCGGCCCGCTGCGATAGGCTCACGACACCATGCGCAATAGCAACGGCACCAGCCCCCCCTTGGCGGCCAGCATCCTGGGCCATCTGCAACAGGTGCAGGCCGAGCGAGCGGCACGTATCGCCGAGCCGGCCTGGGCGGCAAAGGTGCGGGCCCTCAAGACCTACCAGCGCGACCGTTTTGCCCGCAGCCACGCCGACCTGCTGGCCCATGCACGCTACGCCGCGGCGGCGCGCTTCTTTCTCGACGACCTCTACGGCCCACAGGATTTTGCCGAGCGCGACGCCCAGTTCGCCCGCATCGTGCCCGCGCTGGTGCGGCTGTTCCCGAGCGAGGTGGTGGTCACGGTCGACGCACTGGCCGAGTTGCACGCCTTGTCCGAATCGCTGGACAGTGCGATGGCACGTCTGCTGCCGAGCGAACACGTCGACGCCACCGCCTATCGCCAGGCGTGGCAAGCCACCGGCCGGCCGGCCGACCGCGCGCGCCAGATCGAGTTGGTGATGACCTTGGGCCAGCAGTTGGACCGCTACACCCGCAACCGCCTGCTGCGCCACAGCCTGAAGCTGATGCGCGGGCCGGCTCGGGCGGCAGGCCTGGCATCACTGCAGACCTTTCTCGAACGCGGCTTCGACACCTTCGGTGCCATGGGCGGCGCAACCGAGTTCCTGGCGTTGATCGAGCAGCGCGAACGTGCGTTGATGCAGGCCCTGTTCGACACGCCCGCTGTCACCCCGGCGACAGCTGAAGCCTCTGCGTTGGGACAACTACCGTAGCCGGCCGCCGCAGCGCCCCGCAGCATGGGGCGCCCCGCTCATCTCTGACTTCTGGATTCGCCGTGACCGACCTCGCCCTGGCCGATGCCCCCTCCGCAACGACCGCACCACGCCCGTGGCTGGCGCACTATCCGCCGGGGGTGCCGGCGCGCGTCGATGCGTCGCGCTACCCGTCGGTCGTGGCGCTGCTGGAGGACTCATGGCGTCGCCATGCCGCGCGCGACGCGGCGTGCTGCATGGGCAGCCGCCTGCGCTTTCGCGAGGTCGACGAGCTCTCCGAAGCCTTGGCCGCGTGGCTGCAGGCCAAAGGGCTGGCCAAGGGCGACCGCGTCGCCGTGATGATGCCGAACCTGCCGCAGTACATGGTGGCGATCGGCGCCATCTTGCGCGCCGGCGCGGTGGTGGTGAACGTGAACCCGCTCTACACCGCGCGGGAGCTGGCGCACCAGCTGAAGGACAGCGGTGCGACCGCGATCGTCGTGCTCGAGAATTTCGCCCACACGCTGGAGGAGGCGATCGACGGCACCTCGGTGCGCCATGTCGTGCTCGCGTCGATGGGGGACCTGCTCGGTTTCTGGAAAGGCCAGTTGGTCAACTTTGCGGTGCGTCACCTGAAGAAGATGGTGCCCGAATACCGCCTGCCGCTGGCCGATGGCCGCTCGGTCACCCGCTTCAACATGGTGATCGCGGAAGGCACGCGGATGCGCCTGAGGCCGGTGGCCATCGGCCCCGACGATGTCGCGTTCCTGCAGTACACGGGCGGTACCACCGGGGTGTCGAAAGGGGCCACGCTGCTGCATCGCAATGTCGTGGCCAACATCCTGCAATCAGAGGCCTGGTTCGGCCCGATGCTCGACAAGTTGGGCGACAAGCCGCTGACCTGCGTCTGCGCGCTGCCGCTGTACCACATCTTCGCGTTGACCATCTGCTACATGATGGGCGCTCGGCTCGGGATCATGAACCTGCTGATCCCGAACCCGCGCGACATCCCCGGCTTGATCCGCACGCTGGGCGAGCACCGGATCAACATGTTCCCGGCCGTCAACACGCTGCTCAACGCACTGGCCAACGAACCAGATTTTGCGCGGCTCGATTTCTCGGAACTGGTCGTCACCAACAGCGGGGGCATGGCGGTGCAGCAGGCCACGGCCGAAAAATGGCTGAAGCTCACCGGCTGTCCGGTCGTCGAGGGCTATGGCCTGTCGGAGACCTCGCCGGTAGCGACCAGCAACCGGCTCGACGTGGCCGAATTCAGCGGCACGATCGGGATGCCGATCCCATCGACCGAGATCGCCATCCGCGACGACGAAGGGCGTGACCTGCCGTTCGGCACACCGGGCGAGATCTGCATCCGCGGCCCCCAGGTGATGGCGGGCTACTGGAACCGGCCGGACGAAACCGCCAGGGCGATCGGCCCTGACGGCTTCTTCAAGAGCGGCGATGTCGGCATCATGGACGAGCGCGGCTACGTGCGCATCGTCGATCGCAAGAAGGACATGGTCCTGGTCTCCGGCTTCAACGTCTACCCGACCGAGATCGAGCAGGTCGTCAATCTGCACCCGGGTGTGCTCGAGTGCGCGGCGATCGGCATCCCCGACGCCCGCTCGGGCGAGGCGGTCAAGCTGTTCGTCGTGAAGAAAGACGCCACGCTGTCGGAAGAAGACGTGGCCGCCTGGTGCCGCGACAACTTCACCGCCTACAAGCGACCGAAGGTGATCGAGTTCCGCGACGAGCTGCCCAAATCGCCGGTTGGCAAGGTGCTGCGCCGCGAGTTGCGCGCCCACACCGGCGGATGAGCGCAGCCCACGCCGGCACGCTGCGCTCGCTGGGCGCCCAGGTGCTGCAGCGCGACTGGCTGTCGGCCAACAACATCGTGTTTGCGGCAGGCGGCGCAGGCGCCCCGGCCACGGTCGTCGACACCGGCTATGCGCGACATGCCGGGATGACGATCACGCTGGTCGAGCAGGCCCTGGGCGGCGCGGCGCTGGAACGCATCGTCAACACCCACCTGCATTCGGACCACTGCGGCGGCAACCGGGCGTTGCAGGCCCGTCACCCGGCCAAGACCTATGTGCCGACAGCTTCGCTGGAGGTGGTGCAAGCCTGGGACGAAACACGCCTGAGCTACCGCACCACCGGCCAGCTGTGCGAGCGCTTCCGCGTCGACGGCGCGATCGCGCCGGGCTGCACGCTCAGGCTGGGCCAGGCGCAGTGGCAAGTCCACGCCGCCCCCGGCCACGACCCCGACGCCGTGCTGCTGTTCGAGCCGCAAACGCGCACCTTGATCTCGGGCGACGCGCTTTGGGAAGACCGCCTGGCGATCATCTTCCCGGAGCTGTTTGGCGAAGACGGCTTTGGCCCGGCACGGCGCACGCTGGACTTGATCGAGTCGTTGGCGCCACGCTGCGTGATCCCCGGCCATGGAGACGTGTTCGGCGATGCGCCGGCCGCGCTGGCGGCCAGCCGACGGCGACTGAGCGCTTTCGAGCAGGATCCGGCGCGCCATGCACAACACGCCGCCCGTGCGCTGGTGATGTTCCACATGATGGAGCATCAATCCCGGGGGCGCCCCGAGCTGGAAGCCTGGCTGCTGCAGACGCCGATCTTCGAACTGAGTACGCGCATCGGTCGCACCGCACTGACGCCGGCACGCTGGGCCCATGAACTGGTCGAGAAGCTGATCGGGGACGGGTTGTTGCACAGCGACAATGGCGTGCTCGATCTGCCGCCACCGGCCACCTGACGCCTGCCACGCGACAATCCGTGCATGCCTTTGCACCGGCGCGTGTTCTTCATTGCAGGCTTCGACCCGAAAAGCCCACGCTTCTACCACCACCTGTCCCGCAACCTTGCCGCCCATCGCCCCGCCGGCTCGGAGGGCGCGGATGACCCGCCGGTGCAGGTCAGCGGACGCCGCCGGCTGAACGAGTGGGCGGACGAATGGGACGTGCACTGGCCGGCCAGTGCAGGTGGCGACGACCTGCACACCCGCTACACCTTGCTGCGCTGGGACGACATCGTGCGCGCCCACTGGGAGCGCACCGCTGGCCGTGTGTTGCGCGACCACTGGAGCTTCTACGTCGATGGGTTCCGGCAGGGCTTCTTCGGCCGCGCATGGCGCGCCTCGCGGCTGAACTGGATGTTCGTCGTGTTCCCGCTTGGCGTGGCGCTGTTGATGGCACTGCTGTGGAGCGTGCTGGCAACTGCCATCGTGGCGGGGCTGCCGCCATCAGCGGCGCCGTGGGCCACGTTGACCGTCGGCCTGGTCGCCTGTGGCGGCGCTTGGTGGAGTTGGCGGCGGCTGTCCCATCGGCTCGGCAGTGACTGGCTGATGCGGCTCTACGGCTTTTCGCACACCCAGGCCGCGGGTCGCGTGCACGAGCTCGACCCGCGCGTCGACGCCATGGCTGCGCTGATCGCCCAGGCAGCCGCGGAGTCGCCTGATGCGCAGGAACTGCTCGTCGTCGGCCACAGCACAGGCGCCACGTTGGCCGCCAGTGCGTTGTCGCGCGCATTGAGCCTGTCGCCGGACATTGGCCGCAGCGGAGGCCCGCAACTGAGCTTGCTGACTCTGGGTCATTGCACCCCGCTGGTCTACTACTTTGCAACCGCTGACCAATTGCGTAACGAGTTGGACGCACTGACCAGCCATCCGCAACTGACTTGGGTCGACTACACCGCACCTGCCGACTGGGCAGGATGCGCACGCATATCGCCCTGGCATCGGCCAGGCCGCGCGGTGCTGCACCGCCTGTCGCCACGCTTCCCGAAGATCCTGCGGCCCGAGCACTACCAGACACTGCGGCGCAATCGTCTGGCCATGCACATGCAGTACCTGAAACCTGCCGATCTCGCCGGCCGCTACGATCTGCTGGCCTTCACTGCCGGCCGACCCACGCTGCGTGACCGCCACCCGCCCCAGGCTTCGACTGATCCATGACCCCTGAACGATTCTGCCCGCACTACCCGGCACCGCAGGCCAAGCGGCCGTCCGCCTGGCGCATGTTCTTCAGCAAGCGCCGCTCGTGGCTGGACAGCCTGTACGCCCGCAGCTACCAAATGAAAATGGGCGAGGTGCATCTGCCGGGGGTCGACCTGTACATGGTCAACGAGCCGGCGCTGGTACGCCGGGTGATGGTCGATGAAGCGGCCGCATTCCCCAAGCACGCGATGCTGGGAGACGCGTTGCGCCCGTTGCTGGGCGACAGCATCTTCACCACCAACGGCGAAGTGTGGCAACGCCAGCGCGCGCTGATGGACCCGTCGTTCGAGGCCGCGCGCATCCGGCATGTTTTCGGCCGCATGCGCGAG
Organism: Ideonella sp.; assembly: GCF_036277275.1. Taxonomy (GTDB): domain Bacteria; phylum Pseudomonadota; class Gammaproteobacteria; order Burkholderiales; family Burkholderiaceae_C; genus Ideonella. The sequence goes on along the minus strand of NZ_DASUNH010000037.1, from coordinate 4,242 downwards.
GCCGCCGCCGCGATGGCCCAGCGCCTGCGCAAGGTGCCGGAAGGCGCCGAGCACGATGTAGAGATCGAGATGACCCACGTCGCGGCCGACATCATCCTGCGCACCATCCTGTCGCAACCCCTGGACAGCGCCGGCGCGCAGCAGGTGTTCGCCGCCTTCGAGCGCTACCAGGCGCTGGCGCCGCGCCTGATGATGCCGGCGTTCTTCGGCCTGCGCTGGCTGCGCCCGTGGTGGCAGATCCGCCGCAGTCGGCATGCCGCAGCGGAAATCCGCACGCTGCTGTCCGCGCTGATCCGACCGCGTTTCGAAGCGGCGCAAGCCGGCCAGGTGGTCATCGAAGGTGACATCCTGGCCACGTTGCTGCAGGTGCGCGATGGGAAGACCGGTCAAGGCTTCGGCTTCGACGAGCTGGTCGATCAGGTGGCGATGCTGTTCCTGGCCGGGCACGAGACCTCGGCCAGCGCGTTGTCGTGGGCGCTTCACCTGCTGGCACATGCCCCGTCGGTGCAAGAGCGCCTGCATGAAGAGGCGCGCACCACGTTCGACCCTGACAGCGACGACCCCGGCGCGATGAAGGACCTGGCGTTGGCGCGCAACGTGTTTCGTGAGGCCTTGCGACTGTTCCCGCCGGTCGGCTTCCTGGCGCGGCAGTCGGCGGCCGGCTGCACGATGCGCGACAAGCGGGTGCCAGCCCATGCATCGGTGGTCATCTCGCCGTGGCTGATCCAACGCCATCGTGACCTCTGGGCTCGGCCTGACGAGTTCGACCCCGACCGCTACGACGACGCCGGATCTGATGCACCTGCGCAAGACCCCGGCCCGTCGGCGCGCGAGTCGCTGCGCCGCGCGTACCTGCCGTTTGGCATGGGCCCACGGGTCTGCATTGGCGCTGCGTTCGCCCAGCAAGAGGCAGCGTTGATCCTGGCCACGCTGGCCCGCGAGTTCCGCGTCGAACCGGTGCCGGGCCATGTGCCGGAGCCGGTCGGTCGGTTGACGATTCGCGCCGAGAATGGCATCCGTTTGCGCGTATTTCAGCGCCGAGTCGGTGAGGGGCCATGAAGGAGCGGATGGCGGGGTTTCTGGTGATGACGGCGATCGTGCCGATGGCCATCGCCGGCTATCTGCTGTTGGTGTTGATCGGCCTCGGCGGTCCGACCGCCAGGGGCCGCGCGGGGGTGCGGGCGCTGGACCATTTCGTCAACGCGACGCTGTTCAACGGCTACGCGTGGGAGTCGGTCTCGTCCCACGCGTGGCGCGCGCGGGAGCAACGCTGGGCCCGTGGCGTCATTTGGTTGACCGACCGTTTCCAACCCGGGCATTGCCGCCGCGCCAACAAGCGTGAGCAGCCGCTGGTCGATCTGATGCTGGCCAAGGGTTTGCACAAGCAGACCATTTTTTGATGGCGCCGACGACTGCGGCAATGTCGGCCTCCAACGACAAGCGCGTGCGGCGCCGGCATGTGCTGTACCTGAGCGGCTTCGATCCGCAGGGGCCCGGCCACTACCACGCGCTCTACGCCGATCAGGCTGCACTGCAATCCAAGGTCAGCGGCGACCGGATCACGGTGGGACCGCGCCAACGAGTTGGCCGCAATGCCGCATGGGACGTGCGTTGGCAAGGCGCCGACGGCGGCGAAGCGGTCGATACGCGCTACGAGTTCCTGCGCTGGGACGACATCGTTCGCCAGCACTGGCCGCGCGGACAAGTTCGACTGCTCGCGGTGACGATCCGCACGACCGCGCGCCTGCTGGTCAACGGGTCGTTGTGGCGCATCCTGCAGACGAGCTGGCCCGCCTTTCTGGCGTTGAGCCTGCCGGCGAGCTTGATCGCTGGCGTGGTGTTTGCGCTGCTCGGCCTGGCCGGCCTCGCGTGGTCCATCGGCAGCCACACGACAGCGTGGCTGGGCGTCGCGGTGGTCGTTGGTGGCATCGTGCCGTTGCGCGCCTGGGCAAAGGGTGCGCAAGCCAAGGTGCAGATGGCCTGGTTGATGCGCAGTGCCAGCGTCGTTCTGCAGCAGTCGCGTGGCCAGTTGCCTACCCTGGAAGAGCGGCTTGACCAGTTCGCCAAGCGCTTGTGCGAGTTGGTCGTGGCGCCCCATGTCGACGAGGTGCTTGTCGTCGGCCACAGCTCCGGTGCGATGCTGGCGGTCAGTGTGCTGGCGCGCGCCCTGGGCGCCGACAGACAACTGTTGCAGCGCCCGGCTTCGGTATCGCTGCTGACCTTGGGCGAGTGCATCCCGCTGCTCAGCTATCAACCTGAAGCCGCAAAGTTCCGGCAAGAACTCGGGACACTGCGTGCCGCCCATGATCTGAATTGGATCGACGTCACTGCACCGCCTGATGGCTGCTGCTTTGCGCTGATCGATCCAACCGATGTCTGCGAGGATGGCGTGCCCACTGAGGCGCGGGCGTCGGGAGGGGGGCCAAAACGGGTGTCGCCTCGCTTTGTGCGCTGTTTCCCGCCCGAACGTTATCAAGCAATCCGCCGGGACAGGTACCGTTGCCACTTTCAGTACCTGATGGCTGTTGAAGTGCCGGGCACCTATGACTACTTCGCCTTGACCGCCGGCCCGCGCAGACTCGCCGACAACTTCGCGCACCAGCCAGCGGTCACCCGCTTCACTGACTTTCAGTGCTTCGGCGGACCACGGCGATGAGGTTCGCCGTCGTCACGCTGGGCAGCGCCGGTGACCTGCATCCGTTTCTCGCCGTCGCGCGAGCGCTGGTCCAGCGTGGTCACGAAGTGCAGCTGCTGTCTCAGGCGCCCTATGAAGGTCAATCGTTGGCCGAAGGCGTGCCCTTTCGGGCGGTGGTCGACACAGCCGCGCATGAACGCACGCTGAAGCATCCACTGCTCTGGCATCCGCTGCACGGGTTCGGAGTGCTGTGGCGGCATCTCGCCGTCCCCTCGATCGGGCCGACCTGCGACGTTCTCGACGCGTTGACCCACGCAACCGGCGACCGCTGGACGGTGCTGGCATCACCACTGGCTGCGGGTGCACGGTTTGCGCGCGAGCGTTGGCCGGACCGGATCCGTCTGCTCTCCGGCTATACAGCCCCCATGGGCTTGCGCAGCGCCGACGATCCGATGTTCCTGGGCGCCTGGCAGGTGCCGCGATGGGTGCCGCCGCCGGCGCGCCGGGTACTGTGGCACCTGCTCGATCAATGGAAGCTGGAGCCCATGGCCCGACCCGCCCTTCAGCGCTGGCAAGCCCAGTGGGGGACACCCCGCATCGCGACCTCGGTCTTCGGAGACTGGCTCCATTCGCCCGACGGCGGCATCGCGCTGTACCCCCCCGAGTTCGCCTCAATTCCCTCGAATTGGCGCCGACGAGGGGTCATGCAGACCGGATTCCCGCTGTATGAACCCAGTGTCCAGCCCGCGCTGCCAACAGCATGGAATGATTTCGTTCGCCGACATCCCCGGTATGTCCTCGCCTACCCTGGCTCAGCGGCCGGTGCCGCAGAGCGCTTCAACGATCTGGTATTGCCGGCTTGCCGACGGCTGGGGCAACCCGTGGTCATCTTGTCGCCCCATCTGCGCAGCGACGACATCCCGCTCGCCGCCATGGCGCCCGACGTCCTGTCAGTCAGGCACGCACCACTGAGTGCGCTGCTGCGCGGCGCCAGCGCGTTCGTGCACCACGGTGGAATCGGCAGCGTCGCTCAAGCGTTGCGCTTTGACGTCCCCCAGTTGGTGCTCGCTTCGGCCTACGACCAGTTCGAAAATGGCTGTCGGCTCACCGGGCAGGGCCATGGGACTTGGCTGCCGCTGAATCGCGCCACGGCAGAGACGGTCCGTGAGCGGCTCAGCACCTTGTTGTCACCAGACGCTGCGGCTGGCGAGGCGCAGCAACGACCGTCGATTGATGACGACTCGCAGGCGGCGACCCGCCGGACCTGTGAGTTGTTGGAAGAAACTTCCCGTCGGCCCTTGAGTTCGTGATTTGCACTTGGGCTGCGTCTCTGCATCCCCAATATTTGAGGCTCGAACGCACGAACGCCGAGCCGGAGCTTGGAGACCTTTCATTCGGGGGAAGGACTTGAACCGAACAAAAGAAAGGCCCAAAAGAAAAGGCCCGACTGCATTGCAATCGGGCCTCTCGGATATTAGCCTGACGATGTCCTACTTTCACACGGGAATCCGCACTATCATCGGCGCAGAGGCGTTTCACTGTCCTGTTCGGGATGGGAAGGAGTGGGACCACCTCGCTATGGTCATCAGGCTTAACTTGTTGCTTGG
>NZ_DASUNH010000036.1:0-8747 GCF_036277275.1 Ideonella sp. | reverse complement strand
TCGAAGGTGTGCGTGAACACAACCTGAAGAACGTCGCGGTCGAGTTCCCGCTGCAGCGTCTGACGGTGGTCACCGGCGTCTCGGGTTCGGGCAAGAGCACGCTGGTGCAGGACGTGCTCGTGCCGGCCCTGTTGCGCCACTTTGGCCAAGCGACCGAGACGCCGGGCGAGCACGACCGCCTGCTCGGCATGGACCACCTGGCCGGCGCCGTGTTCGTCGACCAGAGCCCGATCGGCAAGACGGCGCGCTCGAACCCGGCGAGTTATGTCGGCGCGTTCGACGAGATCCGCAAGCTTTTCGCCGTCGCGCCGCTGGCGCAAGAGCGCAGCTACACCGCGGGCATGTTCAGCTTCAACGCCGGCGATGGCCGCTGCCCGACCTGCGGTGGCTCGGGCTTCGAGCACGTCGAGATGCAGTTCCTGTCGGACGTCTACCTGCGCTGCCCCGATTGCGATGGCCGTCGCTACCGCGCCGAGATCCTCGATGTGAAGATCATCCGTGGCGATCGGCAACTGTCGATCGCTGACACGCTGGAACTGACGGTCAGCGAGGCCGTGCAGCTGTTCGCCAACGACCGCGAGGTCGTGCGCACGCTGCAACCGATCGTCGATGTCGGCCTGGACTACGTGCGCCTGGGCCAACCGGTGCCGACGCTGTCCGGTGGCGAGGCGCAGCGGCTCAAGCTCTCCGGCCACCTGGCCGAAGCGGCAGCGGGCTCTCGCCAGGCGGTGGCGAAGAAGGGTCAGCTCTTCATCTTCGACGAACCGACCACCGGCCTGCACTTCGACGACATCGCGAAGCTGATGCGCGCGTTGCGCAAGCTGCTGGACGCTGGCCACTCGCTGCTGGTGATCGAACACAACCTCGACGTGATCCGCGCCGCCGACTGGCTGATCGACCTCGGCCCCGAAGGCGGCGACGCTGGCGGCGAGGTGGTGGCCACCGGCACGCCGGAAGACGTCCGCGCCCATGCCAGCTCGCACACCGGCAAGGCCTTGCGCGACTACGACGGTGCGCTCGGCGTGAGCGAGAAGATGCACCCCGAGGGCGCCTACCTTGGCCGCAAGATCCGCGAACGGCGCGAGGAAGACGATTCGATCCGCATCGTCAACGCCCGCGAGCACAACCTGAAGTCGATGAGCGTCGACATCCCGCGCGGCAAGTTCAGCGTGGTCACCGGCGTGTCCGGCTCTGGCAAGTCGACGCTGGCCTTCGACATCCTGTTCAACGAGGGCCAGCGGCGCTACCTCGAATCGCTGAACGCCTACGCCCGCAGCATCGTGCAGCCGGCCGGCCGGCCCGAGGTCGATGCGGTCTGGGGCATCCCGCCGACGGTGGCCATCGAGCAGCGCCTGTCGCGCGGCGGCCGCAAGAGCACGGTTGCGACGACGACCGAGGTCTGGCACTTCTTGCGCCTGCTGTGGGTCAAGCTCGGCCTGCAGCACTGCGTGAAAGACGGTGCGCCGGTGATGCCGCAAAGCGCCGAGAGCATTGCCGCGCAACTGCTGCGTGACCATGCGGGTCAGCACGTGGGCCTGCTCGCGCCACTGGTCGTCAACCGCAAGGGCGTCTACACCGACCTGGCCAAGTGGGCCAAGGCGCGTGGCCACACCCACCTGCGCGTCGATGGTGAGTTCCTGTCGGTGGACCCGTGGCCGCGGCTCGATCGCTTCAAGGAACACACGCTTGAACTGCCGGTCGGCGACCTGGTCGTGCGAAAGGACAACGAGGCCGAGCTGCGCAGCCTGCTGAGCCAGGCGCTCGAGATCGGCAAGGGCGTGCTGCATCTGCTGCACCCGCTGGACGGCTTGGCCGGCACGATGGCGGCTGGCGGCAGCACCGCCCGCATCGGCCAGGTGACCGTCTTCTCGACCAAGCGCGCCTGCCCGGTCTGCGGCACCAGCTACCCCGAGCTGGACCCGCGCATGTTCAGCTACAACAGCAAGCATGGCTGGTGCACCAGCTGTGTCGGTACTGGCCTCACGCTGACGCGCGAGCAGCGCCAGGCTTTCGACGACACCAAACGCGACGACGACAACAAGGGCCGCGAGCAGAGTTTCCCGAGCGAGGAGCCGGAAGTCGAAGGCGTCGCCGGCGAGCCGTGCCCGGACTGCGAAGGCGCACGCCTGAACCCCGCCTCGCGCGCCGTGACCTTCTCGTCACTCGGCATCCACGAGGTGGCGCAATGGTCGGTGCGCGACACGCGCGCCTGGGTCGATGCGCTCAAGCTCGTCGGGCGTGAGGCTGGCATTGCGCGTGACGTGATCACCGAGATCCGCAACCGGCTCGAGTTCCTCGAAGAGGTGGGGCTCGGCTATCTGACGCTGGACCGGGCGGCGCCGACCCTTTCCGGCGGCGAAGCGCAGCGCATCCGGCTCGCGGCGCAGCTCGGCAGCAATCTGCAAGGCGTTTGCTATGTGCTTGACGAGCCGACGATCGGCCTGCACCCGCGCGACAACGGCATCCTGCTGAACGCGCTGCACAAGCTGGGCGACAAGGGCAACACGCTGGTCGTCGTCGAGCACGACGAAGACACGATCCGCCGCGCCGACCACATCATCGACATCGGCCCCGGTGCCGGCAAGCGCGGTGGCCGCCTGATCGCCGAGGGCACCGCGAAGGACCTGGCCGACCACCCGGATTCGCTGACCGGCCGCTTCCTGGCCAATCCGCTGAAGCATCCGCTGCACGAGCGCCGTGCGGTCACCGCGACCACGCCGCAGCTGGAACTGCGCGGCGCGGACCTGCACAACCTGCAGAAGGTCGACATCGACATTCCGCTGCAGCGGCTGGTCGCCGTCACGGGGGTGTCCGGTTCAGGCAAGTCGACCCTGGCGCGTGACGTGCTGCTGGCCAACTTGGCCACCGCGGTGGCGGCCAAGGGCCGCGGCGCGCCGCGCGAGTTCACGCTGACCGGTTGCTCGTCGCTCGGTGGTTGGGGCGCGATCGACCGCGTGCTCGAAGTCGACCAGACACCGATCGGCAAGACACCGCGCTCGTGCCCGGCCACCTACATTGGCTTCTGGGACCAGATCCGCAAGCTCTTCACCGAGACGCTCGAAGCCAAGGCGCGCGGCTACGCCGCCGCACGCTTCTCGTTCAACACCGGCCAGGGTCGTTGCCCGGGGTGCGAGGGCCAAGGCATGCGCACGATCGAGATGAGCTTCCTGCCCGACGTGAAGGTGCCATGCGACGTCTGCCACGGCCAGCGTTTCAACGCCGAGACGCTGGCGGTGAGCTGGCGCGGCAAGAGCATCGGCGACGTGCTGAACATGGAGGTCGACGAGGCCGTCGAGTTCTTCGCCAGCATGCCGTCGATCGCGCACCCGCTGCAGCTGTTGAAGGACGTCGGCCTGGGCTACCTCACGCTCGGCCAGCCGTCACCGACGCTGTCCGGCGGCGAGGCGCAGCGCATCAAGCTGGTCACCGAGCTCAGCAAGGTGCGGGACGACGTCACCCGCCGCGGCCAGAAGCCGCCGCACACGCTGTACGTGCTCGACGAGCCGACGGTGGGCCTGCACATGGCCGATGTCGAGAAGCTGATCCACGTGCTGCATCGCCTCGTCGTCGGCGGCCACTCGGTCGTCGTGATCGAACACGACCTCGACGTGATCGCCGAAGCCGACTGGGTCATCGACCTCGGCCCCGAAGGCGGCGCCGCCGGCGGCCGCGTGGTCTGCGCCGGCACACCGGAGCAGGTGGTCAAGGCAGGCACGCACACGGGCGTGGCGCTGAAGCCGGTGCTGGCGCGTTGAGGGGCCCGCGCTACCCTGCACGGTGGGTCGCCATGCTCCTTGTGGAGATCGCTGCTCTTGCGTCGCTCGGTGCGCGGGCGACGCCGGTGGCAGCTCCGGACGTGCCCAAGATGACCAAGGCCGCCAACGTGATCGTCGCCGGCCGCGTGATGACCTACCAATCCGGCCCCGTGTCGAACTGGACGGTGCCGGTCACGCTGACAGTGAGTGTCTCTCGCACGCTCAGGGGACCGCCGTACCCGACGGGCACGGTGTTGAAGGTGCGCTACGTCGACCGGCCCTCGTCCTACATCAACGTGAACCGGGACAGCTTTCGCCTGTTCTTCCTGCGCTGCTCGGCGGCCACCGTCTGTTCGCAAGCCACGCCACTTCACCTCGACGTGCCGGCCTTGCCGAAGGCGCAAGTGGCGACGCCGCCACCGGCCGATCCGGCGGAGCGCGTGCGCGACGAGTTGCTGGCTTTGGTGTCGGCCGATGACCAGGTCCTGGCCGGGCTCTCGCTCTCCTCGAGTGATGATGTCGAGCGCGCGTATTCCGTCCGGAGTGATGCGATGCGGCACTTGTCTGCGTTCCCGATGGCACCGATCGTCGACGAACTGAAGCGGCTCGCGCAGACACCCGCGCCTGCGCCACGCCTGGCGGCCTTGTCCTTGCTGGCCCTCGTCGATGACTACTCAATGCTCATGAAGGCCGACACCGAGATGCTGTACCCGATGCCCGCCACCGAGCGGATGGCGAGGCACCTGGCATCCGCGATCACCCGCTCGTCCAGCAAGGTTCCTCCCGAGCTCGTCGAGCCCGCGTCGCGTTGGCTCCGATCGCGTGACGTGGAGATTCGGCGTGGCGCAGCCTCGGTGCTGAGAGAGACCGGAACAGCCACGGCGGGCGCGTCGCTGGCTCGCTTCGGTCTGGACGACCCGGACCGCGAAGTGCGCTACTTCAGCGTAGGCGGGTTGATGGCGGCCTTCGGCGATGGAGCCTACCCATCGATCGACGTGTACGACCAGGACGAGCATCGCTACCTCGACCCGTGGCTGCGCTGGCGCGAAGCCAACCGGGCGGGAATTGAACAGGGCACCTGCTGCGAGCGGCCGAAGCCGCCGCCCAAACCCATGGGACGAGCGGTCCTCCTGCCATCGCCGCAGGACACCAGGTGAACGCCACGATCATGCGTCTTCATCGATACCTGCGGCACTGGCCGGTGCTCATCCTGGCCATTGCCGAGATGACGCTGGCCGCCGCCCCTGCCGGCACCCACGAACAGCCCATCGACCAGCCAGTCGAACTGGCGGTCTGGCAGCGGGGCTTTCGAGGGCATATCGGCAACAAGCCCGTTCATGTGCCGTCGCTGCGGCGGACCGGTGACCGCGTCGAGGGCGCCTACTGCTACGGCGCCTGCCAGCCGCAGACGGCCAGCCTACAGTTGAGTGGACGCTGGCACAACGATGCGCTGGTGCTCGATGAGGCTTTGCCGGGTGCCGCCGCCGTGCCGAAACCAACAGGTCACTGGTCGCTGCGGCCGAGTGGCGATGGATGGCGCGGAGAGTGGCGCAGCCCCCATGGAAAGCAACGCCATCCGATCACGCTCGAGGCTGAACACGCTGTCGATCCTTCCTACGAGCTGCGCCTGTTGGCTGCGTTCGTCCCGGGGGCGAGTGAAGAAGGCTGCGATGCGCAGTCGCCCCATGTGTCGGCGATTCACGTGTACCGTCACGGCGATCTACTGCAAACACTGGGCACAGATTCGCAGGGCACTTGCGGGATGTTCCTGCCGCAGCAGGTGGACATGAATTTCGACGGGCATGCGGATCTGGCGATCGCGTTGACGCTGCCCGCGGGGCCGAACATCCCGCATCAGTCCTGGCTGTTCGATCCCAAGGCGAAGAGGTTCGTGGACGCGCCTGCGACGCTGCAGGAAATCACCTCACCTGAATTCGACCCCAAGCATCGGATCGTCTATCACCATTGGCGAGGGAGCTGTTGCTCGCACGGCATCGAGACGTACCGATGGGAAGGCGACGAACTGGTGGCAGCAGGCAGCTGGGAGAGTCACCTGGTGCCCGTCTGGCGCGATGGCAAGCTGGGCTACATGTACAGCATGCCGACCTACGTTGACGGAAAGATTGAATACTCTCCGCGCATCATTCGAGATCGAGCCGGCGAATTGCGCCTGGACGGCGTCGAAATCCGGAAGCTCGAGCTCTACGACGAGCCTTTCGCCTTGGGGACGTCTCTTGCCGTGGATGTGTTCGCCTTGGGCTCCTCGGGCGAATCACGACTTGAAAGGTCGGAGGCGATGCGATGGCTTCGTCTGGACGACGGCAAAGGCAAGCGCTGGTGTCCTGATGTCGCGGCCTATGACCTCGACCGTCAGCGCATATCGCGGCACACCGTCGATACACCCGAGAGCTGCAGCGACACCGATCCCATGAACTGACGCGGGCGTGCCGGGTTGCCTGCTCATGACGTGTCCTTTCAGGCATCAAGCGGTGCAGGCGAGTTTGGCAACGCAGCCGGGGCCGTCAACCGTCGCCGCACCACAAACGTCGCCTTCACCCGCTCCGAAACCCGGAAGTAGGCGATCCAGATCGCGGCGGACACGACGGAGCGGACGAACTGGCCCCATTCCTGGTAGGTCACGCCGTCGGCGGTGGCTGGAATCAGCGAAGCCCAGACGTTGTCGATCAGCACCACGGCGACATGGGCCGCCAGTGTCGCGACGTACAGGCGAGGCAGGCTGGTGCGGCGGGTGAGGAACAGCACGGCCAGCAGCAGGTAGGCCGCCAGCATGCCGAGGTTGGCCACCAACTCGAACGCCAGCAGCATGGCGGTCAGCGGCTGGAATTCGCTGGTGCCTGCCGTCGTGATCGCGACCCAATGCTGGGTGCTCATCGACGGCCAGATGCCGAGCACGCCCGAACCAAAGTTGTACAGGCTCAGCGGAACGCCCAGCAGCGGCAAGATCAGCCAACCTCCCAGCGGCCAGGGCGCCGCCGGGCTGACCTGCGGCCGAGCGGGTGGCGGGTCCCAGTCATGGGCGCGGCGGGCCAGCCAGCCGAAGCCGATCAGGCACAGCGTGGCCAGCACCGCGGGCAGCCAGTGGGTCGGGCTGGTGTCGGTGCCGGCGGCGCCGGTGTCGTACTTGTAGAGCGTGTAGTAGGTGGCGTCTCGGGCCTTGCCGAGGTTCTCGGCATAGCGGGCCACCTGATCGGCTTCGACGTGGTCGGTGCGGGACTGGAAGTGGTCGGTCAGCGTCAGCGTGCGGTTGGCTTCGTCCCAGGCTTCGCTGCGCTCGAAGTCGAAGGCCGGGTCGTTGACGCGCGTCTTCTCGGCCTCGATGGACCAGTTCTCCGGCAGTTTGACTTCGGTGACCAGCAGCAGATCGGTCGGCGAGTTGAGCGACAGCGGTGAGTTGCGCACCAGGCTCTGCGGCCGCTGCAGGTACTCGCGCAGCTCGGCGCTGGGCACGGTGCCTTCAACCCGCTTGTGCTTGTCCGAGCGTTGCCAGAACTCCTTCAGCGTGTAGTGCTCCGTGACCTGCAATCGGTTTTCGGCCGCGTTGTCGTCGATGCGCATCGGCGCCGCCACATCGGTGGCGCCGAACTGGTTCACATAGAAATTCAGGTAGCTCTTCTGCAGGTCTTCGTGCCGGCGCGAGTTCAGCGTGGAACGCATGTCGTCGGCCGCGGTGCCGATGATCTCGGTGGTGACGGTGTAGCGCACCGGCTTGTCGAGGCCATCGCGGGAATCGATGACGGTGCGCACCACGCGGCGCCGCGTCTTCGCCTTCTCGCCGGCCATAGTCACCAGGCTGTCGGAGCCGGGGTCGACCACCAGCGCGCGACCGTAGTCGGCCTGCCCCAACTGCTCGAGCTCACCCTGCTGCGGTGGGCGCGTCGGGTCCAGCCAGTAGTCGCGGCCATCGAGCCGGGCCCGCAGCAGCACGTGGTTGAACGCCGTCGGCGCGGGCCGGTTGGCCTCGATCGCGTGGCGCATCGTCGTGTGCACCAGCGCCGGGTGGGCCTCGATGCCCATGGCGCGCAGCAGCGCAATGGTCAGCAGCGTCTTGTCCTTGCAGTCGCCGTAGCGGCGCTCCAGCACCAGCTCGGGTGGATTGGGGGCATGCGAGCCGGGGCCGACCTCGATGCCGAGGTAGCGCACCTCGGTTTGCACGTGGCGCAGCGCGGCGGCCAGCCGCTCGGCTGGTGTCGCATGGGCGGCGGAGAGCTGCGCAGCCACAGCGCGCACCCGCGGTGTCGGCTGGCCCGGCAGTCGGTACAGCGGCACGGCCCAATCGGCCACGGCGCGCCAGTTGGCGAACTCGCCCCATTCGACGAACGGGTAGGGGTCGAACCAGGCCGGGGCATCGTTCTCGACGATGCGGGCGTCGACCGCCCGCAGGTCCCAGCTGAAGATGCGCTGGCCGGCAGCGTCCTCTTCGCGGCCCGGCGCTGCCTGGTTGTGCAGCAGCCAGTGCAGAGGACGGCCGGCGGGCCAGAGCAGACGCGCGTGCAGCCGCTCCACCGGCACATCGAACTGGAAGTCGAAGCGGCCGCCGTGGCGGTTGCCGAAGACCGGGTTGCTGCCGCGCAGGCTGTAGGCGTATTCGACGACGTCGCCGACGCGCACGTCGTCGAGAAACACATGGGCCGTGCGCGAGCCGTCGTAGATCAGCGACTCCAGCGCCGACTCGCGCTGCAGCACACGCACCTGCGCGGTCGGCAGCTTGGCGATCACCGCATCGCCTCGCCGGATGTTGATCGCGTGCAGCGTGAGCTTCTGGTACGAGGGGTCGAAGCCGATCTCGATGTTGGCAATCGATTCGAGGCCGACTTCGTTGAGCGCCTTCGACGCCAGGTGCCGGTAGCTGGTCTTGTCGTGGGCATCGACGCGCTGTTGCACGTCGAGCAGCAGGTATTGCACGCCCTTGGCCACCTGCTGGGCGGGCAACTGGCGGCCGGCTTCGGGTGTCAACGGCACGACCCATGGCGC
>NZ_DASUNH010000035.1:0-21409 GCF_036277275.1 Ideonella sp. | reverse complement strand
GCTGGAATCCGGCGACTTCGTCACCGGCACGGTCAGCGGCAAGGTCAAGGGCGGCCTGACCGTCCTGGTCAACGGCATCCGCGCCTTCCTGCCCGGCTCGCTGCTCGACACGCGTCCGGTCAAGGACATGAGCCCGTACGAGGGCAAGACCATGGAGTTCAAGGTCATCAAGCTCGATCGCAAGCGCAACAACGTCGTGTTGTCGCGCCGTGCCGTGGTCGAAGCCTCGATGGGCGAAGAACGCGCCAAGCTGCTGGGCACCCTGTCCGAAGGCGCCATCGTCACCGGCGTGGTCAAGAACATCACCGAATACGGCGCGTTCGTCGACCTGGGCGGCATCGACGGCCTGCTGCACATCACCGACATGGCCTGGCGCCGTGTCCGTCACCCGAGCGAAGTGGTCACCGTCGGCCAGGAACTGCAGGCCAAGGTCCTGAAGTTCGACGCCGAGAAGAACCGCGTCTCGCTGGGCATCAAGCAGCTGGGCGATGACCCGTGGATGGGTGTGGCCCGCCGCTACCCGACCGGCACCCGCCTGTTCGGCAAGGTCACCAACATCGCCGACTACGGCGCGTTCGTCGAGATCGAGCCGGGCATCGAAGGCCTGGTGCACGTCTCCGAAATGGACTGGACCAACAAGAACGTCGCTCCGTCCAAGGTCGTGACCCTGGGCGAAGAAGTCGAAGTCATGGTCCTCGAGATCGACGAAGACAAGCGCCGCATTTCGCTGGGCATGAAGCAGTGCAAGGCGAACCCGTGGGAAGAGTTCAGCGCCACCGTCAAGCGCGGCGACAAGGTCAAGGGCCCGATCAAGTCGATCACCGACTTCGGCGTGTTCGTGGGCCTGGCCGCTGGTATCGACGGCCTGGTGCACCTGTCCGACCTGTCGTGGCACGAAGCCGGCGAGACCGCCGTGCGCAACTACAAGAAGGGCCAGGAAGTCGAGGCCGTGGTGCTGGGCATCGATGTCGAGCGCGAGCGCATCTCGCTGGGCATCAAGCAGCTGGACGGCGACCCGTTTGCCACGTTCACCTCGGTCAATGACCGCGGCATGATCGTCAACGGCGTGGTCAAGACCGTCGACCCGCGTGGCGCCGAAGTGCAACTGGCCGACGACGTGCTGGGCTACCTGCGCGCTTCCGAAATCAGCCGCGACCGCGTCGAAGACGCCCGCAACGTGCTGAAGGAAGGCGACGAAGTCTCGGTGATGATCGTCAACGTCGACCGCAAGACGCGCAACATCCAGCTGTCGATCAAGGCCAAGGACCAGGCCGACCAGCAGGAAGCCATGCAGCGCCTGTCGCAGTCGAACGAGCGCGAAACCGCCGGCACCACCAGCCTGGGCGCCCTGCTGCGCGCCAAGCTGGACAACCAGAACAACAGCTGATCCATCCGCTGTTCGTTGCCGCCAACACGCACTGCTGACCTAGACGACGCCTCATGACCAGATCCGATCTCGTTGCCAAGCTCGCGGATCGCTTCGCGCAACTGACGCAACGCGACACCGAGTTCGCGGTCAAGACGATCCTCGATGCAATGTCCGACGCGCTGGCGCGTGGGCACCGCATCGAGATCCGGGGCTTCGGCAGCTTCTCGATCAACCGTCGCCCGCCGCGCGTGGGCCGCAACCCGCGCAGCGGCGAGCAGGTGACGATCCCCGAGAAGCTGGTGCCGCACTTCAAGCCGGGCAAGGCCCTGCGCGAAGGCGTGGACGCCAGCCTGCCGGCCGAAACGCCGGTGGCCGAGGAAGCCCCGAGCGTCTGATCCAGCGTTGCTGCAGCAACAATCAGTGTCTTGTCTCAGCAATACGCTGCATTGCGACGGGTCGCAATGGGGATGATCGCGGGTCGACGAACCGGGCAGATACGCTGGGTATCTGCCCAGCCGTCCGGACGCACCATCATCACCATCTGTTCGAATCTCAATGCAGCGTATTGCTGAGACAAGACACCTAGGGCCCCGCGAGGGGCCCTTTTCATTTCCGCGAGCCCATCGCGCCGCGACCCTGTTCGTAGAATCGGCAGCAATGCGCATCCTCACCTGGCTCGCCCGCGCCTTCATCTTTTTTTCGCTGTTCGCCTTCTCGCTGCACAACCAGCAGCCGGCGCAGGTGAACTGGGCGTTCGGCTACGCCTGGAATGCGCCGATGGTGATCATCGTGCTCGCGGCCTTTGCCGCCGGCACCGTGTTCGGGGTGCTGGCGATGACCCCCAGCTGGTGGAAGCATCGCCGCCTGGCCCGCAAGCACGCACCCGACGCTGGCCTGACCCAGCCGCCTCCCACGCCCGCAGAAGCCACGCGCGAACCGCAGCAACCCGTGATCCCCGATGGAGTTTGACCTGCTGTACTGGTGGCTGCTGGCCCTGCCGGCGGCCTTCGCGGTGGGTTGGCTGGCCTCGCGGCTGGACCTGCGCCAGCTCAAGCGCGAGAACCGCGAGTCACCGAAGGCCTATTTCAAGGGCCTGAACCTGCTGCTGAACGAACAGCAGGACAAGGCGATCGACGCCTTCATCGAGGCCGTGCAGCACGACCCCGACACCAGCGAGCTGCACTTCGCGCTCGGTAACCTGTTCCGCCGCCGCGGCGAATTCGAGCGCGCAGTGCGCGTGCACCAGCACCTGCTGGGCCGGTCCGACCTGGCGGTGAGCGAGCGTGATCGCGCCCAACACGCGCTGGCGCAGGATTTCATGAAGGCCGGTCTGTTCGACCGTGCCGAGCAGGCCTACCGTGCACTGAAAGGCACGGCCTTCGATACCGAAGCCCAGTTGGCATTGCTGAACCTGTACGAGCGTTCGCGCGATTGGTCCGCCGCTGCCGAAACCGCCGCCGCGCTGGAGCGCAGCGGCACGGGCTCGTTCGGCACCCGCATTGCCCATCATTGGTGTGAGCTGGCAATGGAAGCCGACGCCAAAGGCCTGGCCGAAGCGGCCGACGCTGCACTGGGCAAGGCGCGGGCCGTGGCCCCGCATGCACCGCGTCCCTTGCTGCTCGCCGGCCAGCGCCTGGCAAAAGCCGGCCGCCACACCGAGGCCATGGCGGCCTGGGACGACCTGCGCCTGCGCGACCTGGCGAGCTTCGCCTTGGTCGCCAACGACTACGCCGACAGCGCGCTGGCATGTGGCCAGGCCGCCGCAGCCCGCCAACGTTTGCAGTCAGCTTATGAACAGGCGCCGGGGCTGGATCTGTTACGTGCCCGCGCGCGTGTCGAGGGTCACGAGTTGGGTGCCGATCCCGCGTTGCTGCCGTACCTGCGCCAGCAACCAACGCTCAGCGCGGCGCAAGCCGTGCTGGCCCGGCCAATCGAGCAGTGGAATGCCGAGGCGGCCCAGGCCGTCGGCGAAGCGGTGGCCCGTGCCGCCAAACCCCAACAGCGCTACCGCTGCGCGGCCTGCGGCTTCGAGGCCCACCGATATTTCTGGCAATGCCCCGGCTGTCTCACCTGGGACAGCTTCCCACCGCGACGGGTGGAGGAACTATGAGCCCCGCCCGACCGCCCATGGGCTCACTCCCTCTCGGAGTAACGGGCCGAAAGACCCTAGGGAGCAACATCTGATGACTTCGCTCTACCTCACCAACCTGGCCGAGCACCAGAGCACGTTCGAGAAGCTCGCGGCGCTGGAGGCCGACATCGCGCGCGCCGGCAGCCACATCGCACAGTGCCTGGCCAAAGGCGGCAAGCTTCTGTCCTGCGGCAACGGGGGCTCGGCCGCCGACTCGCAGCACATCGCCTCCGAATTGACCGGCCGCTTCATCAAGGAGCGCAAGCCCCTGGCCGCGATCTCGCTGACGACAGACAGCTCGGCGCTCACCTGCATCGGCAACGACTACTCGTTCGACGAAGTCTTCGCCCGCCAGGTGCGTGCACTGGGCCGCGCGGGCGACGTGCTGGTCGCGATTTCGACCTCAGGCAACTCGGCCAACGTGCGCCGCGCCGTCGAGGATGCGCGCACGCTGGGCATGCAGGTCATCGGCCTGCTGGGCCGCGATGGTGGCGCGATCAAACCGCTGTCGGATGTCGCCATCGTCGTGCCGAGCGATGTCACCGCGCGCATCCAGGAAGCGCACATCCTGATCATCCACACGCTGTGCGGGCTGATCGAGCAGGAGCTGCAGCTGGTATGAACGCCTGGGCTGCACTGCCCTCTCGCGAGCAGCTGACCACCAGCCGCGTGCTGGTGGTCGGCGACGTCATGCTGGACCGCTACTGGTTCGGCGCGGTCGATCGCATCTCGCCCGAGGCGCCGGTGCCGGTCGTGCGGGTCACGCGCGAGGAAGACCGCCTGGGCGGCGCCGCCAACGTGGCCGTCAACGTGCAATCGCTGGGGGCCCGAGCCACCTTGCTCACCGTCGTCGGCGAAGACGAGGCCGCGAGCCGGTTGGAGCAATTGCTCGCCGAGCGCGGCATCCGCACCGCGCTGGGCCGCGATCCGAAGTTGAAGACCATCGTCAAGCTGCGCGTGATCGGCCGCTCGCAACAATTGATGCGCGTCGACTTCGAAAACACACCAGACCATGAAGTGCTGGCGCAAATGCTGGCAGCCTTTGACGCCGAACTCGCACAGCACGCGGCGGTGATCTTCTCCGACTACGGCAAAGGCGGCCTGGCCCACATCCCGCACATGATCAAGCGCGCCTGCGCGGCCGGCAAGCCGGTGCTGATCGATCCCAAAGGCCACGACTACGCGCGCTATGCCGGCGCCACGCTGTTGACGCCAAACCGCAGCGAACTGGCCCAGATCACCGGCCCTTGGCGCGACGAAGCCCACCTGGCCGAGCTGGCGCAGGCGATGCGCACACAGCTGCAGCTGCAGGCCTTGCTGTTGACGCGCTCCGAAGACGGCATGACGCTGTTCGACGCCAGCGGCGCGCGCCACGTGCCAGCCGAAGCCCGCGAGGTGTTCGACGTGACCGGCGCCGGTGACACCGTGATCGCCGCGCTGGCCGCGTTGGCCGGCGCCGGCATGCCGCTGCGCGACGCAGTGCCGTGGGCCAACCACGCCGCGAGCATCGTGGTCGGCAAGTTCGGCACCGCCAGCGTCACCTACGACGAGTGGGCCCAGTGACCACGCTGCGCCCGGCAGCTTTTCTGGACCGCGACGGCGTGATCAACGTCGAGCGCGACTACGTTTACCGCATCGAAGACTTCGAACTCCTGCCCGGCGTGGTCGAAGCCTTGGCCGGGCTGCAGCGCGCCGGCTACGCGCTGGTGGTGGTGACCAACCAGGGTGGCATCGGGCTGGGGCTTTACACCGAGGCCGACATGCAGCGCCTGCACACGCATTTGCGCAGCCTGCTGGCCGAAGCAGGCGTGCAGTTGGACGGCATCTTCCACTGCCCACACCACCCTCGCAGCCCGGACCTCGCCATGCGCGGCCCGTGCGGCTGTCGCAAGCCGGCGCCCGGGATGCTGCTTCAGGCCGCCCGCGAACTGCAGCTGGACCTGCCGCGCTCCTTCCTGATTGGCGACAAGGCGGGTGACGTGGCCGCGGGCCGCGCCGCCGGCGTCGGGCAGAACTTCCTGGCGCGCAGTGGCCATGCGCTCACCGTTGCTGACATCGCCCAAGCCGACGCGGTCTACGATGACCTGCTGGCGCTGGTCCGGCAACGGATCGCGCCCGAGCCGCTCGCCTGAGCCGGCCGCCGCCTCCTTTATCGCTACCCACGACCACGACCACGACGATGCAAGTCGACGCTTCCCATTACCAATTCGAGCGCTATGTCGACATCAAGCGCTGGTGCAGCTATTGGCACCAGCTGCGCGAGGTACTGGCGCTGCAGCCGACCTCGGTGCTCGAAGTGGGCGTGGGCACCGGCATCAACAGCCAGCTGCTGCGCACGCTGGGCTGCGAAACGGCCACGATGGACATCGACCCCGCGCTGAAGCCCACCCACGTGGGCAGCGTGACCGCGATCCCGCTGGCAGATGCGAGCTACGACGTTGTCGCGGCCTTCCAGGTGCTCGAGCACCTGCCTTATGAGGACTTTCGCACCGCAGCGTCCGAGCTTCGGCGCGTGGCGACCAGCCATGTCGTCCTGTCGTTGCCCGACGCGCACAAGATGCTGACCTTCGTGCTGCCGCTGCCTTTTGGCGGCGAACGCCGCTTCCAGCTCCCCAAGCCGCGGCTGCGTGCGCGCCAGCACCGCATCACCGGTGAGCACCAGTGGGAGATCAACAAGCGCGGCTACCCGGTCTCTCGCATCGTCGGAGATCTCGAGGCGTCAGGCCTGACGGTGCTGCGGACCTTCCGCGCGCCCGAAAACCCATATCACCGCTTCTTCGTCTGCCGCAAGTAAACGGCCAGGTTGCCCTCGACCATCGCGTCGATCGAGAACTGCTTTTCCACCCACAGGCGCCCGGCCGCGCCCATGCGGACACGGCGCTCGCCTGAATCGAGCAGGTCATTCAAGGCGCCCGCGAGCGCGGCCACGTCACCGGGCTCGATCAGCTCGCCGTTCAAACCCGGCTGCACGATCTCCGGGATGCCGCCGGTGCGGCCGCCGACGATGGGCACGCCGCAGGCCGCCGCCTGCAACAGTGCGACGCCCAGCCCTTCCATGTAGGCCGGGTGGGCCAGCACATCCAGGCAAGGCAGCACACGGTCCAGGTCGCGCCGAAAGCCCGTCAGCTGCACGCGGCCGGCCAACACCGGATCAGCTGCCACGCGCTGCTGAATCGACTCCACCAACGGCCCTTGGCCCAGCAACAGCACCCGCGCCTCAGGGTGGCGTGCGAACACCGCAGGCAGCGCATCCAGCAGCGTCACGTGGCCTTTGCGCTCGATGAACTGCGCCGCCATGCCGATCACCAGGGATTCGTCGGAGAGCTTGAATTCCTCGCGGAACCAGCGCAGCTCGCCGCGGCCGGGTCGGTACTGCGCGGTGTCCACCGCGCTGGGCACGCAAGTGATGCGGACCTCGGGAACCCCTTCACGCAGCAGAACCTCGCGAATACCCTGCGAGATGGTCACCACGTGATCAGGCAGGCGGTACTTCAAGGCCGCCCACAGCTTCGATTCGGGATTGTCGACGCGGCGGCTCAACACCGTCGGCACGCCGTGTAAACGGCCCGCCAGGGCGCCCCAGGTGTCGCAGCCCCGCCGGCTGTGCAGGTGCAGTACGTCCGGCTCCATCTCGCGCATCAGCTGCCGCAGGCGGCCCACCAGGCCGATGTCGGCGTCCCCACGCATCGGCATCTCGTGAACAGGCAGCCCCAGCTCACGCACGGCGGCGGCGATCGCGCTGCCTTGTGGGCAGGCGAGTGCGACATGCACGCCCCGCTGGGCCAGCCCACGCATCAGGAACACGACCTGCAAGGCCCCGCCATACAAATGCCTGCCAGCTTCGACATGCAGGACTTTCATGCGTCGCCCACCTGCAATTGCTGGCGCGCCTGCGCCATCACCAGCTCGACCGTCCAGTGCCGCATGCAGTGAAACGCACCACCGCAGGTCGGGTGGCGTCGGCAGGGTGAGCAGTCCATCGGCTCGTAAAGAATCGCCGTGCGAGGCGAGCCGGTGTCCAGATAGGGCCGCGTCGAGCCAAACAGGCCAACCGTCGGCACATTCAACGCCGTGCCCATGTGCGTCAGCCCGGTATCAACGCCGACCAACAGGGCACTGTCGGCGATCGCGGCCACGGTCTCGTCCAGCTTGAGCTGGCCGACGAGATTCACGAGCGTCGGGCAGGCCGCGGCGATGCGCGCGGCCGCCTCGCGGTCGGACGGCCCGCCCATCAGCACCGGCACCAGGCCTTCGGCCCGCAACGCGCCAGCCAGCGCCGCCCAGCGGTCTTCGAACCAATGTTTTTGCGGCCGGGTCGTGAACGGCGCCAGCACCGCGAATCGGCCGGCCGGGCCAACCGGCACGCCAGCGGCCGCCAAGGCGACACGGGCCGCCTCACGCGGACCGTCACCAACCGCCAGGTCGAGCTGGAAGCTGCCCGTCGGTGCGCCCAGGTAGTCGGCCAGGTCGCGGTACTCGTGGCTCATGCGCGGGTCGTCGCCTTCGCGCGGACCGACCCGCTCGGTCATCAGCCACTGGCTGCCTTCGCGTGACAGCAGCCCCACGCGCCGTGGCGCGCCAGCCAACCAGCCCAACAGGCCACTCTTCAGCAGCCCCTGCGCATCGAGCATCAGATCGAATCGGCGGGCGCGCAGCTCGGCCCGGAATCCGCGCATCGCCGCCCACAGCTGAGCGTAGCGGTGCTCTTTCCACAGCTGCTGCCAGACCGCCCGAGGCCAGGGAATCACCTCGTGCAACTGCGCGTTGTGACGCAGCAAGGGCACGGTCGTGGGCTCGGTCAGCCAGCTGATTTGGGCGTCGGGCCAACGCGCACGCAGCGCCGGGATCAGTCCCGAGGCCATCACGACGTCACCGATCGCACTCAGGCGCACGATCAGGATGCGCTCGCTCACGCGAGACAGCCGCGCCGGGCGCAGCGCGGCAAATGCTGGCAGATCGGCATGTAGAACGTGCGAAACATCGAGGTGTCCAGCATGGAAGGCGTTGAGCGAGCGGCATTATCCGCGTGGTGAGACATCTACCGCGCGGAATGCGCCTGCGCCCATGGCAAGGTCTTGTCCGATAGGCGATAATGGTGCGTTGGCGGAGCCAACGCTGTCGCCACGATGCATTGCCAACGTGGCGCATTGCCAATACGGCAAATGCGGCGTGACCTTCGCCGTTTCAAGTTCTGTCAGTCAAAGGAGCTTACCCTGGCCAAGGACGATCCCAAGACCTCCATCGATGCAGGGGGTTTGCGTTACCGCTCAAAAGTGGCGGGTTCTCCATTCTCCGCGACAGGCGCATTTGGCGCCGCCACGATGTCGTGTTTTCTGTGCGGCAAGCACCGCCCCCGGGCACAGCTGAAGTCGCGCAAGTTGCTGGGTAAAGCCCAAGCGGTCTGCTCGCCGTCCTGCCGCGAGCTGGACGCTGCCCAAACCTGACAGGTCCCCGCGGCCGCCATCTGGCGGCCGCGCCCATTTTGAGCACGACTTTTGATGTCGATGCCTGACACCGATCCGCCCGACGCCTCCGAGGCCATCGATCCCTGGGCCGAATCGGCCGCCGCTCCCATCACGCTCAGCCGGCGTGAGCGTGCCGCCGTGCTCGCACGCATCGAGGCGCTGATGGAGTTCTGGGGCATCACGGTCGACGATCTCCTGGCGCCCACGCCCGAACCTGAAACGCCCCCACCGCCCCCCGGCCCACTGCCGGTCAAGTACCGCCATCCGGTCACGGGCGACACCTGGGACGGCCAGGGCCCGCATCCAGAATGGCTGCGCCGCGCGCTGCTGCAAGAGGGTTTGCGCGTTGACGAGCTGAAACCCGCCGAAGCATTGCCGCCGGGTTCCGCAGCCGGCTGATCCCTCTTCTAGCGCTGCGCCACCCTAAGCCAGAGATTGCACGGACTGGCTCTCGGCACCCACAATCCCCGCTCTTCACAGAACATCGCGGGGATCGGTCATGCCCATCGACAAAGTCGTGCTGGCGCTGCACGCAGCGCTGCAAGCCAAATACGGCGACGCCGGCTTGGCGCGCATCGGCAAGGCCCTGCGGGCCCTGGTGGCCGCAGACAAGCGGCGCGGCTTGGCCACCGTGGTGATCCATCTCGATGACGAAGCCGAGATGGCGCCGTATGGTGGGCCCACCCCTGCCGTGGCCGACGCACGGGCCGTCAAGAACGCGATCGATCGCATTGCGGCCACTGCGCTGCCGCACTACATGATGCTGCTGGGCGGGCCGGACGTGATGCCGATGGTGCCGATCACCAACCCCGCCTACAGCGGGCCTGAAGGTGACTCCGACCGCCACGTGCCCAGCGATCTTCCCTACGCCTGCGAAGCCCCCTACAGCACCAACCCCAACCGGTTCCTCGGCCCGACCCGGGTGGTCGGCCGCCTGCCGGACCTTATCGGTGCCAGCAAGCCGACCCTGTTGACCCAGCTGATCAACGCGGCGGCACGCTCCAAACCACGTCCGCGTTCTGACTTTCAATCGAGCTTCGGCCTCAGCGCCGAGGCGTGGGCCAAGTCGACCGCACTGAGCCTGACCAACACCTTCGGCCACGCCGACGGCCTGCTGATCAGCCCACCGAAAGGGCCCCGCTGGAGCGCCAACCAACTGGCGCCGCGGGTGCACTTCATCAATTGCCATGGCGGCGACAGCGTGCCCGAGTACTACGGCCAGCCGCCGGACAAGGATGAATTCCCACTGGCCCACCACGCCAAGCACCTGCGAGGCAAGGTCAGCGCGGGTACGGTGGTCGCCGCCGAATGCTGCTACGGCGCACAGCTCTATGACCCCGCCGACGCGGCAGGCCAGAAGGGCATTGCGCTGACCTACCTGGAAGATGGCGCGGCCGCTGTCTTCGGCAGCACGACCATCGCCTACGGCCCCTGCGAAGGCAACGGTTCGGCCGACCTGATCTGCCAATACTTCATTCAGCAAATTCTGGGCGGCTCGTCACTGGGCCGTGCGGCGCTGGAGGCCCGGCAGAAGTTCGCTGGGGCGCGCACGCACCTGGATCCGTACGATCTGAAGACCTTGATGCAGTTCTATCTGCTGGGCGATCCTTCGGCGCAGCCGGTGGCGGCCACCGCGCATTCGCTGACCCGCGGTAAGGCCTTTCGCAAAGCCTTTGCCAACATGCAGGACCGCACTGTGCGCAATCTGCGGCGCGAACGGCTGGAGCGCGAAGGCAATTACCTGGGCCAAGCCCTGCCTGCTCTTCGGCCAATCGACCAGGCGCCCGGCGACAAGGTGGCCACCGCCTTGAAGGCGATGACCCGCGAGTCGGGCCTGCAGGGGAAGCTCACGCATCTGAGCTTCGAAATCGCGCCACCCAAGCGCGGCAACAAGACCGGTCCCCAGCGTCGGGTCCACATCGTCAAGGGCCGTCGGCCGGTCCATGAAGCCGGAACCAGCGCTCTGCGTGTGGTCGCCCTCGTGGCCACCGAAGAAGATGGACAATTGATCCATGTGCGCCGCCTCCACTCCCGCTGACGACAACGTGGGCGACCTCGGGCATGTCGTGCTCGAGGGCCGCGTGGAGAAGCGGGCCTTGGGCCAGGGCACGAAGAGCGCGCACCACGGAATGGTGCTGGTCCTGGCCGACGGCAGCTGGCATGTGCTGCGGCGCGCCGGCGGCCATGCCTACGTCGACCCGGCTTTCGAGGCGATGGAGGGGCAGCGTGTTCGACTGCGCGGCAAGCTGAGACCGAACTTCTTCCTGGTCGAAAGCGCCGACGAGCCCAACGACTGAGTCCGGCCACCCGCGCAGTTGGCGAGTGGGCCCGGAAACCACTACGCGATCCCCACCACCTTGTGGGTCTGGATACCCAGGCGCCATTGCGGGTGCTGCATGCAGTAGGCGATCGCCTCTTGCGTGTTGCGCGCTCGATCAGGCCCATCCATCGGCTGCAAGATGAAGTGCTGGAAGGCCAGGTCGGTGAAGCGCTCCGGCATCGCCTTCGCTTGCGGGAAGACCAGCTTCAACTCATGGCCAGCGTTCAGGACCAGCGGTGCATCCGCCTTCGGGCTGACGCAGATCCAGTCCAAACCGCGGGGCGCCGACTGGGTGCCGTTGGTTTCGACTGCCACGTCGAAACCCCTGGCGTGCAAGGCATCGACCAAGGCTTCGTCCAGCTGCAGCAATGGCTCGCCACCGGTGCACACGACCATCGGCTTGCCGCCGGCGCCTCCCGCCCACTTCGCCGCGACCGCAGCAGCCAAGGCTTCGGCGGTGTCGAACTTGCCACCTCCGGGCCCATCGGTACCGACGAAGTCGGTGTCGCAGAAGCGGCAGGTGGCGCTGGCCCGGTCTGCCTCGCGACCCGACCACAAATTGCAGCCCGCAAAGCGACAGAACACCGCGGCGCGCCCGGCCTGAGCGCCCTCGCCTTGCAGCGTGTAGAAGATTTCCTTGACCGAGTACGTCATGCTTCAAGCGGCCAGCACAGGCTCGGCGTCGCCCGTGCAGACGATGGCGCCGCAGCCTTCGGTTTCAAACAGATCGACGCGAGAGACCTGAGGCAGACGCGCTTGTGCCTGGGCCAACACCCAACGCGCCAGGCTGGCGGCATCGCAATCCAGCAAATCCGGAATGTCATGCAGCGGGTGGTGATCCAACGCCTTGAACACCGGCTTGAACAGCTCCTTCACGTCGCCGAAGTCCACGGCCCAGCCGCGCAGTTCATCCAGCTCGGCACTCAGGTGCAAACGCAGTGTGTAGGTGTGGCCATGCAGGCCCGACAGGGGGCTGCCGGGCGGTGCGCGGCGCAATCGCAACGCGCTGTCGAGGTGAAAGTCCTTCCAGATCCGATGCGTGGCGCCGTCGTACTGCGCGCCGCATGACGCGGTTTCGTAGACCCTCACCGCCGTGAGCCCGTCCGTGCCGGCGACCAGCCGCTGCCAGAGCCAGCGGCTGAGCATCTCGCTGGTCGGATTCTCCAGACCGGGCAGCTCATTGAGGCAGGCGTAGTTCAGCTGGTGATGCAGCGGGGCCCACAGCTCGTCCAGCCGGTCACATGCCGCGTGCGTGGGCTCACCGGGCGCGGCCCGCAGATGCACGACGGCCTCGAAGCCATGCCCGTGCATGCGACCGCACTTGTGGCCTAGCGGCACGTTCGGCAAGCGGTGCGCAGACTGGAATCGGTAGCGGCGCCATGCATGGGCCACACCTCGGCCGTCGACGTCGACGCCGCTGTTCGCCGAGCTTTGCAGGCCGATGGCTGGTGTTTGGGGCAAGCGCAGTTGGCCGGCGATCCACCGCGCCAATCCATCGTCACACGGCTCGTCGACCAGTTCGTTCAGCAGCACATGATCGAGTGGTGCGATCACGTCGGCGAGCATGCTTTGCAGACGGCTCAACTCGCCGCCTGGGAATGGAGCCCAGCCCTCGCTCAACGCCGCGCGCACACGAACCTGAAAGCTGTGGCCGTGCAGGCGCAATGCGCGGTGGCCCGACGGCAGGTTGTGCAGCTGCCGCGCGGCATCGAAGCCGGCTTGGGCGGTAAAGAATTGGCGGCTCGACATGACGCAAAGACAAACGGGTTAGCAGCGTGTGCTGCTAACCCGTTGTTATTGGTTGGTCGGGGTGGCGGGATTCGAACTCGCGACCCCTTGCACCCCATGCAAGTGCGCTACCAGGCTGCGCTACACCCCGACGAAGCTCGCATTATAGCCAGGCATTTGGAGCACGCCGGGCTGACATGAAAATCATCGCTGACGGTCGACGTTTTCTTGCTTCGAATCGAGGGCGCGAAGGCCCCTTTTGCGACTCGACAGGTGACTCAGAAAACGAGCAGCTCGCGAATCGCCAGCAGCTCTTCTCGGACCTGCTCGACGCTGGGATTCGCCGGCAGCACGGGCAGCCGCAACTCGGCCGTCGAGGCATGGCTCAGTGCGGCCATGGCCGGCGTGCCAGATGCGGCCACCGGCAAGGTGTGTGGCGCGGGCAGCGCATCTTGAAGGTTGTCTTCGGCCCCTTCCAGCGAAGCCGCTTCTGACAGGCGATTGCGCGCGCCGCTGATCGTGAAGCCCTGGTCGTACAGCAGATCGCGGATGCGCCGGATCAGCAGCACCTCGTGGTGTTGGTAGTAGCGCCGGTTGCCGCGGCGCTTCATCGGCTTCAGCTGAGTGAACTCCTGCTCCCAATAGCGCAGCACGTACGGCTTCACGCCGCACAACTCGCTCACCTCACCGATCGTGAAGTAGCGCTTGGCGGGGATGGCCGGCAGGCGGATGGGGCCAGAGTCCATGGAAATGGGCGTGCGAAATCAACGCGCTTGAGCGAGTTGCTCAAACTTTACTCGAACTCTTCCGCAGGCGGCATGTCGCCCTGAACAATTGCTTTCAACTTGTGACTTGCGTGGAACGTCACTACGTTTCGCGCCTTGATCGGGATCGGCTCGCCGGTGCGGGGGTTGCGTCCGGGCCGCGGCGCCTTGCGACGGATCGCGAAGTTGCCAAAGCCCGAGAGTTTGACGTCGGTGCCCTGCACCAGCGCCTCGTTGACGATCTCGAAGAAGGCCTCGACCATGTCCTTCGACTCGCGCTTGTTCAACCCCAGCCGCTCGAACAGCAACTCGGCCAGCTCGGCCTTGGTCAGGGTCGGCGTTTCGAGCGACGGGAGGATGACGCGGTCCATCGGCGTTGGCGTGTCGGTGGGGTCTGAATTCGAATCGGGCAGCATGCGCAACAGTCTTTGATTGGGGCGTGTGTCGTCGTCCAAACTCAACCGCGCAGGTGTGCGCCGTGCGCCGCCTGGGCCCGCGCCACGGCCTGGGCCCTGGCAGCGTCGATGCGATCGTCCGTCAAGGTCGCCTCGTCATCCAGCAATTCCAGCCGAACGGCAAGGCTGCGGTGACCAGCGGGAATGTCGGCCGTCGGCGCAGCCGGCTTGTAAATGTCGAACAGCGTCGCGCTGCGCACCAGCCCGGTCGGATCGGCCAGCAGCGTCGCCGTCAGCGCGTCGTGAGTCACCTGCTCGGACACGACCAGCGCCAGGTCGCGCACCACCGCCTGCTGGCGCGGCACCGGCATGGCCTGCGGCACATCGCGGCGTTGCACTGCCGCGAGGTCCAGCTCGAACAGCACCGGCGCGTGCGGCAGCTCGTAGGCTTGGCGCCAGCGCGGGTGCAGCTCGCCGACATGGCCGATGACCGCGCCATCCAGCTCCACCGCAGCGCAGCGGCCCGGATGGAATGCCGGATGCTCGGCTGCCACGAAGCGCGCCTCACAAGGGGCCAGCAAGGCCTCGACATCGCCCTTCAGATCGAAGAAGTCGACGCCCTTGTCCGACTGCCCCCACTGCAACGACGCCGCTGAGCCATAGGCCAGACCTGCGACCCGCTGGGGCTGGTCAATGCCCTGCACCGTGCTATCGCTGGCGGCCACGCTCGCGTCGCGGCGGAAGACACGACCCACCTCGAACACGCGCACGCGCGACGCCTTGCGCGAAAGGTTGTAGCGCAGCACGTTGATCAGGCTGCCGACGAGGCTGGAACGCATCACCGCCAACGGCGCCGCGATAGGGTTCAGCACCTTGATCGGGTCGGCGTTGCCGGCCAGCTCTTGCTCCCATCGCTCTTCGACGAAGCTGAAGTTGATCGTCTCTTGATAACCGAGCGACGCCAACGCATGGCGAACGGCATGGGAGCCGCGCCGAGACTCGGGGCGCACGCGCGCCATCACCGGCGCCAGCGGCGCGGTGCCGGGCAGGCGCTGGTAGCCGATCACGCGTGCGACCTCTTCGATCAGGTCTTCTTCGATCGCAATGTCGAAGCGCCAGCTGGGCGGCGTCACGGTCAACGTGCCGTTGCCTTCGGTGAACTGCAGGCCCAGTCGGCGCAGCACGCCGGCGCACTCCTCCTGCGTGACGGACATACCGATCACCTTGGCGGCGCGCGCCACGCGCAGCGTCACCGGCTTGGCTTCTGGCAACTCGCCCTGCCAGTCGGTCATCGGGCCGGCTTCGCCACCGCAGACATCCTGCACCAGGCGGGTGATGTGCTCGATGTGTTCAACCGTCAAGGCCGGATCCACGCCACGTTCGAAGCGGTGGCCGGCGTCGGTCGAGAAGGTGTAGCGGCGTGAGCGGCCAGACACCGCGTTGGGCCACCAGAACGCGGCCTCGATGTAGACGTTCTTCGTGTCGTCGGACACCGCCGTCGAGTCACCGCCCATGATGCCGGCGAGCGACTCGACCTGGCGCTCGTCGGAGATCACGCCGACCTGCTCGTCCAGCTCGATCGTGCTGCCGTTGAGCAGCTTCAGGCTTTCACCCGTCCTGCCCCAACGCACGGTCAGGCCTCCGTGGATCTTGTCGAGGTCGAAGATGTGCGACGGGCGGCCGTACTCGAACATCACGTAGTTCGAGATGTCGACCAGCGGCGATACGCTGCGCTGCCCGCAGCGTGCCAGGCGCTCCACCATCCAGGCGGGGGTCGTGGCCTTGGGATTCACACCACGCACGACGCGGCCCGAGAAGCGGCCGCACAGATCGTTCGCCTCCACCTTGACGGACACGCGCTGATCGTTCGCGGGTGTCACTGGCTGGAAGCTCGGCACCTTCAGCGGCGTGCCAGTCAAGGCCGACACTTCGCGGGCAATGCCATAGACGCTCAAGCCGTGCGCCAGGTTCGGCGTCAGCTTCAGCGTGAACAGCGTGTCGTCGAGCCTCAGGTACTCGCGAATGTTCCGGCCCAGTGGCGCATCGGCCGGCAGCTCGAGCAAACCGCCATGGTCTTCCGACAGCTTCAGCTCGCGCGCCGAGCACAGCATGCCGAAGCTCTCGACGCCGCGCAGCTTG
Source organism: Ideonella sp. (assembly GCF_036277275.1). GTDB lineage: Bacteria > Pseudomonadota > Gammaproteobacteria > Burkholderiales > Burkholderiaceae_C > Ideonella. Next base: position 5,098 of record NZ_DASUNH010000035.1, on the reverse strand, counting down.
CCGATCTTGATCTCGAAGGGCTTGCCGTCCTCACCTGGCGGCAACTGCGCCCCGACGACGGCCAGCGGCACACGGATGCCCACCCGCGCGTTCGGCGCGCCGCAGACGATCTGCAGCGGACCCTCCTTGCTGAATGGGCCGGCGTCGACGCGGCACACGCGCAGCTTGTCAGCGTTCGGATGCTGCTCGGCCTCGACGATCTCGGCCACCACGATGCCAGCAAACGGCGGCGCCACCGGCTTGAGCTCTTCGACCTCCATGCCGGACATCGTCAGCAGGTCTGCCAATTCGGCGGTATTCAGCGGCGGGTTGCAGAACTCGCGCAACCAGGATTCTGGGAATTGCATGGGATCGGTTCAGTCTTCGGTGTTCGGGGTCAACGGCGGCGTGGCGGCACGGGAGCTGCGGTCACTGGAACTGCGACAGGAATCGCAGGTCGCCGTCGAAGAACAGGCGCAGGTCGTTCACGCCGTAGCGCAGCATCGTCAGCCGGTCCGGGCCCATGCCGAACGCGAAGCCGATGTAGCGCTCGGGATCGAGGCCGAAGTTGCGCACCACGTTCGGGTGCACCTGGCCGGAGCCGGCCACCTCGAGCCAGCGGCCTTTCAGGGGGCCATCCGCGAAGGCGATGTCGACCTCGGCCGAGGGCTCGGTGAACGGGAAGAACGACGGGCGGAAACGGATTGTCAGGTCGTCCGTTTCGAAGAAGTTGCGGAAGAAGTCGGCGAACACCGCCTTCAGGTCCTTGAAGCTGACGTTCTCGCCGATCCACAGGCCTTCGCATTGGTGGAACATCGGCGAGTGGGTCGCGTCGCTGTCGACGCGGTAGGTGCGGCCGGGCGCGATCACGCGGATCTCGGGGATCGGCTCGCCGCGGGCCAACGCTTCGGCGTGGCGGGCGGAGTGGGCACGCGCATAACGCACCTGCATCGGGCTGGTGTGCGGGCGCAGGTTGAGCCAACGGCCACCGTCGTCCTTCATGTCGACGTAGAAGGTGTCCTGCATTGAACGCGCCGGGTGGTTCTCCGGGTTGTTCAGCGCGGTGAAGCTCATCCAGTCGGTCTCGATCTCGGGGCCATCGGCCACGTCGAAACCCATCGAGCCGAAGATGGCCTCGATGCGCTCCATCGTGCGCGACACCGGATGCAGGCCGCCTTGCCCGCGCTGGCGACCGGGCAGCGTCACGTCCAGCGCCTCGGCCTTGAGCTGGGCTTCCAGTTCGGCATCGGCCAGTGCCTGGCGACGCGCATTCAGCGCCGCCTCGATGCGTTGCTTGGTCTGGTTGATCTCGGCACCGCGGGTCTTCTTTTCGTCCGCGGTCAGCGTGGCCAGGCCCTTCAGCAGCTCGGTGACACGGCCGGCCTTGCCCAAGAAGCGGGCCTTGGCGTTTTCCAGTTCGGCCGGCGTGCCGGCTGCTGCGAAATCGGCCTGTGCGGCGCCCACCAGTTGATCGAGGTCGTTCATGCTTACCAAGCGAAGATCAAAAACAAAATAAAAAAGGCCGCACCAACAGGTGACGGCCTTCGAGTGCCTGTGCGGCCTCCGGTGCCCTCGTTGCCAAGGGCGCCGGAAGAGCCTGCAGCGGTATCAGCTCAGCTGGGCCTTCACCTTGTCGACGATGGCGGCAAAAGCAGCCGGATCGTGGATGGCCATGTCCGACAGCACCTTGCGGTCGAGTTCGATCTGGGCCTTCTTCAGGCCGGCGATGAACTTGCTGTAGGTCAGGCCGAGGCCACGGGTTGCCGCGTTGATACGGGCAATCCACAGCTGGCGGAACACGCGCTTCTTGGTGCGGCGGTCGCGGTAGGCGTATTGGCCCGCCTTCATCACCGCCTGCTTGGCGATGCGGAAGACGTTCTTGCGACGACCACGGAAGCCCTTGGCCAGGGCCAGGATCTTCTTGTGACGGGCGCGGGCGGTTACACCACGTTTAACGCGAGGCATGTCTGGTTTCCTTTCAGTCCGTCAGAAGATCACAGGCCAGCAAAAGGCAGCATCTGTGCGATGTGGCCCATGTTGGTCTCGTGCACGTTGGCAGCACCACGCAGGTGGCGCTTGTTCTTCGTGGTCTTCTTGGTCAGGATGTGGCGCTTGAACGCTTGACCGCGCTTGACGGTGCCACCCGGACGGACGCGGAAACGCTTCTTGGCCCCGCTCTTGGTCTTCATTTTGGGCATGACTGCTCCTTGTGAATTGCCTCTGCTGGGCGGCCACCGCGGGTGCGGTGGCACTTGATGGCCTGCAGTGGCTTCTGCATCAACCCGGCAGTGACCAAACCGCCGGGTGAATCCTTCAAAACTCGTCGCGCTGGTTAGCGCTTCTTCGGCGCCAACACCATGATCATCTGGCGGCCTTCGAGCTTGGGCATGTGCTCGACCACCGCCACATCCGACAGCTCGTCGCGAATGCGTTCGAGCAGGCGCATGCCGATGTCCTGGTGGGTGATTTCGCGGCCACGGAACCGCAAGGTCACCTTGCCCTTGTCACCGTCTTCGGCAATGAAGCGGCGCAGGTTGCGCATCTTGATCGCGTAGTCGCCTTCGTCGGTGCCAGGGCGGAACTTGACTTCCTTGACTTCGATGACCTTCTGCTTGGACTTCGCTTCGGCGGCGCGCTTTTGTTCCTGGTACTTGAACTTGCCGTAGTCCATCAGCCGGCAAACCGGCGGATCTGCAGTGGCGGCAATCTCGACCAGATCCACGTCGGCTTCGGCTGACATCCGCAAGGCGTCCTGAATGCTGACGATGCCCAACGGCTCGTTCTCGACGCCGTTCAGGCGCACGTTCAGGGCAGTGATCTCACGGTTCAGTCGATGCTTGCGCTCGACGTTAGGCATCCGACGGTCGGCAAAGGTAGCGATGGTTCAAACCCCTCAAACAGGTCCTGAGGCAAGTGCAGGACCCGACGAAAAACATTCGGCGAACGAAAACCGAGGCATTACCTCAAACCTTGGCCGCGATGTCGCCTGCGAGCTTCGACTGGAAGTCTGCGAGGGACATCACGCCCAGGTCCTGGTTGCCTCGGGCGCGCACCGCGACGGCCCCGCTTGCCTTCTCCTTGTCGCCTACGACGAGGATGTACGGGACCTTTTGCAACGAATGCTCCCGTATTTTAAACGTGATCTTCTGGTTGCGCAAATCACCCTCCGCCCTAACTCCTTGTTTTTTCAGCGTTTTGACGACGGATTCGACGTAATCCGCCTGGGCTTCCGTGATCGACGAGACCACCACCTGCGTCGGCGCCAGCCAGGCCGGCAGCGCCCCGGCGTGCTGCTCGATCAGGATGCCGATGAAACGCTCCAGGCTGCCAACGATCGCCCGGTGCAGCATCACCGGCGTCAGGCGGTCGCCCGACTCAGCCACGTACTCCGCGCCCAGGCGCTCGGCCATGAAGAAGTCGACCTGCATCGTGCCGCATTGCCATTCGCGGCCCAGCGCGTCTTTCAGCGTGTATTCGATCTTCGGGCCATAGAAGGCCCCATCACCCGGCGAAATGACGAATTCGCAGCCCGAGCGGCGCAGGCTTTCCATCAGCGCATGCTCGGCCTTGTCCCAGCTTTCGTCCGATCCGATGCGCGCCTCGGGCCGCGTCGCGACCTTGTAGAGGATGTCCGAGAAGCCGAAATCTGCGTAGACCTTCTGCAGCAGCGCCGTGTACTCGACGCACTCCTGCAGGATCATCTCTTCCGTGCAGAAGATGTGGCCATCGTCCTGCGTGAAGCCACGCACCCGCATGATCCCGTGCAGTCCGCCCGTCGGCTCATTGCGGTGGCATTGGCCGAATTCACCGTAGCGCAGCGGCAGGTCGCGGTAACTCTTGATGCCCTGCTTGTAGATCAGGATGTGGCCGGGGCAGTTCATCGGCTTCAGCGCGTAGTCGCGCTTCTCCGATTCCGTCGTGAACATGTTCTCGCGGTACTTCTGCCAGTGGCCCGTCTTCTCCCACAGCGACTTGTCCAGGATCTGCGGGCCCTTGACCTCGAGGTAGCCGTTGTCGCGGTAGACCTGCCGCATGTACTGCTCGACGCATTGCCACACGGCCCACCCCTTGGGATGCCAGAACACCGTGCCGGGCGAGTGCTCGTCGAGGTGGAACAGGTCCAGCTCGCGGCCCAGGCGGCGATGATCGCGCTTCTCGGCCTCTTCCAGCATCGTCAGGTACTTCTGCAGGTCGTCCTTGCTGGCCCAGGCCGTGCCGTAGATGCGCTGCAGCATCTCGTTGCGGTGGTCACCGCGCCAGTAGGCGCCCGCCACCTTCATCAGCTTGAAGTGTTTCAGCTTGCCCGTGGAGGGCACGTGCGGGCCACGGCACAGGTCTTCGAACTGGCCTTCGCGGTACAGCGACACGTCTTCGCCCGCCGGTATCGAGCCGATGATCTCGGCCTTGTAGTGCTCGCCCAGGCTCTTGAAGTAGGCCACCGCCTCGTCGCGCGGCAGCACGCGTCGCTCGACCTTTTCGTCCTTCTTGGCCAGTTCTCCCATCTTGGCCTCGATCGCGGCCAGGTCCTCGGGCGTGAATGGGCGCTTGTACGAGAAGTCGTAATAGAAGCCGTTCTCGATGACCGGGCCGATCGTCACCTGCGCCTCGGGGAAGAGCTCCTTCACCGCATAGGCCAGCAAGTGCGCCGTCGAGTGCCGAATCAGTTCCAGGCCATCGGCATCTTTGTCCGTCACGATCGCGAGCGGCGTGTCAGCCTCGATCAGGTGGCTCGTGTCGACCAGCTTGGCGTCCGAGCCTTGGCCGATGCGGCCGCCGAGCGCGGCCTTGGCCAGGCCGGCGCCAATCGACGCGGCCACGTCGGCCACCGTCAACGGGCCCGGGAATTCACGTTGCGAACCATCGGGCAAAGAGATCTTGATCATTTGGGTATTCCAGAAAACAAAAACGCGGCTGAAGGGCCGCGTTTCGTGAGGGAAAGTTTGGACGAGTCCGAACGTGCCGCGGCCGACTAGGTGATTTCTCCGAAGGTCGTAGTTCGCGGTGTCATAACCCGTGCTGCCTTTCCTGCTCTTGCTGGTGGGATGGCGAATTGTAGAACGAGAGCTGCGCCGCCAACAATCACAGGGCTTCCGCCTCGATAGGCAGGCCGGACTCAACC
>NZ_DASUNH010000034.1:0-76338 GCF_036277275.1 Ideonella sp. | reverse complement strand
TTCGCGAACGAGGCGTTCACGTGGGTGTAGGTGGCGGGAATACGCGCGAACTTGCTGACCGCGTAGACCTGGCCGGGCGTCTTGCCGGTCGCGTCGAACCAGTTGTCGCTCCAGCTTGGGTAGTAGCCCGTGTAGTAGCGCCCGTCGGGGTTGGTGCTCAGCGCCTCGGGCGGCAAGTCGGCCGCCGCCAGGGCCGGCACCGTGGCGACGGCTGCACTGAAAGCGATCAGCGCGTGCTGGCAGAAGGCACGCGCACGTGTGTTCATGGACATGGATTGCTCCTGTTCGATGCGAGAGAAAGGGGCGGCCCGGAGGTCCCGATGCCGCATTCACCAATCGCCCTCCGCGGCAAGCCATGTGGATTTCTGGGGTGCCCTTGTTCGGCCCACGGCGTCCGCCTGCGACTGGTGAACCGGAATCTAACCAATCAACTACCGGTATTCAATTGGTATTTGCGCACAAGCACACTGGTAGCAATACCAGTTACTCGAACTCACACGGATTCAAGCCCCGTTCAGGTCAGCCGCCAACAGATCGGTCGGTCGGCCCGGCTACCAGCGCGGTGGCCGTTTCTCGTTGAAGGCTTGCACGCCCTCGAGCGCCGCCTCGTCCATCATGTTGCAGGCCATCGTGTGGCCGGCGTCGATGTAGGCGGCTTCCACGCCGGCTTCGAGCTGGCGATAGAACAACTCCTTGCCCAGCGCGACGGCGGCGCGGGGCTTGGCGACAATGCTGGCGGCGAGCCGTTCGATCTCGGCGTCCAGCGACAGCATGTCGTCGGCCACGCGGTTGACCAGGCCGCAGTGCTGCGCTTCATCGGCACTGATGAACTCGCCGGTCACCAGCATCTCGAACGCTTGCTTGCGCGCGATGTTGCGGCTCAGATGCACGGCCGGTGACGAACAGAACAGGCCCAGGTTGACGCCGCTGACCGCAAAACGCGCGCTGCGCAGCGCCACCGCCAGGTCGCAAGCCGCCACCAGCTGGCAGCCGGCCGCGGTGGCCACCCCTTGCACCTTCGCGATCACCGGGATCGGCAGTTGCTGGATCTGCATCATCACCTTGGCGCAACGGGCGAAGAGGCTGCGGTAGTAGTCGAGCGACGGCTCGGCACGCATCTCCTTCAGGTCGTGACCGGCGCAAAACGCCTTGCCGGACGCCGCCAGCACCAGCACCCGGGCTCGAGGATCCTTCGCCAGCGCATCCAGCTCGGTCTTCAGTGCCGCCAGCATCGCCTCGGACAAGGCGTTGAAGGCCTGCGGGCGGTTCAGCGTCACGGTCACGATGCCTCGCGGGTCGTCGTGGCGAAGCAGCAGCGGGTCTTGTTCGGTCAGCATCTGCGTTCCTTGCGATCGGGTGGATCAGCCAATGTAGCGCTCAGCGCCATGACTCAACGCGCTGGTTCGGCGCCCACGCGTCGCGCCACGAACGTCACCGGCTCGTGCGGGGCGGTGCCACCTTCGGTCTGCAGCACGAAGCGGATCTCGTCACCCACCAGTTGCCCGCGGTAGTGGTGCAGCAGCTCCGCCCCGCCCATCTCGCTGGTCCGGGTATCGAAACGAAGCCCGTCGCTGTCGACGTGGCCCGCCAGCACGCCGCGCGGCAACCCCAGGAACGACGCACTGCCATTCAGCGCCTGCCCCTGGCCGCCGAAGGTGAAGCGCTCGACGCGCGGCGTGTTCGCCCAGGCGTAGTGCAGCTCGCCCTGCCACTCGCCATTGACCGCCGGCCGCGCGCGGTGACCGACCCACCACACGGCGGCCGCCGCCAGCAGCAAGGCCGCGCCGAGCGCCAGGCCCCAACGGCGGCGGCTTGGACGGGCCGGGGCACCCAACGTGCCGGCCAGCGCGGCCACCAGGCGTTCGATGTCGTCCGCGAAACGGGTGTTGCCGACCTCCAGCGCCTGCAGGCCGGCCAGGGCCTGGATGTCGGTGGGCATCTCGCCGGCAGCCGGCATCGTGGCGCCATCCAACAACACGGGAATCACCCGCAGCCCGAGCCGCAAACCCGCGGCGATCTCCAGCCGCACGAAATCCCCGGTGTCATGCAGCCGCGGGGAACCGCCCTCGCGCTCACCGCGCCACCGGCGGCCGATCAACACCAGCAGCACGCTGGCGCTGCCGACCGCGCGCTGGATGACCTCGGCAAAGCCCTGACCAGCGGCGATGTCGTCGACATCCATGAACACCCGGCCCGCGCCGAAACGCCTGGACAACTCGGCCGCGATCGCCCGGGCATAGCCGGCGCCGTCGTCGCGGCGGTAGCTGATGAAAACCTGGGCTGTGGACATCGGCGGATCGGGCTGGGAACAGGTGAAGGCGCCGCCGCATGGTGCCATGGCAGCCGCGCCCTCGGGTACACTGCCCGCTTGCCAGGAGAGAGCCCCATCCGGGGCCGCCGAAGGCGCAGAGGCCGTACAGGCTTCGAACGCTCAGGCAAAAGGACTGGCAAGCGCTTCGCGTCAAGATGCGGAGCGTTCCTCACTGGAGAGAGATGGGTCATCGAGCCCATCCACCGAAGGGGCAAGCGGTGCCCGGCCACACGCCGACACCGTCAATCTCTCAGGTAAAGCGGACAGCGAGGGCACTTCCGACCGTTTCAGGTTCCTTGGATTGCCCTCGACACAGGATAGACAAACGATGTCCTCCGCCGCACCCGCCGCCGATCTGCTGCAGACACCGCTGCACGCCCTCCACCTCGAACTCGGCGCCCGCATGGTGCCCTTTGCCGGCTACGCGATGCCGGTGCAGTACCCCGCCGGCCTGATGGCCGAACACAAGCAGTGCCGCGAAGCCGCCGCGCTGTTCGACGTCTCCCACATGGGCCAGTTGCGCCTGATCGGCCCCGATGCCGCCGCTGCGCTGGAAACGCTGGTCCCCGTCGACGTGGTCGACCTCGCCGCGGGCAAGCAGCGCTACGCCTTCTTCACCGATGACCAGGGCGGCCTGCTGGACGACCTGATGATCACCCGCCCGCCGGCGGATGCGCTGGACAAGTTCGGCGACCTCTTCGTCGTCGTCAACGCCGGCTGCAAGGACGCCGACATCGCGCACCTGAAGTCGAAGATCGGCAACCGCTGCGAAGTCCGCCCGCTGCCCGAGCGTGCGCTGCTGGCACTGCAAGGCCCGAAGGCCGCCGAGGCCCTGGCCCGGCTGAACCCCGGTGTGGCCGCCCTCACCTTCATGACCGGCGGCGTGTTCACGCTGTCGACCTCTGCGGGCGGCGCCGAATGCTTCGTCACCCGCTCGGGTTACACCGGTGAAGACGGCTTCGAGATCTCCGTCCATCAGGACCAGGCCGTTGCCCTGGCCCGTGAGCTGCTGGCCCAACCCGAAGTCAAGGCGGCCGGCCTGGGCGCACGCGACACGCTGCGCCTGGAAGGCGGCATGTGCCTGTACGGCCACGACATCGACACCACCACCACGCCGGTCGAGGCCGCGCTGACCTGGGCGATCCAGAAGGTGCGCCGCGCCGGTGGCGCCCGTGCTGGCGGCTACCCGGGCGCCGCGGTGATCGACGCGCAGCTGGCCGAAGGCGCCAAGCGCAAGCGCGTCGGCCTGGTCGGCCTGGAGCGCGCGCCGATCCGCGAAGGCACCAAGCTGGTGAACGCCGACGGCACCGAGCTGGGCACCGTCACCAGCGGCACGCTGGGCCCGACCGTCAACCAGCCGGTCGCCATGGGCTACCTGCCCGCCTCGCATGCCGCTGTCGGTACCGAGGTGTTCGCCGAGGTGCGCGGCAAGCGGTTGCCGATGAAGGTCGCCGCGATGCCCTTCGCCCCCCATCGTTACTACCGCGGCTGAGCCGGGCAGATCAGTCCGCCAACCAGGGTCTACAGGCTTGACCGCCGGCCGGCCCTGAATCAACCTTCGCTTCCCAGTACACATTCCCCAAGAGGAGCCCTGCCCATGACGACCATGTTCACCACCGACCACGAGTGGATCAACATCGAAGATCACGAAGCCGCTGTGGTCGGCATCACGCTGCACGCGCAAGACGCGCTGGGCGACGTGGTATTCGTCGACCTGCCCGAAGTGGGCAAGACCTACAACAAGGGTGAGATCGCCGGCGTTGTCGAATCGGTGAAAGCCGCCGCCGACATCTACATGCCCGTGACCGGCGAGGTCGTCGAGGTCAACGAAGAGCTGCGCGCCAACCCTGCGCTGGCCAACACCGACCCGATGGGCAACGGCTGGTTCTTCAAGGTCCACGTCACCAACATGGCCGAGTTCGACCAGCTGATGGACCCGCCGGCCTACGACGCGCTGCTGAAGACGCTCTGACCTTCCCCCTCCTCGAGCCCCGACACCGTTCGGGCTGAGCTTGTCGAAGCCCATCAGGCTCAGGGCCTGCCCTTCGACAGGCTCAGGGCGAACGGTGAAATGAACCCGATTCCGCTCGAGCGCCTCCCCGCCACTGCCCTTCCCCGCTCATGCTGATGCACGCTCACACCCCCCTCGACGCCCTCGAAAACCACGGCGAGTTCATCGCCCGCCACATCGGCCCGGACACGGCCGACGAGGCGCACATGCTGAGCGTGATCGGCGTGGCCTCGCGCCAGGCCCTGATCGACGCCATCGTGCCGAAGTCGATCATGCGTGCGCAGCCGATGGCCCTGCCCGCGGTGGCGAGTGAGGCCGAAGCGCTGGCCGAGCTGCGCGCCGTGGCCGCGCTGAACCAGGTCAAGAAGAGCTTCATCGGCCAGGGCTACTACGGTACGTTGACGCCTGGCGTCATCCTGCGCAACATCCTCGAGAACCCCGCCTGGTACACCGCCTACACGCCCTACCAAGCCGAGATCTCGCAGGGCCGCATGGAGGCGCTGGTCAACTTCCAGACCATGGTCTCCGAGCTGACCGGCATGGCCATCGCCAACGCCTCGATGCTCGACGAGGCCACCGCCGCCGCCGAGGCGATGACGCTGGCCAAGCGCAGCGTCAAGAGCAAGAGCAACACGATCATCGTCGCCGGTGACTGCCATCCGCAGACGATCGAGGTCGTCCAGACCCGCGCCGAGCCGCTGGGCATCGAAGTCATCGTCGGCTTCGCGCCGAAGCTGATGGAAGAGCACGACTACTTCGCCGTGCTCGCCAGCTACCCGGCCACCAACGGCCTGGTGCACGACATGCGCGAGTTCGTCGAGAAGGCACATGCGAAGAACGCCGCCTTCATCGTCGCCGCCGACCTGCTGGCGCTGACGCTGCTGACGCCCCCGGGCGAATGGGGCGCTGACATCGTCATCGGCAACTCGCAGCGCTTCGGCGTGCCGATGGGCGGTGGCGGCCCGCACGCCGCGTTCATGGCCTGCAGGGATGAGTTCAAGAGATCTCTCCCCGGTCGCCTTGTCGGGGTGAGCGTCGACTCGCACGGCAACCCGGCCTACCGCCTGGCGCTGCAGACGCGCGAGCAGCACATCCGCCGCGAGAAGGCCACCTCGAACATCTGCACCGCGCAGGTGCTGCTGGCCGTCATCGCCAGCATGTACGCCGTCTACCACGGCCCCGAGGGCCTGAAGCGCATCGCCACCCGCGTGGCCAGCTTCACCGCGATCCTGGCCGACGGCCTGGGCAAGCTGGGCCTGAAGGTGCAGAACCCCTATGCCTTCGACACGCTGACTGTCGAGACCGGCGACCACACCGAAGAGATCATCGGCCGTGCGCTGGCCGGTGGCGCCAACCTGCGCCGCCTGTCGCCCAAGCACATCGGCGTCTCGCTGGACGAGACCACCACGCGCGAAGACATCGCCGCGCTGTGGAGCTGGTTCGCCACCGGCGGCCAGACGCTGCCGAAGGTCGAAGACTACGCCACCGGCATCGCACTGCGCCTGCCCGAAGGCCTGCGCCGCACGAGCGCCTTCCTGACGCACCCGGTGTTCAACACGCACCACAGCGAAACCGAGATGCTGCGCTACCTGCGCCGTCTTGCCGACAAGGACCTGGCGCTGGACCGCAGCATGATCCCGCTGGGTTCGTGCACGATGAAGCTGAACGCGACCAGCGAGATGATCCCCATCACCTGGCCCGAGTTCGCCGCCATCCACCCGTTCGCCCCGGCTGAGCAGCTCAAGGGCTACGCGCTGCTGAACGAGCAATTGACCGGCTGGTTGTGCCAGGCCACCGGCTACGCCGGCATCAGCCTGCAGCCGAACGCAGGCTCACAGGGTGAATACGCCGGCCTGCTGGCGATCCGCGGCTGGCACAAGTCGCGTGGCGAAGGCCACCGCAAGGTCTGCCTGATCCCCGAATCGGCGCACGGCACCAACCCCGCCTCGGCGCAGATGGTGGGCATGCAGGTGCTGGTCGTGAAGTGCGATGCCAACGGCAGCGTCGACCTCGACGACCTGAAGGCCAAGTGCGAGCAGCACAAGGACGACCTGGCCTGCATCATGATCACCTACCCCTCCACCTACGGCGTGTTCGAGCCGCGGGTGAAGGAGCTGTGCGCGATGGTCCACCAGTACGGCGGCCGCGTTTACGTGGACGGCGCCAACATGAACGCCCTGGTCGGCGTGGCCGCACCAGGCCAGTTCGGCGGCGACGTGAGCCACCTGAACCTGCACAAGACCTTCTGCATCCCGCACGGCGGTGGCGGCCCGGGCGTCGGCCCGGTCTGCGTGGTCGAAGACCTCGTGCCCTTCCTGCCCGGCCATGCGACGGCCGGCCAGGTGCGCGAAGGCGGCGTGGGTGCCGTTTCGGCTGCGCCGTTGGGCAACGCGGCCGTGCTGCCGATCAGCTGGATGTATGTCCGCATGATGGGCGCCGACGGCCTGAAGCACGCCACCGAAACCGCGATCCTCAGCGCGAACTATGTGGCGGCGAAGCTGTCTGACCACTACGACATCCACTACAGCGGCGGCATTGCCGGTGTGAAGGGTGGCGGTGTGGCCCACGAATGCATTCTCGACCTGCGCCCCTTGAAGGACAGCTCCGGCATCAGCGCCGAAGACGTCGCCAAGCGCCTGATCGACTACGGCTTCCATGCGCCGACGCTGTCGTTCCCGGTGGCCGGTACGCTGATGGTCGAGCCGACCGAGAGCGAGCCGCTGGTCGAGCTGGAGCGCTTCTGCCACGCGATGCTGTCGATCCGCGAAGAGATCCGCAAGGTCGAAAGCGGCGCCTGGCCGAAGGAAGACAACCCGCTGAAGAACGCGCCGCACACCTCGCAAAGCCTGCTGAAGGCCGACTGGCCGCACGCCTACACCCGCGAGGAAGCCGCCTATCCGGTGGCCGAGCTGCGCCAGCACAAGTACTGGTCGCCGGTGGGCCGTGTCGACAACGTCTACGGCGACCGCAACCTGTTCTGCTCGTGCGTGCCGATGAGCGAGTTCGCGGCAGAGTAATTTCGCCTCCAGGACACCTGAGCCTATCGCTGGCCCTTCGACAGGCTCAGGCTGATCGAATGCCCCTCGACAAGCTCAGGGCGAACGGTGGTGCGAGTCGGGTGTCTAAGCCGTCCCGGATCGGCACCCCCTCCCCGTTCGGGCTGAGCCTGTCGAAGCCTCGTTGCACACACACCGTTCCGGCTGAGCTTGTCGAAGCCCCGTGCTGATTGACTGGAGAGATCCATGGCAGTTTCTGTATTCGACCTCTTCAAGATCGGCATCGGGCCGAGCAGCTCCCACACCGTGGGCCCGATGCGCGCAGCGCGCTTGTTTGCGGCACGCCTGCGCAGCGAGGGGTTGTTGTCGAAGACGGTGCGCGTGCGCTGCTGGCTGTACGGCTCGCTTGGCGCCACCGGCAAAGGCCACGGCACCGACAAGGCGGTGCTGCTCGGCCTGGCCGGACACGAGCCGGACACGGTGGACGTGGACGCGGTGCCGACGCTGATGGAGACCATCCGCAACAGCAAGCGCCTGTCGCTGCTGGGTGAGCGCGAGGTGGCGTTCGACGAGCCGGAAGACCTGATCTTCCGTCGCCGCGAGACCCTGCCCTTCCACGCCAACGGCATGCGGCTGATCGCCTACGACGCCGACGGCAACGAGATCGAGAACCGCACCTACTACTCGGTCGGTGGAGGCTTCGTCGTCAGCGACGAAGTGGCGGCCGATGGCAGCAAGCAAAAGGTCATCGCACCGGACACCACCGTGTTGCCGCTGCCCTTTCGCTCGGGCGCCGAGCTGCTGGAAGTCTGCGCACGCGAAAAGCTGACGATCGCGCAGGTGATGCGCGCCAATGAGCGTCACTGGCGCTCCGACGCCGAGATCGACGCCGGCCTGCTGCGCATCTGGCGCGCGATGCAGGACTGCGTCGCCCGCGGCCTGCGCACCGACGGCATCCTGCCCGGCGGCTTCAAGGTCAAGCGCCGCGCGGCGCAGCTGTACCGCGACCTGACCGCCAACCCCGAGGCCGCGTTGCGCGACCCGCTGCAGGTGATGGACTGGGTCAACCTGTATGCACTGGCGGTGAACGAAGAAAACGCCGCCGGCGGCCGCGTGGTGACCGCACCGACCAACGGTGCCGCCGGCATCGTGCCCGCCGTGCTGCACTACTACCACCGCTTCGTGCACGGCGCGACAGACGCCGGGGTGATGGACTTCATGCTCACCGCCGCGGCGATCGGCATTCTCTACAAGGAAAACGCCAGCATCTCGGGCGCCGAAGTCGGCTGCCAAGGCGAAGTGGGCGTGGCCTGCTCGATGGCCGCCGGTGCGCTGGCCGCGGTGATGGGCGGCACGCCGGAACAGGCCGAGAACGCCGCCGAGATCGGCATGGAGCACCACCTGGGCCTGACCTGCGACCCGGTCGGCGGCCTGGTGCAGATCCCGTGCATCGAACGCAACGCAATCGCCTCGGTGAAAGCCATCAACGCCGCACGCATGGCGCTGCACGGCGACGGCACGCACCACGTCAGCCTCGACAAGGTCATCAAGACCATGCGCGAGACCGGCGCCGACATGCAGACGAAGTACAAGGAAACCGCTCGCGGAGGCCTGGCGGTCAACATCGTCGAGTGCTGACCCGCGCAGCGACGCCGGGCCGCCTCAGCCGATGCCGGCTTCGTTCAGGCAACGCCGGATTTCGCTCAACAACGTCGCCGATTCCATCGGTCGGCGCAGGTAGCGCGTCGCGCCCAATGCCAGACCCCCGGCACGGTCGCTTTCGTCCCAGTCCGTGGTCGAAAGGAAGATGAACGGGACGTCGCGCACCATCGGATCGGCCTTGACCATCTCGATGAAATCGAAGCCGCTGCCCGGCTGCATCCCGGCGTCGCTGATGATCAGGTGTGGTCGCTCGGCCCGTGCCAGCTGAATGGCGTCGGCGGGGTTCCACCAGGGCGTTGCAGTCGACCGGCACCAGTTGCACCTCGACACCGCCGGATTCGATCTTGGCCAGGTCCAGCAAGTCGTTGATCAGCGACAGCAGGTGCTTGCCACTGGACTGCACCATGCCCAACTGCTTCTCCTGCTCCAGCGTCAGCGGCCCGACAGGCGCATCAGCAGGGTGCCGGTGAAGCGGATGATCGCGTTCAGCGGCGTACGCGATTTACCGGAGCCCCTGCCGGATTCAAGATGCTTGCCTAGAATCAAAGCAGCCCTTCACGCAGCCATGGCCGCTTATGCCGAACGCCGATACCCATGCTTTGCCCGCGTCGATCGCGCTGATCGACGACGATGTGGAGTACACCGAGTTCCTGGCCCAGCATCTGCGCGGCCTCGGTATCCAGGTTCACCGCTTTGCCGACAGCGACGAGTTGCTGGCCGACACGGCACCGTTCAGCTACGGCTTCTACCTCGTCGACCTGATGCTGCCCGGCATCGACGGCGTGGAGCTGATCCGCGTGCTGCGTCGACGCACCCATGCCGGCGTGCTGGTGGTGTCAGGCCGGGTGGCGGAAGACGTGTTCTCGGCGGTGGTCGATGCCGGCGCCGACATGCACCTGGCCAAGCCGGTCACTTTTGACCAGGTCGTGGTCGCGATCCGTGCGGTCCACCGCCGCGTCATCGCCACCGAAGCCGGGTCGAAGGAATGGGTGCTGGATCGGCACGCCGGCCAGCTCGTCGCGCCGGACGGCGTGCGGGTCGACCTGAGCGAAGGCGATCTGGTGGTCATGGAGTGTTTCGTCGAAGCCGCGGGGCAGACCGTCACCCGCGAACTGCTGTGTCGCCGCCTGGGCCGCCCCGTCACCGAAGAGCCCGACAACACCCTGAGCGCGACGCTGTACCGGCTGCGCCGGCGCATCGAGCGCGCCACGCCGGTGGTGGTGCCGATGCAGTCGCAGTCTCGAGTGGGCTATGTGTTCCGGGCGCCACTGCGCAGCGTTTGACCCCCGCTGCGACTCGATGCGAGCGACAGCCCGCACCACGTGCCGGGATCTTCAGGTCGCTGGCACGGAGATCCGTCGCCGGTCCGCTGCACGAGCCCTATGGGACCCATCGCCCCCCTTTGAATACGGCCTTGACGGGAAAGACCCAGCCAGGTTTTCGTAGCAGGGAGCGTGGTGCCTCAGACGGCTGCTTCGTCCGTCTCACCCGTGCGGATGCGCACCACTTGCTCGACCGCGGTAACGAAGATCTTGCCGTCGCCGATCTTGCCGGTCTTGGCGGCCTTGACGATCGATTCGATCGCCCGGTCGACGTCGGCATCGCGCACCACCACCTCGACTTTCACCTTGGGCAGGAAGTCGACCACGTACTCGGCGCCGCGGTACAGCTCGGTGTGGCCTTTTTGCCGGCCGAAACCCTTGACTTCCGTCACCGTCAGGCCTGACACCCCGACCTCGGCCAGCGCCTCGCGCACTTCCTCCAGCTTGAACGGCTTGATGATGGCGGTGATCTGTTTCATGGGCGGCCTCCGTGGGGAAAGAGTCTGGTTCGGTTCGATTTAAGCACGGAACTTCGACGTGATCGGGTATCGCCAATCCCTGCCGAAGGCCCGGTGGGTGATGCGGATCCCCACCGGCGCCTGGCGCCGCTTGTACTCGTTGGTCTTGATCAGCCGGGTCACCTTTTCAACGTCGGCACGGTCGAAACCTGCGGCCACGATCTCTTCGATGCCCTGGTTGTCCTCCATATAGCGGGCGAGGATCGCGTCCAGCACCTCGTAGGGCGGCAAGCTGTCCTGGTCTTTCTGGTCGGGCCGCAGCTCGGCCGAGGGCGGCCGCGTGATGATGCGCTCGGGAATCACCGGGCCGATCGAGCCGTCAGCGCGCACATTGGGCTGCTGGTTCTTCCACACGGCCAACCGATAGACCAGCGTCTTGGCCACGTCCTTGATGACCGCAAAGCCACCTGCCATGTCACCGTACAGCGTGCAGTAGCCGGTTGCCATCTCGCTCTTGTTGCCGGTCGTCAGCACGATCGAGCCGGTCTTGTTCGACAGCGCCATCAGCAGCGTGCCGCGCACACGGGCCTGGATGTTCTCTTCGGTCGCGTCCTCGGCCAGCCCCGCGAACTGCTCGGCCAGCGCACCGCGGAAAGCGTCGAACATCGGCGTGATGCCGATCTCGTCGTAGTGCACGCCCAGCCGCGCCACCATGTCGCGCGAATCGAGCCACGAGATGTCGGCCGTGTAGGGCGACGGCATCATCACGCAGCGCACCTTGTCGGCACCGAGCGCGTCAACCGCGATCGCCAGCACCAGCGCCGAATCGATGCCCCCTGACAGGCCGATGATCGCGCCGGGAGAGCCATTCTTGCCCAGGTAGTCGCGCACGCCCATCACCAGCGCGCCCCAGGCTTGCGCCTCGAGCGAAGGCACCGGCGCGATCTCGCCCTTGGCAGTGCCCTCGGCGCTCACCTCGACCATCAACGTGGCCGCCTCGAACATCGGGGCACGCGCCTGCACCACGCCTTGCGCGTCGACCACGAACGAAGCGCCGTCGAACACCACCTCGTCCTGGCCACCCACCAGATGGGAATACAGCAGCGGCACGCCACAGGCCTTGGCCCGCGCAGACATGCGCGCCTCCCGCTCGTCGTGCTTGTCCAGGTGGAAGGGCGAGGCGTTCAGCACGCACAGCACCTCGGCACCCGCCATGCAGGCCGACTCGGCAGGCTCGTCGAACCAGGCGTCTTCGCAGATCAGGATGCCGAAGCGAACCCCTTCCACATCGACCACCACCGGGCTGCGGCCGGCGTCACGGCCCGAGACGAAATAGCGCCGTTCGTCGAACACCTGGTAGTTGGGCAACTCACGCTTGCAGTAGGTCGCCTGGATGTGCCCCCCTGCCAGCACCGAGGCCGCATTGAAGCGCCGCGGCAGGGAATAGGACTTCGACCTAAGATCGTGCGCATCACCCCAAGACAACGGATGCCCGACGATCAGATGCAAGCCTGCGCAATCAGCCAGCTCGGCGGCCAAGGCCGCCAGTTGCTGTTCGCACGCGCGCAGGAACGCTGGGCGAAGCAGCAGGTCTTCAGGCGGATAGCCGGTCAAGGCCAGTTCGGGCGCGAGCACCAAGCGGGCACCCTGCGCGTAGGCTTCGCGGGCCGATGCGGCCATCCGGCGCGCGTTGCCGGCCAGATCGCCCACCGTCGCGTTGATCTGGGCCAATGCCACCAAGACGGTGCCTGAGACGAAGTCCGGGCTGCGCATGAGCGATACAGAAAGCGGAGCAATCGATTATGTCATTCGGGTCCACGGCAACCCCGCCGACATCGCAGCATCCGAGTGGAACGAGCTGCTTTCCGCCCAGCCCGACCCGCTGCCCTTCCTGCGCCACGAGTTCTTGCTGGCCTTGCATCAGACCGGTTGTGCCTCGGGTGATTCGGGCTGGACGCCGGCCTTCATCACACTGCATCGTGGCGACCGCCTCGTCGGCGCCGTCGCGGCTTACCTGAAATCGCACTCGTACGGCGAGTACGTGTTCGATTGGGCCTGGGCCGACGCCTACCGGCGCCATGGCCTGGACTACTACCCCAAGCTGCTGGCGGCGGTGCCCTTCACGCCCGTGCCGGGCCCTCGGCTGCTCGCGAGCAGCGCCGAAGAACGCCTGCTGCTGATGCGGGCACTGCGCAGCCTGGCGGTGCGAAACGAGTGGTCATCGGCCCACCTGCTGTTCGGCAACGACGAGGACTTCGAAGCCGCCGGCGCCGATGGCTGGATGATCCGCCACGGCGTGCAGTTTCACTGGCGCAACCGTATGGATCGGCCTTATGCCGATTTCGCCGACTTCCTGGCCGCGCTGCAACGCGAGAAGCGCAAGAAGATCCAGCAGGAGCGGCGGCGCGTGGCCGAGGCCGGCATCACATTCGAGGTGCGCGAAGGCGCAGCCATCACCGAAGCCGACTGGCGCTTCTTCCACCGCTGCTACAGCCTGACCTACCGCGCGCACGGCTCGACGCCGTACCTGAACCTGAAGTTCTTCCAGCGCGTCGCGCGCGAGTTGCCGCGGCACTGGCTGATGTTCATGGCGCAGCGCGAGGGCCAGCCCATCGCGGCCTCGCTGGTCGCGATCGACCCCGATCGTGGCTGGGCTTGGGGGCGCTACTGGGGCGCCACCGAGGCGGTGTCGTTCCTGCACTTCGAGGCCTGCTACTACCAACCGCTGCAGTGGTGCATCGAGCATGGCTACCGCTGCTTCGAGGGCGGCGCCCAAGGCGAACACAAGATGGCGCGGGGCCTGACACCGACGCCGACCCGCTCAGCCCATTGGCTCGCCCACCCGCAGTTCGCCCGTGCGGTCGAAGACTTCCTCGCCCGCGAGGGCCAGGGTGTGGCCGCCTACCTGGACGAGCTTCGAGAGCGTGATCCGTTCAAGGCCGCCACCACGGCGCAGGAAGGCGGCGAGCCCAGCCCGCCGCCGTGAGCATCACTTGCCCTTGAAATCGCCGGCGACTGCGCTGACGAAGCGCTGCGGGTCGATGTACTTGCGCCAGGCGGCCGTCGCTTGCTCAGGCGTCACCGCCGCGATCGCATCGTCCAGCTGCTGCGCCACGGTGAACTTGCGGCCCAGGTAGTCATTGTTTGCCAGGCCACCGGCGAGATTGCCGTCTTGCGCGCGCGTCAGGCGCCGGTAGTTCAGCAGCGCGGCCTTGGCCTGCGCGATCTCTTCGGCGGCGAAGCCGGTCTTGACCGCGCGCTCGGCCTCTTCCTTGAATGCCAGCTCGACCTTGGCGCGGTTCTGCGGCGCAAAGATCGCGCTGGCCTGCCAACCGGTGTTGGCGTCTTCGGCATTCCACGCCAGGCTGCTGCGCACGTCGTAGCTCAGACCCTCGGCTTCGCGGATGCGCTTCCACAGCCGCGAGTTGCCACCGCTGCCGAAAGCGAAGTTGGCCACCATCAACGGCGCCTGGTCCGGGTCCAGCTCCTTCAGCGGCAGCGGCAGGCGCACCAGCATCGTGGCGTTCTGCTTGTCCGGCGTTTCGAACGCCAGGCGGGCGCCAGGCACAGCCACCAGCGGGTGCGGCACGCGCCTGAACGCGACCGCCGGGGCCCAGCCTGCGAAAGCCTTGTCGAGCGCGGCACGCACGGCCGGCACGTCCATCGAGCCTACCGCCGCAAACTGCGCGCGGCCGACGCCGAGGAAGCGCTGGTGGAATGCCTTGAGCTGCGCCACCGTCGCTGCGTTGACCTCTCCCACCGTCTCGTCAAAGGTGCGGGCATAGCGCACGTCGCCCTTCGGGTACGGGTTGCCATGGCGGTCGAGTGCATCCTCGACGATCACCTCAGGCTCCTTGCGGCTTTGCTCGACGGCAGAGACCACCTGCCGGCGCACCTCGTCCAGCCCGTCGGCCGGGAATGCCGGCTCGCGCAGCATCTGGCCAACGAGATCGATCACCGCCGGCAGGTTCTCGCGCGTGGTCAGGAGGTTGGCCGTCAGGTTGTCGGCCGAACTGCTGAACTGGATCTCGGCTTTCAGCGCCGTCATGCGGTCTTGCAGTTGCTGGCGGCTCAACTTCGAAGTGCCCTTGTCCAGCATCGCGGCCAGCAGCTCGGCTGTCGTCGCCTGGCCCTTCAGGCTTTCTTCATCACCCAGCCGCAGCGAGAGCTGTGCGTTGACCACATCGCCGCGCGTTGCCTTCGGCAGCAGCGATACCTTCAGCCCAGGCGCCACCTCGAAACGTTGGGTGCGCGACTCGATGTTCGCCGGCGAGGCATCGAAGGCTTCGACCTTGGCCATCGTTTCCACTGGCTTGAAGTTCTTCAGCTGCTCGACGACGTCGACGGTCTCGGGCTTCGGCGCGCGTGTCGGCTTGTCGGTCGGCACAAAGGTCGCCAACGTCCGGTTGTCGCGCAGGAAGCGCTCTGTCGCGACGCGGTTCAGGTCCGCCGCCGTCACCGTCTTGACACGGTCGCGCAGCAGGAAGAACAGACGCCAATCGCCCTGCGCCACCGTCTCGGACAAGGCCACGCCGACGGTCTCCGGGTCCGAGAAGCGCAGGTCCCATTCCTTCAGCCACTTGGCGCGGGCTCGGTTGACTTCTTCTTCGGTCACCGGCTGCGCCGCCACCGATTCGATGGTGGCCAGCAGCGCGTCACGCGCCTTGTCCGGATCCTGGCCCGGCGCCAACTGGGCACCGAACAGCGCGAAGCCCGGGTCGGCGAGCGCAGCATTCCACGAGAACACGTTGGCCGCCAGTTGGCCCTCGACCAGCTTCTTGTGCAGGCGGCCGGCCGGCACGTCGCTCATCACCAGCCCCAGCAGCTCGACGGCCGCCGTGTCCGGGTGTGCACCGGGCGGCACGTGGTAGGCCGCGAACTGCAGCGGCACACCGCCATTGCGACGCAGCGTGATCGCACGCTCGCCGTCCTGGACCGGGTCGATCGTGTACAGCTGCGGCAACTTGCGCTTGGGCGCCGGAATCTTGCTGAACTCGGCCTGGACCCAGGCGATGACCTTGGCCGGATCGAACTTGCCGCTGACGATCAAGGTCGCGTTGTCAGGCTGGTAGTACTGGCGATAGAACGCCTGCAGGCGCCCGATGTCGACGTTCTCGACATCCGTGCGCGCACCGATGGTGTCGTGGCCATAGTTGTGCCACTGGAACATCATCGCCAGCGTCTTCTCGAACAGGATGCGCGAGGGATTGTTCTCCCCCATCTCCATCTCGTTGCGCACCACCGTCATCTCGGTGTCCAGGTCGCGCCGCGCGATGAAGCTGTTGATCATCGCGTCGGCCTGCCAGCCGAGATACCAACGCAGGTTGTCTTCGTTGGCGGTGAAGCTGGCGAAGTAGTTGGTGCGGTCCAGCCAGGTGCTGCCATTCGCACGCAGGCCCCGCTTGGTGAACTCGGCCCAGGCCTTGGGGTACTTCGGCGAGCCCTTGAACAACAGGTGTTCCAGCAAGTGGGCCATGCCCGTCTCGCCGTAGTTCTCTTGCCGCGAGCCGACGCGGTAGGTCAGGTTGACCGTGGTGGTGGGCTTGGCGTCGTCAGGCGCCAGCAGCACCTGCAGGCCGTTGGCTAGGCGGTACTCGACGATGCCTTCGACGCTGCGCACCGGCTGCAACGTGGCGGCTGCGGGCGTGGCCTTGGCGACCACGGCGGGCTTGCCGCGCGGCGGTGCCTTGGCTTGCGGCTTGCGGGCGGGGGCGGCTTGCGCCGAGCAAGCCAGCATGGCACTGGCAACCACCAACCACCCGAACGGGATCTTGCGCATCGATTCGACTCCTGATCGAAAACTCTGGCGCCACAAGACAAACGCCGCCCGTAGGCGGCGTTGCGTTATGACGCCGCGGCCGCCTCCATCAGGCGGCACGCCAGCGCGGACGATACCTCAAGGCATCGACAGTCCGTCCTGTTGGTCGGTCAGGCCTGCTTGGCCTTCCAGTTGGCCTGGCCGGCGCGCACTTCTTCCAGCGCAGCGTCCTTGCCCTCCCAGCCCAGCACCTTGACCCACTTGCCAGCTTCGAGGTCCTTGTAGTGTTCGAAGAAGTGCTGGATGGTCTTCAGGCGCAGCGGGTTCAGGTCTTCCGGCTTCTGCCATTGCGAGTAGATCGACAGGATCTTGTCGATCGGCACGGCCAGCAGCTTGTTGTCGCCGCCAGCTTCGTCGTCCATGCGCAGCATGCCCAGCGGGCGGCAGGTCACCACCACACCCGGGATCAGCGGCACCGGCGTGATCACCAGCACATCGACCGGGTCGCCGTCGTCGGCCAGCGTCTGCGGGATGTAGCCATAGTTGCACGGGTAGTGCATCGAGGTGGCCATGAAGCGATCGACGAACAGCGCGCCGCTGTCTTCGTCCACTTCGTACTTGATCGGGTCGGCATTCATCGGGATCTCGATGATCACGTTGAACTCGTCGGGTGCCTTGGGGCCGGGGGTCACGTTGTGCAGGCTCATGGTGTTCTCGGGAGGTGGCAGTTAAGCGGGAAAACCCCGATTCTACGAAGGCTGCTGACGGCGGCCTTGCCCTTTGTACGCGGCTTGCAGACACTGGCCGCCGCCCATGCTGCACCGCAGGAAAACACCATGCCGGGCCGCAGAGGCTTCCCCTTAGCATCGTCGCGCGCCCTTTCGGGCAGCCAAAAGCATGCCCCGGCCTTGCGGGCGCAACGCACCAAGTAAGTGTCAGTGAGCGGAAGGAGAACCCTTTGATATCGACCACCATGGCGCTGTATGTGGCGCTGGCGTGCGGCCTTGCGGCTGTGCTTTATGGCTTCATCCAGCGCAGCTGGATCTTGAGCCAGGACGCGGGCAATGCCCGCATGCAAGAGATAGCGGGGGCTGTGCAGCAAGGCGCCGCAGCCTATCTGGCCCGTCAGTACAAGACCATCGCGATCGTCGGTGTGGTGCTGGCGGTGCTGATCTTCTTCTTCCTCGGTGGCAAGACAGCCAGCGGCTTCATCATCGGCGCGATCCTTTCCGGTGCGTGCGGCTTCATCGGCATGAACGTTTCGGTGCGCGCCAACGTGCGCACCGCGCAGGCCGCGACGCAGGGCATTGCACCGGCACTGAATGTGGCCTTCAAGGGAGGCGCGATCACCGGCATGTTGGTGGTCGGCCTGGGTCTGCTGGGCGTGGGCGCCTTCTTCTGGTACATCACCGGCGCGACCGACGTGACCTCCGAAACGCTCAAACCGTTGCTCGGTCTGGCCTTCGGTTCGTCGCTGATCTCGATCTTCGCGCGCCTGGGCGGCGGCATCTTCACCAAGGGCGCCGACGTCGGCGCCGATCTGGTGGGCAAGGTCGAAGCCGGCATCCCCGAAGACGACCCGCGCAACCCGGCGGTCATCGCCGACAACGTGGGCGACAACGTGGGCGACTGCGCCGGCATGGCCGCCGACCTTTTCGAGACCTACGCCGTGACGCTGATCGCGACCATGGCGCTGGGTGCGCTGATGGTGACCAGTGCGCCCCTGGCCGCGGTGATCTACCCGCTGCTGCTGGGCGGTGTGTCGATCATCGCGTCGATCATCGGCTGCAGTTTCGTCAAGGCCAGCCCCGGCATGAAGAACGTGATGCCGGCGCTCTACAAGGGCCTGATCGTGGCGGGTGTGCTGTCGCTGATCGCCTTCTATTTCGTGACCAAGGCCATCGTGCCTGACGACGCGCTGGGTGCCGGCACCCAGATGCGCCTGTTCGGTGCCTGTGCCGTCGGCCTGGTGCTGACCGCAGCGATGGTCTGGATCACCGAGTACTACACCGGCACCAACTTCAAGCCGGTGCAGCACGTGGCGCAGGCCTCGACCACCGGGCATGGCACCAACGTCATTGCCGGCCTGGGCGTCAGCATGAAGTCCACCGCCTGGCCGGTGCTCTTCGTCTGCATCGCGATCATGAGTGCCTACTGGCTCGGCGGTCTGTACGGCATCGCCGTGGCGGCGACGTCGATGCTGAGCATGGCCGGCATCATCGTGGCGCTCGACGCCTATGGCCCGATCACCGACAACGCCGGTGGCATCGCGGAGATGGCCGACCTGCCGGAAAGCGTGCGCGCCGTGACCGACCCGCTGGACGCCGTGGGCAACACGACCAAGGCGGTGACCAAGGGCTACGCAATCGGCTCGGCCGGCCTGGCGGCCCTGGTGCTGTTCGCCGACTACACCCACGCGCTCGAAGCCCGCGGCATGCACGTGAGCTTCGACCTGTCGAACCACATGGTGATCGTCGGCCTGTTCATCGGCGGCCTGATCCCCTATCTGTTCGGCGCGATGGCGATGGAAGCGGTCGGCCGCGCTGCCGGTGCAGTGGTGGTCGAGGTGCGCAACCAGTTCAAGGATGGCACCATCATGGCGGGCTCGCGCAAGCCCGACTACAGCGCGGCGGTCGACATGCTGACCACCGCCGCGATCAAGGAAATGATCGTGCCCAGCCTGCTGCCCGTGGTGGTGCCGATCGCCGTCGGCATGTTCCTCGGTGCCGAAGCGCTGGGTGGCCTGCTGATGGGCACCATCGTCACCGGCCTGTTCGTCGGCATCTCGATGTGCACCGGCGGTGGCGCCTGGGACAACGCGAAGAAGCTGATCGAAGAGGGCTTCACCGACGCCGACGGCCAACTGCACAAAAAGGGCAGCGAGGCGCACAAGGCCGCCGTCACCGGCGACACCGTGGGCGATCCCTACAAGGACACCGCCGGCCCGGCCGTGAACCCGCTGATCAAGATCATCAACATCGTGGCGCTGCTGATCGTGCCGCTGCTGCCGATGACCACCGGCGCATCGGCCAACATCAGCCAAGACGCCAAGCCGGCCGCCGTGACGGCGCCTGCGGCGGTCATGCCGGCCGCCTCAGCGGAGGCCATCCCGGCTGCTCCGCCGGCGACTGCATCGGCGGCAAGCGGCAGCTGAAGCATCCGCTTTCAACCATGACAAGGGCCGGCGCATGCCGGCCTTTCTTCATATCGATACCCCGTTGCCGAGGAAGGTGTGATTTGCAGCCCGGCGATGCGCCGCCGGGTCGCTATGCTGATCGCCATGCGATTGACCTGGTTGCGCGGCGACACGCCCTTCCCGCCCACGTCCGAGGCGCTTGGCCCGGAGACAGACGCGCCCGGGCTGCTGGCGGCCGGCGGCGACCTCAGCCCGGCGCGCCTGGTCGACGCCTACCGGCACGGCATCTTTCCGTGGTACGGCGAAGGCCAGCCGCCGCTGTGGTGGACCACCGACCCGCGCATGGTGCTGCCGGTGGCAGAGTTCAAGCTGTCGCGCTCGCTGCGCAAGACCTTGCAGCGCTTCCTGCGCACCCCCGGTTGCGAATTCCGCTTCGATGGCGACACACCGGCTGTCATCGCCGCCTGCGCCGGCGCCACGCGCGACGGTCAGGACGGCACGTGGATCGTGCCGGAGATGGCGGCGGCCTACACCGAGCTGGCCCGTGCCGGCGTGGTCCACAGCGTCGAGACCTGGGTCGACGGGCAACTGGTTGGGGGCTTGTACGGCGTCAACCTCGGCCGCATGTTCTACGGCGAATCGATGTTCGCCCGCCGCACCGATGCGTCGAAGCTGGCGCTGGCCGCGCTGGTGGCGTTTTGCCGTGCCGAGGGCATCGCGCTGATCGACTGCCAGCAGCAGACCCGGCACCTCGCCAGCCTGGGTGCGCGGCCGATCTCGCGGACGGCTTTCGAGGCGCATTTGCGCGCTGCGGTGGCCGAGCCGGCGCCCCGACGCTGGGCCTATGATTCAGCCTGTTGGGCGTGTTTTCAACTCATGTCAGACAGGCCCGTTGCCGATAACCCTCCGTGACCCACCCGAAAGAGCTTCCGTTCGCGTCGCTCCAGTTCTACGCGACGGCACCCTATCCGTGCAGTTACCTGCCCGACCGGATGGCACGCTCCCAGGTCGCCACCCCGGGCCACCTGATCCACGCCGAAGCCTACTCGGCGCTTGTCGCCTGCGGTTTTCGCCGCAGCGGCATGTTCACCTACCGGCCGTATTGCGACAGTTGCCGCGCCTGCAAACCGCTGCGTGTGCCGGTCGCGGCCTTCCAGCCCACCCGCAGCCAGCGCCGGGCCTGGGCCGCCCACAAGGGCTTGAAGACCCGCGTGATGCGGCTGGGCTTCGTGCCCGAGCACTACCAGCTGTACCTGCGTTACCAGGCCGGCCGCCACGCGGGCGGCGGCATGGACCATGACAGCGTCGACCAGTACACCCAGTTCCTGCTGCAGACGCGCGTCAACTCGCGCCTGATCGAGTTTCGCGAGCCGGTGCCCGACGAGGACGGCGCCGGACTGGGCGCCCTGCGCATGGTGGCCATCGTCGACATCCTCAGCGACGGACTGTCGGCGGTCTATACCTTCTACGACCCCGACGTGAAAGCGAGCTACGGCACCTACTGCGTGATGTGGCAGATCGAGCAGACCAAAGCGATGAAACTGCCCCACCTGTACCTGGGCTACTGGATCGCCGAGAGCCCGAAGATGGCCTACAAGAACCAGTTCGGCCCGCACCAGCTGCTGGTGGATGGCCAATGGGTCACGCCCGCAGAAACAGGCTGAAACGCACCCGGGCTGTCCGCGTGTCGTGCGGTTCAATCCGCCGGATCTACGGCCTGTCGCGCCCCGCTGGTGCGCCGGAACAACGAACGTAGCATCACGAACATTCCAGACCAGGAGTTCCAGATGCAAAACCGCCGTACCGCCCGCCTCGCCCGCCCCTTTGCCCTGATGATTGCCCCGTTGATGTCGGTGATGGTCACGCTGGCCAGCCTTGCCGCGCCGCAAGCCGCCCAGGCTCTGACGATCGACATCAACAGCGGCATGGTCAACAACCGCATCCAGGGCTCCGGCAAGGTCATCGACGACAAGCGTGCGATCGGCCCCTTCACCAAGCTGCGGCTGGACAGCGCGATCACCGTCAATGCGCGACCGGCCGGTGCCCCAGGCGTCACGGTACATGCCGACGACAACATCGCCCCGCTGATCATGACCAGCGTCGAAGGCGACACGCTGGTGGTCAAGCTCAAGCCCAATACCGGCATCCGCACAGAATCGCAACTGGTGGTGAACGTCGAGTTCACCAAGCTGACCCAGGCCGACCTTCGCGGCAGCGGTGACCTGAACGTCAGCGCGATCAAGGGCGAGCAATTCGAACTCTCGCTCGCCGGCTCGGGCGATGTCCGGCTCGACAACGCCGAGCTCAGCAAGCTGACCACCCGCTTGGCAGGCTCCGGCGACATCTGGGTCAAGGGCAAGTGCGACGACGCCAGCTACAACCTGGCCGGCTCGGGTGATGTCCACGCCGCCGAGTTGCAAGCCAAGCGCGTCAACGTCGACATCGCCGGTTCCGGTGATGTGCGGGTGCACGCCGCCGAGGCGCTGTCGGTGCAAATCGCCGGCTCGGGCGACGTAGCCTACAGCGGCAACCCGCCCAAGGTCAGCAGCCGCGTGGTTGGCTCGGGTGATCTGCGCCCCGTCCGTTAACCGACACGGACTGCCCGGACGGCCGTGAGATAAGCACGCCGCCAACCGACCGGGTTTGTGCTGGCCCGGCTTTCCGGCCATCATCGCTGTCACCCACTCCTCGCGGGGGCTTTCGGGCCCCTGCTCCTTTTGCGGACGACCAGCATGACCAACCGCCCCGACCCCAGCCTGCGCCAGCTCGACATCGAACTGCCGGCCAGCCCGGCCGCCACACTGAAGCTCTCCGAGCTGATGGGCAACGAGGACACCTCGATCCCCGAAGTGGCCGAAGTCATCGAAGGCGACCTGGCGCTCGCCTCGGCCGTTGTGCGCACCGTCAACTCGGCGATGTTCGGCGTGCTGAGGCGGGTGGAAACCGTGGCCGAGGCCGTGCTCTACCTCGGCATGCGCGAGGTGGCCGCCATCACGCTCGAGCTGGGCCTGCGGACGCAATTCCCGCCCTCGCCCGACATGACCCGCATCTGGGACACCGCCCGCCTGCGCGGCCTGTTGATGGGCCGTTCCGCGGTGTCGCTCAGCCTGCACGCGTGGCGCGCCCAATCGGCCGGCCTGTTCGCCCAAAGCGGCCAGGCGGTGCTGTGCCTGCATGCACCGGACACCTACCCCGGCATCCTGTCGCGGCATGGCGGCAACGCCGATTTCAGCGGCCTGCTGGCCGAGGAGACCGCGGCTTTCGGGCTCAGCCACGAAGTGCTGGGCTCTTCGCTGTGCCGGGCCTGGGGCCTGGCGGGCGACGTGGCAGACTACGTGCGTGAACGCCCGCATGACCGCGACAGCTGGGCGCAACGGCCGCAGCCGGTGCGCGCGATGCTGGCACTGGGGGCTGTGGCCGATGCGACGATTGCCGGCACCGACGCCGAAGCGGTGGCCGAACAGGTCGGCCCGATGGGTGGCCTGGACGCCAGCTCGCTGGCCCGCGCCGTGATGCAGCACTGGCAGCGCATCGGCGACGCCTCGGCCGAAGACTGACGCCAGGCCTGCGGTGCCAGCCGCCCCGAGTCATCCCCTCGGCTGGGGACGGCTTGACGCGCGCGAGGTGGCAAAGTGGCCGCAAGAATTGCCACCGCTGCGCGCAGCGCCACCATGGCCACCAACATCCGGCTGTCGACCTTCAACTGCGAGAACCTCTTCAGCCGGGCCCGGGTACTGAGCCTGGCCGAACCTGCGCGCCGCACCGAGTTGCTGGACCGGCTCGCCAGCCTGCCCCACCCGCCGCGCAAGCTGCAAGCCGCGGCGCTCGCACGCCATGTCGAATTCGGCCCCGGCGGGCTGCGGCACCGGCGTGCGTCGATCTCCAACGAACGCCGCGACGCCAAGGCCCAGGTCCTGCGAGCCGTCGATGCCGATGTGCAGTGCCTGGTTGAAGCGGAAAGCCGGCTCGCGATCGAGGCGCTCAATCGCCTGCACCTGAAGGGGCGCTTTCCTTTTTCGATGCTGGTCGAAAGCCACGACCCGCGCGGCATCAGTGTGGGGCTGATGAGCAGGCTGCCGATCATCACGCTGCGCAGCCACTTGTTCGACCACGACGCGCACGGCAACCTGTTCGAGCGCGATTGCTTGGAGGTCGAACTCGCTCTGAGCAACGAGCGCCGGCTGCACCTGATGCTCACCCACTTTCATGGCGCCGACGTGGACGGCACCGGTGGCGACGCGCTTCGCCGCCGCCAGGCCACCGCCGTCTCGCAACTGTTGGCGCAGCGGTTCGACCTCGATCGCGACCTTGTCGCCGTACTGGGCGACCTGGGCGATTCGCCGCTGCATGCGCCGCAATCCCTGGCGCCTCTGTTGAAGATGGACGGGCTGTCGGATGTGCTGGCGCTGCAATTCGCGATCCCCGACGACCGCTGGACCTGCCATCTGCGGCAGAACGAGCAACGTGACTACATCGTGGTCTCCGGTGCCTTGAAGGCCGCCTTTTGCCAAGCCGGCATCGAACGCCGCGGACTGCCCGACCTGCAGAGCAACTCGATCGCCAACGAACGGCCGTTCGCTGGCGTCAGCACCGCGGCGCACTGCGCTTCACAACATGCCGCGGTGTGGGCCGATTTCGCCTGCTGACCGTGCCGGTTCAGGCGACGGAAAACCGGTGCAGCGTGCTGCTGCGGTAAGTCTGCCCTGGCCGCAGCACCGTGCTCGGCCAATCCGGCCGGTTCGGTGAATCCGGGCTGTGCTGGGTCTCCAGGCACAACCCATCGCCCTGGCGATAGCGCCGGCCGCCGCAGCCCAGCAGCGTGCCATCGAGGAAGTTGCCTGAGTAGAACTGGATCGCCGGCTCGGTCGTCAATACCTCCATCACGCGGCCACTGGCCGGGTCTTCGAGCCGGGCCGCGGGCTGCAACGGGTCTGTACCGCGCCGGTCGAGCAGCCAGTTATGGTCGTAGCCGCGGCCGAAGCCGAGCTGCGGGTGGTCTTGCCGGATGCGGCTTTCAATCTCCGTCGGCTGGCGAAAGTCGAACGGCGAACCACCGACTGCCGCCACCCGCGTTGGGATCAACCCTGGGCCCACTTCGGTGTAGCGGCTGGCCGCCAAGTGCAGCCGGTGGCCCAGCGCACTGCCGCCGCCTGTCAGGTTGAAGTAGTCGTGGTGGGTCAGGTTGACGACGGTCGGTCGGTCGGTGGTGGCTTCGTAATCGATGCGCCAGCTGGCATCGGCGCCGAGCGTGTAGCGCACCGTCACCTGCAACCGGCCGGGGAAGCCTTCCTCGCCATCTTCTGCGGTGTAACGCAGCACCAGCGCGGCGCCGCCGCCATCGGCTGGCTCGGCCTGCCAAAGCCGGGTGCCGAACCCCCCGGCGCCACCATGCAGGCAGTTGTCGCCATCGTTGCGCGACAGCGCGTGCACGTGGCCGTCCAGCATGAAGCGCGCCCCGGCGATGCGGTTGCCGTAACGCCCGACGATGACACCGAAATGCGGGTTGCGCTCCACATAGTCGCTCAAGACATCAAAGCCGAGCACCACGTTGGCCAGGCGGCCGGCGCGGTCCGGCACCAGCAGCCGGGTCACGATGCCGCCCAGCGTGATGGCGCTCAGCACCAACGGACCACAAGCCAGCGTGTACTCGTGCACCACCCGTCCGTCCGGCAAGTGGCCGAACTCACGGCGGCCGATGGCGGGGCTGGCACAGGTCATCGAGGCTTCAAGGTTGGTCTCGGTGAGCAACATCGAGACCAAATGTAATACCAATCAGACCGACCGCTTCAAAGGATTTACTCTTTGATAAAGCTTGCACAGATGATCAATTAGTATTACTTTATTGGATGGACTAACACCTCACCGGACCCATGAGCCATCTCGCCCCCCGCTACCGCGGTGTCTTCCCCGTCGTCCCAACCACCTTCAACGAACTGGGCCAACTCGACCTGGCCAGCCAGAAGCGCTGTGTCGACTTCATGATCGACGCAGGTTCGACCGGCTTGTGCATCCTGGCCAACTTTTCCGAGCAGTTCGTGTTGTCGGACGAAGAACGCGAAACGCTGACGCGGACGATCCTCGGACATGTGGCCGGCCGCGTGCCGGTGATCGTGACAACCACTCACTTCAGCACCCAGGTTTGCATCGAGCGCAGCCGCCGCGCGCAGGCCTTGGGTGCGGCGATGGTGATGGTGATGCCGCCTTACCACGGCGCCACGCTGCGAGTCGGCGAGCCACAGATCCACGAGTTCTTCGCCCGCCTGTCCGACGCGATTCGCGTCCCGATCATGGTCCAGGACGCGCCGGTCGCCGGCACGCCGCTGCCAGCCGCCTTCCTGGCCCGGATGGCCCAGGAGATCGAACACGTGGCCTACTTCAAGATCGAGACCGCCGGCGCGGCAAGCAAGCTGCGCGAGCTGATCCGCCTCGGCGGCGATGCGGTCGAAGGCCCGTGGGACGGCGAAGAGGCGATCACGCTGCTGCCCGATCTGGACGCCGGCGCCACCGGTGCGATGACCGGTGGCGGCTACCCCGACGGCATCCGCCAAATCATGGACGCCTACACGGCCGAGCGGCGAGAAGACGCCGCTGCGCTCTATGAACGCTGGCTGCCGCTGATCAACTACGAGAATCGGCAGGCTGGCTTCCTGGCCGCCAAGGCCTTGATGCACGAAGGCGGTGTCATCGCATGTGCCGCCCCGCGTCACCCATGGCCCGACCTTCACCCCGCGGTTCGCGCCGGCCTGATGCAGACGGCCCGCCGGCTTGACCCGCTGGTCCTGCGCTGGGCACGCTGAAGCAACGCGCACTGGCCCGTGGGCGGGTTCAATCGTGGATCGCTGTGATAGGGTTATCCTTTGCTCTCTCGCCTTTTCATGGACAACCAAGCCCCAGCTGAGCTTTCAGCCTATCGCCGCAAACCCGATGGCAAGAGCAGGCACGGCCGCATCGTGCGCGAGCTGGGAATGCGCATCGTGTCCGGTGAGCTGAAGCCCGGCGCCCGGCTCCCCAGCGAAGCGACGTTGCTCCAAGCCTATGAGGTCAGCCGGCCGGTGCTGCGCGAAGCAATGCGGGTGCTGGTGGCAAAAGGCCTGGTGTTGTCGAAGCAGCGCGCCGGTGCCACTGTGCGACCCAGCAAAGAGTGGCACCTGCTGGACCCGGACGTCCTGTACTGGCTGATTCAGAGCAAACCCAAGAACGAATTCGTCGGCAGTCTGATGACGGTCCGCCGCATCATCGAGCCGGCCGCCGCGGCGTTGGCCGCCCAGGAGGCCACCGACGAGCAGCTGAAGTCCATCGCCGACGCCTATGCCGGCATGGAGGCTGCCCGCACACCGGAAGAGCTGTTGGAGCCCGACATCGCCTTCCACTGCCGCATTGCCGAAGCCACCGGCAACGAGCTGCTGGCCTACATCGGCAACATGCTGTCGCTTGCGTTGCGCGAGTCGATCAAGCTGAGCAGCCAGCACCCCAACACGCACGCGCTGTCGCTGCCCAGGCACAAGGCCATTCTCACGGCGCTGCAGAACCGCGATCCGTTGGGCGCGCGCCAAGCCACGCTCGTGCAACTGCAGGAAACCAGCGACGACCTGTCGGCGGTGCTGCCTGGCGGGTTCCCGAATTTCTGACATCGGCGGACGCAGCAGGCCGATGCTGCGAACCTGCCCAGCAGAAACGACTACGCCACCCGAAGGTGGCGTAGTCGTTTGCTTCTTGGTGGGCGGTGCAGGGTTCGAACCTGCGACCCCTGCCGTGTGAAGGCAGTGCTCTACCGCTGAGCTAACCGCCCGGAATTTGAGTAGAACTGTGTGTTCCGGGAAGCCATAGATTATGCCACAAGTTTTCGCCACTGCGTCTTGCCGCCGCTGGCCTTGTCCAACTCGGCCAACATGGCCTCGTGGGCAGCCAGCTCTTCGTCGCTCACCACGGTGATGGGCAGGTCGAAAGTCGATAGATCGATTTGCACGACCTGCAAGCCCTGGCTGGGCGACTCCGCACTGTCGATGACCAGCGAGTCCTGTCCGCGCGTCAGGCGGATGTAGACCTCCGCCAGCAGGCCCGCATCGAGCAGCGCGCCGTGCAGCGTCCGGTTGGAGTTGTCCACCTCCAACCGCTTGCACAAGGCATCCAGCGAGTTGCTCTTGCCGGGGAACATCTCGCGCGCCATCGCGAGCGAGTCCTTGATGCCGCCCACGCATTCGGCGAACAACGGGCGGTTCAGGCGCTTGAGTTCGGCATTCAAGAAACCCACGTCGAACGCCGCGTTGTGAATGACGATCTCGGCACCGGCCAGGAACTCCATCAACTCGTCCGCAACCGCCGCGAAGACCGGCTTGTCGGCCAGGAACTCGTCGGTCAGGCCGTGCACCCGCACCGCGTCTTCGCTGTTCTTGCGCTCGGGGTTCAGGTAGAAGTGCTTGGTGTTGCCGGTCAGTCGCCGGCTGACCATTTCGATGCAGCCGACCTCGACCAGGCGGTCGCCACTGTCGGGCGACAGACCGGTGGTCTCGGTGTCGAGAAAAATCTGTCTCATGCGCTCGCCCCCGACGCGCCGCTGGGCACCGGCTGGCGCGAACCCCAGGCCCACAGTGCTGCGCCGGCCAGGATCATCGGCACGCACAGCCATTGGCCCATGCTCATGTTCATGGCCAGCAAGCCGAGGAAATTGTCAGGCTCACGGAAGTACTCGGCGATGAAGCGGAACACGCCGTAGCCGAACAGGAAGGCTCCCGACACCTGGCCCATGCCGCGTGGCTTCTTGCTGTAGAACCACAGCAAGATGAACAACAGCATGCCCTCCAGCAGAAATTGGTAGATCTGCGACGGGTGGCGCGCAACGTCCGTCCCCGACTGCGGGAATACCATCGCCCAAGGCAGGCTCGGATCGGCCGCGCGGCCCCACAGCTCCCCGTTGATGAAATTGCCCACGCGGCCGCTGGCCAGGCCCGTCGGCACGCAGGGCGCGATCAGGTCTGTCACCTGCCAGAACGGACGTTTGCGCAACCAGGCAAACAGGCCCATCGCGACGGCCACGCCCAACAAGCCCCCGTGGAAAGCCATGCCGCCCTTCCAGACGGCAAAGACCTCGAGCGGGTGCATTGCGTAGTAGCCCGGCTTGTAGAACAGCACGTAGCCCAAGCGACCGCCCAGCACGACGCCCACGACACCGAAGAACAAGAGATCCTCGACATCGCGCCGCGTCCAGCCTGCATTGGCAAACCAGGGCAAGCGCACGCGCCGGGCGGCAAGGTACAGGAACAGGCCAAAGGCCACCAGGTAGGTCAGCCCGTACCAGTGAACCTGCAGGGGCACGCCGATGCGGGTCAGGTCCAGCGCGATCGGGTTGAATTGCGGGTGCATGAGCATGGGGCGGGATGATAAAGCGCCCGCCCCGGCCCACCGGGCCGGGCGGTGCTTCCTTCAGGATCGGCGGGGCACTGCGCTGTCGAGCGAACCGGCGACGAAGGCGGCAAAACGCCCCGCCACCGCCCCACTGCCAGGTGACCACACCAGGCTGGTCTCGCATTGCGGGGCCCCTTCACCGAGACCGGCCGGCAAGGCCCGGTAGGCGACGCCGGGGCGCTGCAACTGGGTCATCGAACGCGGAACCCAGGCCAGCCCCAAACCGGCCGACACCAGATTCACGATGGTTTGCATCTGGATCGCCTCCTGCGCCACGACAGGCGACACACCGTGGCGGTGGTAGTAGCCCAGCACGGCGTCGTACAGCGAGGGCGCGATGACGCGCGGAAAGATGACCAGCGGCTGCGCCAGCAGCTCGGCCACCCGCAGGCGGCGCGCCGTGGCCAACGGGGTGCCTTCCGGCAGGGCCAGCACCAGCGGCTCGCAACCCACCGACAAGCGAGACCAAGGCTCCAGCGCGGCCGAAACGCCGGGGGCATGCAGCACGAAACCGGCGTCGGCCTCGCCCCGCGACAGGGCCTCGAGCAGGACGTCGGTGGTCGCCTCTTTCAAGACCACTTGCACCCCTGGCTCGGCCAGCCGGAAGCCACGCAACCACCCAGGCAAGGGGCCGAAGCCCACTGTGGACACGAAGCCCAACCGCAGGCGGCCCACCGCCCCCCGGCCGGCGGCCTGCGCCACGCCCGGCAGCGCGGCGGCCTGCAGCAGCAGGTGGCGCACCGGCTCGACCAGCGCTTCGCCGGCCGCACTGAGCGCCACCCGGCGCCGGTTGCGCTCGAACAGCGGCACCCCCAGCTTGGATTCGAGCTGCTGGATGGCCATCGTCAGCGGCGGCTGGGTCATGTGCAAGCGCTGGGCGGCCTGGCCGAAGTGCAGTGTTTCGGCGAGTGCCAGGAACTGCCGCCAACTCCGCAGCTCGATCGCCGGGACGACAGGGTCATTCATATGCCTTGCATATTACTTCGGCGCGCTGAATATATTGGACGCATGATTTGAGTGGCAGGATACTCGGCCATCCTGACCCAGCCCACGCGAGGAGACCCGATGAGCCTGAACCGCCGATCCAAGAACATCACCGAAGGCGTTGCCCGTGCACCGAACCGCTCGATGTACTACGGCATGGGCTACAAGGAGGGCGACTTCGGCAAGCCGATGGTCGGCGTGGCCAACGGCCACTCGACGATCACGCCATGCAACTCGGGCCTTCAAAAGCTCGCGGACGCCGCGGTGCAGGGCCTGAAGGAGGCCGGCGCGAACCCCCAGATCTTCGGCACGCCGACGATCTCGGATGGCATGGCGATGGGCACCGAGGGCATGAAGTACTCGCTCGTCTCCCGCGAGGTCATCGCCGACTGCGTCGAAACCTGCGTCGGCGGCCAATGGATGGACGGCGTCGTCGTCATTGGCGGCTGCGACAAGAACATGCCGGGCGGCATGATGGGCATGCTGCGCGCCAACGTGCCGTCGATCTACGTCTACGGCGGCACCATCCTGCCGGGCCATTACAAGGGCCAGGACCTGAACATCGTCAGCGTGTTCGAAGCGGTCGGCCAGTTCTCGGCCGGCAAGATGAGCGAAGAAGACTTCTGCCAGATCGAAAAGCGCGCGATCCCCGGCACCGGCTCTTGCGGCGGCATGTACACCGCCAACACGATGAGTTCGTCGTTCGAGGCGCTGGGCATGAGCCTGCCCTACTCGTCGACAATGGCCAACGTCGAAGACGAGATCGTGGCCAGCGTCAAGCAGTGCGCGGCGGTGCTGGTCGAAGCGATCCGCAAGGACCTGAAGCCACGCGACATCGTCACCAAGAAGGCAATCGAGAACGCGGTCGCGGTGATCATGGCCACCGGCGGCTCGACCAATGCGGTGCTGCACTTCCTGGCGATCGCGCACGCGGCCGAGGTGGACTGGACGATCGATGATTTCGAGCGGGTGCGCCGCCAAGTGCCGGTGATCTGCGACCTGAAGCCCAGCGGCCGCTTCCTGGCCATCGACCTGCACCGCGCCGGGGGCATTCCCCAGGTGATGAAGCTGTTGCTCAATGCCGGCCTGCTGCACGGCGATTGCCTGACGATCACGGGCAAGACCGTGGCCGAGAACTTGGCGGACGTGCCGGATGCACCGCCGGCCGGGCAGGAGGTGATCCGCCCGATCACCCAGCCGATGTACGACGAGGGGCACCTGGCGATCCTGAAGGGCAACCTCTCACCGGAGGGCTGCGTGGCCAAGATCACCGGGCTGAAGAACCCGGTCATCACCGGTCCGGCGCGCGTGTTCGACGACGAGCAATCGGCGCTGGCCGCGATCATGGCCGGGCAGATCAAGGCCGGCGACGTGATGGTGTTGCGCTACCTCGGGCCCAAAGGGGGCCCGGGGATGCCCGAGATGCTGGCGCCGACCGGCGCACTGATCGGCCAAGGGCTGGGTGAATCGGTGGGCCTGATCACCGACGGCCGCTTCTCGGGCGGTACCTGGGGCATGGTGGTGGGCCACGTGGCACCCGAAGCCTATGAGGGCGGCACGATCGCCTTGGTCAAGGAGGGCGACTCGATCACCATCGACGCGCACCAACTGCGGCTGGAACTGAATGTGGACGAGGCGGAGCTGGCCCGGCGCCGCGCAGCCTGGCAGCGCCCTGCCCCGCGCTACACCCGCGGTGTGCTGGCGAAGTTCGCGAAGAACGCCTGCAGCGCCAGCGGCGGTGCAGTGCTGGACAAGTTCGATTGAGCCCGCCAAAGGCGAACTCGGCTGGAGTCGCGAAGCGGCGCCCGCCGGAAGACGCCTCGCGGCTTCAATTCGAGTCAGTCGAGACGGCAGCTCCAGGCTGATCTGAAGCGGTATCGCCCAGATCGGCTTTCCGGCTCAGCGGCGGCGCGAAGAGGATCCGCGTTTCGGGTCCTTCGGGCCGAGGCCCAGGTTGCCGATGTTGCGAGCACGGCGTTCGGCCTTGCGCTCGTCGTCGCGCTCCATCTCGCGCCGTTTGGTCATGCCGCTGGCATCGGACCAGCCCCACCAGACCAGCGCGAGGATGAAGGGCAGCACCAGCTTCCACAGATCGCCCAGGAACTCGAGGTTCCATTCGGCCATGGGGCTGACCCCTGCAATCTTCAGGACGATCAGCAGAACTCCGATGATGATGAACAGCATGGCAAGCCTCCAACGCGGCCGGTGAACGATGCCGCAAGGCCGCAAGCCCAGCGTCAACGGAAGTTTGTAAACTGCGTTGCATGGACTGTAAACCAGACCCACTGGCCCAGCCCGATTTGTCCCCCCCTTTGCTGAAGGACACCATGAAGACTCTGATCGCCCTGCTCGCCGTCGCCGCCGTGTCGCCGGCATTTGCCAATGCCGACCTGGCCAAGCAGAAGAACTGCCTGGCCTGCCACGCGGCCGACAAGAAGCTGGTCGGCCCCTCTTACAAAGACGTGGCCGCGAAGTACGCCGGCCAAAAGGACGCCGTGGCCAAGCTGGCCGAGAAGATCCAGAAGGGCGGCGTGGGCGCCTGGGGCCAGGTACCGATGCCGGCCAACCCGGTAACGCCGGACGAAGCCAAGAAGCTGGCGGCCTGGGTGCTGACGATCAAGTGATCGCTTGAATTCCCAGGAATGGAAAAGCCCCGCACCGCGGGGCTTTTTTGCGCCAGGTTCAGGGGACGGTACCAGGGACGGGGCGTCGATTCAGGTTCGCTGACTTGCGTTAGGGCTCTGACGTCCCCTCACAACGCGCCGCGCCGGGGCAAGTCCGGCGCCTCGATCAATTGCTCTCAGACAATTGATCGAGGATGGCGGGATTCTCGAGCGTTGAAGTGTCCTGGGTGATGGCTTCGCCCTTGGCAATCGAGCGCAGCAGCCGGCGCATGATCTTGCCCGAGCGGGTCTTGGGCAGGTTGTCGCCGAAGCGGATGTCCTTCGGCTTCGCAATCGGGCCGATCTCCTTGCCGACGTGGTCGCGCAGCTGCTTGGCGATTGCCTTGGCTTCGTCGCCTACCGGGCGCGGACGTTTGAGCACGACGAAGGCGCAGATGGCCTCGCCGGTCGTGTCGTCCGGCCGGCCCACCACCGCGGCTTCGGCGACGAGCTCGGTGCAGCTGACCAACGCCGATTCGATCTCCATCGTGCCCATGCGGTGGCCTGAGACGTTCAGCACGTCGTCGATGCGGCCGGTGATCGTGAAGTAGCCGGTCTTCGCGTCTCGGATGGCGCCGTCGCCCGCCAGGTAGTAGCCCTTCAGCTCCGGCGGGTAGTAGCTCTTCTTGAAACGCTCGGGGTCACCCCAGATCGTGCGGATCATGCTGGGCCAGGGCTTCTTGACAACCAGGATACCGCCCTGCCCGTTCGGCACATCGTTGCCGGTCTCGTCGACGATGGCCGCCGCAATGCCCGGGAACGGCAACGTGCAGGAGCCCGGCACCAGCGTCGTGGCCCCCGGCAGCGGCGTGATCATGTGGCCGCCGGTTTCGGTCTGCCAGAAGGTGTCGACGATCGGGCAGCGGCCGCCGCCCACATGCAGGTGATACCACTCCCAGGCCGCGGGGTTGATCGGCTCGCCGACCGAGCCCAGGATGCGCAGGCTCGACAGG
Organism: Ideonella sp.; assembly: GCF_036277275.1. GTDB lineage: Bacteria > Pseudomonadota > Gammaproteobacteria > Burkholderiales > Burkholderiaceae_C > Ideonella. The sequence goes on along the minus strand of NZ_DASUNH010000034.1, from coordinate 42,682 downwards.
TTGTAGCGATCCGGGTGGACGGCGGCATTGCCCTCGGCCGCCTTGATCAACGAGCGAATGGCCGTCGGTGCGGTGTAGAACACCGTCACCTTGTGGTCCTGGATCATCTTCCAGAAACGGCCCGCGTCCGGATAGGTGGGCACCCCTTCGAAGACGATCTCGGTGCCGCCCAGCGCCAGCGGGCCATAGGTGATGTAGGTGTGGCCGGTGACCCAACCGATGTCGGCCGTGCACCAGAACACATCGTCGGCCTTCAGGTCGAACGTCCACTTGGTCGTCAGCGCCGCATGCAGCAGGTATCCGGCGGTCGAATGCTGAACGCCCTTGGGCTTGCCGGTGGAGCCGGAGGTGTAGAGCAGGAACAGCGGATGCTCCGCCTCGACCCACTCCGGCTCGCAAATGCTGGGCTGGCCCGCAATCAAGTCAGCCAGCCACAGGTCGCGGCCGGCGGTCATCGACACCGCCGCCCCCGAACGCTTGACGACCAACACGTTCTTCACCGAGTCGCAGCCGCCCAGGCCAAGTGCCTCGTCGACGATGGCCTTCAACGGCAGTTGTTTACCGCCGCGGATCTGGTGGTCGGCGGTGATCACGGCCTTGGCACCGGTGTCTTCGATGCGGTCGCGCAGAGACTGGGCCGAGAACCCACCAAAGACGACCGAGTGCGTGGCTCCGATGCGCGCGCAGGCCTGCATCGCCGCCACGCCGTCGACCGACATCGAGATGTAGATGACGACCCGGTCGCCCTTGGCAATGCCCAGGGACTTCAGGCCATTGGCGATCTGGCAGGTCTTGGCCAGCAGTTCCGAGTAGCTGGTCCTGGTGACCTCGCCGCCGTCGGCTTCGAAGATCAGTGCGGTCTTGTCGCCCAGGCCACGTTCGATGTTGCGGTCCAGGCAGTTGTACGAGGCGTTCAGCGTGCCGTCTTCGAACCACTTGAAAAACGGCGCTTCGCTGTCGTTCAGCACCTTGGTGAACGGCTTCTTCCAGCTGATCAGTTCACGCGCCAGCCGACCCCAGTAGGCCTCATGGTCGCCCTCGGCTTCACCGCACAGGGCCTCGTAGGCGGCCATGCCGGACACATGGGCGGTGGCGGCCAACGCTGCGGGCGGCGCGTAGGTCTTCAGCTCTTCGGTCATCACTTGTCTCCTCAAGACGGCATCAAGACTGCAAAAAGGCTGCGGGTGGCCCACGTCCCGGCAGACGCCGGCCAGCGACTGGCCAGCACTTTCGTCCGAGCGTCTGACGAAGGGCTTACTCCCGTCACCAGTAACCGTCAGACGGCGGTCGCAAAGTGACCCCTACAATCCGCCGCCTGTCGATTTTCAGACTGTCGCACATCGTTCGACCCACCATGGAACAACCGAAGAACAACCCATCGCCGCGCCTGCGGCCCCTGCCGCAGCTGATCTTCGCCAGCCGCTGGCTGCAGCTGCCGCTGTACCTCGGGCTGATCCTGGCGCAGGCGGTCTACGTGTTCCAGTTCTGGGGCGAGCTGATTCACCTGATCGAGGCGGTCTTCGGCAGCAAGGACGCGCTGGCCAGCCTCGTCACCAGCCTGGGCTACAAAGGCACGGCGATCATCGACGCGGCCACCGGCAAGGTGATCGGCTACGAGCCGATCGTGAAACTGAGTGAAACCATCATCATGCTGGTGGTGCTGGGCCTGATCGACGTGGTGATGATCTCCAACCTGTTGGTGATGGTGATCGTCGGCGGCTACGAGACATTCGTCTCGCGCCTGGATCTCAATGGGCACCCCGACCAGCCCGAATGGCTGAGCCACGTGAACGCCTCGGTGCTGAAGGTCAAGCTCGCCACCGCCATCATCGGCATCAGTTCGATCCACCTGCTGAAGACCTTCATCAACGCCGAGAACTACACCGAGAAGACGCTGCTGTGGCAGACGCTGATCCACATCGCCTTCTTGTTGTCGGCTCTGTCGATCGCCTGGGCCGACCGCGTGATGGGCGGCAGCGGCAACAGGCCGCATTGAACCGTCGCGCGCGGGCCGGAAACCCGGTCAGCGCCTCGCGGCGAACAGCAGCACCAGACTGCCCAGCACGCCGGCCACCACCGAGCCCCCCAGCACACCCAGCTTGAGCTGCGCCTCGTAGCCGGCCCCCTGGCCCTCGAAGGCCAGGCCACCGATGAACAGGCTCATCGTGAAGCCGATGCCGCACAGCAGCGCCATGCCGAAGCACTGAGCCCAGCTCGCTTCGGCCAGCAGCGGCGCGCCGGCCAGCTTCACCATCAGCCACAGGCTGCCGAATACGCCCACAGCCTTGCCCAGCACCAGCCCGGCGGCAATGCCCAGCGGCAGCGGTGCCAGCAGGGCCGCTGGCGACACGCCTTGGAGCGAGACGCCTGCGTTGACGAAAGCAAACACGGGCAGCACCACAAACGCCACCCAGGGATGCAGGCCATGTTCAATCTGCTGCAACGGTGAGCCGCCTTCGTCGTCGCGCATCGGCACCGCCAGTGCAGTGACGACACCGGCCAACGTGGCGTGCACGCCAGACTTCAGCACGAACAGCCACATCACCAGCCCCAGCAGCACGTAGGCCTCCACGCGCATCACCCGTGCCCGGTTCAGCGCGAACAGCCCCAGTGCGCACAAGCCGGCGCCGGCCAGCATCGTGCCCGACAACTGCGCGGTGTAAAACAGCGCGATCACGGCAATGGCACCCAGATCATCGATGATCGCCACCGCAGTCAGGAAGACCTTCAGCGACACCGGTACCCGGTCGCCCAACAGCAGCAACACCCCGAGTGCAAAGGCAATGTCGGTCGCCGCCGGGATCGCCCAGCCGCGCAGAGTGACCGGATCACCAAGGTTGAAGGCCGCGAAGACCAGCGCCGGCGCCGCCATGCCGCCCAACGCGGCCACCGCCGGCAGCGCCGCCTGGGCGCCGGTGGACAGCTCGCCCTCGACGAACTCGCGCTTGATCTCGAGCCCGACAAGGAAGAAGAACACCGCCATCCACAGATCGTTGACCCAGACCAGCAGCGGCTTGGCCAACACCAGCGCGCTCGGACCGGCGCCGATGCGCAACTCGCCCGGCCACTGCCGAAACGCCTCGTAGGTCGGCGCCCACGACGAGTTGCTGGCCACCAGCGCTGCCAGCGCTGCCAGACCCAACACCACGCCACCGGCCGATTCGTGACCGAGGAAACGTTTCAACGCCTGCGTGACCATCCGTCCTCCTTGAATATTCCTGGGTGCGCCGCCCCCGCCACCGAACGCTATGCCACCACGGGCAGCGCCAACGCGTGGATTCAGTTGGCAAGCGCGCCGGCACCCACCCGGCCATCACAGGCGCGGGCCGGGCGACTCCGCTTCAATGCCTCATCCCTCCTGGTGGAGCGTTCGTGGTCCCGAAGCCCGAGCCTCGACGCGCGAGGGTCCGAGCTCAATGGCCCGGCCGATGCATTCGACGGTTTCGCTCAGCCAGCGACGGCGGCCCCGGCGCGTAATGACACGGGCGGGACCTCGCCGCCGGCTACAGCGTCACGTTGACCGTCTTGGTGACCGATCCGTTGTTGACCGGCATGTCGACGAATCCGCTGAGGGCAGCCGCCTCGGCCTGCACCAGGCTGCCGCTGCCGGCGTTGATGATCTGCACGAAATAGGTCTGCGTGATGGTCTGATCACCCGAACTCAGCACCCACGAGTAGTAAAGCGACACTGTGCACGTTGCCGTGCTGCCGCTGCGCGTGGCCCTGACCGTCTTGTTGGCGTGGTAGCTGCCGGCCACGTCGCTGACCGTAGCGTTCTGGGTGCACAGGATCTCAGAGTCAGCCGGGAAGCCCGACTTGAGCGTGATGTTGACCTTCAGGATGAGCGTGCCGTTGTACGTGGCCGCCTGGGGTGCAATACCCTGCTGCAACGGTGGAACCTGGGTGGTGAACGCTCCGGTTTTCGGGTCCAGGAAGCCCGGAATCATGCTTTTCTGAGGCGACGCCGCCCAGGCCGAACCCGCCATCAGCAATGCGCTCGACAACATGGCGTGGGAAATCATCCGAAGAACTGTCACAGTCTTCTCCTTGCGTTGAATGAGGGTTGGACGACCGATCATGCTATTCGCGCGCAGTCGCTCGTGGGGCCGGTGGTACCCCCCACGTTGTAGGGCTGGCGACAGGGACCTTGGGTAAACTGAATGTTCGAGTTCCAGACCCTACGCCCCCCATGACCACCATCCGCCAGGCCGACCTCGTCGAATCCGTCGCGAGCGCGCTGCAGTACATCAGCTACTACCACCCGGCCGACTACATCGCCCATCTGGCACGTGCCTACGAACGCGAGCAAAGCGCGGCGGCGAAGGACGCGATCGCCCAGATCCTGACCAACTCGCGCATGAGCGCCGAAGGTCGGCGACCGATATGCCAGGACACCGGCATCGTCAACGTCTTCCTGAAGATCGGCATGGACGTGAAGTGGGAAGGCTTCACCGGCTCGATCGCCGATGCCGTCAACGAAGGCGTGCGCCAAGGCTACCTGAATCCGGACAACGTGCTGCGCGCTTCGGTGCTGGCCGATCCGATCTTCGAACGCAAGAACACCAAGGACAACACCCCTGCCGTCATTCACATGGAGGTGGTGCCGGGCAACACGGTGGACGTGACGGTCGCGGCCAAGGGCGGTGGCTCGGAGAACAAGTCCAAGATGCAGATGCTCAACCCCAGCGACAGCCTGGTCGACTGGGTGCTGAAGACAGTGCCGACGATGGGTGCCGGCTGGTGCCCGCCCGGCATGCTGGGCATTGGCATCGGCGGCACCGCCGAAAAGGCCGTGCTGATGGCCAAGGAAGCGTTGATGGACGACATCGACATGTACGAGCTGCTGCAGCGCGGCCCGAGCGACAAGCTCGAAGAGCTGCGCATCGAGTTGTACGAAAAGGTCAATGCACTGGGCATCGGTGCCCAAGGCCTGGGCGGCCTGACCACCGTGCTCGACATCAAGATCAAGACCTTCCCCACCCACGCGGCCTCGTTGCCGGTGGCGATGATCCCGAACTGCGCCGCCACCCGCCACGCCCACTTCGTGCTCGACGGCTCGGGCCCCGCACATCTCGAGGCACCGAGCCTGGACCTGTGGCCCGACGTGCACTGGGCGCCCGACTACAACAAGAGCAAGCGCGTCGATCTGAACACGTTGACGAAGGAAGAAGTCGCGAGCTGGAAGCACGGCGACACGATCCTCTTGAACGGCAAGATGCTGACCGGCCGCGATGCCGCGCACAAGCGCATTGCCGACATGCTGGCCAAAGGCGAGAAGCTGCCGGTCGACTTCACCAACCGCGTCATCTACTACGTCGGCCCGGTCGACCCGGTGCGTGACGAGGTCGTCGGCCCGGCTGGCCCGACCACCGCCACGCGGATGGACAAGTTCACCCGCATGATGCTGGAGAAGACCGGCCTGATCGCGATGATCGGCAAGGCCGAGCGCGGCCCGGTCGCCATCGAGGCCATCAAGGACAGCCAGAGTGCCTACCTGATGGCGGTGGGCGGTGCCGCCTACCTCGTCTCCAAGGCCATCAAGGGTGCCAAGGTCGTCGGCTTCGCGGACCTTGGCATGGAGGCCATCTACGAATTCGACGTGGTCGACATGCCAGTCACTGTCGCGGTGGACGCCAGTGGCGCCAGTGCGCACATCGAAGGCCCGAAGATCTGGCAGAACAAGATCGGCAAGATTCCGGTCTTGACGGCCTGATCCGAGACGCCTGCGACGCCGGCGTCCCGGCTCGGTTCAACCTGCGGTCGGTGCGTTGGTGGGTCGGCTGGATGCCTCGGTCACGATGGTCCGCATGACCCGCTGCGGGAAGGGGATCTCCACCCCTTCCTGCGTCAGGCAACGCAGGATGGCCATGTTGACGTCGGAGCGCGCACCACCGCTGCCGTTCTCGGGGTCGATGATCCAGAAGCTGATGGTCAGCTCCAGTCCGTCGGGCGCGAAGGCGGAGAGTTGAACCGCCGGCTCCGGATCCTGCATCACCCGCTGCACCTGCCGGATCGCCTCGATCATCTTCGGGCGCAGTGCGTCCAGGTCGGTGCCGTAGGCCACTTGAACCTGCGTGGTCAGCAGCACCTTCGGATCGGCGAGCGATGAGTTCTCGACCCGCTGGGTGATCAGCATCTCGTTCGGCACGATGGCTTCACGGCCGTTCAGCGCGCGAATCACCGTGTAGCGCGTCGCGATGTCGGTGACGCGACCTTCAAAGCCGTCGACGCGCACCATGTCGCCAATGCGCAGCGAGCGCTCGGCCAGGATCACGAAGCCGCTGACATAGTTGGCCGCCAGCTTCTGCAGGCCGAAGCCGATGCCCACGCCAACGGCGCCGCCCAGCACCGACAAGGCGGTCAGGTCGATGCCCACCGCGGTCAGCGCCAACAGCAGGCCAAAGAAGGTCAACATGGCGCGCACGGCATTGGCCGCCGCCTTGCGCAGCGACAGCTCTTCGCCATACGCACCGCGCAGCAACCGGGCCTCGATCGCCGCCGAGATCCACAGCGCAAGCACCAGAACGAAGCCGGCCGACAAGGCACCTTCGATCAGGTTGCGCACGGAGACCTTGCCCCCTCCCAGCTTCCACTGGATGCCGTCCAGCTCGTCCAGCAGCACCGGCAGCAGGCCGGTGATCCAGCCGACGACTGCCAGCCAGGCCAGCCATGAAATCAGCCGTTCGGCCACGCGCATCACGCGCGAATTCGGGAAAGCCGCCGTCAACACGCGCGCCGACAGCCGGATGACGGCGAACGACAGCAGCACGGGGATCACGACCTTGAACAGTGCCAACGGCACGCCCATGGCTGGCAGCAACCGCCGCGCACCGTAGGCCAATGCAAGAGCCAGCGCAGGGAACAGAACGCCGTCGACGATTTGCCGCCCGAACCAGACCGACTGCGGGGGCACCTCGCGCCCGCGTACCAGGCGCACGACCAGCCAGGCCAATGCCAGGCAAGCCAACACGACCGCGGCCTCGATCAGGGCACTGGAATGCGACAACGCCGCAACCAGCTCGTCCAGCGTGACGGCGGGCAGGATGGAAGAGTTCGTCATGCGGCCAATTGTGTCAGCCGTCGAATGGGGCAACCGGTGCCGCAGCACCGACTCCGCCCTCCAGGAGGGTGCGCGGCGGCCTGGAAGCGGCCCGACACAGGCCGCGCGCCGCCATTGAAGGCGTCAGACGCTCGCGAGCACGCGCAAGTGCGCCGCAACGCTGCGCGCCAGCGCGCCCAGCGCATAACCACCTTCCAGGCAGGACACGATGCGCCGCTGCGCGTGACGCTCGGCCACGTCGACCAGTCGGCGGGTGATCCATTCGTAGTCGGCTTCGACCAGCCCCAGTTGGCCCAGATCGTCTTCGCGGTGGGCATCGAAGCCCGCCGAGATGAACAGCATCTGCGGCTTGAACGCCTCCAGCCGCGGCATCCAATTGGCCTCGATCAACTCTCGGATCTCGCCGCCACGGGTGTAGGCCGGCACCGGCAGATTGATCATGTTGGTGCCCAACGGCACGCCGCCGCTGAACGGGTAGAGCTGGTCCTGGAAGAAGCTCACCATCAGCACCCGCTCGTCGTTGGCGATGATGTCTTCGGTGCCATTGCCATGATGGACGTCGAAATCGACGATCGCCACCCGCTGCAGGCCGCGCACGTCCAGCGCATGGCGGGCCGCGATCGCAACGTTGTTGAAGAAGCAGAAGCCCATTGCGCGCGAGCGGGTCGCATGGTGCCCCGGTGGGCGCACCGCGCAGAACGCGTTCTCGGCCCGGCCGTCGATCACTGCATCGGTCGCCGCCACGGCGGCGCCGGCTGCCCGCATGGCGGCCTGCCAGGTCGCGGGGCCAACGGCGGTGTCCGGGTCGACCGAGCGGTACTCGCCACGCATCGACGCCTGTTGCATGAATTCGGACAGCTCGGCCACGTAGCCGGTGGCGTGTGCCAGGGCCAGGTCCTCGCGCCGCACCAGCGGCACGTCGAACCGGGTCAGCGCCACATCCAGGCCGGTGGCCAGCAGATGGTCTTCGATCGCATCCAGCCGCTCCGGGCATTCGGGGTGGCCGCGGCCCATCTCGTGGGCGCGGCAGTCGGGGTGCGAGAAGTAGGCAGTGGTCATGTGAAGGGAACCCCAAGGCCGGCGCGTTCTTGAGCTATCGTGCCCTCATCATGATGAGTGCCACCCTGCAATCGCGCTTGAGCCAACTCAAGGACCAGATTAGCACGATCATCGTCGGCAAGGCGGAGCAGATCGACGACAGCATCGCCTGCCTGTTGGCCGGCGGCCACTTGCTGGTCGAAGACGTGCCGGGAGTCGGCAAGACCACGCTGGCGCATGCGCTGGCGGTGTCGCTGGGCTTGCAGTTTGCTCGCGCCCAGTTCACCGCCGACCTGATGCCCAGCGACCTGATCGGGGTCAGCGTCTACGAGCGCGCGAAGGAGGAGTTCGTCTTCCACCCCGGCCCGGTCTTTGCCCAGGTGCTGCTGGCCGACGAGATCAACCGCGCCGGGCCCAAGACGCAAAGTGCGCTGCTCGAGGCGATGGAAGAGCACCAGATCAGCATCGACGGGCAGACGCGCGCCCTGCCCTCGCCGTTTTTCGTCATCGCGACCCAGAACCCGACCGACCAGCTCGGCACCTACCCGCTGCCCGAGAGCCAGCTCGACCGCTTCCTGATGTGCATCACGCTCGGCTACCCCGACCAGCGCGCCGAGCGCGCGCTGTTGGCCGGCGAAGACCGGCGCGATGCCATCGCCAGGCTCGAGCCCGTGATGAGCCTGGAGGAACTGCAGGCATTGATGGCCGCGGTGCCCGAGGTCCATGCGTCCGACGCCTTGCTGGACTACCTGCAGGCCCTGATCGCCGCCACCCGCTCGGGCCAATGGTTCGTCGAAGGCATGTCCCCACGTGCCGGCATCGCGGTGCTTCGGGTGGCGCGCGCCCGGGCGCTGATGGCGGGCCGCGACCACGTCACGCCGGATGATCTGCAGGCGGTGCTGCCGCAAGCCATTGCCCACCGCCTGATGCCGGTGGCCGGTGCCGGCCGCGGCCGGCGCGAACAGGTGCGTGCAATGGTCGAGGCGGTGCCATTGCCCTGAGCGCCGCGTGAACCGGTTGAACCGCACCATGCTGGGCAGGCTGCGTCGTCGATTCGACACCTGGTGGCAAGGCCGCCACCGGCCGGCCGAGCAGTGGCGCCTGAGCCAGCGCAACATCTACATCGTGCCCACCCGCGCCGGCCTTTTCTTCGGCATGACGCTGATGGTGCTGCTGATCGCGTCGATCAACTACCAGCTCAACCTCGGCTACGCGCTGACCTTCTTGCTGGCGGGCAGCGCGCTGGCGTCGATGCACATGACCCATAACAGCCTGCGAGGACTGACGCTGCATGCGCGTCCGCCGGCCCCGGTCTTCGCCGGCGACCGCGCCACGCTCGAAGTGGTGGTCACCAACCCGGGTGCCGCGCGCCACGGCCTGGGCTTCGGTGTGCAAATGCCCGGCGGCCCTGCCCAGTTGGCGTTTGCGCAGATCGGTGCGGCGGGCCAGTCGCCGGTCGCCATCGGGGTACTGGCAGAAAAACGCGGCCTTCAATCCCTGCCCTTGCTGAAGATCGAGACGCGCTTCCCCTTCGGGCTGTTCCGCGCATGGTCGTTGTGGCGCCCGGCGGGCCAGCTGTGTGTCTATCCGCGGGCAGAGCACCCCGCGGCTGCGCTGCCCGCGACCGCGGCAGTGGCCGGTGGGCCAATGCCGGCACGCGGCGCACAAGGCGGTGAGTTCGACGGCCTGCGCCCGTGGCGGCGCGGCGACACGCTGCGCCAAGTGGCCTGGAAAAAGGTCGCGCGCAGCGGCGAGCTGATCAGCCGTGAAGGCCATGAATCGGCGCGCCACGAGCTGTGGCTCGACTGGGCCGCCACGCGCCAACCCGACACCGAAGCCCGCCTGTCGCGGTTGGCCGCCTGGGTGTTGCTGGCCGAGCGCCAGGGCCTGGCCTATGGCCTGCGCCTGCCGGGGCTCGAACTGCCGCCTTCCAGCGGCGCACCGCATCGCCACGCGGCCCTGAGCGCGCTGGCCGCCTGGCGCTGAGAGCCGCGACGATGAAGCCGTTTGCCTCCCGCTGGCTCGGCAGCACCAGCCGCGAAACGCGTGACACGCTGTTCATGCTGCTGGTGATCGGCTGGACCATCGCACCACACGTGCTGCGCCTGTCGCCATGGGTGGGTGCCTTGTGCATCGTGGTTCTGCTGTGGCGGGGTTCATTGGCGCTTCGCCAAGCCCCATTGCCCAGCCGCTGGTGGCTGGTGGGCACACTGGCCCTGGCCTCGGGGCTGACCTTCTGGACCGAGCGCACGCTGATCGGCAAGGACGCCGGCGTCACGCTGCTGGTCGTGCTGATGGCCTTGAAGACGCTCGAGCTGCGCGCGCGCCGCGATGCGCTGGTGGTGTTCTTCCTCGGCTTCTTCCTGGTGTTGACGCAGTTCCTGTACTCGCAGTCGTTGGCGACCGCGTTGACGATGGGTGTCTCGGTCTGGGGCTGGCTGACGGCGCTGACGCTGGCCCACATGCCGGCAGGCCGCCCGCGGCTGCGCGAAGCCGCCGGACTGGCGGGGCGCGCCGCGTTGATCGGCACGCCGGTGATGATCGCGCTGTTCCTGTTGTTCCCACGCATCGGCCCGCTGTGGGCGATGCCCGGCGCCGGCGCCCGCACCGGCCTGTCGGACAGCCTGGAACTGGGTGACGTGGCCGAACTGGCCAATGACGACAGCATCGCCTTTCGCCTGCGCTTCGAAGGCCAACCGCCGCCAGCCGAGGCGCTGTACTTCCGTGGCCCGGTGCTGAGCGACTACGACGGCCAGCAATGGCGTGTCGACGCCTTCACGCCGCCGGCCCTCCATGCCGCCGAGCCGGGCTTGCCGAAGTACCGCTACGAAATGACACTGGAGCCATTGCGGCTGCTGTGGCTGCCGCTGCTCGAAGGCACCCGCGATGCGCCCCAGGCCAACCCACCGCTCGGCAACATGCCGGCCCGAGCGGACAACAGCGGCCAATGGCGCTTGCTGCGACCGCTGACCGATCGGGTTGTTCTGAGGGCGGAAGCCGATCTCCAGGGCCCGGCAGCCCCCACGCTGCGTCCCTTCGAGCGCCGCTCGCTGCTGACACTGCCCCCCAACCGCCACCCACGCACCCGTGCCTGGGCCAACGAACTGCGCAACCAAACCGAGTTGCGCGATGCCGACCCCACCACGCTGGCCAACGCGGTGCTGCGGCACATCCGCCGCCAGCCCTATGTCTACACGCTGGCGCCAGGCAACTACCTCAATGACCCGGTCGACGAGTTCTGGCTCGATCGCCGCGAAGGCTTTTGCGAGCACTACGCGGCATCGTTCGTCGTGATCATGCGCGCACTCGGCGTGCCGGCGCGCATCGTCACCGGCTACCAGGGCAGTGACGTGCTGCCGGTCGACGGGTACTACGCCGTGCGCCAGAGCCATGCCCACGCCTGGGCCGAGTTCTGGCAGGCCGGCCGCGGCTGGGTTCGCGCCGACCCCACCGGCTCGGTCGCGCCCGAGCGCATCCGCCGCAGCCTGGCCCTGGAGGCACCGCCTGGTTTCATCGCCGGCGCATTCCAGGCCGTCAGCCCCGACCTGCGGCAGAGCCTGCGCCGCTTCGCCGAGGCGATGGACAACCGCTGGAACCAGTGGATCCTCAGCTATGGCAAACGCCAGCAGTTCGACCTGATGAGCCAACTGGGCATGCAATCGCCTGACGTGCTGTCGCTGGTTCGCGCGCTGGTGGTGCTGCTCGTCGCGGCCGGCCTGGCCGGGGCGGTCTGGGCCTGGTTCGACGCACGCCGGCAGAGCCCCTGGCAGAAACTGCGCCAAGGCATCGCGCACGAACTGGCACGCCTGGGTATCGACGCCAAACCCAGCGATACGCTGGCCACGCTGGCGCAACGCCTGCGGCGGCAGCGCGGCGCCGGCGCCGAAGCCGCGGCACAGGCCCTGCTCGCGCTCGACCTGCACCGCTACGGCCGGCCTGGCCATCACGGCACCCCACCCGGTTGGTGGCGTGGCTTTCGCGAGGCCGTTGCAGCAGCGCGCGCGGCGCCCGCCCAACCCATCGCGCCCGATGCGCCGCCGATAATCGGGGCATGACTTTCAAGGTTGCGGGTTCGGCCTGCTTTTCACTCGGCATTGCCCCGGCCCTGCTGGCCGTTCACCTCATCGCCCCCTTGGGCACGGCACTGGCGGCCCCCGTTGCACGCGCCGACAGCGCGCCCGACGTGGTCACCTATGGCCGGCGCGAAGACCTGGTTGCGTTCGTGCAGCAAGCGGCCGAACGGCAAGGCTTCGACGCGGAGTGGGCGATCGAGCAATTGGCGCAGGCCCGCTTCCAACCACGCGTCGCCCAACTGGTGATGCCGCCGCCCACCGGCACGGCCAAGAACTGGGAGGCCTACCGCAGCCGCTTCGTCGAGCCGCAGCGCATCCGCGAAGGGCTGCGCTGGTGGCAGGCGAACGAGCGCTGGCTCGACGAAGCCGAAGCCCGCTGGGGCGTACCGCCGGACATGGTGGTGGCCATCGTCGGTGTCGAGACCTTCTATGGCCGCATCATGGGCAGCTTCAAGGTGATCGACGCACTGGCCACGTTGTCGTTCGATTTCCCCGCAGGCCGCTCCGACCGCAGCGGCTTCTACCGCAACGAGCTGGAAGCCTTCCTCAGCTGGTGTGCCGCCGAACAGCGCGACCCGCTCGGCATCAAAGGCTCCTACGCCGGCGCGATGGGCCTGCCGCAGTTCATGCCCAGCACGCTGCAGAAGTACGCGATCGATTTCGACGGCGACGGCCGCATTGACCTCGATGCGAACGGCGCCGACGTGGTGGGCAGCGTCGCCCACTACTTCGCGCAGTTCGGCTGGCAGCGTGACCTGCCGACGCACTTCGGCGTGACCCCGCCGCCAGAGCTGCGCGACCGCGCGCTGATGCTGGCGCCGGACATCGTGCCCACCTTCAGCGCCGAGCAGTTTGCCGAGCGCGGTGCCAGGCTCGACGACGCCGGCCGCGCCCACGACGGCCCGATGGCGCTGGTGATGCTGCAAAACGGCGAGGCCGAGCCGAGCTACGTCGCCGGCACGCGCAACTTCTATGTCGTCACCCGCTACAACTGGTCGAGCTACTACGCGATGGCGGTGATCGAGCTGGCGCGGGCGCTGCGGCAGATGCGGCCGACGGCTTCCGCCGCGTCGGCCGCGTCGACCGAGCCCCCCACAGACACCCGCTGACGCGGCGGGCGATCACCAGGCCATCTCACCCTTGCGGACCTTGGCGCCGATGTCCAGCGCCACACCCAGCCCCGCGTCGGGGTAGGCCTTCTTCATCGCTGCGATCAGCGCACTCGCGTCGCCCGCCTTGTCCGCCTCAGCGTCGAAGCGCAGCAGATAGTCGCGGGTGTAGCGGATGCTGTTGCTGTCCAGCGGCGTGTTGGTGGCCATGTGGCCAGGCACCACGACCCCCGGCTTCAACGCCAGCAACTCTTCGAGTTGGGCCAGCCAGGCCTGCCGCTCTTCGGGCCGCTGGGTGTCTGCGGTCCAGACGTGCAGGTTGCCGAACACGGCGATGTTGCCCAGCACGGCGCCAATCGACGGGATCCAGACATACGGCCGATGCGCCAGCATGCCGGTCGAGCCACGCACCTCGACCGCCTGGCCATCGACAGTGAGCGTGTTGACCGCCAACGCCTGCGGCAACACCGGGTTCGTCGGCGCATTGACACCCATCTTCGGGCCCCAGAACGCCAGCTTGGCGCTCATCTTGGCCTGGATCTTGTCGCGCACTGCCGGCGTGGCCACGATCTGCGCCTGCGGGAAGACGGCCTTCAGCGTCTCGGCACCGAAGTAGTAGTCCGGGTCGGCGTTGCTGACCAGGATGGTCTTCAGCGACTTGCCGGTGTCCAGCACATTGGCGGCGATCCGGTAGGCGTCGGCGCGGGTGAAGCCGGTGTCGATCACCAGGGCCTCCGTCGCGCCGCTGACGACGACGGCGTTCGCATGGAAGCTGTTGGCGCCCGCGTTGTAGACCTGGATCTGCAGCGGCGGGTTGGTGCCCGCGGCATCGGCGTTGAACGCGAGGGCCAGTGTGGCGGCGATGAAGGTTTGGCGGATCACGGTGTCGTCCTTTTGTTTCGCAATGGAAGTGAGGTGGACACACTTTAGTTTCATAAATCGAGCAGATAAACTGCTCACAGAGCGCATATCTGTTTCATAGACAAGCCAAATCAATGGACCGCTTCACCGCCATGCAGGTCTTCGCCGAGGTGGCAACCAGCGGCAGCTTCAGCGCCACCGCGGTGCGGCTGGACATGTCGCGGGCGATGGTCACGCGCCACGTCGCCCACATCGAGCAGTGGCTCGGCACTCGATTGCTGCAGCGAACCACGCGCCGGGTGACGCTCACCGACGCCGGCGAACAGGCCCTGCGCCGATGCCAGCAACTGCTGGCGCTGGTGGCCGAAGCCGAAGACGAAATCGCCCCGCCCGACGGCGTGTTGCGCGGGCAATTGCGGATCACCTGCAGTCTGTCGTTCGGCCATGCCCACCTGGCCGCGGCGCTGATTGACTTCCTCGCGCTGCACCCGCAACTGAAGATCGACCTGGACCTGGGCGACCGGGCGCTGAACCTGGTCGAAGCACGCATCGACCTGGCGATCCGCATCAGCAACGATCCCGATCCGATGCTGGTAGCGCGCCCCTTGGCCCCCTGCGATTCGGTGCTGGTGGCTTCGCCGGCTTACCTGGCAGCCCACGGCACGCCCCAACAACCGTCCGATCTGGCCCGGCACGCGTGCCTGGGCCACGCCAACTTCGGACGCAGCATCTGGCACTTCACGCGCGATGGCCAAAACGAACAGGTCAGCGTCGGCACGCGGATGACGGCCAACGATGCGACCGCCTTGCTGCATGCAGCCCTCGCCGGCGGTGGCATTGCGCTGCAGCCGACCTACCTGGCCCGGACGCACATCGCCAGCGGTGCATTGCGCGAACTGCTGCCGCAGTGGCAGTTGCCGCCGATGAAGATCTACGCGCTGTATCCGTCACGCCGGCATTTGTCGCCAGCGGTGCGCGCGCTGCTGGACTATCTGGTGCAACGCTTCTCGACGCTTCCCTGGTAGATCAGGCGGGCAACCAGCTTCCTGCCGCCGACACCCACTCGCAGTTGAAGATCTCGCGCAGCGGCTCGGACTGCAGGACCTCGGCCACCGGCCCGGCGCGCCAACGCCCCTCACCCAACAAGGCCAGCACATGGGTCGCCGCACGTGCCACCCAGTGCATGTCATGACTGCTCATCACGAGCGCGCGGCCGGGTCGGCGAGTCACCCAATCGGCCGCCCAGCGCGCCACCAGGCCCTGGTGCGCCGGGTCCTGGAAGGCGATCGGCTCATCCAGCAGCAGCAGCGGCGCGCCCTGCACCGCCGCTTGCGCAATGGCCACACGCTGACGCTCGCCGCCCGACAGCCGTGTCAGCACTCGGTCACCCAACTCGGCGATGTCGAGTTGCGCCAGATCGATGCCCTGCTGGCCCGCCCCGTCGGGCTGGACCACCGACAGGTCGAGCAGGCGATGCACCGGTAGTGCAAAGCGGTCGGCCGGTTGCTGCGGCATCCAGGCGCGGAAACACGCCGCCTCGGCCGCAGGCCAGTCACCCTGGTCCCGCTGAAGCCAGATCACCTCACCGGCACGGCCGGCCACCGGCAGGCCCGCCAATGCACGCAGCAGGCTGCTCTTGCCTACCGCGTTGCGACCGATCAGGCACCAGCGTTCGCCGGCGTGCACGCGCCAGCTGAGCTCGCGCACCAGCTGCCGCTCGCCCGCCCACAGATCCAGCTTGCGGGTTTCGATCAGCGCGCTCATCGGGTGCCCCGGATCAGCAAGGCGATGAAGCACGGGGCACCAAGCAAGGCCATCACCGCGCCGACCGGCAGCTCCATCGGGGCCGCAACGATGCGGGCCACCAGATCGGCGCCCACCAGGAGCGTGGCCCCGCCCAGGGCCGACAAGCCGGCCAACTCGCGCGTGCGCTGCACACCCGCCAGCCGCCAGGCCTGCGGCACGACCAGCCCGACGAATCCGACCGCGCCGGCGGTGGCAACCGCCAGCCCGACGGCCAGCGACGCGGCGATCAGCAGCTCCAGCCGCAGACGGCGCACCGGTTCGCCCAGCAGGCCTGCGGCCTCGGCACCGAGCATCAGGCGGTCGACCGATCGGCCGCGCCACAGCAGGCCCGACAGCAAGAGTGCCGCGCCGGCCAGGCCCACGCCACGGTCCTGTGCCGCTGACAGGTCGCCCACCAGCCAGAAGATGGCCCCGCGCAGTCGTTCGTCCGGCGTCAGCATCAGCAACAAGGTGGCCAGCGCGCCGAACAAGGCCGCCAGCATCGCGCCGACGAGGATCAGCCGCGGCGACGCATCATCGACCGACGCCAAGGCCGAACGCGCCAACAGCAGCAGCAAGGCACCAGCGCCCAAGGCCCCCAGGCCGGCGCCGAGCCACAGGCTCGTGCCCAGCAACAACGCCAACAGCGCCCCGACCGACGCACCGCCGGAGGTGCCGAGCACGTACGGGTCGGCCAGCGGATTGCGCAGCAACACCTGCATCATCAAGCCCGCCAGCGCGAGCAAGGCGCCGACGCCCGCCGCCGCAACCACACGGGGCAGGCGCAGCGCGAAGATCAGGCTCACGTCCCAGCCGCCGCTGCCCGCAGCCAGCGCGATCGCGACCACGAGCCCCGCCACGCCCAGGGCCAGGCTCCAGCGCAACGGCATCGATGGGTGGAAGGCGTGGCTCAAGGCTTGGTGGGCAGGCAGCGCGAGGGCAGGCAGCGCATTGTCCATGCCAAGCTGCACACTGCCACGCCACGGCCCAGGGACAAGCCCGGGCGAGACGCCGGTAACCCATGCCTACAATTGAGTTTCCCCAGACCCACCCCGAAGGCCCATGTCACGCCTGCCGGATCTTGCCGAGCGCATCGATCGCCTCGTGCTGCGCCACGAGGAACTCGCCCGTACCAATGCCCTGCTCAACGAGCAATTGCAGAGTGTGACGGCCGAACGCGACAGCCTGAAATCGCGCCTGGCCGCGGCCCGCTCGCGCATCGACGCGCTGCTCGATCGCCTGCCGATCGAAAAGGCCACACCGGGGTCTGGTGAATGAAGCAGCTCGAAGTGACGATCCTCGGCCAGAGCTACCTGCTGGCGTGCCCGGAAGGCGGCGAATCGCTGCTGCACGCGGCGGTGGCAACCGTCGACAGCGAGATGAGCGCCATCCGCGACGCCGGCAAGGTCAAAGCCCGCGAACGCATGGCAGTGCTGGCCGCGTTGAACCTGGCCTACCGCCTGGCCGAGCGCCCACCGGCCCCACCCGCACGCGCAGCCAACGACGACACCCCGCTGTCCGACAGCGAAGCCGATGCCCTGGTCAACGGCTTGATCGAGCGGCTCGATGCAACGCTCGGCGATGACGGTCAACTTCTGTGAGACAAAGCTGGGCGGCGAGCCGCACAGCGCCTAGAATCAAACCGTCCACCGCATCTGCGTGGGTTTTATATTTCCTTGAACCGATGCTCTCGCGAGCCGGGGCTTGGAACATTGCCCGGCTGGTGTGATCGTCTCGCGTCAGATGAACCCGACGCCGCGCTGACCTCGCCCACCTGAATCCCTGGGTTCAGGAATGCGGCCCACGGTTTGCGGTGGACACCTTATTCGCCACGCTGCAGGCGCACATCTGGTGTCCTGTCCCGCAAATACCTGCCATTGAGATTCGACCAGATGGTGATGATCGTGCGTCCGGACGGCTGGGCAGATACCGAGCGTATCTGCCTTGATGGCCGGGCGCGCGAGCGCGCCATCTGGTCGAACCCAAAGGGCGGGCCGAAATGGGGCGCTCGCAGCGTTGCCAAGCCGGGTAGATACCGCCCGGTATCTGCCCGGCTCGGCGCCTCGCGATCGTCCCCATTGCGGCCCGTCGCAATGACAGTTATTCGCGGGACAGGACACTAGGGCACATTTGTGGTGCCCCTCAGGTCATGCCCCAATACTGGCTGATGAAGAGCGAGCCCGACGAGGCCTCGATCGACCACCTCGCCGCCGCCCCGAACCAGACCCTGCCGTGGACCGGTGTGCGCAACTACCAGGCGCGCAACTTCATGCGCGATGTGATGCGCGTCGGTGACGGCGTGCTCTTCTATCACTCGTCGTGCCCCGAGCCCGGCGTCGCCGGCCTGGCCGAGGTGGCCAGCACCGCCTACCCGGACGCGACCCAGTTCGACCCCGACAGCCCGTACCACGACCCCAAATCCAAGCGCGAAGAACCGCGCTGGCAACACGTGGACGTCAAGCTCGTCAAGAAGACCCGCTTGCTGCCGCTGAAGGAAATGCGCGCCGCACCGCAACTGGCCGAAATGCGCCTGCTGCAGCCGGGCAACCGGTTGTCGATCACGCCCGTTTCGCCGGCTGAATGGCGCGCGGTGCTGGCGCTGCTGGGCGAATAGCCGGCCGATGACGAGCGCCCGATGAACTGGCTGGAGCTGTTGCCGCCGGCCTTGATCGCCGAGCTGTTGGTGCTGGGCGTGTGCGCCGGTTTCCTGGCGGGGTTGTTCGGCATCGGCGGCGGCATGCTGTTGGTGCCGTTCATGACGTTGATCCTGAGCCACCGCGAGGTCGAGGCGAGCATGGCCGTCAAGATGGCGATCGCCACCTCGATGGCGACGATCCTGTTCACTTCGTTGTCCAGCGTCCGAGCTCACCATGCCCACGGCGCCGTGCGCTGGGCCCTCGTGCGCGGCATCGCACCGGGCATCCTGGTCGGAGGGCTGCTGGCGGGCGCCGGCGCCTTCTCGTTGCTCAAGGGCCAGGCCCTCGCACTGGTGTTCGGCTTGTTCGTCAGCTTCTCAGCTACGCAGATGCTGCGCGGCAAGAAGCCGGCCCCGCATCGCCAGATGCCGGGCTGGGCCGGCCAGTCGGCGGCAGGCACCGGCATCGGTTTCCTGTCGGGTCTGGTCGGCGCCGGCGGCGGCTTCGTCAGCGTTCCCTTCATGACCTGGTGCAACGTGCCCATCCACAACGCGGTCGCCACCAGTGCGGCGCTTGGCGTGCCGGTCGCGATCGCCAGCACGCTGGGCTATGTCATCGGTGGCTGGAATATGCCAAGTGCGCTGCCCGGCGCTGTCGGCTACCTCTATCTGCCGGCGCTGGTGGTCATTGCAGTGGCCAGCGTGACGATGGCGCCGCTGGGTGCGCGCGCGGCGCATGCGATGAACGTGGCGCAGCTCAAGCGCGCCTTTGCGGTGCTGCTGTACGGCCTCGCGATCTACATGCTGTTCAAGGCGTTTTCCGGTTGAGTGGGACATGAATCGTTTCGACGCCATCGTCATCGGCGCCGGCGCTGCCGGGCTGTTCTGTGCCGCCCAGGCCGGCCAGCGTGGCCTGAAGGTGCTGCTGGTCGACCATGCGCCGAAGCTGGGCGAAAAGATCCGCATCTCGGGCGGCGGCCGCTGCAACTTCACCAACCGCGAGGCATCGCCGGCGCAGTTCCTGTCCGAGAACCCGCATTTCTGCCGCTCGGCACTCGCGCGCTACACCGCGGCGGACTTCATTTCACTGGTGCGCCAGTACGGCATCGCCTTCCACGAAAAGCACAAGGGCCAGCTGTTTTGTGACGACTCGGCCGAGCAGATCATCGCGATGCTGCTGCGCGAATGCGACAACGGCCAGGTCACGCGCTGGCAGCCCTGCAAGGTCAGCAACCTGCGGCGCGAGAGCGACGCCTGGGTGCTCGGCACCGACCGTGGCGAGGTGCAGACCGCCGCCGTGGTGATTGCCACGGGCGGCTTGCCGGTGCCGAAGATCGGAGCCACCGATTTCGGGCTGCGCTGGGCCGAACGCTTCGGCCACCGCATCGTCGAACCACGTCCGGCGCTGGTGCCGCTGACCTTCGACGCCGCCGAGTGGGCGCCGTTCGTGCCGATGGCCGGCATCGCGTTGCCGGTGGCCATCTCCGCCGCCAGCCCGGGGCGCCGTGGGCCGGTGCGCACCGAATTCCTCGAAGACCTGCTGTTCACCCACCGCGGCCTGTCCGGGCCCGCGGTGCTGCAGATCTCCAGTTTCTGGCGCCTGGGCCAAGCCCTGCGGGTCGACCTGGCCCCGGGCAAGGACCTGGCCGTCGAGCTGGCCCAGGCCAAGGCGCGCTCGCGCCGGCAACTGGGCAACGAATTGGCCACCTGGCTGCCGCAGCGCCTGGCCGACACCTGGCTGGCCAAACACGGCCCCGCCGCCGACCTGCCGATGCCGCAGTTGCCCGACGCCGCGTTGCGCCAGTTGGCCACCAGCCTGCAGCAGTGGGAGTTGCAGCCCACCGGCGACGAAGGCTGGCGCAAGGCCGAGGTGATGGCCGGTGGCGTCGACACCCGCGACCTCAGTTCGCAGACGATGCAAAGCAAGCTGCAGCCAGGGCTTTATTTCATTGGCGAGGTCGTCGACGTGACCGGCTGGCTCGGCGGCTACAACTTCCAGTGGGCCTGGTCCAGCGGCTACGCCTGTGCTGAAGGGCTGGCGGCGCAACAACACGCGGCCAGCGTCGATTTGGCAACGTGAGTGTTTTCAGAGTAGAATCGCCGTCTTTGCTGGCAAACCGCGTGTCGATCTTGCGAAACTCGAGTTCGATGCGGCCCGCTTGAGCAGGTGAAAACCAGTCTCAAACCCCGCAGCGACGCAAGGCACCGAGCGCATCCATCCCCCGAAGGATTCTTCAGTCAATGACAACCATCCGAGTCAAGGAAAACGAGCCGTTCGACGTGGCGCTGCGCCGTTTCAAGCGCACCATCGAGAAGCTGGGCCTGCTGACGGAACTGCGCGCTCGCGAGTTCTACGAGAAGCCCACCTCCGAGCGCAAGCGCAAGAAGGCCGCCGCTGTGAAGCGCCATTACAAGCGCGTTCGCAGCATGCAGCTGCCGAAGAAGCTGTACTGATTCCGGTACGCTCGCCGCGCGCAAGCGCTGCTCGTTGGACAAAGCCCGCGCGGGACGCCGTTGCGGGCTTTTCGCATTTTGACCGGGTACGACACTGACGTTGTTCGAGTTTGAAGCTGGGAGACTTTGATGACCCTGAAAGAACGCATCACCGAAGACATGAAGGCCGCCATGCGCGCCAAGGAAGCCGACCGCCTGTCGACCATCCGCATGCTGCTGGCCGCCTGCAAGCAGCGAGAAGTCGATGAGCGCATCGAACTCGATGACGCGGCCGTCGTCGGCATCGTCGACAAGCTGATCAAGCAGCGCAAGGATTCGATCGCCGCCTTCCAACAGGCTGGCCGCACCGACCTGGCCGACAAGGAAAGCGCCGAAGTCGCCGTGCTGACCGCCTACCTGCCCCAGCGCCTGTCCGGCGACGAGATCAATGCCGAGATCGCCGCGCTGGTGGCCGAGCTGGGCGCCGCCGGACCGGGCGACATGGGCAAGGTGATGGGCGCGGCCAAAGCGAAGCTGGCGGGCAAGGCCGACATGGGCCTGGTCTCGGCCGCCGTCAAGCTAGCCCTGTCGAAGTAAGCCTGGAGCCCGACATGCAAACCCCTTTGCCCATTCGCCAAGTGGCCGATGACGTCTGCGTCGCCCCGCAACTGGATCCGGCCGCGATGGCCGAACTGGCCCGCCTGGGTTTTCGCAGCGTCGTGAACAACCGGCCCGACTTCGAGCATGGCCCCGACCAGCCGACCAGTGCCGCGATCGAGGATGCCGCTCGCGCCGCCGGCCTCGAGTACCGCTTCCTGCCAGTCAACGGCGGCTACCAGTCGCCCGAAGAGATCGCCGCCTTTGCCAAGCTGCTGGCCGACTTGCCCAAGCCAATGCTGGCCTTCTGCCGCTCGGGCGCGCGTTCGACGAAGCTGTTCGTCTCGGCATCCAGCCAGGGTTGACCCGAGGACGCGTTTCAGCGTTCTTTCAGGGCCAGACTCCTACAGTCGCGCCAGCCCTTCTGCGCCAAGTGCGGGTTACACCGCGCCTGGGCCCACCCGGCCCTCTCGCAGAATCGGCATACCGTTCGCGATCCTGCAGGAGACACCTTTGGCCCCCTTATTGCGCCTTTCGGCCTGGATAGACTCGCTCAACGAGGCTGTCGGCAAATTCATCCGTTGGCTGGTGCTGGCAGCGGTGCTCATCAGCGCCGGCAATGCCATCGTCCGCAAGCTGTTCAACTACAGCTCGAACTCGTTCCTCGAGATCCAGTGGTATCTGTTCGCCGGCGTGTTCATGCTGGGTGTGGGTTACGTCTTCCTGCACAACGGACACGTGCGCATCGATTTCATCTCGGCGCGGCTGTCTGCCCGCACCAACGCAGCCATCGATTCCATCGGCATCGTCGTGTTCACCATCCCGCTGGCCATCATCATGATGAGCCTGGGCTGGCCGTTGTTCCACAACGCCTGGGTCTCGGGCGAGATGAGCCAGAACGCCGGCGGCCTGATCCGCTGGCCGGTGCTGGCGCTGATCCCGCTGGGTTTCCTGATCTTGCTGGTGCAGTCGCTCTCCGAACTGATCAAACGCGTGGCCTTTCTCACCGGCCACCGTGACCAGCCCTTTACCGACGTACATGCCAAGTCGGCAGAAGAAGAACTCGCAGAAGAACTCGCCGCAAGCGCGGCCAAGCTGAGGGAGAGCCGCTGATGGGCCAGTTCATCGCCGAAAACTTCGTTCCGCTGATGTTCAGCGGTCTCCTGGTCTTCCTTCTGACCGGCATTCCGGTCGCCTTCGGGCTGGCCGCCACCGGCCTGCTGTTCGGCTTCATTGGCATGGAGGCCGGCCTGTTCGGCTCCACCCTCTTCCAGGCGCTGCCCCTGCGGGTGTTCGGCATCATGCAGAACGACACCCTGCTCGCGATTCCCTTCTTCACCTTCATGGGCATCATCCTGGAGCGTTCGGGAATGGCCGAGGATCTTCTCGAAACCGTGGGCCAGGTGTTCGGCCCCGTGCGGGGCGGCCTGGCGATCGCGGTGATCCTGGTCGGTGCGCTGCTTGCGGCAACCACCGGTGTCGTGGCCGCGGCGGTCATCTCGATGGGCCTGATCTCGCTGCCCATCATGCTGCGCTACGGCTACAACCGGACCATTGCCACGGGCACCATCACCGCGTCAGGCACGCTGGCACAGGCGATTCCACCGTCGCTGGTGCTGATCGTGCTGGCTGACCAGATGGGCCGCTCGGTCGGCGACATGTACGCCGGCGCGTTGATCCCCGGCCTGTTGCTGGTGGCGCTGTACATCGGCTTCGTGGTGGTCGTGGCCATCGTCAAGCCACAGTGGGTGCCGGCCCTGCCGGCGGAAGCGCGTATCTACCGCGAGTCCAACGGGGCCAGCGGCCACCGGTCCTTGCTGGTGCTGCTGACGTTGTGCGCTGCTGCCGGATGGGCCTGGTCGCAGATCCACGGCCAGGTGATCAACGCCTGGCTCGATCGCCAGACCCCCGCACCGGGCGACGAGGTGCTGATCATGTCGATGACGGTGTCGTCGCTGCTGGCCCTGGCGCTCGCGCTGGTCAACCGCGCGCTGAAGCTGGGCCTTTTGTCGCGGCTGGCTGAGCGGGTGACCTTCGTCCTGATCCCGCCGCTGGTGCTGATCTTCCTCGTGCTGGGCACGATCTTTCTCGGCATCGCCACGCCGACGGAAGGCGGCGCCATGGGCGCGCTGGGTGCGCTGCTGATGGCCGCCAGCCGGCGGCAGATCAACCTCAAGCTGCTGAACCAGGCGCTGGAGAACACCGCCAAGCTGGCCACGTTCGTGCTTTTCATCCTGATCGGCTCGACGGTGTTCAGCTTCACCTTCAACGCCGCTGACGGCCACATCTGGGTCGAGCACCTGTTCGCCCAGCTTCCGGGCGGCGCACTGGGCTTCCTGATCGTCGTCAACTTGCTGGTGTTCATCCTCGGCTGCTTCATCGACTTCTTCGAGATCGCGTTCATCGTGCTCCCGCTGCTGGTGCCGGTGGCCGAGAAGCTGCTGCCTGCAATGCTGCCCGGCGTGCCACCCGATGCGGTGATGGTGTGGTTCGGCGTCATCATCGCGATGAACCTGCAGACCTCGTTCCTCACGCCTCCATTCGGCTTCGCGCTGTTCTACCTGCGCAGCGTCGCACCGAAGGCCGACTACAAAGACCGCGTCACCGGCGAGACGATTCCCGCCGTGACCACGCCGCAGATCTACAAAGGCTCGATCGCCTTCATCGTGCTTCAGGTAATCATGGTGGCTGCTGTCATCATGGTGCCCGCGATGGTGGTGGGCGGCATCGGCGAGACGACGAAGGTCGATGCGGACAAGGCTTTCGAGCAGATGATGCAGCAGAGCCAACCCGAGGCTGAGCCGACAGCGGCCGACCCCGCGGCCAGCGACGCCTTCGACCCGATGCAAGGTTTCGGCGAGCCGAAGAAGTGACCGCGATGCTGACCGCGATCATCGTCGTCTTCGTCGTCGCTTACCTCGCCATCGCGCTCGAGCACCCGCTGGGCATCAACAAGTCGGCCTCGGCGCTGATCGGCGCCGGCCTGCTGTGGACGATCTACGCGGTGTCCACGGGCGACGCGCACCGCGTGGGCGAGGAACTGGGCGAGACCCTCACGGGAACCGCCCAGATCGTCTTCTTCCTGATGGGCGCGATGACCATCGTCGAGGTCATCGACGCCCACAACGGCTTCGAGGTCATCACCGCGCGCATCCGCACCACCAAGCTCGCCAGCCTGATGTGGCTGGTCGGCGTGGTCACCTTCTTCCTCAGCTCGATCCTGGACAACCTGACCACCACGATCGTGATGGTCTCGCTGATGCGCAAGTTGCTGCACCGACAGGAAGACCGGCTCTTCTTCGCCGGCATCATCGTCATCGCTGCGAATGCAGGAGGGGCGTGGTCCCCGATCGGCGACGTCACCACGACGATGCTGTGGATCGGCGGGCAAGTGACCAGCCTGGCGATCATGAAGGCACTCATCCTGCCTTCGCTGGTGTGCCTCGTCGTGCCGCTCGGGGTGACTGCATTCCTGCTGCGCGGCCGCCCCGTCGTCAGCCCGCCTCGCGACGCCACCGACACCGACCGGCAGACGACGGCGTTCGAGCGCAACCTGATGTTCTTCCTCGGCCTCGCGATTCTGGTGGCCGTGCCGGCATTCAAGACCGTCACCCACCTGCCCCCGTTCATGGGGATCCTGTTCGGCCTCGGCCTGCTCTGGCTGGTGGGCGACCTGGTGCATCGCCACAAGGAAGGTGACGACAAGGACCGCCTGACGCTGGTGCATGCGCTGAGCCGGATCGACATGGCCTCGATCGTGTTCTTCATCGGCATCTTGCTGGCGGTGGCGACACTGGAGCACACGCACCTGCTGACATCGCTTGCCACGTGGCTGAACCAGACCATCGGCCGGTTGGACCTGATCGTCATGAGCATCGGCCTGGCCAGTGCGGTGGTCGACAACGTGCCCCTGGTGGCCGCATCGATGGGGATGTACAGCCTGGCCGACTATCCGCCAGATCATTTCATCTGGGAGTTCCTGGCCTACTGCGCGGGAACCGGCGGGTCGATCCTGATCATTGGCTCGGCAGCCGGCGTGGCCGCCATGGGCCTGGAGCGAATCAGCTTCGGCTGGTACGTCAGGCACATCAGCGGCCTGGCGCTGCTGGGCTACCTGGCCGGTGCGGCCGTCTACCTCGTCGAGTTCGCCTAGGCCCAGCCAAAAGAAAAGGAGCGCGGCTCGCGCCGCGCTCCTTGTCGATGACGACAGGGTCTGCCGTTCAGAGCTTCTGCTGCTGCATGAAGTCGTCGAAGCCGGCTTCGGCGAATCGGAACCAGAGGTTCTGGTCACGGCGGAAGTTGGCGAAGTCTTCGTAGATCTTCTTCCAGTTCGGGTTCTTGCCCGACAACTCGCTGTACAGCGCCATCGACTCCTTGAAGGCGGCGTCCATCAGGTCCTTCGGGAAGCGCACGAGCTTGGTGCCCGACCCGACCAACTGCTTCAGCGCCGGCGGGTTCTTCGCGTCGTAATCGGCCTGCATGTCGCTGTGAGCGACGGCCGATGCGCATTCGATGATGGCCTTGTACTCCGCCGACAGGCCGTCGTAGGCCTTGGTGTTGACGTAGAAGTCGAGCTGCGGGCCACCTTCCCACCAGCCGGGGTAGTTGTAGAAGCCGGCCACCTTGTTGAAGCCCAGCTTCTGGTCGTCGTACGGGCCGACCCATTCGGCCGCGTCGATCGTGCCCTTTTCCAGTGCCGAGTAGATTTCGCCGCCCGGGATGTTCTGCGGCACGCCGCCGATGCGCTCCCAGACCTTGCCGCCGAAGCCGCCCATGCGGAACTTCAAGCCCTTGGCATCGGCCAGCGTCTTCACTTCCTTACGGAACCAGCCGCCCATCTGCGAGCCGGTATTGCCGCCGAGGAAGTTGACGATGTTGTAGTTGCGGTAGAACTCGCGCATCAGCTTCAGGCCGTTGCCCTGCAGCATCCACGCGGTCATCTGGCGGCTGTTCATGCCGAACGGGATGGCGCAGCCCAGCGCAAAGGTCTCGTCCTTGCCGAAGAAGTAGTACGGTGCGGTGTGGGCCATCTCGACCGTGCCGTTCTGCACACCGTCGACCACGCCGAACGGAGGCATCAGTTCACCACCGGCATGCACGGTGATCTCGAACTTGCCGCCCGACAGCTCCTTGACCTTCTTCGCAAACACGTCGGCCGCGCCGAAGATGGTGTCCAACGACTTCGGGAAGCTGGAGGCCAGACGCCAGCGGATGTTGGCCTGCGCATGCACGATGGCCGGCGCGGTACCCGCGGCCAACACGCCGGCCAAGCCGGCGCCACGAACAAAGGAACGACGTTCCATGGTCAAGAGTCTCCTGTTGCGATGGGAACAAACAATCAGACGCGGCAAATTCTAGGAGGGGGCCCCCAGGCCACGTGCGGGGATTACCCGCGCGCAACCTGGACGCGGCCCCACCGCCACCACGATCCGCGGACGATGATCGCGGGCCGAAGCTTGCAAGCGGCTGAAATTCGGGAAGGTACTTAGGACCCCCACGCCCCTCCCGGGGCTGCCCCCCGAGGGGGCTCGCGCGGCGGACCGGCGAAGCCGGATCCGCGCACGCCACTTGGGGTGGGCGGCGCTTCGCGCGCCCCGATAACAAGCCGTCGTCGCGCGATTTCGCGGACGAACAGCCACCCGCTGTGGAACGAACGCCTTGGCCATGCTCCACGTCGCCAGGCCGCAAGCCGGTGCCCCTGGGGCGATTTCTCAATGAGCCCCTGGGGTACCGGCTTGCGGCCCCCGCACAGACCGACGCAGTTGAACCTGCGTTAGCTCCCCGCCAGCTTCATCTTGTCGATCAGCACCGAGCCGATCGTCTTTGCGCCCATGTTGTACGCATCGGCGCCGACCGCGGAGATGCCCTTGAGCATGTCGCGCAGGTTGCTGGCGATGGTGATCTCGTGCACCGGAAAGGCGATCTTGCCGCCCTCGACCCAGAAGCCGGCCGCGCCGCGCGAGTAATCGCCGGTCACGTAGTTCACGCCCTGCCCCATCAACTCGGTGACGAACAGCCCGCGGTGCAGCTTGCGCAGCATCTGCTCCAGGTGGTCGCCCGGCTGGGTGAGCCGGCTGGTCAGGCGCAGGTTCTGCGAACCGCCGGCGTGTCCGGTGGTTTTCAGGCCCAGCTTGCGTGCCGAGTAGCTCGACAGGAAGTAGCCCTGCACCACCCCGGCCGTCACCACCTGCCGCGGCTTGGTGCGCACGCCTTCATCGTCGAACGGCGCACTGCCCTTGCCGCGGCGCTGGTGCGGGTCTTCGGTGATGTCGATGTGCTCCGGCCAGATCGTCTGGCCCAGACTGTCTTGCAGAAAGCTGGCCTTGCGGTAGAGCGAGCCGCCGCTGGTGCCCTGCACGAAAGCGCCCAGCAGGCCCGCCGCGACCGTCGATTCGAACAGCACCGGCACCTCGCAGGTCTTGACCTTGCGCGACTTCAGGCGCGACAGCGCGCGCTCGGCGGCGTAACGGCCCACCGCCTCGGGCGCCGCCAGCTCGAGCGCGTCGCGCATCGAGGTGTACCAGTAGTCCCGCTGCATGTCGTTGCCCTTGCCGGCGATCGGCGACACCGACAGCGAATGGCGCGAGCTGGCGTAGCCGCCGCGAAAGCCGCGGCTGTTGCCCGACCAGAAGTGCGACTGCTGGGCCGAGACCGAGCCGCCTTCGGAGTTGGTGATGCGCTTGTCGACCGACAACGCAGCCTCTTCGGCCCGGCGCGCCAGCTCGGCAGCGGTTTCGGCGTTCAGCGCCCAGGGGTGGAACAGGTCGAGATCCTGCGCCACTTCGGCGGCGGTGGCCAGGTCTTCAGCGTCGGGCAGGCCAGCGGCCGGGTCTTCCGCGGTGAAGCGGGCGATGTCGTAGGCGGCTCTCACCGTTTGCGCCAACGCGGCAGCGGAAAAGTCCGAGGTGCTCGCATTGCCGCGGCGCTGGCCGAGGTAGACCGACACGCCGACCGACTTGTCGCGGTTGCGCTCGACATGCTCGACTTCGCCCTTGCGCACCGACACGCTGATGCCGCTGCCTTCGCTCACCTCGACCCCCGCATCGCTGGTGCCGAGCTCGCGCGCCATGCCGAGCACGTCCTCGACGATCTGCTGGAACTGTTCGCGGCTGTAGGCAAAGCCCGTGCGGGCAGCGGTTGGGGTCATCTTGTTGGCTCGAAGCTGGAAGTGCAAAACCCGCCGGTTCGACCCCTGGACTGCCCAGGGCGCCCCGGGCGGGCGACGCGTTGAATTGCGGGACAATCATAGCGAGCCTCATCAACCCCAACACGTCGCCGATCCCTCATGCGCCGAGCGCCCCAAGACAACGACAACAACCTGCCCGAGCCCGACGACGACGCAGACGACGCCGGTCGGCCCAGCAAGTCGGCGCTCAAGCGCCAGATGCACAGCCTGCAGTCCCTGGGGCAGGAGCTGTCCGAGCTGCCCGCGTCGCGGGTGGCCAAGCTGGGCTTGCCCGAGGCGCTGCTCGATGCGCTGGCCGAGTACCGCCGCATTCGCTCGCACGAAGGCCGGCGGCGCCAGCTGCAGTTCATCGGCAAGCTGATGCGCCAGACCGACGAGGCCCCGATCCGCGAGGCCGTGGCCGCCGCCAAGCTGGGCAGCGCCAAGGAAACCCTGGCCCTGCACGAAGCCGAGCGCTGGCGCGAAGAGCTGCTGGCCAGCGACGACGCGATCACCCGGTGGCTCAACAACTTCCCCGAGACCGACGCGCAGCAGTTGCGCAGCCTCGTGCGCGCCGCCCGCAAAGACGCCAAGGCCGAAGCCGTCGAGCAACGCCACGGCCGCAGCTACCGCGAGATGTTCCAGTTGATCAAGACCGCCCTGGCAGCGACTTCGGCGTCGCAGCCCGACGACGGCGAACAAGGAGAGGACGACGATGAGTGACACCAACACCAGCTTCGAGCCGGTACGCATCGGCCTGGTCTCGATCAGCGACCGCGCGTCGAGCGGCATCTACGAAGACAAGGGCATTCCGGCGCTACAGGCCTGGCTGGGCCGCGCGCTGCGCAACCCGGTGCAGTGGGAGCCGCGCCTGATCCCCGACGAGCAGGCGCAGATCAGTGCCACGCTGGTCGAGCTGGTCGACCAAGCCGGCTGCGACCTGGTGCTGACCACCGGCGGCACCGGCCCGGCGCCGCGCGATGTGACGCCGGAAGCAACGCTGGCCGTGGCCGACCGCGAGATGCCCGGTTTTGGCGAGCAGATGCGCGCGATCAGCCTGCGCTTCGTGCCGACCGCGATCCTGTCGCGTCAGGTGGCGGTGATCCGCGGCAAGGCGCTGATCATCAACCTGCCAGGGCAGCCGAAATCGATCGCCGAGACGCTGGAAGGGCTGCCCAACGCCAGCCCACCGGCGGCCGGCATCTTCGCCTCCGTGCCTTACTGCATCGACCTGATCGGGGGCCCGTACCTCGAGACCGACCCCGAGGTCTGCGACGCGTTTCGTCCGAAGGCGGCGCGACGCTGATCCCTGCGGCGCCGGCCGGCGCTGCCCCGCCGCCGACTTGCGCTACTTGACGAGGCGGTTCAGCCGTTCGGCGTCGAAGTTCTCGGTGGTGTGCGCGTCCTGCGGCACACACTCCTCGTTCGGCAGCTCGCGCGCACGGGCCGAGAGCTTCTCGATCGCCTGCCACAGCAACGCGATCTGGTGCTCGTGCGAACCGGCGTTGTCGATCAGGCCTTTCATCGCCTGCGCGACCGGGTCGTCACCGTTCGTCACGCCATAGGCCGAGAAGCCCATCTTCGCCGCCGTGACCTCGCGCGCGGCGTCCACCTCGGCAGCGATGATGCGCGCCGGGTTGCCGACCGCCGTGGCCCCTGCCGGCACGGGCTTGGTCACCACCGCGCCTGAACCAACACGAGCGCCGGCCCCGACGGTGAAGCCACCCAGCACGGCCGCATTGGCGCCGACGATCACGCCGGCCTCCAGCGTCGGGTGGCGCTTGGCGCCCTTGACGAGTGAGGTGCCGCCGAGCGTGACGCCCTGGTAGATCGTGCAGCCGTCGCCGACCTCGGCCATCTCGCCGATGACGATGCCCATGCCGTGGTCGATGAAGACGCGCCGGCCCATCGTGGCACCGGGGTGGATCTCGATGCCGGTCAGCCAGCGGCTGACGTGCGAGATGAAGCGACCCAGCCACTTCAGCCCGTGCGTCCAGCACCAGTGGGCGCGGCGGTGCATGAACAACGCGTGCAGGCCCGGGTAACAGGTCAAAACCTCCCAGGTCGTGCGAGCCGCGGGGTCGCGCTCGAGGATGCAGGCGATGTCTTCGCGCAAGCGTCCGAACATGGGCGTCCGATCTGGTGGGTTAGTTGCGGGACGAATGAGTTTATCTGGCGCTCAACTCCGCTCACCGCCTGGGGCTTTGGCCGCCCGCTGCATGGCGGACGCGATGCCCCGCAGAATGTGAACCTCCTCGGCGGTCAGCGCGGCGCGGTTGGCCAGTTGGTTCAGGCGCGGCACCAGCTTCTTCGGTGCCGCTGGGTCGAGAAAGCCGATCTCGACCAGCGCCTGCTGCCAATGCGCCAGCAGCCCCTGCACCGCGGCGCCATCGGCCCAGATCACCGGTGGCGTGCGCGCTTCGACGGCGAAGCCGCCCAGGGCCTGGCGCCACTCGTAGGCCAGCACCTGCACCGCCTGGGCGAGGTTCAGCGAGCCGTAGGCCGGGTCGGTGGGGATGCTCAGGGCAGCGTGACAACGGTAGACGTCGTCGTTGGCCATGCCAAACCGCTCGCCGCCGAAGACGAAGGCGACGCGGTGGCCTTCGCAGGCCAGCGTCGCGAAACGCTCGCGCGGCGCGAAAGTCGGCGGGCCGAAGTCGCGCGGTGTCATCGCGGTGGCGCAGGCGTAGTCGACGCCGTCCAAGGCTTCGGCCAGGCTGCCTGCGATGCGCGCAGCGGCCAGCACATCGGTCGCGCCGCTGGCCATCGCCAGCGTTTCCTCGCGGGTCAGCACGTCATTGAAACGCGGTGCGACCAGCACCAGGTCTGAAAAACCCATCACCTTCATCGCACGAGCCGCTGAGCCCACGTTGCCGGGGTGGCTCGTGTGCATCAGCACGAATCGTGTGGTGTCGGGGCGGGTTGGCACTGGCGAGTCGGGCATGGGCGGCTAAAATCTGGGGCTTCGCGTGGATTGTCCGGCCTGCACCCAGGCTGGCCCCGTCCCGCCCCGCTCTTTTCCTCCGCCAGCCCGGTTCCCCGCTCCCGCTCGTCCAGCTTTTTCAGGTCGCCCATGTCGCAATCCATCCATCCCATGCTGAACATCGCCGTCAAGGCGGCCCGCACCGCGGGGGCGATCATCAACCGGGCATCGCTGGATGTCGACCTGCTCACGGTCACCGCGAAGAGCGCCAACGATTTCGTCACCGAGGTCGACCATGCGGCCGAGGCCGCGATCATCGAGACGATCCTCACCGCCTACCCGGGCCATGCCATCCTGGCCGAGGAATCGGGCCGCACCCACGGCGCCAAGCACAGCGATTTCCTGTGGATCATCGATCCGCTGGACGGCACCACCAACTTCATCCACGGCTTGCCGGTCTACTGCATCTCGATCGCGCTGTCGTTCCGAGGCAAGATCGAGCAGGCTGTCGTCTATGACCCGACGCGCAACGACCTGTTCATGGCCTCCAAGGGCCGTGGCGCCTTCCTGAACGACAAACGCCTGCGTGTTTCCAAGCGCACCCGCCTGGGCGACGCGCTGATCGGCACCGGCTTCCCCTTCCGCAAGGGCGACAACTTCCAGCGCTACCTGAAGATGTTCGAGGCCGTCGCGCCGCACTGCGCCGGCCTGCGCCGCCCCGGCTCCGCCGCGCTCGACCTGTGCTACGTGGCCGCCGGCTGGTACGACGGCTTCTTCGAAACCGGCCTGAACCCGTGGGACGTGGCCGCCGGCTCGCTGATGATCACCGAGGCCGGCGGCCTGATCGGCAACTTCACGGGCGAGGCCGATTTCCTGCACCAGCGCGAGGTCGTCGCCGGCTCGCCGAAGGTCTACGGCCAGCTGGTGCAGCTGCTGGCGCCCTTCACCCGCGTGATCAAGGAAGACGAGCCGGCCGCCCCGCCGCCGCCCGTGGCCACCGCCCCGGCAGAGCGCAAACCGGTGCGCCTGCGCAAGAAAGACGTGCAAGCCGAAGCAGGCGACGAGCAAGCCGACTGACGCCTTTGCCACGACACCGCCGATGAAGAACGAGAACCTGCCGGTGCAGGACTTCAGCGCCCATACGCCGATGATGCAGCAGTACAGGCAGAATCGGGCTGCAGGCCGCATGAATGCTAGGTTTCTGCCATTTGGTGTCTAAGACTCTTCTCGGCTGATCGCGCGACTTTCACCTGGGAAGGTGGTTCGTTGATCGGTGAGTTTTAGACAGGCTCGTTGCACGCCCTCGCCTGACAGCGACAGCGCGTCTCGCGCCGGGCATCCGCAGGGCCATGCGGCCACCGTCAGGATGACGCGGTAGTCCTCTGTGATCTCGCTGGTGCGCCTCAGCTCGGGCAAGACGGCCGCGACTCGGTCGTCGACGCCGCTCATGTGCCTTTCGCCGGCGTCGAGGCAATCCTTGAATCCTTGATGGACAGGAACGGCTGAGCGCGCTGTTGCGCTCTCGCAGGTCCTTGGCGGTCGCCAGTTGGTAGCCGCCGTGCGGCAGAGGGTTCAATAGTCGGCCCTGCAAAATTCCCTTCCCGCTCATCGACCAAGCTCGACGCAGTGTGAGGTTGTCCTGGTCAGGCTGGCGCAGGACGGCGAGGAGCGCTCTGTGAGGCGCATATGGCCGAGGCCAGCGACAGTGCCGCGGTCAACAGACGCAAGAAAGCCGGCCTGATGCCCAGACGGGCAATCGCGCGCAGCAGCCAGCGCAGGTTGTAGCCGGCGGCGCAGCTGATCGCATGCATCGCATCGCCCAGCGCACCTTGCAGCCAGCAGCGGTCCAGGCGGTGATCGGACTTCAGGTGCCCGATCGCCGGCTCGACCGCCTGGCGTCGGCGCAGCCAGCCCTTTTGCTGCGGACTCAGGCTGTTGAACTTGCCCCGATGAATGATCTGCACGCCGGGGTTGTCCGCATCGACGCCGCGGAACCCCAGGTCGACCACGACCTGCTCGAGCTTGAGGGCATGGTCTTGCAAGAGGTTCGTCGCTTGCTCGAGCGCGGCGCTCAGGATGTGGCCGTCGTAGGGGTTGCCGGGGAAGGTGCGAGCGCCCAGCATCAGGCCGTGCTTGTGCGAGACCACCACGGCGCTCTTGACGCCGAACTCGTAGGGCTTGCGGGCCTTGCCCTTGGCCAGGCACTCGACTTCCGGCGCATGCAGCGCGTACAGCTTGTTCTTGTCGTTGCGCTGCTGCGTGCGGATGCGCTCGGCGCGCTGCAGCCACATCAGCAGGTCGCTCACCGCTTTGGGGTGAGTGGGGCAGAAGTCCGGCGCGTCGAGCTTGCGCTGTACCTCGCGGATCACGATGCCCAGGATCGTGCGCTGGCGCTTTACGACCTTGCGCAGGCGGCGGAACTGCTTGGCATGCGCGTAGCCGCCGGCCCGCCGACGCAGTTCCTTGCCCTCCTTGGCAAAGGTCTGCTTGAGCGCAATGCCGGCGCGCTTGGCGGCGCTGGCCACCTTGTGTCGCGCGATCTCCAGCAGGCGGCTGTCCACGGGATGCGCGATGGCCTTCTCTTGTACCGTGGTGTCGACGATCACGCGCTGCAGGTCCTTGGGCTTGAGCGCCTGGATGGCCAGCGCCGTGTCGATCGTGGCCTTGAGCAGCAACTCCAGGCCGTCCTCGCCCAGGTCGCGCCGGAAGCGCCCGATCTGCGTGGCGTCGCATGGCAGCCGGTGCTCGTAGTAGTCCATGCCGCTGAAGAACTGCCACAGCACGTTCTCACTCCAGCGTTGGCAGACCTCCTCGTCGCTCGAGTTGAAGCTGTGCTTGAGGTACATCAGGCTGGCCATCAGGCGAAGCGCCAACCTGGGGCGACCGGCGTTGCTGGTGCCCGCACCAACTGTCACCAGCGTGGGGCCGAACATATCGCCGCCTTCGAGCACTTGGCCCGCGTGAACCTGACGCTCGAACTTGGACGCCAGCGCCGCCTCGATCTGCGCCCATGGCAACCGGGTTGCCAGCACCGCCAGCGGATCACTCAGGTTGATCATCGCGTCGATGCGTGCGCGGAAAAAGTCGGCCGTCTGCATCCTCGAATCCCCCAGAAATCGTGCTCGTTCGGAGCTGAACTCGAGAGAAATCGCCAGCAAGATTCACGCCGAAAAGCGAGCATTCATGCGGGCCGCAGCCGTTTTGCAGGGCCAACTCAATAGCTCACCTGCACTGCAGTGCGCCGCGGGTCAGTAACGATAACTCGTTATCCGCACGGCTATCCCTGACCAGGCCCCGATCGCGCGGCCGGAGACACCGTTCGGCCCTCTGGGCGGACAGCGGCACCAAAATCCGGACGGCCTCGGGAAACACATAACTTTCCTAACCGTCTCTGAGTGAGGTTCGAAAACTCTTTGTGAAACAACCACTTAGCGAAGAACCTTCAAGGTTTTCGAGACCAAACATCGGTTCTCCGACAAACCCTTATGAATCAACGACTTACGAACGAGGTTAGGAAGGAGTTAGGTCAGATTAAGGTTTGAAACCTAACCAAAAATTCGCTTTACGCATCTATAACTTAGCTCACTCTTTCAGCGCAGATTTGGAACGTTATGTTCTTCCCGAGCGCTTCCTGAAATTGGTGGTGACCTGCCCCGCCGCGCGCGATTGCCGGCGCAGCGCCACATTCCGTCGTAACGCGTCGCCTCTC
Organism: Ideonella sp.; assembly: GCF_036277275.1. Lineage (GTDB taxonomy): Bacteria > Pseudomonadota > Gammaproteobacteria > Burkholderiales > Burkholderiaceae_C > Ideonella. Next base: position 7,294 of record NZ_DASUNH010000034.1, on the reverse strand, counting down.
GCCCTGCTTGGCGTGCTGCGCCCACGGGGAGCGCCGATCGTTCGACAGTGCCGTCGCAACCGACACACGAAGCGGCCGGGCGGGGCGGGGTCCCGAGCGCGCGCTGAGGATCACGGCCTGAAAGTCAGACTGAACGGCCGCTGCACAACGCAGACACCGCATGGATATTGGAGTTGCGAGCGACTGCCGACGGTGGAATTTGCAAACCTGCGCGAGGTTCGAATGAACCCCGAAGCTGGCTGAAGAGCCATCGAGCTAGTCGCTGATGCGTCGATGTCGGCGACCTTGAGCACCTCGTCGATGGTCGGGCCGGCCCACTCGGCCACCGGAGTCCATTCCGAGCCGGTCTTCAGCTTCTTCGTTGGCAGTTTCAGCAGCTCGGTAGCTCGCGGTCGCCTTGTCGTTGAAGCGCTTGATCTTGCCGGTCACGGCCAGCATCGCGCCAGTCGGGCATTCGGCGCTGTCGACGTGAGCCGGCTGCAGCCAGATGCGGTGGCCAGCAGCATCGCGGCAACGTTTCTCGTCCTCATGGCGCTTTCAACACTCGCGTGACCCCGTCGTCGACGGCCTGCTTGATCATGCGTTGCAGGGCGTCCGACTTGTCCGCCGTCGACATGCCCTTCCATGCCGATTCAGCCGTCAATGCACCGGAAAACATCTCCGACGCGAGCACGATATCTTCCCGGGCCGTGCGGGCAGTCGCCAGCTCGATGAGCTGGACCTTCAACGCGGCGTACGGTCCCACGAAGCCTCGGCGGAACTCGCCGGTCCTGTATTGCAATCGAGCCTCTTCGTCGACATAGAAGCCCACGCCGTAGACCCGGCCAACTCCTTTGTATCCTTCCGCCAGTGGAAAGCGTGCGGTATCCCGATGCCTCGTGATCAGCAGCAGATGGGAGGCCTTCGAATCCGCGACCACGCCTTTTAGCTTGGTCAATAGCTTACCTAGGTCCACCGTGCCATCTTCGGCGCCCAATTCGTCATAGATCTTGGGGTCTCGCGTCACGTACAACTCGATGCTCGCGTTTGCCTCGTGCTGCTTGATCGCGGCGGCTGCGGCCTGAACGGCCACCACTTCCAGGCCGTCGTCGCTGGTCGGGAAGGAATTGCGAAGATTCCGATCCAACCGGCTGCCGGTGGTCATTTGCGGCGCGACCATGAAGATCTTGTCAGCCGACAAGGACATCACCGCGTAGCTGCGAGCCGACTGCGCCGCGGCGGGGGCGCAAGTCACTGCGGTCAGCGCGAAGCCGAGCAGCAGGGCAACGCGGCGGGGATTGAAGGCAAGTTTCCTCAAGTTGATCCTCCCAGGGCGTGCGCACTGTCAGGGCAGGCAGTGCGCGACACGGGTTATTGACGAGTGATTCGACAGTATCAGTTGACGAGCGAATGTCTTCAACCGGCTGGGTCGCGGGGACCTCCGCACCGAGGTCAGGATCGGCCGCTGACCTGCTGAGCGCCTCGGGCCGTCCCAGGTGGTCGTTGTGGCTCGCGTTGATTTGGCGTCGCGCACGATGCCCAACAATTCGCCGCCAAGCCACACATAGGTCGTGCTATTGGCTTCAGCGCATTGAAGTCGTAGTCATCCTTGCGTTGAGCGCCCCTATCTACCACAGCCCGTTCAAAGCCATGCTGCCAGGTGACGCAGCTGGAAGCTAGCGAGGTAGCCCAGCACTGTAGGTCGCCTCAACAACCGACAGCACACCGAATGCAAAGTGATTCACAAGTTCATCTGTCAGGAACTCCAGACCGCGGCTTCGGCAACCTCCCCTTGATGGTAAGTTCGGCAATATCGCTCAAGCAGTCCACACAAACGGGCGTTAACTGACGCGTGAAGAGCTTGCTTCGCAGATACTGGCTCAATAGCAGGCGCTGGCACACACCACACTTGCCCCCTTCTTCAGGCAAGAACTCTTGGCCACTCTTTGCGCAAACAAGCGGGGTCGTCGTCATGGCAGCTCTCTCTTTTGCGCTCACCTTCCCATCTACAGCGCACGGTAAGCTATTCGCAGAATCGCGCGACGTCACCGTCAATTGGTGCGATGTAGAGTGATTCGGCTTTAACTGCCAAAATTTCATGCCGCCTGTCTTCTGGTCGGCATACTTTTATGACAAGTCGGCGCCTTATTTCCTGAATAGTTGCTTCGCGCTGATATATTGAGCCGTCATTGAAGCCTACGGCATGATATGACTGCTTGACGTGTTCATAGACAAGATAGATGGAAACCAGCCATGCCGCAAGAAGAAGGAGCACGGTCAAGTACGCGCTTCGTGGCCAATTTATGATTTTCTCCTAGCAGGCTGCTGAAATACGGTTTGGCGTCGTCTGCGTAGCGGGCATCGACCGCCCAGAACGCGTTGCATGCGCTTTTTTTGGGATTGGGCAAGGGGTCACGCACCCTGTGAAGTCGGCGAAATCGGTCGGTCGAAGAAGGTATTTCAGCAGCCTGCTAAGGCATCCTTACTTACGTCACATCATCGTCTTCGCTGCGATCAAACACGCCGTAGAGACGAAAGAGCGGAAGCAGGGCGACCAATACCACCGAGAGCCCAAGCACGAACCCGCCGAACTTTTCTATCGTCGGCGCCCATCCGGGCACGGCATCCATCAGCGCGTTGAGCAGTTCTCGACCGACGAAAGCGACAGCCAATCCAAGCACCACTAGGCCTGTGGCCCGCAAACCTTTGGGTACGTCGTTCAGCGGCCGCATGTGCAGTCCCCGAACGCAGCGTTGGCCTTGTCCATCAACCACTCCGCACCGGCGCTTGTCGCTGCTCCTACCACGCCGCCCTTGACACCTCGAACTATGGGGCCAGCTACCGCACTCCAACTTCTCGGGCTGAGCCTTCCCATACGACTTGCCGGGCTGAGAATCCCCTCGTATACACCGCCTACGACTCCTCCCACCAGCCCCGCCGCAACGCCTCCGTCAGACTCTGACAGAAATCCGCCGACAGCACCCGCAATTGCCCCGCCAGGCGACATGGCCGCAGCTCCGCCAAGGGCTGCGCCCGAAACCGATGCCCCGGCTGCAGAACCGCCAAAGTAGGTAACGCCGCCAGCCAAAACGCCAGCACCAAGCGCGGCGGGAAGCGGAACTCCGGTGGCGGCCGCGCCCACGGCAGTCCCCAAACCCTCCGAAATGGCGGACTTCGTATTCTTGTCAATGCAGAACAAGCCGAAAGGGTCAGCATTCAAGAGAGGATTGCCTCCAACATATTCGTAGGTGTTGATACCTCCAGCAAGCCCGATGGGATCTGATTGAAGATACCGCCCAGTCTGCGCATCATAGAAGCGATGCCAGTTGTTCCACAAGCCACTCTCGCTGTCGAAGTACTGACCCGGAAAGCCCACATTCAGTCCACCGACGCTGTCGGTCACGACGGTGCGATCGAACGCCGCATTCTTGGCACGCAAGACCACCGCCTTGGTGCTGCTAGTCAGCACCTCCGGACGGCCCAGGTGGTCGTTGTGGCTGGCGCGGAACTGGTTGTCCCGCACGATGCCGAGCAGTTCGCCGCCCAGCCACACGTAGGCCGTGCTCTTGGCGCCGTACTCAGCCAGCAGTTGTCCACCCGCCGTTTGCACAAAGTGCGTGCTACCAGGGTTGGCCTTCACTGCGCGCTGGTTCAGAGCATTGATGCCGTAGTCACCCTTGAGTTGGCCGCTGATCCACAGCCCCGTCATGCGGCCCAAGCCGTCATAGCCATAGACCCGGTTGCCATCTGATCGCGTTTCCGCATTCACGTTGCCATTGGCGTCGTAGCCGAACGTGCGGTTCACCGCGCCGTTGTAGCTGACCAGCTGGTTGCTGGTAGTGTCGAACGTGATGCCATAGGTCACGCCCGCTCGGCTGTGGCTGATGCGATTGCCCACTTCGTCCAACTCGAAGCTTTGTGAATCGCCGGTGCGGGTGACGGACTGCAGCCGGTCGCTTGCATCGTAGGTGTAGGCCGCATCGTAGGCGCTGACGATGTTGTCGTCGACGCGGCGAATGGTGTCAGTGGCGTTCCACGTGTAGCTCAAGGAATGCGCGCTCGGGCTTTCGAGTCGGCTGACCCGGCCATCGGTGTCCAGCGTGACCAAGCGAACCAGGCCATTGCCGTAGCGCCATGCGTACGGGCGCCCGGTGGCAGGCTGGTACAGGAAGCTGTCGGCCAGTCGAATCCACTGGTTGCCGATCCAACCGTCGATGTTGGTCAACCGGCCCGCCGTGTCCCAGTCGTAGTCCAGCTTCAGCCCAGTCGGATAGGTGAGGGTCTGGAGCCGGCTTAGCGAGTCGTAGTCCCAAGTTGTCGTGTAGCTGACGCCGTCGATGACGCTCGTTTGAGCGACCAGCGCGCCGGCTGCGTTGTAAGTGAACGTCGTGCTGCCTGTGGCGTCAGTGATGCGGGTCAGGTGGCCCTTGCCATAGGTGCCTTCGTCGTAGTGGTACGTCTCAGTCAGGCTGCCCACGGAGCGTGAGGTCACGCGTCCCAAGGCGTCATGGGTGTACTCGATGTACTGGCCGTCGGCGCGCTTTTCAGTCAGTGGTCGGCCGGCGATGTCGTAGGTGAAGGTGGTCAGTCCCGTGTCGGGACTGCTGCGGGTCAGTACCCTGCCCCAGCCGTCGTAGGTGAAGCCGGTGCTCAGGTTGCGCGAGTCCTTCACGCTGCCCAGGCGACCTTCCTTGTCATAGACGTAGTCGACGATGCCCGTGTCGGGTTGGATCAGCTTGTCCAGCCGATTCTGCGCGTCGTACTCGTACTTCGTCGTGCGGCCTTCCACATCGGTGCGGGTGAGCACGTTGCCGTTCCCATCGCGCGTGACCGTCAATTGTTGGCCGTTGTTGCCTTTCACGATCCAGGTACGCCCCTGGCTGTCGAGCACTGTCTTGGACACGAACTCGCCGCCGCTCGTCGCCACCGGCACCCCGCTACTCAGCGTCGGCACGTGACGGCTTGATTTCCAGGCAACTGTGTTGGTAGCCTTGTCCCAGCTGCGGGTGGAGAAACCGTGCGCGTCGCCCATCTCCTTCAGGTTGCCGGCCGCGTCGTAACGTCGGCGCTGCGCGCTCCCGTCCGCATGGACCACGTCGGTCAATTGCCGATCGTGGTTGAAGGTGAAGCTCGTCGTCCGGGGCCCGGTCTCGAGGTTCACCGTCGCTGTCGAGAGATTGCCCTTGTCGTCGTACACGTAGTCGGTGATGACGTCGTTGATGCTCTGGTGCCGGCCGGGTTGCCCTCGACCGTTGTAGTTGCTCCAGCGTTCGGTCTGGTTCAGAGCATTGGTGAACGAGGTCAGGTTGCCCAGCGTGCTGTAGCGCCAGATGCTCGATGCCGTGGTGCCCGGCAAGTCGTAGGTCACCGTTCGCGTGGCCATCACGCCGTTGGCATGGAAGGTGTAGATGTAGCTGGTCTTGTGCACCTTCCCGGTCTTGAGGTCCCGCCGGGTTTCGCTCAGCAGCTTCCCGCGCTCAAGACCGGTGGCGTGGTACGCATAGTCCACCTGGGCAAAGGCAGCACCGGCCGAGTCCTTGAACTGCGTCCTGGTGATGTCGTCACCCACCCAGGTGTGGCTTTGCGTCGCGGCGGCCAACGTGCCCGCGGCCGTGGTCACATCCGTCAGCCTGCCGGCGCTGTCGTAGGTGTAGTCGGTCTTCTTGTTGTTCCAGTCGAGCTTGTAGTCGACGTAGCCGTTGGCATCGTAGTAGGTCTTGGCGGTGGCCGCGGGGCAACTGGTCGTGCCCGGCACAGAGATGGAGGAAGGGCGCAGGTTGCCTGACAGGTTGCTGAACAGATGCGTGGCCACTGTGCCCTTGGCCGAGGTCACCACCGTCTTGTTGGTGCTGTAGACGAAGGTGTCAAGTTCTTCGCCTCCCGTCAGGCCGCTCGATTTGACGCGTTGATCAGCGTGGTAGTCGTAGGTGCTGTACCGAACGTTGTTGATCGAGATGCCCGTCAGAAGCCACCAGGCGACGCTACTTTCGTAGTGATACTTCCGGACGTCTGCGGACGAGCCCGGTGAGGTCACCGTCGACAGCATGCCTCGGGTGTCGTACGTGTAATTCCAGATCTTGCCCGCAGGGTCCTTGACAGTGGTGACGCTGCCGTTGACCCGGGTGAACTCGACGGTACGACCGCCAGCGTCGGTCACCTTCTCCAGTTGCTTGAGGTTGTTGTGCTGAAAGCTCAGCAACGTGACGCCGCCTCGGTTGTAGATTCGCTGAATCACGCCGGTGCCGTCGTACTGGTAGCCATGGCTCGATTTGCTCAGCGAGAAGCCATTCGCATAAGAGCCGCGGATCGAGCCTGCCTTCAAGTTCCCACCGACGGTGTAGGTGCCGTCTTCGCCCCTCGCGTAGATGTACTTCGCGCCGTCTTGATCGGCGAAGGTCAGCGACATCGGCGCCACGCAGTTGCCGATCTCCGGATCGCGATAGCAGCCCGAGAAGAGCAAGACGGGATAGTCCAGCGACGAGTGCCAGTTCCGCCCAAACAGGTTGCCCTCGGCCTGCTTGCTGCGATACGTCCGCGTCAGCGAGAGGCCGTAGCTGCCGGCGGACACGAAGTCCACATCAGTCTTGATCTTTTCGCCGGTTGCGATGACCACAGGGTTTTCGGTGGTCGCGCCACACTCGTCGACGTTGGAGTTGTCTGCTGACGGAGGGTCTTCGAGTGCGCCCGGCTTCTCGCGTGGCACCCCGTCACGGCCTTCAAAGCCGACGGAAGGCCCTATGACTTGAACGCTGGAGTCGTAGCCAAAGATGTTCGCGGGATCACGCACGGCGCCCAGCGGAGTCGATGAGACGAACTGCGGCGGGGTCTCGAACGTGGTCCAAACTGGCGGATCGAAAGTGCCGTTGTTGATCGACGCCATCGCGGAGCAAGCGCCAAGCCCTAAGCAAAGCGCTGCGAAAAAGCGCCGGGGTGACGCTCGGAAAAAGCCATTCATGGGAACCTCCCTGTCAACCTGGTCTTTTGATCGCAGGCTGGCGCGCCAGTGGAGATTCCCGCTACCGACTCAACAAATCGGGGGTTCGATCACCAACTCTTTGGAAAAACTTGGGCGCCACAACCTGCACGGAGACTTCAGCTACTGCTATTTGTTTGTAGCAGAACAGTTGTCCGGCTTCTTCCTAGTGTTAGGGGGCTCGAAGTGGGGATAGCCTATTCTTACTGTGTCACAAGAGTAGCTTTGCGCTTGCTCTGCCGCAGCAGGGGCACTGCCCGAGGCGTGCGATCAGGGTGTAGCTGAGCCGGTGCCGTAGTGTCGTGATCGAGTGATCCACGTGCCGCTGCGCGCGCAGGGCTG
>NZ_DASUNH010000033.1:0-9419 GCF_036277275.1 Ideonella sp. | reverse complement strand
GAGGCGGCGGCGGGGGCGGCGGTGGGGGTGACGAGCAGCTCGACACCTCGGTCCAGGGCTGGCCGCTGCCGTCCGGGCCGTTGTGGGTGGCGGGGTCATCGCCCTGTGTCCACCAATTGGCGCGATAGGTCTTGCCGTTCTGTGTAGCGGTGTCGTCCTTCACGTAGGCGATCGAGGCTTGCCAGGGCTCGCAGGCGGCAGCCTGGGTCGCGAGCGGCGCGGCCAGGGCGGCTGTCGGCGCGACACCGGCGACCACGGCCACTGCGGCCGACAGGGCCATCAGCCAGTCGAGCCGGCGTTGCCGGTGGGGGATCTGGTCGGACATGTTCCAACTCCTTGGGAATGGCTTGTGTGGATTGCAGACCAGTGCGCGTGCACGTCGTGCTGCAGGCCGGATGCGCCCCTGTGTCGAGCGCGCCGGTTGGCTGGAACTATCCGAGCCGACGCCCGGCCATGCCATCGGAAGAAACCAGTATGAGACCAGTAATACCAGTTTGCCAACTCGGGTATCAGCACGATCGCTGTCCCGGCCGATGTTTCACTGCGTGAACACGCCGAAGAACGACCCCTGTTTCATCTCATGGCCCATGCGACCACCGGCGGCATCAGCGCCGCGGCAATGCCTTGCGCGCACGCGCAACTCCACAGCAGCAGGCTGTTGTCGAAGGTGGCGCGCTGGCGCGTGGTCAACAGGCCGGCAGCCGCACGCGCCGTCAAGTAGCCGCCGAAGATCACGACCAGCATGACGTGCAGGCCGACATAGGCCAGCAGCGCGGCAACCGTCGCGCCCCATGCATGCGCCCGCGGGGCCAACCCGGCATCGGTGTAGGCGTTCATCAGCAGGGCGAATGCCGTCGTGGTGATTGCCGCGGCCACCAGAAAGAACAAGGCCCGCCAAGGGCCGAGATCGCGCCAGCGCAGCGGCCGACCGGCCCACCAGGCAAGCGCCGCGCTCACCGCGAATCCGCCGCAAGTCGCCAGCAGCACCGGCCAAGGAGGCAGCGCCGCACCGGGCGGTGGACAGGCATCGGCGCGCATCGCCACATGGACATGGGCAAAGCCCATCGACGCGAAAATCGTCATGTCGACGATCACGAGGACCACCGTCGCCCACCAGGAGTGGCAGGCGCGGCCCGACGCGCCGATCGGAACGCAGACGCCTTCACCGATGATCGCCTTCGTCGCGGCGGGCAAGCGGTCTGTTTGCCACAGCCAGGCGACCGTGCAGCCGACCGTGACCAGGCCGAACACATGCGCCGTCCACACCCATTTCACCGTGAGCAGCAGGAAGAAGGCGGCGGTTCCGAATGCCGCCACCACCGGCAACCAACTCGGGCCCGGCAACACGATGAGGTGGCGCAGATCCGCATGACGGGCACTGGTGACGAGCGTCTCGCGCAGCCCGGTGACGGTGCCAGGCAGCCAGTGCTGTCCGCGCTCAACTTCGGTTGCCAGGGTCGGCCGTTGCCACAGCGGGTCCCGCGACTCCACCTGCGGGATGCTGCGGGTCGCGTAGTTCTCCGACGGTATCCACTCCAGCGTGGCTGCGTTCCAGGGGTTGCCGTGCGACTGCGGTGACCGGCGCAGCGTGCGGACCGTGTCGACCAGAAGAACGGCCAAACCGGCGGCGATCACGGCCGCACCAGCGGTGGACAGCAGGTTCGGCCACTCCCACCCGAGGCCGGCGGGGTAGGTGTAGACGCGCCGGGGCATGCCCAGCAGACCGGCGATGTGCATCGGAAAGAAGGCCAGGTGGAACCCGCCGAAGACGAGGCCGAACACCCAGCGCCCCACGCGCTCGTCGAGCCGATGTCCGTTGAGCAGCGGCAGCCAGTGGTAGAGCGCGGCAAACAGCGGAAACACCACGCCGCCGATCAGCACATAGTGCAGGTGCGCCACGATGAAGTAGGTGTCGTGCACTTGCCAATCGAAGGGCAGCACCGCGACCATCACGCCGGTCAGGCCGCCGAAGACAAAAGTGAAGAGGAAGCCCAGCACGAACAGCGTCTGGGTGTCGTAGCGCACGCGCCCGCGCCACAGCGTGCCGATCCAGGCGAAGACCTGCATGCCGGCCGGGATCGCCACGGCGAGGCTGGCCGCCGACACGAAGCTCAGCGAGAGCGAGCCGAGGCCGGCGGTGAACATGTGGTGCGCCCACAGCGCGAAGCTGAAGACGGCGACCGCGAGCAGAGCAACGACGATGGCCCGGTGCCCTGCGAGCGGCGTGCCGGCCAGCACGGGCACCAGGGTCGACACCATGCCGGCCGCCGGCAGGAAGATGATGTAGACCTCGGGGTGGCCGAAGAACCAGAACAGGTGCTGCCACAGCAGCGGATCGCCGCCGCGGGTGGCGTCGAAGAACGGCCAGTCGAAGGCGCGTTCCATCTCGAGCAGTGCCGTGCCCGCAATCACGGCCGGAAAAGCGAAAACGATCATCAACCCGACGATCAGCATCGCCCAGGCATAGACCGGCATCCGGCCCAGCGTCATGCCGGGCGCACGCGTCATCAGCAGGCCGATGATCAGTTCGACGGCACCGGCGATGGCCGAGATCTCGATGAAGCCGATGCCGAGCAGCCAGAAGTCGGCGTTCAGGCCGGGCGAGTAGGTCCCGCTCGTCAGCGGCGGATACATGAACCATCCGCCGTCGGGTGCCAGGCCAACGAAGACCGTGCAGAAAAACGCGAGACCACCGAACGCGTAGGCCCAGAACGCATAGGCCGACAGTCGAGGAAATGGCAGGTCCCGTGCGCCCAGCATGTTGGGCAGCAGGTAGACCGCCACGGCTTCGACGATCGGCACGGCGAACAGGAACATCATCACGGTGCCGTGCATCGTGAAGAGCTGGTTGTAGGTGTCCGGGCCGACCAGGCCGGCCTCGGGCACGGCGAGCTGTGCGCGCATCACCAGCGCCAGCGCACCCGCCAGCAGCAGAAACAGGAACGCAGTGCCGATGTAGAGTTTGCCGATGTAGGTGTTGTTGACGGCCGTCAATGCGCGCCAGCCGCGCGGCAGCCGCCAAGCCCGCTCCAGCCGCTGCAATTCGTCGGCAGGTCGCGGCAGGGTGTTCGGCAAGCTGTGGCGGCGGCTCACGGCGTCAACAGGCCTCAGCGCAGATGGGAGAGGTAGTCGGCCAGCGCATCGAGCGTCTCGCGGTCCAGGTGCTGGAACGAGGGCATGCGTGCGCCCGGCTTGAAATCCTGCGGGTTCGCGATCCAGCGGGCCAGCGCGTCCCGGTCATTGGGCAAGGTGCCCGCGCCCAGGTACAACCGGCTGCCGACATGCGTCAGGTCGGGGCCCAAAGAAGCGCCCTCCGCCACGCCGCGGACCACATGGCATCCCGCGCAGCCATGGTCGAGGAACGCGCGTCGGCTTCGCTCGAGGGTCGCGTTCGTCGGCGCCGGGGCCGCGGCCGACTGCGCTGCCAACCAGCGATCGAACTGCTCGGGTGTCTCGACCACCACGTGCAGTGCCATGCGGGCATGCTGGGTCCCGCAGTATTCGGCGCAGACACCGCGGTGAACGCCCGGCGCCAGCGCGGTGATGAACAGCCGGTTGGTGCGTCCGGGCACCAGGTCCATCTTGCCGCCCAGCGTGGGGACCCAAAAGCTGTGGATCACGTCCGCGCTCTGCAGGCCCAGCTGGACGGGGCGCCCGGCGGGCAGATGCAACTCGTTGGCGCCGATGATCCAGCGGCCGGAAGCGGGGTCGTGGTAGCGGATCTCCCACCACCACAGGTGCCCGGTGAGGCCGATGACGACCGGCGCTCCGATCGGCGGCCGCTCCAGCGCAGCGGTGCGCAACACGGCGTATGCCAGGAGCGCACCCAACACCACGGATGGAAAGGCGATACCTGCGCCGACGGTCCACCACGCCGTCGGAATCTCCCGCTTGCGGCGTCGCAACGCGAGCGCCAGCAGCCCCATCGTCAGCAGGAAGATCAGCGCTGCCCCGGCGACGAGCACCCACCCCACTTCCGCGAGCAGGCCCGCTTGCTGGCTTGCGGGCGCGTTGAGCCAGTCCATGGTGCTGTGCGCGCTCAGGTGAGCGACAGCAGGTAGGCCGCGAGGTCGCGCGCGTCGTCGGGCGACACGCCGACATCGGGCATCGTGGTCGCCGGGACCAGGGCCTTCGGGTCCTGCAACCAGCGTTGCAGGTTCTGCGATCCGTTGGGGATCTTGCCCGCGATGTAACTGCGACGGCCGAACCCATCCAGCGAAGGGCCGACCTTGATGCTATGGCTCACGGCGCCGGGGATGGCGTGGCAACTGCCGCACTGGTACCGCGACAGGAGCACCCGGCCGCGCCCTGGCTGACCGTCTTGCACGACCCGGTAGGCCGCACCGGGGTCGCCGGCTTCGCCGCAGGCGGCCAGGCTCAGGCAGGCCGGCAAGACCAGCGCCATTCCGGTAGCCGGTCGGCAAATAAGTCGCAGGAGCGGGCTCATTCCGGCCCACCATCAAGAAGCGTTCCCGCCACCGCTGGTGGATGAGGCGCGCGGATTGCCCGTGGCCCCGGCACCCGTTGCTTCCGCGATGAATCGAACTCTCGCCACCGTCGTGCTGACCGTGGCCGCTGCTCTTGTGCTGGCGGTGGTGGTCGGTGTGCTCGTGGTCACGCGCGGCCTGTACGACGTGGGCGCGACGACGCAACATACACAGCCGGTCTACGGGCTGCTGGAGACGACGATGAAGTACGCCGTGCGCGTCCGCGCGGCGAACATCGTGCCGCCGCCGCCTCAACCGGGACTGATCGCGCGCGGGGCCACCTGCTACCGGGACCACTGCGTGCAGTGCCACGGCGGTCCCGGAATTGCGCCGGGACCGGTGGGAATGAGCATGCAGCCGCTGCCGGGACCCTTGCTCGACGCCGCGCGGCGCTGGCATGCGCGCGAGATCTACTGGATCACGCGCCATGGCATCCGCATGAGCGGCATGCCGGCATGGAGCATGCGCCTGTCCGAGGAAGACATCTGGGCGGTGGTGGGCTTCATCGAACGCATGCCTGAGCTCTCGCCCACCGACTACGGCGAGCAGATGGCGTCCGTGCAGGCAGACCAGTGCACCTTGCCAAGCAGCGGGCTCGGCAATTCCGACGCGCGGCTCACCGTCCCGCCGTCGGACGCGCGGGCACAGCTGGCGCTGCGGCAATACGCCTGCGTGTCGTGCCACACGATCCCTGGCGTGACCGGATCGGACACGCGCGTCGGCTCACCGCTGGACGGGCTGGCTCGGCGCACGCTCATCGCCGGCCGGCTGCCGAACACCGCCGACAACCTGGTGCGATGGATCCAGTCTCCGCAGCAGGTCAAACCCGGCACCGCGATGCCCGACCTCGGGGTGACGGAAGACCATGCCCGGCTCATGGCAAGTTACCTCTCCGGGCTGCATTAACAGTGACGTTCCGATGCGCGCCTTCGTGCTGGAAAGCCCCTGGCGTGCGCGGTTGATCTTCATCAACAGGTGGGGGGGCGGCATCGCTAAGCTCGTCGCGTGGGTTTCATCGCGAAGCCTGTTTCCTGGAGCATGTCGGCAACATGGCGAAGTGGCGAGGCAGATTGCCAAAGGACGCATGGGTTGCGTTCCTGCTGGTATTCGCCATCCGGGCCATGGCTGGTGCGGCGCTGTGCGAGTCGTACGGCGAGCATCCGATGCCCCCTGGTGCATCGCACAGCACCGCGGTGCACGATCATGCGGCGCACGATTCACACGACGCGGCGGCGGGCCACGGCCCGCAGGCATCGGACGTCGCCCCAGCGGATGGCCGGGGCGATCATGTTTGCGAGGCCGCCGTCTTCCTGACGGCCGAGTCTTCATCCGCCCTGATCTTCAAATACCCGATGGTGATGGACACCGTGGCACGGTGTGGCGCGCCGATCGGCGACTTCCGGTTGCACGACGCCGAGGCCTTCGTCACGCTTTTGCAGTTCGCCCATCCGCCGCCGTGCCGCACACCGCCGGACATCTCTCCTCGCCTGCGAATTTGATTCGCCGCGCCCTGTAGGGGGCGCACGTCACCGGCCGAGCGCGCGTGGCAGCTGCCGAGGCAGCTGGCCACGCATTCCCCCGACTCCTTCCACGGCGCATGGCGGCGTTGCCCATCTTGCGGCCCTAGGCGAATCACGACGACAACCAAGAAGGCGAGTCATGTCGAACCATCGATTCCATACCGATCCGGCGGGCGGTCGCAGCCAGCAGCGCGGCGCCGCGCTGCCCTGGGTCTTCTTCGGCTTCATGCTCGTGGCCGGGTTTCTGTTCTTCACCGAGCACCGTGCCCACCTGATGGGCGCCCTGCCTTTCCTGCTGCTGGCGGCCTGCCCGTTGATGCACCTGTTGCATGGCAACCATGGCGCGCACAGGCATGGCGAGGGTCGCCCTGAATCCGAGGGCCCACCGTCGGCGGCCGGCCGCGGCCCCACTTCGGCGAAGCCCGGAGCTTCACGCCCCCCGCACCAACACTGAGCCCTTCACGAGGAACCGCCATGTCGAACGAAAGCGCTCCGGCCTACGGGCTGTGGTCTCTTGTGATCGTCAACTCACTGGTCTTCATCATTTTCGCGTTCAGTTTCGCGAAGCCCGAGTCCAAGCGGGACTGGCGCTCGTTCAGCGCGTTCTCGAGCTTCCTGGTGGCTCTGTTCGCGGAGATGTACGGCTACCCGCTGACCATCTACCTGCTGTCAGGCTGGCTGGGCAGCCGCTTCCCAGGCGTCGACTTTCTTTCGCACGATGCGGGTCATCTGCTCGAACTGATGTTCGGCTGGCGCACCAACCCGCACTTCGGGCCGTTCCACATCCTCAGCGCAGCCTTCATCGGCGGCGGGTTCTGGTTGCTGTCCGCCGCCTGGACGGTGCTGTATGCGAACCAGCGTGCCGGCACGCTTGCGCAGACCGGCGCTTATGCCCGCATCCGGCATCCGCAGTACGCGGCATTCGTGCTGATCATGTTTGGCTTCTTGCTGCAATGGCCGACGGTGCTGACGGTGCTGATGTTCCCGATCCTGTGCGTGATGTACGTGCGGCTGGCCCACACCGAGGAGCGCGAAGCGGCCCACCGCTTTGGCGATGAGTGGGAGCGGTACGCGCAGCGCACCCCTCGCTTCTTCCCCAGGCTCGGCCCGTCCGCGGCGGCGCGACGCCCGGCCTGAGCACGTTCCGAAAGCCGGACCGTGAACCTCACCTTCCTCGGTGCCGCCGGCACCGTCACCGGCTCCAAGACGCTCGTCACGCACGAGGGCCATCGCTGGCTGGTCGACTGTGGCCTGTTCCAGGGCTACAAGAACCTGCGGGTGATGAACTGGGAGCCCTTCCCGTTCGACCCGAAGCAGCTCGACGGCGTGGTGCTGACGCACGCCCACCTCGATCATTCCGGGACGCTGCCGCTGCTGGTCAAGCAGGGCCTGCGCGGCCGGGTGTTCGACACGCCGTCGACGATCGATGTCTGCCGCATCCTGCTGCCCGACAGCGGCCGGCTGCAGGAGGAAGACGCCGAGTTCGCCAATCGACACAGGCTGTCCAGGCACCAGCCGGCCTTGCCGCTCATCGAGGACGACGCCGAGCGCGCGCTGCGCAGGCTGGAGGCCCTGCCGTTCGACGAGCCGGCTGCCCTCCCCGGCGGCGCGGGCATCCGCCTGCGTCCGGCCGGCCACATCGACGTGATCAAGGCCAGCAGCCGAGCCCCGCGCGTGCCGCCGGCTTGGAAGCCCGCGAACACGATGGCGTTGCGGCGGTCCGACCCGAGGGCTTTCAGGTGGTGCAGCACAGCCCGATGGCGATCGACATGACCGAGATGTACCACCGGCACCGCGCCGAGCACCGCCTGAGCGAGCCTGGCCCGGCCGACGCCCTGCGCCAGCGCATCGAGCATGAACTCGGCTGGCCCGCGACCGTGCCGCGGCTCGGGCAAAGCGTGGAGATCGGCCGATGAGTACGCCGAACCGTGAAGAAGCCCACCCATGAACACCACCATGAACTTCGAGATCGGCGGCTTGGTGTCGTCGATGTCCGCGCACGGCGTCGAGAAGCAGTTGTCTCGCCTGCCCGGCGTGACCGGCGTGCAGGTCAACTACGTGGCCGGGTCGGCAAGCGTCGGCTTCGATCCCCGCCAAACCTCGCCGGAGGCCATCCGCTCCGCCATCGAGGACTGTGGCTACCACTGCCGCGGCGAGTCGGTGCCGCGGCACGTCTGTGCCCCCCATGGTGCGCCCGCTGCCGAGCACCCGCACCCACCCGGCCACGACCATGCGGCGAAGCCGCCCGCAGGCGAGGCCCCCATGGACCACGGCGCGATGGATGCCATGGCGCAGGAGATGGGTCATGGCACGGGCATGGATGCGCGCGGCATGGCCCGCGACATGCGCAACCGCTTCTGGATCTGCCTTGCCTTCACGGTGCCCATCTTCCTGTACGCGCCGATGGGCATGGATTTCATCGAGCTGAGCCCACCTTTCGGCCTGGCACTGAATCCGTGGCTGTTCCTGCTGGCCAGCGGCGCTGTCATCTACCCGGCCTGGCCCTTCTTCGTGGCGGCGGCGCGCGCACTGCGCAATGGCGTGCTCAACATGGCGGTCCTCGTCGTGCTGAGCGTCGGCACGGGCTACCTGTTCAGCGTCGGTGCCACCTTCTTCTTCGAAGGCGCGCAGTTCTACGAGGCGGTCTCGGTGCTGCTGGTGTTCATCCTGCTCGGCCACTGGCTCGAGATGCGGGCGCGGGCCGGTGCCTCGGAGGCGATCCGGGCGCTGATGGACCTGGCGCCGCCCAAAGCCACCGTGGTGCGCGACGGCGTCGAGGCCACGGTCCCGACGGCCGAGGTACTGCTGGGCGACGTCGTGCTGATCCGCCCGGGCGACAAGATCCCGGTCGACGGCGAGGTGCTCGAAGGTGGATCGCAGGTCGACGAATCGATGCTCACCGGCGAGTCGATGCCCGTCAAGAAGGCGGTCGGCGACAGCGTCATCGGCGCCACCATCAACAAGAGCGGCAGCTTCCGCTACCGCGCCACGAAGATCGGCGCTGACACCGCGCTGGCGCAGATCGTCAAACTGGTGCAGCAAGCGCAGAACTCCAAGGCGCCCGCGCAACTGCTGGCCGACAGGGCTTCGCAGTGGCTGGTGGTGGCGGCCTTTCTGATCGGCCTCGCCACCTTCGGCGTCTGGTATTTCGTGATGGGCCAGACGGTGCTGCTGGCGCTCACCTTGACGATCACCGTCTTCGTGATCGCCTGCCCCGACGCGCTCGGCCTGGCTACGCCAATGGCGGTGATGGTGGGCACCGGCCTCGGGGCCATGAACGGCATCCTGTTCAAGAACGCTTCCGCGCTGGAAGACGCCACCAAGCTCGACGTGGTGATCTTCGACAAGACCGGCACGCTGACCTTGGGCCAGCCCGAGGTGGTGGACGTGGTGACCGCCAACGGCACGACGA
>NZ_DASUNH010000032.1:0-24649 GCF_036277275.1 Ideonella sp. | reverse complement strand
TGACGGCACCTGCAGGCTCAATGTCTGGCCCTGCTTCGGGTGCGAGTGTCCATCCAGCTCGCAGGTCAGCGTGTCTTCGGCGCCGGGGTAGTCGCAGTAGGCGTAGGTCGTGCCGCCCAGCGACTCGACGAACGTGACCTTCACGTCGATCGTGTTGCTGGCACCGCCTTCGCACAGGTGCTCGGGCCGCACACCCAGGCGCACCGGGTCTCCCACCTTGGCGCGTGTCGCGTCGACCGCGCAGTGCAGCACCGCACCGCCGGCCAGCTTGACGGTCGCTCCCAGCGCATCGGCCGAAACCAGCGTGCCGTCGAGGATGTTCATCTCGGGCGAGCCGATGAACTTGGCGACGAAGAGGTTGCACGGGTGTTCGTACAGCGCCATCGGCGCGCCGACCTGCTCGATCTTGCCGGCCGACAGCACGACGATGCGGTCGGCCAGCGTCATCGCCTCGACCTGGTCGTGCGTCACGTAGACCATCGTTGTCTTCAGCTCTTCGTGCAGCTTGGCGAACTCGTAGCGCATGCGCACGCGCAAGGCGGTGTCCAGGTTCGACAGTGGCTCGTCGAACAGGAAGACCTCGGGCTTGCGCACGATCGCGCGGCCGATCGCCACGCGCTGACGCTGGCCGCCGGACAGGTCTTTCGGTTTGCGGTCGAGCAGGTGCTCGATGTTCAGGATCTTGGCCGCCTGTCGCACCGAGCGCTCGACCTCGTCCTTCGGCATCTTGGCCAGCTTCAGGCCAAACGCCATGTTGTCGAACAGGTTCATGTGCGGGTACAGCGCGTAGCTCTGGAAGACCATCGCGATGCCGCGCTCGGCCGGTGGCACGTCGTTGACGACCTTGCCACCGATCGCCAGCGTGCCGCCGGTGATGTCTTCCAGGCCCGCGATCACACGCAGCAGCGTGGACTTGCCGCAGCCCGACGGGCCGACGAAGACCATGAACTCGCCGTTGCGGATCTCCAGGTCGACCCCGTGCAGGATCTTCGTGGCGCCATAGGCCTTGGCCACGCCTTGCAGCTTCACGTCCGCCACTTCGTACCTCCGCACGGTGCGGCGCCTTGAAGGCCCGCCCGGCTTGTCTCGCAATCACGCCTTTGTTGCTTGTTGGCGGCCACCGTTGCGGGCGGACGCTACCGATCCGCCAGCGGTGTCGACGGCCAGCAAGAATGTAGAGAATATACATTCATGACTACGGCAGCACAATCTGACTTTCATCATTGATTCGCTGATGTAACCAATAAAATCAAGCACTTATGATTAAGTGCGGGTTTTCCATATGTAGTCAAACTACAATCAATAGGCCGAATCCTGGATACTTCCGCTGCGTTCACGTGCCGCTTCGGCCGCGTGTGAACCTTCCGGGCCTGCACAAGGGCTCTTGAGGCCGCTGGCTCTTGGTTGAGCGAGCGGGCCGCCAACACGGAACAACGCTTCACTGTGAACACCACCATGACCGCCCTGAACCGCCCCACCTCCGCTGCCGACGACGGCGCGCTGCGCGCCGCGTTCAGGGCTGCCTTCGAGCGTGAGTTGGGGCTGGCCACGCAGGGTGCGAGCGCCGAAGCTGCCCTTCGCGCAGCGGCAGCCGCCTGCCGCGAGCTGCTGGCCCAGCGCTGGGCACGCACCCAGGCCGAAGACGCCGGCCCCGACGGGCAGCGAGTGTCGCGCCGGGTCCATTACCTGTCGATGGAATTCCTGATGGGCCGCGCGCTCGGCAATGCGCTGGCCGCACTGGGCCTCGAAACAGAACTACGTGACCAGCTCGCCAAGCTTGGGCACTCGCTGCCGGATGTGCTGGAACGCGAGAGCGACGCGGCGCTCGGCAACGGGGGGCTGGGACGCCTGGCCGCCTGCTTCCTCGATGCTTTTGCCGAGCAGGGCCTGCCCGCATTCGGTTATGGCCTGCGCTACCGCTACGGCATGTTTGCCCAAGGCATCGACGGTGGCCGCCAGGTCGAACGGCCCGACGACTGGATGAAGCTCGGTGAGCCGTGGGAGCTGCCGCGTCCCGAGCTGCGCTACCCGGTCGGCTTCGGCGGCCGCGTGGCCATCGGCGCCGATCTGCGTCACCACTGGGAGCCGGCCGAGCGCCTGGTCGCGTCGGCCTTCGACTTCATCGTGCCGGCGCACCACAGCGAGCGCGTGGCCACGCTGCGGCAGTGGCAGGCCAGCGCAGCCGACCCGATCGACTTCAACGCCTTCTGCCATGGCGACTACGCTGCGGCCTCGCGCCACCAGCTGGCGGCCGACACGCTGAACTGGGTGCTCTACCCGGATGACTCAACAGCAGCCGGCCGCGCATTGCGCCTGAAGCAAGAGGCCTTCCTCGTCAGCGCGTCGCTGCAGGACCTGATCGCGCGCCACTTGCGCGAGGGCCAGCCGCTGGCCACGCTGGGCTTGCGTAACGCGATCCACCTGAACGACACCCACCCCGCGCTGGCGCCGGCCGAGCTGATGCGCCTGCTGCTCGACGAGCACCACCTGCCGTGGCACCAGGCCTGGGACATCACCTCACAAGCCGTCTCGTACACCAACCACACGCTGATGCCCGAGGCGCTGGAGACCTGGCCGGTCTCGCTGTTCGAAGAGCTGCTGCCGCGCCACTTGGGGCTGATTTACGAGATCAACCACCGCTTCCTCGACGAGGTGCGCAAGCGCTTCCCGCACGACCACGCACGGGTCGCCCGCATGTCGCTGATCGACGAAGGCAGCGACCACAGCGAACGCCGCGTGCGCATGGCGGCGCTGGCGATCGTCGCGTCGCACAAGGTCAACGGCGTCTCGGCGCTGCACAGCGAGCTGATGGTGCAGACCATCTTCGCGGACTACGCCGCGCTGTGGCCCGAGCGCTTTCACAACGTGACCAACGGCGTCACGCCGCGGCGCTGGCTGGCGCAGGCCAACCCGGGCCTGGCCGGCCTGCTGGACGCACGCATCGGCACCGCCTGGCGCAAGGACCTGGGCCAGCTCGCGGCGCTGAAACCGCTGGCCGCCGACCCCGCGTTGGGCCGCGAGTTCATGGCCGTCAAGCGCGCCAACAAGCAGCGCCTGGCCGAGCGCATCGGCCGTGAGCTGGGCCTGGTCGTCAACGTCGACAGCCTGTTCGACGTGCAGATCAAGCGCATCCATGAATACAAGCGCCAGCTGCTGAACCTGCTGCACGTGGTCGCGCGCTACCAGGCCATCGTCGAGAGCCCGCAGGCCGCTTGGGTGCCGCGCACGGTGGTGATCGCCGGCAAGGCGGCTTCGGCCTACCAAGCGGCCAAGCTGATCATCCGGCTGGCGCACGACATCGCCGCGACGATCAACGACGACCCACGCGTCGCCGGCCGGCTGAAGCTGGCCTTCCTGCCGAACTACAGCGTCAGCCTGGCCGAGACCATCCTGCCGGCGGCCGATTTGTCCGAGCAGATCTCGACCGCCGGCACCGAGGCTTCGGGTACCGGCAACATGAAGTTCGCGCTCAACGGCGCGGTCACGATCGGTACCTGGGACGGTGCCAACATCGAGATGGCCGAGGCGATGGGCGTCGAGAACATGTTCGTCTTCGGCCTGCGCACCGAGGCGGTCGCGCAGCTCGTCGCCCAGGGCTACCAACCGGCGCGTTACGAGCGCGAGAACGCCCAGCTGCAGCGGGTGCTGAATGCGATCGACAACGGCCTGTTCTCGCCCACCGAGCCCGAGCGCTATCGGCCGCTGATCGATCATCTGCTGGGCATCGACCGCTACCTGCTGCTGGCCGACTTCGCCGACTACGTGGCCACGCAAGCCAAGGTCGATGCGCTGTACCGTGAGCCGGCGGCCTGGGCCGAGCGCGCGATCCGCAACGTCGCGGGCATGGGCTGGTTCTCGGCCGACCGCACGATCCGCGACTATGTCGAACGCGTCTGGGTGGCCCCGGAGGGGGTGTAAGCTGGCCGGTTCTCCTTTCTAGAACGACGAAGAAAAGATGCTCGGAGACTCGCACGTCCAGGCCCTGCTCGCGGCGCGCCACCCGGATCCATTTTCGGTGCTGGGCCTGCACCCGGAGGAAGACGGCCAGATGTGGCTGCGCGTCGTCTGGCCCAGCGTGGCCGCGATCGACGTGCTGGATGCCAAGACCGGCAAGAAGCTCGTCAGCCTGGCGCACCGCGACCCGGACGGTTTCTTCGAAGGCCCGATTCCGCGCCGCAAACAGCGCTTCGCCTACCGCCTGAAGCTGTATGACCCGCAGGGCATGGTGCTGGGCGAGTTGGCCGATGCCTACGCCTTCGGTCCGCAGTTGCCCGAGAGTGACCTGCTGGCGCTGAAGGCCGGTCGCCACCCCCGGCCGTACACGGTGCTCGGGGCCCACGCGGTGGTGCAGCAGGGCGTGGCCGGCGTGCGTTTTTCCGTCTGGGCGCCAACGGCCAAGCGCGTCAGTGTCGTCGGCGACTTCAACCAGTGGGACGGCCGCCGCCACCCGATGCGCTACCGCCACGAGGCGGGCGTGTGGGAGATCTTCGTCCCGCACGTGATCGAGGGCGATCTCTACAAGTTCGAGCTGCTGGCGCGTGACGGCACGCTGCTGCCGCTGAAGGCCGACCCCTACGCTCGGGCGGCGCAACTGCGGCCCGACACGGCCAGCAAGGTCGCGCCATTGCCGCCGGTGCGCGCATTGCCCGAGGGTCGCGCCGCCGCCAACCGGCGCGATGCGCCGATCTCGATCTACGAAGTGCACGCGCCATCGTGGCGGCGCCTGGGCAGCGGCCCATTCCCGAGCTGGGATGACCTGGCCGCAGCCCTGCCCGAGTACGTGGCCGACATGGGCTTCACGCACATCGAGCTGCTGCCGATCACCGAACACCCGTACGACGGTTCCTGGGGGTACCAGACGCTGGGCCAGTACGCCGCCAGCGCGCGCTTCGGCCCGCCTGAAGGGCTGGCGCGCTTCGTCGCCGCTTGCCACGCACGCGGCCTGGGTGTGCTGCTCGACTGGGTGCCCGCGCACTTCCCGAGCGATGCGCATGGCCTGGCCCAGTTCGACGGCAGCGCGCTGTACGAATACGCCGACCCGCGTGAAGGCGTGCACCGCGACTGGAACACGCTGATCCCCAATTTCGGCCGCTACGAGGTGCGCGAATTCCTCGCCGGCAGCGCGCTGTTCTGGCTCGAGCGTTACGCCGTCGATGGCTTGCGTGTCGACGCCGTGGCGTCGATGCTGTACCGCGACTACTCGCGTCCGGCCGGCGAGTGGGTGCCCAACGTGCACGGCGGGCGCGAGAACCTGGAGGCGATCGCGCTGCTGCAGCAGGTCAACCGCGTGCTGGGCACCGAGGCGCCGGGTGCGGTGACGATCGCCGAGGAGTCGACCGCGTTCCCGAAGGTCTCGGCGCCGACCGACGTCGGCGGCCTGGGCTTCCACTACAAATGGAACATGGGCTGGATGAACGACACGCTGGCCTACATGCGCGAAGACCCGGTGCACCGCCGCTGGCACCACGAGAAGATGAGCTTCGGCCTGGTCTACGCGTTCAGCGAGAACTACGTGCTGCCGATTTCGCACGACGAAGTGGTGCACGGCAAGGGCTCGATGATCGCCAAGATGCCGGGCGACGACTGGCAGCGTTTCGCCAACCTGCGCGCCTACTACGGCTTCATGTGGGGCCACCCCGGCAAGAAGCTGCTCTTCATGGGCCAGGAATTCGCCCAACCTGACGAATGGCACCACGACGCGCACCTGCCGTGGCGGCGGCTGGACGACCCGCGCCATGCCGGTGTGCAGGGCCTGGTGCGCGACCTGAACCGCCTGTACCGCACGCAGCCCGCGCTGCACCGGCTGGACTGCGAGCCCGAGGGCTTCGAATGGATCAGCCACGACGACGCCGAAGCCTCGGTGTTCGCCTGGCTGCGGCGTGACGGCCAGGGCCGCCAGGTGATCGTCGTCAGCAACTTCACGCCGGTGCCGCGTGAGGGCTATCGCCTGGGCGTACCAGCCGGCGCCGGCGTTTGGCGCGAGGCGCTGAACACCGACTCGGCGCACTACGGCGGCAGCAACATGGGCAACAAGGATGCGACCTTGCGCGTCGAGCCGATGGCGGCGCATGGGCGCGAAGCCTCGATCGTGTTGACCTTGCCACCGCTGGCCACGATCTTCCTGATTCCGGCCTGACCCTTCTCTTGTCTCCATGCACCACAGCCTGCCTTTGCAGCTGCTCGACGGCCGCCATGAACCGATGGGTGCCCACCCGCGCGATGGCGGCGTCAACTTCGCGGTCTTCTCCGAGCACGCGCAACGCATCGAGCTGTGCGTGTTCGACGGCGCCGGGTCACGCGAACTCAAGCGCTATGCGCTGAGCGGCCCGCACGACGGTGTCTTCCACGGTTTTCTGCCGGATATCGGGCCGGGCCTGGTCTATGGCTACCGCGCGCATGGCCCCTACAAGCCGGAAGATGGCCACCGTTTCAACCCGCACAAGCTGCTGCTGGACCCCGGCGCGCGCGAAATCGTCGGCCGCTTTGCCTGGGTGCCCGAGCACCATGGCTACGAGCTGGGCCACCCCGAAGGACACCGCTCGTTCGACACCCGTGACAACGCGACCTCGGCGCTCAAGGCCCGCGTCGCCGAGCCGCTGGGCGAAGCGCCAGCGCGCCGTAACGCGCCGCGCCATGCGCCAGCCGATGTCGTGCTGTACGAGGTCCACGTCAAGGGCTTTTCGAAGACGCACCCCGGCATCCCCGAGGCCTTGCGTGGCAGCTATGCCGCGCTGGCGCATCCGGCGGCGATCGCGCACTTCAAGGCGCTCGGGGTCACGACGCTGTCGCTGCTGCCGGTGCAGTACGCGGTTGACGAGCCGCATCTGGCCGACAAGGGCTTGACCAACTACTGGGGCTACAACACGCTGGGCTTCTTCTGCCCCGACCCGCGCCTGGCGACGCAGCGCGGCGACCCCGCGAAGGTGACGCGCGAGTTCCGTGAGATGGTCGCGACGCTGCACGAACATGGCCTGGAGGTCGTGCTCGACGTGGTCTACAACCACACGCCCGAGGGCAACGAATTCGGCCCGACGCTGAGCTTTCGCGGGCTGGACAACAAGAGCTGGTACCGCCTGGTGCCGGATGACTGCAGCCGCAGCGAGAACCTGACCGGCTGCGGCAACACGCTGCATGTGGCGCACCCGCGGGTCGCGCAGTTCGTGCTCGACTCGTTGCGCTACTGGGTGCACGAGATGGGCATCGACGGTTTTCGCTTCGACCTGGCGCCGGTGCTGGGCCGCACCAACCACGGCTTCGAGCCGAACGCCGCCTTCTTTGCCGCGTTGCGGCAAGACCCGCTGCTGGCCCAGGTGCACCTGATCGCGGAGCCGTGGGACGCGGGTCACGACGGTTACCAGGTCGGCCGCTTCCCAGGCCGCTTCCTGGAATGGAACGACAAGTTTCGCGACGCGGTCCGTGGTTACTGGCTCGGCCGCGAGGCCGCTGTGCAAGTCAGCCGGGGTGAGTTCGCCCGCCGCTTCACCGGGTCGAGTGACCTGTTCCACCACGGCCAGCGCTCGCCGAGCGCTTCGGTGAATTTCGTCGCGGTGCACGACGGCTACACGCTGAACGACGTGGTCAGCTTCCGTCACAAGCACAACCACGCCAACGGCGAAGACAACCGCGACGGCCGTGACGGCGAGCTGAGTGCGAACTTCGGCGCCGAGGGGCCGAGCGACAACCCTGCGATCCGCGACACCCGTGAACGCGTGCGCCGCGCGATGCTCGCCACTCTGATGCTGGCGCAGGGCACGCCGATGCTGAACGCAGGCGACGAGCTGGGCAACAGCCAGGGCGGCAACAACAACGCCTACTGCCAAGACAACGCCACCGGCTGGCTGGACTGGGCCCAGGCCGATGCTGGCCTGATCCGCTTCGTCGGCGAACTGACCGCATTGCGCCGCGATGAGCCGCTGCTGCACCACGACCGCTGGTTCTGCCCGCCGCCGGGTGGCCCAGGCGATGCGTTCCTGACCTGGCTGACGCCGGTGGGCACCGAAATGCACGTGCACGACTGGCACGAGCCTGGCTGCCTCGCGTTCGCCTGCCGCATCCGTGCGCACGATCCGCGCGTGCCATCGCTGCTGTTGCTGTTCAACCCCGATGTCGCGCCGCAGCCCTTCGCGCTGCCACCCGGCGCTTGGCAACTGCGGCTGGACAGCAGCGGCAGCCTGCCGCCGACCCACGCCAGCGCGGCCAGCGGTCATCTGACCGCTCCCCCAAGAAGCCTGCTCGTGCTTCGAAGCACATGAGACCCCCACGCTTCCTTCCGGTCGCTGCCTTGCAGGCCGCGCCGGGCCAGAGACCCGGCCCCTCGCCAGGCACGATCAGTCCTCAGGACTGTTCGTGTCCGGGCGAGGCCCCCCGAGGGGGCTTCTGCAGTGGACCGGTCAAGCCGGATCCACGCAGACGACTTGATGACGACGGCTCCTTTGGAGCATCGCAACAGATCCTCAGATATTGAGTTCCAGAGAAGGATTGACCCCATGGACCTGACCCAGCGCAGCGCCGGTGTGCTGCTGCACATCACCTCATTGCCGGGCCCGCACGGCATTGGCGATTTCGGCCCCGATGCGTTCCGCTTCGTCGACTGGCTGCAGTCGGCGGGCCAGCGCATCTGGCAATGGCTGCCGAGCACGCCGATCGGTCCGGGCGATTCGCCGTACCAGGGGGTCAGCGCTTTTGCCGGCAGCCAGTGGATGGTCGCGCTGGAGCCTTTGGTCGAACGTGGCTGGCTCGAAGCGCCGGCCTTGCCCGATGGTGGCTTTGACGCCGCCTGCGTGGATTACGGCCGCGTGTTGCCATGGCGTGAGACGCAACTGCGTGCCGCTGCCGCCGGCTTCGTCGCCAAAGCGACGCTAGCCGACAAGGCGGCGCACAAGGCCTGGTGCGAGGCGCAGGCCGGCTGGCTCGACGACTACGCGTTGTTCATGGCGATCCGCTCGCCACGCGGCGGCCAGCCCTGGTGGGAGTGGCCGGCGCCGCTGGCCCGTCGCGAAAAAGCCGCGCTGGCCGCCGCGCGCAACGAGCATGCGACCGAGGTTGCCTTCTGGAAATTCGTGCAGTGGTGCTTCGACACCCAGTGCGCGGCATTGAAGTGCTATGCCAACGAGCGTGGCGTGTCGCTGATGGGCGACCTGCCGATCTTCGTCGCGCATGACTCGGCCGACTGCTGGTCGCGGCCCGACCTGTACCTGCTCGATGACAAGTTCCAGACCACGGTGGTGGCCGGTGTGCCGCCGGACGACCTTGGGCCGCTGGGCCAGCGCTGGGGCAATCCGCTGTACCGCTGGGACAAGATGGCCGACGAGAACTACGCCTGGTGGACGGCGCGCGTCAAGCGCGCGCTGACCAGTGCCGATGTGTTCCGCATCGACCATTTCCGTGGTTTTGCCGGCTACTTCGAGATTCCGGCCGAGAGCCCGGATGCGCGCCAGGGCCGTTGGCTGACCGGCCCCGGCAAGCCGCTGTTCGATGCGATCGAACAGGCACTCGGCAAGCTGCCGATCGTCGCCGAGGACCTGGGCTACATCACGCCCGACGTGCATGCGCTGCGCGACGGTTGCGGCTTCCCCGGCATGAAGATCCTGCAGTTCGCGTTCGGTGGCGACGGCACGCACGAGTTTCTGCCGCACATGTGGACGCCCAACAGCGTGGCCTACACCGGCACGCACGACAACGACACCGTGCGCGGCTGGTGGGACCACGCCAGCCCGCGCGAGCGCGCGTTTGCAGGCAGTTACCTCGCTTGCAGTGAACACGACGTGCATTGGGCGATGATCCGAGCTTGCTGCAACTCGGTGGCGAACATCGCGGTGTTCCCGCTGCAGGACGTGCTGGGCCTGCCCAGCAGCCACCGCATGAACATCCCCGGGGTGCTCGGTGGCAATTGGGGCTGGCGTTTCAGTTGGCCGATGATCGGGGCCGAGACCACCCGCGTGCTGGGCCTGATCACTGCCGCCAGCGGGCGCGGGCCTTTCGAGTTGCTGCACCTGCCCTGCTGAATGAAGCCTCCACGCTCCCTGCAGGATCCGCGCAAGACCTTGATGGGGAGAGTTCCTCGATGCGTCACCTCTCGGCTCAACGTCTGCTGGCCCGCGCCATGCTGGCCACGCTCTGCTTGGGCGTGACCATGCCGTCCTTCGCTGCCGATGCCCTGCCACCCGACAACGTGACCCATGCGCCCTGGTCGCGCCTGGCCGTGATCTACGAGGTCAACTTGCGCCAGTACACGCCGCAGGGGACCATCCAGGCCTTCAGCGCCCACCTGCCGCGGTTGAAGGCGATGGGGGTCGACATCCTGTGGCTGATGCCGGTGCATCCGATCGGCGTCAAGCAGCGCAAGGGCACGCTGGGCAGCTACTACGCCGTGCGCGACTACATGGCGGTGAACCCCGAGTTCGGCGAGATGGAGGACCTGCGCGACCTGGTGCAGCAAGCGCATCTGCTGGGCATGAAGGTGATCCTCGACTGGGTCGCCAACCACACCGCCTGGGACCACCCGTGGGTCAGCCAGCATCGCGACTGGTACAAGAAGAACGCCAAGGGTGAGATCCACCCGGTCACCTTTGGCGAAGGCGAGCACAAGGAAGAGTGGACCGATGTCGTCGCGCTCGACTACACCCGGCCCGGCCTGCGCCAGGCGATGATCGAAGCGATGTCGTTCTGGGTCCGCGAGATCGATGTCGACGGCTTCCGCTGCGATGTGGCGGGCCTGGTGCCGATGCCGTTCTGGCGCGAGGCGAGGGCCGCGCTCGACCGCATCAAGCCGGTCTTCATGCTCGCCGAATGGGACACGCCGGCCATGCACGACGGCGCGTTCGACATGACCTACGACTTCGGCCTGTACGACGTCTTCAAGGCGGTCGCCAAAGGCAACGCCGGCAAGTCGGCGCTGGTGCAGTTCTTGACCCAGCCCAAGCAGGCGTACCCGGCGGACGCCTACCGCATGCGCTACACCGCCAACCACGACAGCAATTCGTGGCAGGCCAGTGACGCCGAGGCCTTTGGCCCGTCGTTGCAGGCCTTCGCTGTGCTGGCCGCCACGCTGCCCGGCATGCCGCTGCTTTACGGTGGCCAGGAGGGCGGGTTGGACAAGCGGCTGAAGTTCTTCGAGAAGGACCCGATCACCTGGAACAACTACCCGCTGGGTGATTTCTACGCCCGCCTGTTCAAGCTGAAGCACGAGCACCCGGCGCTGGTCAACGGTGCACTGGGTGGGCCGCTGCAGATCGTCGAGTTGAGCCACCCGACGCTGTTCGCCTTCCAGCGCACGCGCGACGAAGACCAGGTCACCGTGGTCGTCAACCTGTCGGCGAGCCCGCAGTCCTTGTCAGACCACCCGGTGCTGGGCGATGTGAGGCTGGACGGTTGGGGCTGGCGCATCACGACGAAAGACGGGGCAAAGCTGCCCTGAATCGCGGTGGCTGGTGCCGCTGCGGCCCGGGCCACCCCGCCACCAGCCGTGGCGACGTGAATATGTCGCAAGGTCCACCCGCTTGTGGCGCTGAGCCCCTCAAAGTCCCACAGGCAGGGGATGGGCGTCCCGCGGGCTGGGGATGCCAATGGGGTCCGTTCAGGCGTCAGATACGCCCAGGGGCCGAAGCCTATGGCCAGGCCCGCGTGGATGACGTCCAAGGAGGGCTGACCATGAAATCCGATCTGCGCCTGCAGTTTCCCGACCGCCGACACTACGAGCTGCGCTTCCAGTCGCTGTTCGACGCCGGCCGTGCCTACGCCTTCGAGTGCGACGCTGCCGGCAGCGTCAACCTCGACAGCCTGAGCGCCCGCGCCAAGCTGAACTACCTGTACGCCCGCTCGGTGATCGGGCGCGAGTTCTCGATGCCGGAAATCAAGCGGCGGCAGCCCGTCACCCCGCTCAACTGAGAAACTGGCGCCGCTGGTCTAACGTCACCCGGCCATGAGCCTGCGTGCCAGGCGCGACGGGTACACCGAGCACTCTGCCGCTCGTCCGATGGCCGGTCTTGCTCCACCGCGCTTGTCCGCTGCTTTGGGACGAACGGTCGATTCCTGCCGATAAACGGAAAGATTCGGGCTAATTTTCCCAAGGAAACAGTCGGTAACAAGGGTCATGGAGAAGACCCTGTCCGCCCGAAGCCACGCCGGCTTCACCCTGGTCGAGCTGATGATCGTGCTCGCGGTGGTGGCGATCCTCGCCGCCGTCGCGTTGCCGGCGTATCAACAGTCTGTCCGCAAGGGCCGCCGCAGCGATGCGATCGACGCCACCGCGGCGGTGCAACAGGCGCAGGAACGTTGGCGCAGCAACAACACAACCTATGCCGACGAGATCGCCGATGAGCTCAATCTGGGTTCTTCGGTCAGCAAGTCGGGCTATTACGAGCTGAGCATCACCGGTGCCACCGGTACCGGCTACACCCTGACCGCGACGGCGGTCAGCGGCAAGGGCCAGGAAGACGACACAGGCTGCAGCACGCTGACCATCACGGTGGCCAATGGCTCGGCGACTCCGTCGCCATCAGGATGCTGGAGCCGCTGATGGTCACGCGCCAGCGGGGCATGACCCTTCCGGAATTGCTCAGCGCGATGTGCGTGGTCGCCATCGTGCTGGCCGCCGCGGTGCCCAGCTTTGCCGCCATGTTCACGAGGTTGCGGGTTCAGGGTGCCAGCGCCGAATTCGGCACCGACCTGCAATACGCCCGCAGCGAGGCGATTCGCCAGCACCTGCCAGTGAGCATGGACACCAACGCGGCGGGCGATGGCTATGCCATCACCGTCAACGGCGAAGCCCTCAAGACCGTGACCCTGCCACCTGGTGTGACGGTAACGGCCTCCACTTCTGTCGCTTACGACGCGATGCGTGCGCTGGCGCAGCCCGCCGACCAGGCTTTCGTCTTCGCCGCTTCCGACGACAGCGTGCAGCTGCGCGTTTCCAGCAACGTGATGGGTCGCGCGCAACTGTGCGTACTGGCCGGATCCGTACCGGGGTATTCAGCATGCTGACACGCCGCCGACGTTTCGCCGCCCGACATCAGCAGCGGGGCTTCTCGTTGGTCGAGCTGATGGTCGGCACCGCCATCGGCCTGTTCGTTGTCGCCGGGACGGTGAGCCTGTATGCGACCAATGCAAACAACAGCCGTCGCCTGCTGCTCGAGGCGCGCCTGAACCAGGACCTGCGATCCGCGATGGACCTCGTGTCGCGCGATCTGCGCCGCGCCGGTTATTGGGGCAATGCGATCAATGGCACGAACATCACCGGAAGTGGCGGCGCGACGGTGGCCAATCCGTACCGCGGTATCGACAGCGCGTCGGCCGATCAGGTGACCTACCAGTTCTCGCACGACGCCACCGAAGACGAAGTGGGCGAGACCGAGCATTTCGGCTTCCGGCTGCAAGATGGCGTGCTCCAGATGCAGACCCAGGAGGACCATTGGGAGCCGATGACCGACGGCACGCTGGTCACGGTGAGCGAGTTCTCCATCGATACCACGGCGACCGAGCTGGCGCTCGGCGGCCTGTGTGCCACCGCCTGCGCGGTCGGCGCGCCCAATTGCCCCGCGATGACCGTGCGGCAGTTCGTCATCCGGCTGCGTGGGCAGTCGGTCAGTGACACGAGCGTACAGCGCACCCTCGAAGCGAGGGTGCGCCCGCGCAACGACCAGCTGGAGGGCCAATGTCCGGCATGACCATACGTCCCCAACGTGGCGCCGCCTCGCTGGCGGTGGTGATGTTGCTGCTGTTCGCGACGGCGCTCGGCGTGCTTCATCTGAACCGCGGGCTGCTCTTCGACCAGCGCATCTCGGCCAACCAGATGCGGGCCACGCAGGCGCTGGAATCCGCCGAAGCGGGCATCGAGTGGGCGACCGGCATGTTGAACTCACCGTACAACATCGACACGGACTGCGAGCTCAGTGACACCGCGACGACCACTTTCCGCAAGCGCTATGTGATGACGCAGTGGGACGCTACGCCGTCCTCCAGCGCGGCGATCCCGGCCGACAACGTCTTCCCCGGTTGCCGCCTGACCGCGGACGGCCCGGCCTGCGATTGCCCCGATGTGCCCGCGGCCGGCCAGCCCGATGCGGTGGCTTCTCTGGGCACGGACATCGAACCCAGCTTCACGGTGTCGTTCGCCGCCGTGGCAGGCGATCCGGAGGCGGTGCAGATCACGTCGCGCGGCTGCGTCGCCAGCGAAAACGTCTGCTCGCCCGACGACGCTGCCGCGACGGATGGAAACGCCGTGGTCACCACCACCATCAAGATCCGCCCGTTGCTGCGTGCTGCTCCTGCGGCGCCGCTCACCTGCGGCAAGTCCTGCACGATCGGTGGCTCCTACAACCTGATCAATGCCAACGTCGAGACCAATGGCGTGCTGGTGAATGCCGGTGAAGGGATCACCACCGGGCCGGGCACCGACTTGTCGACACTGCCGGGCGTGCCCTCCCAGAACGCCCTGGTCGGCAACGATGCGTCGCTTGCCAACCTGTCGAGCAACGATCCGACCTGCGAGAACTCGGCGATGTTCAACGCCTACTTCGGCAGCACGATCGAGAAGTACCGTGCCGCCCCTTCCACCAAGCAGCTGAGCTGCACGAGCGCCTCCGATTGCAAGAACAAGATCACCGACGCCTACGGCGACGGCTGGCGGTCCTTCTACTTCGACACCGACGTTCACCTCAGCGGCAACGGCACGCTCGGCAGCAGTGCCGATCCGGTGACGCTGGTCACGGCCAGCGGGCTGGACATCAACGGCACCTGGGACATCTACGGCCTCGTCTTCTCCAACAGTGCCGAGATCAATGACCTCGGCACGGGATCGGCCAGCATCCACGGGGCGCAGATCGCCTGTGCAGGCTATCGGAACAACGGCAACGGCACCACCGAATACGACGCCGATGCCCTGAAGAATGCGCGGCGCTTCACCGGCACGATGGTCCGTGTGCCAGGCAGCTGGCGCGACTTCTGATGAAAGGGACGACCATGTTGCCCAACCTTCGCGCACTCCGTGCGGTTCGACGGCGTCCCGGTGGCCAGCGCGGCTTCACCCTGCTGGAGGCGATGGTTGCGATGGTGGTTGCCGCGTTCGGCCTGATGGGGCTGGTCGGCATGCAGATGACGTTATCGCGCGGCGCCGACGTGGCCAAGCAGCGCGGCGAAGCCACGCGGCTCGCACAGGAACGCATCGAGGCCATGCGTGCGTTCACCGCGATCGATGCGACCGAGGGCCAGCTGAGCTGGTCCGAGCTGGCAGGCGACACCGACGAAGCCACGACCAACGTCAACTTCACCCGGACCGTGACGCTGGAGGGCGAACTCACCGATCCGATGCGCTTCGCGCAGGTGTCGGTGGACTGGACGGACCGGGCGGACGAGCAGCACTCGGTGGTCCTTCGGTCGGTGGTCTCGCGCACCGACCCGGCGGACGTCGGTGCGCTGGGCTTCCCGCTGCCGCAGAACACGACGCTGAAGCGGCCGAAGAACCGCAGCCTCAACATTCCCATCCCGGCTACCGACATGGGCAACGGCAAGAGCGTCTATCAGCTCGCCAACAACCTCGCGGTGGTGTTCAGCAACGACACTGGCTACGTGGTCCAGAAGTGCGAGTTCCAGGTCACCATGGCCTCTCAGCTGGACCAGTGCGAGAGCTACGACGCCTACATCCTCGCGGGCTACGTGTCCAAGACGATGAGCTCGTTCCCGGCTTCGCTCGGCGTCAACACGCAAAGCCTCAGCGGCTACGACAGTGCCCGCGAAATCGACTGCTCCTTCGGCGATGCCGTGGACCAGAACAGCGGCCGTGCGATCGCCGGCTACAAGTACTACCTGTGCATCATTCCGGTGGTGACCGATGGAACCTGGAGCGGCACGCTGCGCCTGTCGGGCATGGCCGCCGGCACCGACTACCTCGTGTGCCGCATGCAGTTTCCGACGGCCGCAGGCTTGAGTGACAACGCCCGCAACGTGCAGCCGTACGACCAGGTCGACGATTCGCTCGACAACCAGAACTACGTCATCACGACGGCCAGCCGGTGTCCGACCGTCAGCTCGCTGGCCACCACGCTGCACCAGAGTTGCCGCACGAGCAACTCATTGCGGGCTGCCGACTGCCCGGCAAGTTGACACCGCTCACCGAGCCAGGTCGATCACCATCGCCGAGCGCGGCGGCACGACGAGTTCGACCGAAAGGTCCAGCACCGCGCCGCTGAAGAGCTCGAGACCTTTGGCATTGGCCGGCAGCAGTTCGGCGAAGCGGCGGGTGTCGAGCCTGACTTCGTCCGTAGCCTTGCTCAGCACGACCATCACCGTGGCGTCGGTCTGCACGTCGTGGCGAAAGTAGGTGTAGGTGCCGCGATCCGGCGCGTAGTGCACCAGCCGGCCGCGCTGCACCGCCACCGAGTGCTTGCGCCAGTTGAACAGCCGCTTGACGAAGGCCTGGGCCTCGCGCTGTGCCTCGCTCAGGCCCCGGCCGGTGAACGCATCCGCCGTGTCGCCGTGCCAGCCCCCTGGGAAGTCGCTGCGCACGACGCCGTCGCTGCGCTCGATCGGGCTCTTCATCAGGATCTCGCTGCCGTAGAACAGCTGCGGCGTGCGGGCGATCGTCGCGATGTAGGTCAGCGCCAGCTTGTTCAGTGCGCGGTCTTCGCCCAGCGCCGAGAAAACGCGGTTGGTGTCGTGGTTGCCTTCGAACAGCACGAGGTTCGACGGTTCAGGGTACTGGATGTCTTCGACCAGCGCTTCGTAGAGCCGGCCGAAGCCGGTGCCGTAGCCTTGACCTTCGGGTTCGATGAGCGCCTGCCGCAGCGCGCCGTGCAGCGGGAAGTCCATCATGCTCGGCATGTGCGACACATAACCGTCGTGGTTGCGGTGGCCGCGCAGCCAGTAGGCGACCATCGATGCATGGTCGGTCATCTCCTCGCCGACGATCGACAGCTTCGGGTACTCGGCCATGATCGCGCCGGACCAGCGGGCAAGGAAGGCTTTGTCCGAATACGGGTAGGTGTCGGCGCGAATGCCCGACAACCCGGCGTACTCGATCCACCAGATCGCGTTTTGCACCAAGTAGGTTGCGAGCAGCGGCTGGCGCTGGTTCAGGTCGGGCATCGTCGGCACGAACCAGCCGTCGGTCAGGCCGGCCCTGTCGGCGGCAGCGGCATACGTGTCTTGCACCGTCACGTGGCGGTGGTTGGTCTCGACGTAGGGGGCGGGGTGGTTCAGCCAGTCGGGTGTCGGCAGGTCCTGCAATGTGGCTCCGCTGGCGTCTGGCGTCTCCCCTCCAAGGGGGGGCGAACCCGCTTTGGGAAGGGCCGGCCGAGGGGTCAGCCACCAATGCCCCGAGCCGATGTGGTTCGGCACCAGGTCCATGATCAGGCCGATGCCTTTGGCCCGGGCCTGCTCGGCGAGGCGCCGGTAGTCCTCGTTGCTGCCGAAGCGTGGGTCGACCTTGTACAAGTCGGTCGCCGAGTAGCCGTGGTACGAGTACTTGGCCTGCTTGTTCTCGACGATCGGCGTCGGCCACAGTTGCGTGAAGCCGAGGCCGGCGATGTAGTCCAGGTGCTGAGCGATGCCGTGCAGGTCGCCGCCGTGGCGGCCACCAGGGTCGGCACGGTTGACCGGGTCGCCGAGCGCGTCGACGGTGTCGTTGGTCGGGTCGCCGTTGGCAAAGCGGTCCGGCACGACCAGGTAGATCGCATCGGCGGGGCCAAAGCCTTGCCGCTGGGCCGAGCCGGGCGCACGGGCGCGCAGCTCGTAGGGCTGGCGCAGCACCGTGGCCTGGCCGCGTTTCAGCAAGAGGGTCACCGGGCCGGGTTTCGCATTCGCCGCCACGTCGAGTTCGACGACGAGGTAGTTCGGGTTCGGCAGCGCCACCGTGCGCCTGACCGACACGCCGGGTGCGCTGATCTGGGCCGTCAGGCCCGAGAGCTGCTGGCCGTGCAGCATCAGCTGCAGCGGCCGGTGTTTCATGCCGACCCACCAGAAAGGCGGCTCGACGCGGTCGATCGATTGGGCGTGGGCGGACGCGCCCGCCAGCAGGGCCAGTGCCAACGGCAGGAGTTTCATCGGGCTTGGAGGTCGAAGACCTGGATCGATTGCGGGGCCAGCGTCAAGGTGTCACCGGTCGTGGCGTCGGCGCGAGCCGGGTACAGCGGCTGCAGCCGGTCGCTCGCCGCCAGGCCGGGCACGCGGACCATGGCGGCGCGGGTGCCGTAGTTGATCACCACCAGGCTGCGCTCGATGCCCAGCCGGCGTTGGAAGCCGAGCACCAGGCCATCGGCGAAGCTGGCTTCGAAGCTGCCCTTCGCGATCGACGGGCGGCTGTTGCGAAGCCCGAGCATCGCCTTGTAGAAGGCGTGCAGCGAGGTCGGGTCCTTCGTCGCGGCGGCCGCGTTGAAGGCCTCGGCGTTCGGTGCGAACGGCCGGAACGGCGTGCCGGTCGTGAAGCCCACCGAGCCCGGGGCCGCCGACCAGCTCATTGGCGAGCGCAGCGGCAGGTCGCCTTCGAGCTGCATCACGCCGGCCTGGCCCACCTCTTCGCCGTAGTAGATAAAAGGCGTGCCGGGTTGCAGCAAATAGCCGGCGGCGGCGACGCGGTAGCGCGCCAGGTCGCCGCCGACCTGGTCCCACAGGCGCTGGCCGGCAAAGATGTCGTGGTTGGAAACGAAGGTCGCCATCGTCGGCGACGCCGTGCGGTAGAACTCGGCCAGCTTCTGCACCGACAACGCGTCGCCGCGCGCCGCGCCGACGAAGTGTTGCGTGTAGCCGAACGAGAAGGCGCCGCCGCAGACCGCCGGGTCGCCGTAGGCCGCGGGCTCGGCGGTGGCCTCGCAGACCACGTAGCGATGCGGATACTGCTTGATCAGGTCCTGCAGCTGCTTGGTCAGGCGGCGGCTCTCGGGCTGGTCGTTCCAGCGCACCGCGTCGTTCTCGATCATGTGCGGCACGGCGTCGAGGCGGTAGCCGTCCAGCCCGCGGTTGAGCCAGAAGCGCAGGCTCGACAGGTGGTACTCGAGCACCTGCGGATTGCGCAGGTTGAAGTCGGGCATGTGCGGGCCGAAGGTGCCGAAGTAGAAGCCGGTCGCGCCCGGCGGCGGCTTCGGCAGGTCCTTGGGGTGGCCCTGGAAGAGCCAGGGCCGCGCAGCCGCGTGGTACCAGGGGTATTTGTCCCAGATGTCCCAGCCCGCGGGTGGCACGTCGCTCCAGACGAACCAGTCGCGGTACGGGTTGCCCTTGCCTTTCAGGGCCTCGACGAACAGCGGGTGCTGCGCGGCACTGTGGTTGATCACGTAGTCCATCACCACACCGATGCCGCGCGCATGCGCCTGCTTGATCAGCTCGTCGAAATCGGCCAGCGTGCCGTACTCGGGCGCGACGCTGCGGAATTCGCTGGTCGCATAACCGTGGTCGCCATCGGCGTTGCGCTGGATCGGCATCAGCCACAGGCCCTTGACGCCCAGCTCCTTCAGGTAGTCCAGCCGCGAGATCAGGCCGCGCAGATCGCCGATGCCGTCGCCGTCGCTGTCCTGGTAGGCGCGGACGAAGATCTCCATGAAAGCGCCGTGGTGCCAGCCCTCGGGCAGCACGCTGGGCGGCGGCTGCAAGGGCACCGGGCTCAGGTCGACCGGCTGGGCCTGGGCCGTGGTCACGGTGGCCAAAAGCGCAGCGAACGAGGCATCGCGAAATCGCAGGGTCAGATTCATCGGCGCGGAAGCGAAGGGCTGGTGATGGTCCTCAACGGACAAATGAGAACCGCTGATTGTGTAGTAAAGATACGCACACTTTGGCGATCTTCTTCGGTGCAGCATAGATGAATCTCAATGGCAGGGGAATCCATGAGCGCGCGAATGATGTAGTTTTGTTACTGTCTCGGCTGGCCGTCATATGACGGCGACGCGTGGCATGGAGCAAGCATCTTGACAACCCGACGACGCGCGCCGGTCTGGCGCGCCGCCTTGATTTCGCTGATGGCCGGTCCGACGGTCAGCTTGGCTGCGGTGCCCGCGACCGCCCCGACATTGGCGGACTGCGACGTGGCGGATTGGCAAACCGTGTTGCACGCGTCGACCGGCCCGGTCGATGCGCGCGCGATCTGGCTCGACCGGCACCAGCTGCAATGGCCGGCCGTCGAGGCGCGCACCGGCAGCCGTTTCCGGCTGGTCCGCAGCGCCGCCGGCCGATTGGTGTTGGCCAAGGGGCAGGTGGCGCAAGGCGTCGATGACGCGTTCACGCTCGGTGCGGCCGCGAATCCCGAGCCTGTCGCTCGCTTCAAGTACCTGGCGCCTGGCGTGAGGTTGGATGTGGCGGCCGACGACGCCGCACGGCTGCCCGCATTGATCACCGGTCAATGGGCGCTGGTCCATGAAGCGGCGGACGGCACCCTGCTCGATGTGACCACGCTGCAGTGGCCGGCCTGGCTGGACGAGGTCTATTCGCCGGCCCGGCAGCTGAGTCTGCTGGGTGCCACGGTCGCGGCGGCCCGGTCGACCCGCTTCGAGCTGTGGGCGCCCACTGCCCGGGGCGTGGCTGTATGCGTCTATCGGCACGGCGACGGCCCTGCGCTCGCCGCTCGCGCGCTGCAGCGCGACGAGGCCACCGGCGCCTGGCGCCACACCGAACCCGCCGATTGGAGCGGCCGCTACTACCGCTACCTGGTCGACGTGTTCGTGCCTGGCACGGGCTGGGTGCGCAACCGCGTGAGCGACCCCTACGCCGCCAGCCTGACGACCGATTCGCGTCGCGCCTACATCACGAACTGGGACGACGCGCGGTTGAAGCCTGCCGGGTGGGACACCCACCGCGCGCCGGACAAGGTGCAGGCCAACACCGACATGGTGGTCTACGAACTCCATGTGCGCGACTTCTCGGCCGGTGATGCGAGCGTGCCCGCGGCGCACCGCGGCAAGTACCTGGCATTCACCGACACCGCCTCCCGCGGCATGCGTCATCTGCGCGCGTTGGCTCAAACCGGCTTGACGGACATCCATCTGCTGCCCGTGTTCGACCTGGCGACCGTGCCTGAGCAGGGCTGCGTGACGCCGCTGGTGCCGAAGGCCGCACCCGACAGCAAGGCGCAGCAGGCTGCGGTGATGGCGGTGGCGGCGACGGACTGCTTCAACTGGGGCTACGACCCCTTCCACTACAGCGCGCCGGAGGGCAGCTTCGCCAGCGACGCCGCGGACGGCGCCGCACGCATCCGCGAGTTCCGGGCCATGGTGGCGGCATTGCACCGCGCCGGCCTGCGCGTCGGCATGGACGTGGTCTACAACCACACGGCCGCGGCGGGGCAGAGCCCGAAGTCGGTGCTCGACCGCATCGTGCCCGGCTACTACCACCGGCTCGACGCGAACGGTGTCGTCGAGCGCTCGACCTGCTGCGATAACACCGCGACCGAGCACGTGATGATGGCCAAGCTGATGACCGACTCGGTCAAGCTCTGGGCCACGCAGTACCGCATCGACTCGTTCCGCTTCGACCTGATGGCGCACCAGCCGCGCGCGGCGATGGAGGTGCTGCAGCGCGAGGTCAACGCCGCCACCGGCCGCCACGTCAACCTGATCGGCGAGGGCTGGAACTTTGGCGAAATCGCTGACGGCAAACGTTTCGTGCAGGCCTCGCAGCTGTCGTTGAACGGCAGTGGCATCGGCACCTTCAGCGACCGCGGGCGCGATGCCGTGCGCGGCGGCTCGGCCGGTGACGAAGGCGACAACCTGACGCAGCGCAAGGGTTACACCAACGGGGCGGTCGACGGCCCGCGCGACGAGGCGATGCGCCTGGCCGACCAGGTGCGCATCGGCTTGGCCGGCACCTTGCGTGACTACGAACTGCAGACCTGGCAAGGTGAGACGAAGCGGCTCGACCAGATCGACTACGCCGGTCAACCGGCGGGTTATGCCAGCCAACCGGGCGAGGTGGTCAACTACGTCGAGAACCACGACAACCAGACGCTGTTCGACAACAACGCGCTGAAGTTGCCGCCCGGCACATCCGGCGCCGAACGTGCGCGGGTGCAGATGCTGGCCGTCGCGATCAACCTGTTCAGCCAGGGTGTGGCCTATTTCCACGCCGGCATTGATACGCTGCGCAGCAAGTCGCTGGACCGCAACAGCTACGACTCGGGCGACTGGTTCAACCGCCTCGACTGGTCGTACCAGACCAACTTCTTCGGCACCGGCCTGCCGCCGCAACGCGACAACGAGAGCAGCTGGAGGGTCTTTCAACCGCTGCTGGCGGACAAGACGCTCCAGCCCACGCCGCGCGACATCGCGTGGACGCGCGACGCCTTTCGCGACCTGCTCGCCGTCCGTGCCAGCACGCCGCTGTTTCGCCTGCGCGATGCGGCCGAGGTGCGGCAACGCCTGAGCTTCCCGAACAGCGGCCCGCAGCAGAACCCTGCGGTGCTGGTGGGTCGGCTCGACGGAACGGGCCGGGTCGACGCGCGCTTTGATGAGCTGCTGTACTTCGTCAACGTGGCCGAATCAGCGCAAGCGCTGACGCTGCCCGAGCTGGCGAAGGGCGCAGCCTGGCGATTGCACCCGGTCCACACGACACCGGGCGCGGCCGACCAGCGCGCCCGCGAGGCCCGTGTAGACGCGGCGTCGGGCACCTTCACGATTCCGCCGCGTACCGCGCTGGTTTTCGTGCGCGGGTAGCGCCGAGCGAGGTGGCCGATGAAGCGCTCGATAATGGCCCACCTCACGCCCGGCGCCCCGCGCAAATCGTCTCCCATGGCATCGTTCGACAGCCCCCGGCTGATTGCCGACATCGGCGGCACCTACGCCCGCTTCGCGCTCGAGGTGGCACAGGGCGAGTTCACGCAGATCGCATCATTGCGCTGCGCGGACCACGCCGACTTCCACGCCACCGTCAGCGCCTACGTGGCCACCTTGCCGGCCGGCACCCACATCCAGCATGCGGCGGTTGCGATCGCCAACCCGGTCGAAGGCGATCAGGTGCGGATGACGAACTACCACTGGCAGTTCTCGATCGAGCAGATGCGCCAGCGGCTGGGCCTGGAAACCCTGGTCGTGCTGAACGACTTCACCGCGCTGGCGATGGCGCTGCCGCGGTTGGGCCCGAAAGACCTGCGCCAGGTCGGCGGCGGCAGCGCCCGCAAGCAGAACGTGATCGGCCTGCTCGGCTCGGGCAGCGGGCTGGGCGTGTCAGGCCTGATCCCGGCCGGCGACGGCTGGATCTCGCTCGGCTCCGAAGGTGGCCATACCAGCTTTTCGCCACGCGACGAGCGCGAGATCGCGATCCTGCGCCACGCATGGAAGCAGTACGACCATGTCTCGTTCGAGCGGCTGCTGTCAGGCCCCGGGCTGGAGCTGATGTACCGCGCATTGGCCGACTACGCCGGCGAGAAGGCCGACAACCTGTCGGCACCCGAGATCACGCAGCGAGCGCTCGACGGCGCCGACAAGGTCTGCGTCGACACGCTGGAGGTGTTTTGCGCACTGCTCGGCACGGCTGCTGCCAACCTGGCCGTGACGCTGGGTGCATTGGGTGGCATCTACATCGGCGGCAGCATCGTGCCGCGCCTGGGCTCGTACTTCGACCGCTCGCCGTTTCGCGACCGTTTCGAAGACAAGGGTCGCTTCAGCCGCTACCTGTCGGACATCCCGACCTTCGTGATCACCGCCGAGCACGCGACCTTCATCGGCGCGTCGGCCATCCTCGAAGCGCAGCTGCGCACGATCAGCAGTGCGCCAGCCTCGGCCGTGCTGACGCAGATCCGCCGCGCGCGTGGCGAGCTGACGCCGGCCGAGTTGCGCGTGGCCGACCATGTGCTGGCACACCCGCGCTCGGTGCTGAACGACCCGATCGCCGAGATCGCGAAGGCGGCGCAGGTCAGCCAGCCGACGGTGATCCGCTTCTGTCGCTCGCTCGGTTGCGAAGGCCTGTCGGACTTCAAGCTGCGCCTTGCATCCAGCCTGACCGGCACGGTGCCGATCACGCACACGCAGGTGACCACCGACGACTCGATGCTGGAGTTGGGCAGCAAGGTGCTGGGCAACACCGCCTCGGCGATCCTGCAGGTGCGCAGCCAGCTGAACCGCGAGATGATCAACCGCGCGATCGAGACCTTGCTCGACGCGCAGCGCATCGATTTCTACGCACTCGGCCACTACGGCGTGGTCGCGATGGATGCGCAATTCAAGTTCCTGCGCTTCGGGCTGCCGAGCATGGCCTACACCGACTCACGCTTGCAGATGCTGGCGGCCGGTGTGCTGAAGCCGAAGGATGTGGTGGTGGTGATCAGCGCCAGTGGCCGCCTGCCCGAGCTGCTGGAGGTGGTGGAAAAGGCCAAGGCCCGTGGGGCCGCGGTGATTGCGATCACCGCCAGCCAGTCACCGCTGGCCAAGCGTGCCGATGTCGCGCTGATCATCGACTACCCCGAAGACGTGACCACCCATTTGCCGATGGTCACCCGCATCCTGCACCTGCTGGTGATCGACATCCTGGCGGTGGGTGTCGCGATGCGCAGACAAGTGCTCGACGAGGACCAGCTGCTGGTCACGTCGAATGGGGAAGGCGTGGTCGAGGGTGCGGAGTCGGAAGGCGTCGCGGATGGCGACAAGGTCCGCGCTGCGATGCCGGGTGTCAGCCTGGCGAATCTGACCTCGCACAGTCGCTGACGTTTTCTGAGGTTCGCGCGGCGGCAGGCGGGGAGCCGGCC
>NZ_DASUNH010000031.1:0-20795 GCF_036277275.1 Ideonella sp. | reverse complement strand
CTCCGGCGGACGGGCGGCACCAAGGTCTACGACTACAAGTACTCGTTCAACGGCTTCGCGGCCCGCATGTCCGCGGCCGAGGCCGCTCGTGCGCTCGCCGACCCCGCCGTGCTCTCGGTCGAGAAGACCCGCGAGGTCGTCGCCGACACCGCGACGACCCCCGACTTCCTCGGCCTGACGAAGCCGGCGGCCGAGGGCGGCCTGTGGGCGAAGGGCATCACCGGCGAGAACGTCATCATCGGCGTCCTCGACTCCGGCGTGTGGCCCGAGTCGAAGAGCTTCAGCGACCGCGACGCGAGCGGCAAGCTCACCTACGGCCCGAACCCGGG
Source organism: Ideonella sp. (assembly GCF_036277275.1). Lineage (GTDB taxonomy): Bacteria > Pseudomonadota > Gammaproteobacteria > Burkholderiales > Burkholderiaceae_C > Ideonella. The sequence continues at coordinate 20,466 of NZ_DASUNH010000031.1, read as the reverse complement.
CATCTGGCACGGTCGCAAGTGCCATCCCGGTGAGGGTTGGACGGCGTCGATGTGCAACCAGAAGCTGATCGGGGCGCAGTTCTTCTGCGCGAGCCGCGGTTGCGACGGCGTGCTCCCGCACGAGTTCATGTCCCCGCGCGACTACAACGGCCACGGCACGCACACCGCGTCCACGGCCGGCGGGAACGAGAACGTCGCCACGACCGGCGCCTCGGCGCTGTTCGGCAGCGTCAGCGGCATCGCGCCCCGCGCGCGGATCGCCGCGTACAAGGTCTGCTGGGACAACGGCGCCGGCGGCTGCGGTGCCAACTCCGGCGACTCGGTCGCCGCGATCGACCAGGCCGTCGCCGACGGCGTGGACGTCATCAACTTCTCGATCAGCGGCTCGCAGACCAGCATCGTCGACCCGGTCGAGGTGGCGTTCCTGAACGCGGCGACCGCCGGCGTGTTCGTCGCAGCCTCGGCCGGCAACTCAGGCCCCGGCAATGCCGTGGCGCACAACAGCCCGTGGCTGACCACCGTGGGGGCATCGACCCACGACCGCTTCTTCAAGGCCGACGCGACCTTCGGCGACGGCAGCGTCTACAACGGCGCGTCGCAGTCCAAGGGCCTGGCCGCCACGTCGACGATCCTGTCGACCGACGCCGTCGCGCCCGGCAAGACGCTGGAAGATGCCCGGCTTTGCTTCGTCGGTGGGCTGGACCCGGTCAAGGTGGCCGGCAAGGTCGTCGTCTGCGACCGCGGCACCTCGGCCCGCACCGACAAGAGCCTGGCCGTGCTGCAGGCCGGCGGCGTCGGCATGGTGCTGACCAACACGCCGGCCGGCCTGCCCGGCGGCGGCTCGGACACGCTGAACGACGACGCCCACTGGATCCCGACGGTGCACCTGCCGATCGCCAACCGTGACGCCGTGCGCGCCTACGCCGGCCTGCCCGGCGCCACCGCGGCGATGGGCGTCGCGGCGCAGGCACCCGGCGTCGTCGCGCCGGTGATGGCCGCCTTCTCGTCGCGTGGGCCGAACCTGGCCACGCCGACCGTGATGAAGCCCGACATCACCGCGCCAGGCGTCGCGATTCTGGCCGCCTACGCCGCCACCCAGCCCGACCAGGCTTACCACGACGGGATCATCGACGGCTCGGTCGTGCCCGACCCGGTGGCCGAATACCTGCAGGGCACGTCGATGTCGAGCCCGCACATCGCCGGCATGGCCGCGCTGCTGAAGCAGAAGCACCCGAACTACTGGGGCCCGGCGTCGATCAAATCGGCGCTGATGACCAGCGCCGGCCCGGTCAAGCTGGCCGACGGCATCCCCGACAACGCCTTCGCCGGCTACGGGGCCGGCCATGCCAACCCGAACGGCTCGATCGACCCCGGCCTGCTGTACCAGATCGACCCGACCGACTACTGGCGCTACCTCTGCGGCCAGGGCTTGATCGCCGCCGACTCGCCGACCTGCCAGTCACTCGGTTCGATCGATGCCACCGATCTGAACCTGGCCTCGTTCAGCGCCGACGTGCCCGGCTCGGTGACCTTCCGCCGCACGGTGCGCAACCTGACCGGCGGGCCGGCGACCTTCAATGCCAGCATCAACGTCGCCGGCTTCAGCGCCAGCGTGAACCCGCCGAGCCTGGTGCTCGAGAAGGGCCAGAAGGGCCGCTTCACCGTCACGCTGACCGGCAACGGTGCCGTGCAGGGCGCGTGGAACCAGGGCACCCTGGTCTGGAGTGACGGCACGCATCACGTGCGCAGCCCGATCATGGCGCGGCTGACCAACTTCGCCGGCCCGACGCAGCTGACCAGCACCCTTGCGGCGGACACGCTGAAGACCCGCTACCAGTTCGGCTTCACCGGTGACCTGAGCTCACAAAGCGGCGGGTTGATGCCGGCCATCCGCAGCGACGGCGTGGTCGCCAAGTCGCCCAACTCGAACGGCGACGCGGCCTGCCGCGCCAACGAGGCGGGGACGACGAAGTTCAACTTCAACGTCGCCGCCGGCACGCTGGCCGCCCGCTTCGCGCTGTACGACGCCGACACCTCGGGCCACGGCTCCGACGACCTCGACCTGTTCATCTACGACCAGGGCGGCACGCTGGTGGCATCCAGTGCCGGCGCGACGGCCGAAGAGATGGCCACGCTGCGCATGCCTGGCGGCGGCAGCTACACCGCCTGCGTGCACGGCTTTGCGCCGGCGGATGGCGTCAGCACGTCGTTCACGCTGTCGTCGTGGCTGGTCTGGCCGAGCGCCGGCCCGGTGCCGCTGCACGTGCGCGGCCTGCCGACCAGCGTGGCCGTTGGCGACACGGTCAAGGCCAAGTTCGGCTGGCATGGCGCCACTGCCGGCGTACGCTACCTGGGCGCGCTGCGGCTGGTGCAAGGCGCCGACGCCAACACCGGCACCACGCTCGGCGTGACGCTGGTGTCGGTCGAGCCCGGCTTGCCGCAGGGCGTGCCGGCCCTGAGCAGCGTCAAGAAGGCGGCATTGATCGGCCGGCGCTGAAGCAAGAAGGTCCCACGGGGCGGAACTTCTCAACTTTTCCCGCCCCCTAGCAGGCCTTCCGGGGCCCCTTCGGGGGCCTTTGTTTCGTCCGCGTCTCGGGGCAGTGCGGCACAATCGGCACTGGACATTCCCACAGATTTCTTGCTGGAGCCGCCCGCATGGCCTCGATCAACAAAGTCATTCTCATTGGCAACCTGGGGCGTGACCCCGAGGTGCGTTACACCCCCAGCGGCGCGGCGGTGTGCAACCTGCGCCTGGCCACGACCCGCAACTGGAAGAGCCGCGACACCGGCGAGCGCCAGGAAGAAACCGAATGGCACTCGGTGGTGCTGTACGACCGCCAGGCCGAAGTCGCCGGCGAGTACCTGAAAAAAGGCCGCCCGGTCTACATCGAAGGCCGCCTGAAGACCCGCAAGTGGCAGGACAAAGACGGCAACGACCGCTACACCACCGAGATCGTCGCCGATTCGATGCAGCTGCTGGGTGGCCGCGAAGGCGCCAGCGGCGGTGGTGACGACAGCTACAGCCGCGACGCCGACGAAGGCGGCGGTGGCGGCAGCCCGCGCCGCGCGCCGGCCCCCGCGCCGCGTGCCCCGGCGCCCCGCCCGGCCCCGCGCTCGAGCGCCGGCATCGACGAGATGGACGACGACATCCCGTTCTGACGCCCTGGCTCCCCCGTCCGGAAGGCCTGTCGCTTCGCGCCAGGCCTTTCGTCCTTTTACGGCCCGTCTGCGGCCACGGCCGCGACGGCGGCGCCCCTGGCCCCCGGATGCGCCCAGCCGTAAACCGTCTCGGCCAGATCCTCCAGGCCCTGGCGCTTGGGCGCCGAGAACAGCAGCAGGCCCACATCGGCCGCCTCGGTGGCCAGGTCGGCCAGGCCATCCTGCCCCGTCTGCAGGGCCTCGGCCTGCTCCTTCTTGCTGAGCTTGTCGGCCTTGGTCAACAGCACCAGCAGCTTGACCTCGCCGGTCGTCACGCGCGGCGCGACGAACTCCAGCAGTTGCCGATCCAGCGGCGTGAAGCCGAGCCGGCTGTCGACCAGCAGCACCACGCCCGCCAGGTTGCGGCGGATCTTCAGGTAATCGGCCATCACCTGCTGCCAGCGCAGCTTGGCGGTGCGCGCGACCGTGGCATAGCCATAGCCCGGCAGGTCGGCCAGGTAGGAGTCGGGCGCGTCCTTCGGGCCCAGTTCGAACAGGTTGATGTGCTGCGTGCGGCCCGGTGTCTTCGAGGCGAAGGCCAGTTGCCGGCGCTGCGCCAGCGCATTGATCGCCGTCGACTTGCCGGCATTGCTGCGGCCGACGAAGGCGAACTCCGGCATGTCGCCCGAAGGCAGCTGGTCCAGCTGGCTGGCGGTGGTGAGGAAACGGGCCCCGTGGGCCCAGGCCAGCGCGGTGCGCGTGGCCTCATCCGGTGCGCCGGCTTGCGGGCGGTTCGATGCGGTCATGGAGCATTGTAAAATCCGCGAGTTTTGTTCGAACAATCAAGGCCCGCCGAGATGAAGACCCCTGTCGCCTTCGCCACCACCGTCCTCCTGGCTGCCACGCTGGCGCTGCCCGTGTTCGCGGCCAATGAGCCGGCGGCGTCCGCCAAGGTGGACCTCGCCAAGGGGCAGGAGCTGTCGACCAATGTCTGCGCCGCCTGCCACACCGCCGACGGCTCGCGCGGCTCGCCGGCCAACCCGATCCTGCAGGGCCAGCACCCCGAGTACCTCGCCAAGCAGTTGGCCGAGTTCAAGGCCGGCAAGCGCGCCAACCCGGTGATGCAAGGCATGGCCGCCCCGCTGAGCGAAGCCGACATGAAGAACGTCTCGGCGTTCTACGCCAGCAAGCAGGCCAAGCCAGGCTTCGCCAAGAACAAGGCCACCGTGCAGCTGGGCGAAAAGATCTACCGTGCCGGCATCGCCGACAAGCAAGTCCCGGCCTGCGCCGGCTGCCACAGCCCGACCGGCGCCGGCATGCCGTCGCAGTACCCGCGCCTGGGTGGCCAGCATGCCGACTATGTCGATGGCCAGATGAAGGCCTTCCGCGACCACAAGCGCACCAACAGCGTGCCGATGCAAGCGATCGCGGCCCGCATGAACAACGAAGAAATCGCCGCGGTGGCGGACTACATCGCCGGTCTGCGTTGATCCATTGCAGGCGCCCCGTGAAGGCCGGTCTCTGACCGGCTTTTTCATTTGGACGCCCCGTGGCCAGGCCCTGCTTCCGATAATCCGCCCATGACCGCACCGACCGATTTCGTCGACCCGCTGGACGCGCTCGACGCCCCGCCGCCCCGCCCGGCGCCTGCTGGCCGAGCGCGCCAGGCGCTGGAGCTGCTGTCATCGATGCGCTTCGCGATCACGCTGCTGACGGTCATCTGCATCGCCTCGGTGATCGGCACGGTGGTGAAGCAGAACGAGCCGTTCAACAACTACGTCAACAAGTTCGGGCCGTTCTGGGCCGAGCTGTACGGCCACTTCCAACTCTTCACCGTCTACTCGGCCCCCTGGTTCCTGTTGATCCTTGCCTTCCTGGTCGTGTCGACCAGCCTGTGCATCGCCCGCAACGCGCCGAAGATCGTCGCCGACCTGCGCAGCTTCAAGGAGCATGTGCGCGAGCAGTCGCTGACCTTCTTCCACCACAAGGCCCAGGCCACGCTGCCGCTGGCGCGCACGGCCACGCTGGACCAGGTGGCGGCGGTGCTCGGCAGGAACGGCTGGCGCGCCCGCGCACAGGTGCGTGCACACGGCACGATGGTGGCCGCGCGCACCGGCCGGGCGAGCAAGGTGGGTTACCTCGCCGCGCACTCTGCCATCGTGCTGATCTGCCTCGGCGGCCTGGCCGACGGCGACCTGATCGTGCGGGCACAGATGGCCTTGACTGGCAAGAGCGTCTTCGACGGCGGCTACCAGTTCATCAAGGACGTGCCGGCCGAGCACCGCCTGCCGGCCGGCAACCCGACCTTCCGCGGCAACCTGCTGGTGCCTGAAGGCGCGCGCGCCGGCGTGGCGTTGTTGTCGATGCCGCAGGGCACGGTGCTGCAGGAGCTGCCGTTCGACGTCGAGCTGAAGAAGTTCAACGTCGAGTACTACGAAACCGGCATGCCGCGCCTGTTCGCCAGCGACATCGTGATCCACGACCACGAGAGCGGCGAAGCGATCCCGGCCACCGTCAAGGTCAACGAGCCGGCCTTTCACCGCGGTATCGCGATCTACCAGAGCAGTTTCGAGGACGGTGGCTCGGCGGTCCAGCTGCGCGCGCTGCCGCTGACCGCCGCCGGCCCGCCGTTCGACCTGAAACTGCGGGTCGGCGAGAACACCACGTTGACGAGCGAAAACGGCGAGCAGAAGTTCCAGCTCGAAGTCACCGGCCTGAAGGTGATCAACGTCGAGAACATGGCCGAGGCGAGCGCCAGCGGCGGCACCGATGTGCGCAAGGTCGACCTGGCCGGCGCGCTGGACAAGCACCTGGGCGCCGGCGTGAACCCGGACAAGGCAAAGACGCTGCGCAACGTCGGCCCGGCCATCACCTACCGGCTGCGCGACAGCGCCGGCCAGGCGCGCGAGTTCCACAACTACATGCTGCCAATCGAGCTGGACGGTCAGCGCGTGTTCGTCGCCGGTGTGCGTGAATCCGCAGCCGAGAACTTCCGCTACCTGCGCATGCCGGCCGACGAGAACATGAGCCTCGACGGCTGGTTGCGCCTGCGCACCGCGCTGAACGACCCGGCGCTGCGCGACCGGGCCGCGCGGCGCTATGCCGACCAGGCCACGCCGACCGGCAAGCCCGAGATGAACGACCAGCTGCGCCTGACCGCGTCGCGCGCGCTGACGCTGTTTGCCGGCATCGAGGCGCCGGCCAAGGGTGCCGAGGCGATGCGGCTGGGCGGCCTGAATGCACTGAGCCAGTTCATCGAGACCAGCGTGCCGGAGGCCGAGCGCTCGCGCATCGCCGAGGTGATGCTGCGCATCCTCAACGGCGCCTTGTTCGACCTGAACCAGCTCGCGCGGGAACAAGCCGGCCTGAAACCGCTCGAAACGGGCCCGACCACCGAGGCCTTCATGACCCAGGCGGTGCTCTCGCTGTCCGACAGCTTCTTCTACCCCGCGCCGGTGCTGCTGGCGCTGGCCGATTTCACGCCGGTGCAGGCCAGCGTGTTCCAAGTGGCGCGTGCCCCGGGCAAGACGCTGGTCTACATTGGCGCGGTGCTGCTGATCCTCGGGGTCTTTGCAATGCTGTATGTTCGCGAACGGCGGCTGTGGGTCTGGCTGGCCGACGGCGAGGCGGCGGGCACGACGAAGCTGATGCTGGCGATGTCCACCCCGCGCCGCACGCTGGACATCGACGCCGATTTCGACCGCCTGCGCGACGAACTGCTGGCCGCACCCGTCAGTCAGCCGGTCGGCAAGCCATGAGCCTCGACACCGATCCCCAGCCGAATTCCGCAGTGCGCCGCACGGAGGCAACCCGATGAACACGACCACCACCACGCTGGACCTGGGCCGCCAAAGCCTGATCGGCCGTCGCGCGCCCCTGGACTGGCTGTTCGCCGCGCTGGTGATCGGCGGCGCCGCCTATGCGTTCCGCCGCTATGGCGCCGCGATGGACGGCTACGAAAAGGCCATCCTGCTCGGCGCGGTGCCGGCGCTGATCGCACTTGGCTGGTTCTGGGGCGCGTTGCGCGGCTTGGGCCTCGCGGTCGGCACCGCCAGCCTGGTCGCGATCGGCCTGTACACCCGCACCACCGACGGCTTCGGCGCCGACCTGGTGGCCGGCAACCAGGTCTTCCTGCTGAAGTACCTGTTGTCCAGCCAGAGCGCGATCCTGTGGATGGGCACGCTGTTCTTCATGAGCACGTTGTTCTATTGGTTCGGCTTCTTCGCCCGCGGCGGTGGCCAGCCGGCAACCGGGGCTGCCGACAACGCCGGCTTGCGCATCGGCTCGCGGCTGGCCTGGGCCGCCGTCTTCATGGCGCTGACCGGCACGATGGTGCGCTGGTACGAGAGCCACCAGATCGCGCCGATGATCGGCCACATCCCGGTCAGCAACCTGTACGAAGTGTTCGTGCTGTTCTGCTGGCTGACGACGCTGTTCTACCTGTACTACGAAGCCCACTACAAGACCCGCACGCTGGGCCCGTTCGTGATGTTGATCATCAGCGCCGCAGTCGGCTTCCTGCTCTGGTACACGGTGGCGCGCGAGGCGCAGGAGATCCAGCCGCTGGTGCCGGCCCTGCAGAGCTGGTGGATGAAGCTGCACGTGCCGGCCAACTTCATCGGCTACGGCACCTTCGCGCTGGCGGCGATGGTCGGGCTGGCCTGCCTGCTCAAGACCTCGACGCCGCTGCACCTGTGGATCGGCCTGGTCGGGGTGCCGGCGGGCGTGCTGGTGCTGATGGGCCTATACGCGCTGCTCGGCACACCCGACGCAGCAATGCAGACCGCATTGATCAAGGGCGGTCGGTTGATCGGCGGCACCGCGGCGTTCTTTGCCGTGATGGTGTGGCTGCGCCAGCCGATCAGCGCCCGCACACCGTCGCTCGAGCTGATGGACGACCTGATGTACAAGGCGATCGCGGTCGGCTTCGCGTTCTTCACGATCGCCACCGTGCTGGGCGCGTTCTGGGCCGCCGAAGCCTGGGGCGGCTACTGGAGCTGGGACCCGAAGGAAACCTGGGCCCTGATCGTCTGGTTGAACTACGCAGCCTGGCTTCACATGCGGCTGATGAAGGGCCTGCGCGGCACGGCGTCGGCCTGGTGGTCGCTGGGTGGGCTGGTCATCACGACCTTCGCTTTCCTGGGCGTGAACATGTTCCTGTCGGGCCTGCACTCCTACGGCGAGTTGTGAGCGGCTGCGGCCGGCGATGGCGGCGCTGAGCGTCAGGGCATCCTGCCGAAGGCCAGCGGGAACCCCGGCCACGGCGTAAGGTCTCACCGGTCTGCACCGACAGACCGTCAAGCGCCCGCCGGGCGCATCGAGCGAGAGACCCCATGTACCTGCTGAAGGACCGCGGCTTCAACCACCGCACCCCGTCGGACATCACCCCCCAGGCCATCTATCACGCGCGCCGCACGTGGCTGCAGCGGGCCGCGTGGGGCCTGGCCGGCGCCGGTCTCGGGCCCTGGGCTGCCGGCGAAGCCCTGGCGCTGACCGGCCCGGGCAAGCTGGCCGCGTTGCCCGGCACGCGCAGCACAGCGGCCGGCTCGATGGTGATGGACAAGCCCACGCCGTACGCCGACGTGACGTCGTACAACAACTTCTACGAATTCGGCACCGACAAGGCCGATCCGGCGCGCGCCGCCCACACACTGAAGCCTCGGCCGTGGACGGTCAGCGTCGAAGGTGAAGTCAAGAAGCCCAAGGTCTACGACCTCGACGAACTGCTGAAGCTGGCACCGATGGAAGAGCGCATCTACCGCCTGCGCTGCGTCGAAGGCTGGTCGATGGTCGTGCCGTGGGTCGGCTACTCGCTGGCCGAACTGATCAGAAAAGTAGAGCCGACCGGCAACGCCAAGTTCGTGCAGTTCACGACGCTGGCCGACAAGGCCCAGATGCCCGGCGTGCGCTCGTCGGTGCTCGACTGGCCCTACACCGAGGGGCTGCGGCTGGACGAGGCGATGAACCCGCTGGCACTGCTGACCTTTGGCCTCTATGGCGAGGTGCTGCCCAATCAGAACGGCGCGCCGGTGCGCATCGTCCTGCCGTGGAAGTACGGCTTCAAGAGTGCAAAGTCGATCGTCAAGATCCGCTTCGTCGACAAGCAGCCGGTCAGCAGCTGGGAGCGCGCCAACCCGAGCGAGTACGGCTTCTATTCGAACGTGAACCCGCAGGTCGATCACCCCCGCTGGAGCCAGGCCAGCGAACGCCGCATCGGCGAAGACGGCCTGTTCACCAAGCGCCGGCCGACGCTGATGTTCAACGGCTACGAGGCCCAGGTCGGCCAGCTGTACGCCGGCATGGACCTGAAAAAGCACTACTGAACATGGCGCTCGCTCCCGTGATGAACCGGCTGCTCGCGCACAAAGCCGCCAAGCCGGTGTGGTGGACGCTGCTCGCACTGCCGTTTGCCTGGTTGATGTGGGGTGCGATCAACAACACGCTGGGCGCGAACCCGGCCGAGGCGCTGATCCGAGGCTTGGGCGACTGGACGCTGCGGGGGCTGGTGCTGACGCTGGCGATCAGCCCGCTGCGCCAATGGACCGGCTGGCACCAACTGCTGCGCCACCGGCGCGCGATCGGCGTCGCCACGTTCGTCTACGGCACGCTGCATTGGTTGTCCTACGCCTGGCTGGATCAAGGGTTGGAGCTCGACGCGCTGCTGAAGGACATCGCCAAGCGGCCGTTCATCCTGGTCGGCACACTGGCCTGGCTGCTGCTGTTGCCACTGGCCGCGACCTCGTTCAACCGTGCGATCAAGGCGCTCGGCGCCAAGCGCTGGCAGGCGCTGCACAAGACGGTCTATGCGATCGCCCTGCTGGCGATCCTGCATTTCCTGTGGATGCGCTCGGGCAAGCAGCTCTACGGCGAGGTTGCCGTCTACGCCGGCATCGTCGGCGTGCTGCTGGGCTGGCGCGTTCGCAATGCCTGGCGCCAGCGCAGCCAGACGCCGGCGCGACGCACGCCGGCAGTCAGCACAGGCTGATCAGCGCTTGGTCAGGTAGCCGAAGGTTCCATCGCGCCTGATCTCTTCGGCCGCCGCCTTCAGCCCGTTCATCGCCGCGCGGTACAGCGAGGTCGCCAGGCTGATGCGCTTGACGCCAGCCGCCTCCAGTTCGGCGACGCTGAAGGATTTGCCGGGGATGCCGACCATGAAGCTGACTGGGTTCTTCAGCGCGCTGCAGACCGCTTTCACCGCCTCCAGGCTCGGCAGGCCGGGGGCGAACAGCACGTCGGCGCCAGCAGCCTCGTAGGCCTGCAGGCGACGGATGGTGTCGTCCAGGTCGGCACGGCCGTTCAGGAAGTTCTCGGCCCGCGCGGTCAGCGTGAACGGTCGACCCAATGAGCGCGCGGCTTCCACCGCCGCCGCCACCCGCTCGACCGCCTGGCCGAGGTCGTAGATCGGGCTGCCGGGCTGCTGGCTCGCGTCCTCGATCGAGCCGCCAGCCAGGCCCGTCTCGGCAGCCAGCCGGATGGTCTGCGCCACCACTTCGGGCGCATGGCCAAAGCCGTTCTCCAGGTCGGCCGACACCGGCAGCTCGGTCGCCTGAACGATCGCCCGGGCATGTGCCAGCGCGTCCTCGCGGGTCATCTGGTAGTCGCTTCGCCCCAGCGCCATCGCCGACGCGGCGCTGGAGGTGGCCAACGCCTCGAAGCCCAGGCCGGCCAGCAGCTTGGCCGAGCCGGCGTCCCACGGGTTGGGCATCACGAACACGCCGGGCCGCTGGTGCAACTGGCGAAAGATGGCGGCCTTGTCGGTCACGGTCGACGTCATGCAAATCTCCTGGTGCTTGGGTGGAATGGGAAAGCCGCCGATGCTGCACGAAGCCGGAACGACCCGCTCGCCATCCCCGGACATGCCCCCGCGGTGCGTGGCCCCATGGGAAACTGGCGGCCTGATGGCCCGCCACGACCACCATCACGACCATGGCCATGCCCATGCGCACGGGCATGCACACGGGCCTGACCGCGGGCACGCCCATGGCGACCCCACCAACGCCGGCCGGGCGTTCGCGCTGGCCATCGCGCTGAACACCGTCTTCGTCGGGGTCGAATTCGGCTACGGGCTGTTGGCCAATTCGACGGCGTTGATGGCCGACGCCGGCCACAACCTGTCGGACGTCCTCGGCCTGGCGCTGGCCTGGGGCGCGGCACTGCTGTCGCGTCGGGCGCCGAGCGAACGCTTCACCTTTGGCCTGCGCGGCAGCTCGATCCTGGCGGCGCTGGCCAACGCCACGCTGCTGCTGGTGGCCTGCGGCGGCATCGGCTGGGAGGCCATCCGGCGTTTCGCCGAGCCCCCCACTGTCGCCAGCAACGTGGTGATGGTGGTGGCAGCGGTCGGCATCGTCGTCAATGGCGTGTCGGCCTGGCTCTTCGCCCGCGGCAGTGCGCACGATCTGAACCAGCGCGGCGCCTACTTGCACCTGCTGGCCGATGCCGGGGTCTCGCTGGGCGTGGTGGTCGGCGGCCTGGTGATGCGCCAGACTGGCTGGTACCTGATCGATCCGCTGCTGAGCCTGGTGATCGTGGTCGTCATCCTGTTCAGCACTTGGGGACTGCTGCGTGAGTCGGTGAACCTGGCGCTGGCCGCCGTGCCGTCCCATGTCGAGGTGGCCGCGGTGCGTGCCTACCTGCTCAGCCTGCCTGGCGTGTCGGACGTTCACGACCTGCACATCTGGGCCTTGTCGACCACCGAAACCGCGCTGACCGTGCGCCTGGTAACGCCCGATGGCCCGCCCGGCGATGCCTTCATCGACCAGGTGGCGAACGAGCTGGAAGAGCGCTTCGCCATCCACCACAGCACGCTGCAACTGGAGCGCGGCACCATCGCCCAGGCCTGCCGGCTGCAGGGCGACAAGAGCCATGGCCTGCACGACCACGACCACGACCATGCTCACCCCGCGTCACAACCTGATGCCGGCGGTCACCAGTGATGTCAGGACCGCGCGTTAGCGTTCACGTGCGAGAAACGGAGGGCTTCGAGACTGCGCTTTCCCTCGAGGAATCGACGGCGCGCTCCGGAGTTCCTTGATCCCTTCGGGGCGGGCTCGGCCGATCGAGCCTGGGGCGCTCAACAGCTTCTAGCGAGGAGACAAGCCATGTCACACGACCCTGACCGTTCGGACTCCCCCGAATCACCCAGCCGGCGCGGAGCGCTCGGCGCTTTCGGGGCCTTGTCCGCCGCACCCTTGATGGGACTGACCGGCCAGGCACACGCCGCCGAGTCCATCTGGGCCGAGCAGTACGACGCGTTCGACTACGCGGCGGCCCGCGGCTGCGCGCTGATCCCGAGAGAGACCGCCGGCCCCTACCCGCTGTCCAGCGTGCTGGACGATGACGAGATGATGCGCCGGGACATCACCGAGGGTCGCCCCGGCGTGCCGCTGACGCTGACGCTGAAGCTGGTCAATGTCAACAAGGCCTGCGCGCCGATCAGCAACGCCGCGGTCTATATCTGGTGCACCGACAAGGACGGCGTCTACTCCGGCTACCAGCAGCCCGGCCACGACACGCGCGGCCAGACCTTCATGCGTGGCATCCAGATCAGCGACGCCAAGGGCGCTGTGCACTTCGACCTGGTCTACCCGGGCTGGTACCCCGGCCGCATCACGCACATCCACTTCCAGGTTTTCCTGAACGCCGACACCGGCGGCACGGCCACCGCGACCTCGCAACTGGCCTTCCCGCAGTCGGTGACCAAGACGGTCTATGCCTCGCCGCTGTACGCGGCGAAAGGCCAGAACACTTCAGTCTCCGACTTCGCGCACGACGGTGTCTTCAGCGACGGCGTGTCGCTGCAGAAGGCGAAGATGAAGGGCTCGGTCGAGCTGGGCTACTCGGCCAAGCTGATGGTTGGGGTGGCGGCGTAGAGTAGGCCCCCACGCCCCCTCCAGGAGCTGCCCCCCGAGGGGGCTCGCGCAGCGGACCGGCAAAGCCGGTTCCGCGCACGCCACTTGGAGTGGCGGCGCTACGCGCGCCCAATAGGAAAAGCCCGGCGGCGCGTATGGCGCCGGCCGGGCTTGTCGTTTGAAGGCGCTCGCGCTCCTTCAGGCTCGTGGGCTTAGTGCGCGCAGCCCGCCGACAGCACGCTCGTCAAGCCACCGACGCAGTGCATCGCCACGGCGCCATCGGGGAACGGCAGCTTGCTGTACATGCCCCGCAGCGTGGCCTTCTGGAAGCCGGCGCGTGGCACGGCCATCACGTAGGACCAACCTGAGCCGTCGGACGGCAGCTTCATCATCACGTCCTGGCCGGTGCTCTTGGCCTTCACGTCGTAGTTCGACGTGGTCGGCCAGCCGCCGGCCTTGGCATAGACGTCCACCCCACCGTTCACCTGGCTGATCTTGAAGTAGGCCTGTTGCCAATCGCTCATGCGCAGGTAGTACGACAGCACACCACCCGGGACCAGCTTGCGCGAGCAGCCATTGGCCAACGCAGTGTCGGCGCCCAGGTCGCACGCACCGATCGCCGTCGGGTCGAGCAGCGGCTTGGTGCCGACGCCTTTGCTCAAGCACTTGTCCGACGTGATGTCGCCACCGCCGACGCACTGCGACAGCCAGCTGGCGAAGTTCGCATCGAGCGAGGTGCCGAGGTTGGTGATGTGCGCGCTGTAGCCGTCGTAGTCACCCACGCGCATCAGCGGCAGGAAGGTCTTCTGCTCCTGCGGTTGGCGCTCGATGATGTAGCGCGCCGCCAGGTAGCCCCAGTTGTAGACGCGCGCCGAGCCGCTGTCGTAGGTGTTGCGCATCACTTCGCTCAGCGCCAGCGGCGCGGTCTGCGCGCGCGAGGTCGCATCGGCGTTGTACTTCTTGCGGTAGCTGTACGACACATACTCGGCGAAGCCCTCGATCCACCAGACTGACGACTGCTCGCCACCGCCGACCGACAGCGGGTAGTCGCCGAAGCCGCCCCACATGTCGTAGCGGCCGTCCAGGTAGTGGGCGAACTCGTGGTTCAGGTTCCAGATCTCGAACGACGAGAGCCAGTCGGCGCGGTAGGCCAGGAAACGGGCCTGGTTGCCCGGCCACGAGGGATCCCCCTCGAGGTAGATGCCGCCGTTGTTGGTCGAGTTGCCGAACAGGAAGCCCGAGAAGCGGGCGTACTCGTTGTAGTTGTCGAAGACCACCAGCTCGAGCGTCTTGTTCTTGTCGTTCGCCACCGGGTCGCCTTTGCTGGTGCCGAGCAGGCCGTGGAAGTACTTGGCCTCCTTGATCACCGAGTCGCAGGTCGAACTCAGCTGTTCCGACGTCATCGCCTGGGCGCGGATCACGTACTGCGTGTTGCAGGGATGGCGGATCGGCAGCTTGAGCGCGGCGATCGTGTCCTGCCCGTTGCAGGTACCGTAGGCCGAGCAGTTGGCACTGTCGTACTCGTCGACCATGCTCGAGGCACGCATCCACACGTCGATCGTCTCGTCGTCAGACACGGGGAAGTGCGGCATCTGCGCCGTCGCCAGACCACGCACCTGCGTGCTCTGCGGCGTGAACTGCACGAAGCGGATCAGCTCGCCCATCGCGTTGGCCTGGTGGTAGCTGTCGTCGGTGCCCAGCATGGCCATGTTGCGCGTCAGGAAGGCGTCGAAGCTCTTCGCGTAGCTGACGTCGTTCTGCACCGCGCCGACATAGTCGGACTGGTAGGGGCCGTAGTAGAAGACCCCCATCGCCGCCATGATGGTCTCGTTGGTCCAGTAGCCGATCGCCGGCGTGGTGGGTGTGACCTGGTCGACCCACTTCTTGGCCGACGGCGCGAACGACAGCGCCCAGCCCGATGGCGTGGTCTTGTAGACCTCGCTGACGAAGAACGCGTTGTCCTCGGTCTTGTCGTAGAAATGCGGCGACACGACGATCTGCATCAGCGCCGACAGCGCCGCGTTCATCATCGTCGGGCTGCCCGGCGGGATGTTGTTCCACGGGTCACCGGACTTGCTCATGAAGCTCCAGTAACCGGCGGTGCGCAGGAACGACAGCAGGTTCATCGAGTGGTTGCTGTCGTTGCCCGCATAGCTCATCGCACGGGTCTTCAGCTCGTTCGAGACGGTGATGATGTTCGCGTCGCTGAACACCGTGCGGTACTGGTCGACGCTGCCGTAGTAGAGGCTGTACATGCAGCCGTTCAGGTCGGCGGCGTCGATGAAGCTGATCAGGTTCGAACCGGTGCGGCCGACGAAGTCGCTTCCGCTGCACATCGCGCCGGTCAACTGGCCCGCCACGCGAGCGAAGCGGGCAGAGCTTTGCACCTGGCGGGCTGCCTTCGCGCGGGGCGAGAGCCGCGTCGAAGCGGCGTTGGCCGTTTCGCCGATCGCCAGGCGGTGCGGCACGAAGTCATCGGCGCGGCGCAGTGGCAGCAGGGCCGGAGCGACGCCGGTGCGGCCCAGGTGCGCGCCGGCACGTGGCAGGCCGGGGTCGGCGTGCATCAGGCTTTCGCGCTGCTGCTGGATACGGGTGGCCTCGGCAGCGACGGCTGGGTTGGTCGCGGCGTGGGTCATCGGAACGCCGCTGATGGCGGCGGCGGCCACGAGGGCCTGAATCCATCGGGGGTGGCCCGATCGATACGGTGTGATCACGGTTTGTCTCCTGTGGTGGTATCGGACGCGGGCGTGCACCGGCCAGGGGCCTGGCGGCGCCCACATGCACGCGGTCGAGCTCGAGCGAGCCGGCAAGGGTGGCGGGCCGGCGGGCCAGGCGTCAGGGCGGCCGCCGTCGTCTTGTGGACAGGCGTGGCCGCCGGTTCATCCCCCGGCGCGATAGTCAGCCGGTGGCTGCGCTTCGTCCGGGTGGTGATCCGCGCCGCGATGATGCGAGCAGGTGGGCTGCAGATTGCTTCGAATCTGGCCCTCGAAACCCCGCACATTCGCGCCAGAACGGGGGTAATCTGTTCCCCCCAGGGCGCCGGCGCGGTGCTTGCCGCAGATCGTCAAGAAGCGTCAACGCGGCGCGTGAAGCCCGCCTCCCGGCGGCCCCACCGTCGTCCGTTCGTCAGCCGTTTTTCAACACGTCGCGGCCGATGATCAGCTGCTGCACTTCGGTGGCGCCTTCGTAGATGCGCAGCGCGCGGATCTCGCGGTACAGCCGTTCGACGGTCTCGCCGCTTTGCACGCCGCGGCCGCCCCACAGCTGCACCGCCGCGTCGATCACCTGCTGCGCCCCTTCGGTGGCGAACATCTTCGCCATCGCCGCCTCGCGCGTCACGGTCTGGCCCTGGTCGCGCTGCCACGCGGCGCGGTAGACCAACAGCGCCGCCGCGTCGAGCGTGGTCGCCATCTCGGCGAGCTTGCCCTGCGTCAGCTGGAAGTCGCCGAGCACGCCGCCGAACATCGGCCGTGTGCGGGCGCGGGCCAGGCCCTCTTCCATCGCGCGTCGGCCGAAGCCGAGCGCGGCCGCAGCCACGCTGGTGCGGAACACATCGAGCGTGCGCATCGCGACCTTGAAGCCTTCGCCGGCCCCGCCGATGCGGTGGCCGAGCGGCACGCGGCTGTTCGTGAAGCGCAGCCGCGCCAATGGGTGCGGCGCAATGACATTGATGCGCTCGGCGATCTCGAAGCCGGGTGTGCCGGCTTCGACGACAAAGGCCGAGAGACCACGCGAACCTGGCGCTTCACCCGTCCTCACGAAGACCACATAGACATCGGCGATGCCGCCGTTCGAAATCCAGGTCTTCTCGCCATCGAGGATCGCGACATCGCCTTCGATGCGCGCAGCGCACTGCATCGCCGCCACATCGGAGCCGGCATCGGGCTCGGACAACGCAAAGGCCGCGATGGCCTCGCCCGACGCCACCTTCGGCAGCCAGCGCGCCTTCTGCGCCGGCGTGCCGGCCAGCGAGATCGCGCCCGAGCCGAGGCCCTGCATCGCGAATGCGAAGTCGGCCAGGCCGTTGTGGCGCGCCAGTGTTTCGCGGGCGAGGCACATCGTGCGGGTGTCGATGGTTTCGCCGGCACCACCGTACTCGCGCCCGGCCACCGCATGCGCCAGCCAGCCGGCGTCGCCGAGCTGCTTGACCAACTGGCGGCAGGCCGCGTCGACATCGTGGTCACCATGCACGTCGCGCACGTTCGCTGCAGCCCAGGCGTCGAGCTCGGTCGCAAACGCGCGGTGCGGCGCGTCGAAGAAAGGCCAATCGGTCATGTTCATCGAACTCCTCCACGCGGTGCGTGTTGCCAGCCCACGCACAGCAGCGTGGCGATCAGCAGCACGCTGTATTCGGCACCGTTGCGACCCAGGCCGACGACGAACCAGCCGGCCTTGGCATGGACCATCACGATGCCCACCGCGTAGATCGCGGCATAGACCACCGTCAACGGAAAGACGAAGCGGCCCAGCAGCAGCAAAGGCGTGCCGGCGATCTCGAAGACGGTGATCGCCCATGCCACCACCGGCCCGAACGGAATGCCCTGGCTGTCGAGCCAGCCGCCGAACGGCGTCACGCCGCCCGCGAGCAGGCGGGCCCAGCCGTGGGCGGCGATCAATCCAGCGAGCACGGCGCGCAGCGCCGTCCAACCCAGGCGATTCCTATCCATCAGTTTCCTTCGAAGACGGGCTTCTGCTTCGCGACGAACGCACGGTACGCGCGGCCGAAGTCCTCGGTCAGCATGCACAGCGCCTGCGCCTGTGCCTCGGCCTCGATCGCCTGCTCGATCGTCATCGACCATTCCTGGTGCAGCATCGTCTTGGTGATGCCGTTGGCGAAGGTCGGGCCGGCGGCGATCTGGGCGGCCCACGCGTGCGCTTCGTCGCTCAGGCTCTCAGGCGCTACGAGACGGTTGAAGAAACCCCAGGCGTGCGCCTCGTCGCCCGGCAGCGAACGGCCGGTGTAGAGCAGGTCCGACGCACGGCCCTGGCCGATGATGCGCGGCAACATCGCGCAGGCGCCCATGTCGCAACCGGCGAGGCCAACGCGGTTGAACAGGAAGGCCGTCTTCGATCGCGCGGTGCCCACGCGCAGGTCCGATGCCATCGCCATGATCGCGCCGGCACCGGCGCAGACGCCATCGATCGCCGCGATGATCGGCTGCGGGCAACTGCGCATCGTCTTGACCAGCTCGCCGGTCATGCGCGTGAACATCAACAGCTCGGGCGCCTTCAGCCGGATCAGCGGGCCGATGATCTCGTGCACGTCGCCGCCGGAGCAGAAGTTTTCGCCTGCGCCCTGCAGCACCACCACATGCACGTCGGTCGCGTGGCGCAGCTTCGCGAACAGGTCGCGCAGCTCGGCGTACGAATCGAAGGTCAGCGGGTTCTTGCGTTCGGGCCGGTTCAACGTGATGGTGGCCACGCCCTCATGCACCTGCCAGCCGAAGTGCTGCGCCGCATGGCCGGCCAGCGTGGTGCGGTTGCCGGCAGCGAGCGACGGGTCGACGCGTTCAACGGATTCGGTCATGGATTCTCCTGGGAGGCTTGGGACAGATGCAGCCGCAACTTGCCCAGCAGTTCATGCAGTTCGTGTTTCTGATCGATGCCCAAACCGGCGAGCAACTCGACCACCCAGCCTTCGTGCACCTGGGCGACCTTCTCGAACGCCTTGCGGCCTGCCGGCGTGAGCGTGACCTTGAACGAGCGCCGGTCTTCGGCATCGGTCTCGCGCAGCACCAGGCCTTCTTGCTCCAGGTCGTCGGTCAGCGCGGTCACGTTGCCACCGGTGACCATCAGGTAGCGCGACAAGGCACTCATGCGCAGCCCTTCCGGGTGGCGGTGCAGCTGCGCCAGGTAGTCGAATCGCGCCAGCGTCATGCCGAATTCCTTGCGCAGCCGACGGCGGATCTCGGTCTCGATCTGGGTCGTGCAGGCCAGCAGCCGCAGCCAGACCTTCAGCGCCTGGTGGTCGGCATCGCCGGCACGCGCCTCCATGCCGATCTGGTCGTCGTCGAGCAGGCGGGCCAGCGGAAGATTCGCTTTCTTCACATCGTCTCCCCACCGCAGACGGCGATCGCCTGGCCGTTGACCGAGCCGGCGGCCGATGAGCACAACCAGCGCACCGTGGCCGCCACTTCGTCGGGCTGCACCAGGCGGCCCTGCGGGTTGGTTTGCGTGAAACCCGCGCGGGCCTCCGCCTCGCTGCGGCCGGTCTTCGCGACGACCTTGGCGATGCCCTCGCGCACGATGTCGGTCTCGGTGTAGCCGGGGCACACGGCGTTGACGGTGACGCCGTCCTTGGCCATCTCCAGCGCCAACGTGCGCGTCAGCCCCAGCAGGCCGTGCTTGGCGGCGACGTAGGCCGACACGTAGGCATAGCCTTTGAGTGCAGCGGTGCTGGCGATGTTGACGATGCGGCCCTCGCCACCGGCCGCTTTCAGATCGGGCAGCGCAGCCTGGCAGCACAGGAACGGGCCGGTCAGGTTGACATCGAGCATGCGGTGCCACTGTGCCGGCGAGGTCTTGCCGAACGGCGCTGTCTCGACCGCGCCGGCGTTGTTGACCAACGCGGTCAGTGGCCCTTGCGCGGCGCGGGCGGCTTCGAACGCCGCCGCCACCGAGTCGGCGTTGGTCTGATCCATCGCCACCGCGAAGGCATGCAGCTCCGCGGCCAGCAGCGTGGGGGCCTCGCGGCCGGTCAGGGTCAGCACCCAACCGTCGCTGTACAGGGCCCGTGCAATCGCCGCACCGATGCCGCGGCTGGCGCCGGTGATCAGGGCGTGCTTCATTGGCCGCCCGCCTTGTCGCCGCCGGGCCGCCCCGAGGCGACAGCTCCCCCGTGGGGGGATCGGTTCGCTGGACCGTTGGGGACCAGATTTGCAGCGGCCTTCTCACGCTGGATCAACGTTTCCATCTGGCTCTTGCCCGAGCGGTACTGCACCGGCCAGTCGAGCGCGGTGTAGCCGATCTTGGCAGCCTCCTGCAGTGTCCACGCCGGGTTGGCCAGGTGCGGGCGCGCGACGGCGCACAGGTCGGCCCGGCCGGCGGCGATGATCGAGTTGACGTGGTCGGCCTCGCTGATCGCGCCGACCGCAATCGTCGCGATGCCGGCCTCGTTGCGCACGCGGTCGGCGAACGGCGTCTGGTACATGCGGCCGTAGACCGGCTTCTGATCCGGGCTGACCTGGCCCGACGAGCAGTCGATCAGATCGGCGCCGGCTGCCTTGAAGGCCTTGGCGATCTCGACGGCGTCGTCCGGCGTGATGCCGCCTTCGACCCAGTCGTGCGCGGAAATGCGCACCGACATCGGCTTGTCTTGCGGCCACGCTTCGCGCATCGCGGTGAACACTTCGAGCGGCCAGCGCAGCCGGTTGGCGAGGACACCGCCGTACTCGTCGTCGCGCTGGTTCGTCAGTGGCGAGATGAACGCCGACAGCAGGTAGCCGTGCGCGCAGTGCAGCTCGAGCCAGTCGAAGCCGGC
>NZ_DASUNH010000030.1:0-52298 GCF_036277275.1 Ideonella sp. | reverse complement strand
CATGCCCTGGCAGCACATGCCGTAGCGGCCGTCGTTGAGCACGATCCACACGGCAGGCGCGGCGTACTTCACCGCGGTGTTGATCTCGTTGTGCATCAACATCGAACCGTCACCCACCAGCGCCACGGCGCGGCAGCCTGGGCCGGCGTTTGACGCCAGCGCCGCTCCGACCACGCCGGTAGTGGCGTGGCCCATCGCGCCAAAGCCTGTGCTGACACGGTAGCGCCCAGGCGTGGCGAAACGCAGCCGGTGCGTGGCCCAGATGAACGCGTGGCCCGATTCGGCGAACAAGGTGGCCTCGGTTGCGTCGACCACCTGGCACTGGATCGCGTCCATCAACACCTCGGGTCGAACGCAGTCGGACCGGACCAGTGTCGTGGCCACGATGGTCGGCGGTGAGCATGTCAAGGTCGGCCGTGTCGCGCCCGACACGTGTCGACCCGCTGGCAGCGACGCCAGCAGCCCGCGCAGCAAAGCGCCAACGTCGGCCGCGATCGGCAAGGTCGCGGCATCGGGGTAGGCGACGCCGGGCACCTCGGGGTTGACATCGACATGCACGAAGCCGCGGCGCGGCACGAAGCGCGGGTCGAACAAGGACGAAGCTTCACCCAGCCGCGAACCCAGCACGAGGATGCGCGCCGGGCGGTGGGTGGCCACCCAGGCCGCGACTGACTCGTGGCCGCCCATGCCGCTGACACCGATGAACTGCGGGTGCGCCTCAGGCAGGACGCCTTTGCCGCGCGGCGTGCAGAACACCGCCGCGCCGGTGCGCTCGGCGAACGCCCTCACCTCGCGGGCCGCGCCACGTGCGCCAAAGCCGAGCCAGAGGGCGAACGGCCCATCGGCCAGCGCTTGCTGGCAAGCGTGAAGCATCGCCGGTGTCGGCACATCCGGGGCTTCAGCGGACAGCGCGTCACCGAGCGCGAACAGCCTGAACGGCACTTCCGTCGGCATGGCCTGCACCGCGGTCGGCAAGGCGATGTGGGCCATGAACCCACCGCGTCGCGCCAACCCTTGCACCAGCTGGTGCATCAACCCAGGCAGGCTACTCGAGTCTTCGAGCACGCGGGCGAAGTGGAACAGCGGGCCGCTGTCGTACAGGCTTTGCGGCATCGTCGAAGGCGAGGTTTCCTGAATCGCGAATCGCCCCCGCGACGCTGCCGACGAGCAGGCGGACAGCAAAATCACCTTCGCCCCCTCGCCGCGGGCGGCCAGCAGGCCGGTGAGCGCGTTGGTCAGGCCGGGCCCGGTGGTGGTGAACACCAGCACCGGCCGCCCGGTGACGAAATGCGCTTCCGCCGCTGCGAAGGCCGCGCCGCTCTCGTGCCGAAAGTGGCAGACCTGCAAGCGGCTGGCCGACATCGCGTGCCACAGCGTCGCCATCGCCCCGCCCGAGACGCCGAAGGCTTGCCGCACCCCGAGCTGCAGCAAGCCCTCCACCAGCACGGCCGCCAGCGTGGGGCACGCAGCTATCGGCGACGCGGCCGCGTCCGGCACTTGGAGATCACGAACACCCATGGCGATTCCTGCGGTTGGTCCACCAGGCGCCTGGGACGGCCCCAAGCGCCGGTGGCACGCAGTCTGGGCGGCCGCCCATCGCCGCCCAAGCATCATCGGACGGACCACGGGGTGACGGGATCAAGCCACGATGGAACGCGACGGGCCGCGAGCCGCGGGACCAAGCTCGAAACGCGGAGATGGCGCGCGCAGGCCATCGCGGCGGCCTGCGGGTATCCTCCCGCCCCATGTACGCGAAGTTCTTCGGCCTGAGGCAGCCGCCGTTTTCGATCGCGCCGGATCCGCGCTATCTGTTCATGAGCGAGCGCCACCGCGAGGCGTTGGCGCACCTGCTGTATGGCGTCAAGGGCGGCGGCGGTTTCGTGCTGCTGACCGGCGAGATCGGTGCCGGCAAGACAACCGTCTGCCGCTGCTTCCTCGAGCAGGTGCCGCCGCGCTGCAACGTCGCCTACATCTTCAACCCCAAGCTCACGGTGCCCGAGCTGCTGCAGACGGTGTGCGACGAGTTCCGCATCCCGCTGCCGGCGCTGCCGCCGGCCCACGAGGGCACGCCAAGGTCGATCAAGGAGTTCATCGACCCGCTCAACGAATTCCTGCTGCGCACCCACTCGGTCGGCCAGACCAATGTGCTGATCATCGACGAGGCGCAGAACCTGTCGGCCGACGTGCTGGAGCAGTTGCGCCTGCTGACAAACCTGGAAACGGCCGAGCGCAAGCTGCTGCAGATCATCCTGATCGGCCAGCCCGAGCTGCGCGACATGCTGGCCCGGCCCGAGCTGGAGCAACTGGCCCAGCGCGTGATCGCGCGCTATCACCTGAGCGCACTCGACGAGGCCGAAACGGCCCGCTATGTGGCGCACCGGCTGGGCGTGGCCGGCGGCGAAGGGGCGTCGCCATTCGACAAGGCCGCGCTGAAGCGCATCCACCAGTTGTCGCGCGGCGTGCCGCGGCGTGTGAACCTGCTGTGCGACCGCGCACTGCTGGGCGGTTATGCGACCGGCCAGGCCAAGATCGGCGTCGAGGTGATCGAGCGCGCCGCCGCGGAGGTATTCGGCGACCACCACCCGTCGGCAGCGCTGACGGGCTGGCCGGCACAGGCCCGCCGTGCCGCGCCCTGGGCCGGTGGTTTGCTGGCCGGCGTGTCGATCGCCGCCGCGGCTGCTTGGGTGATGCGACCCACCACTCCCGCGCCGGCGGCCGCCCAGCCGGCGACCATGGCGGCCGCGGTCGCGAGCGGCACGCTGCGTGGCGCGGCCGGCAGCCCTGCCCCGGTGCCCCCCGCCAGCGCACCGGCGAGCAACGCCGCGCCCGCGACTGCCGGGGCGACGGCCACCGCCAGCCCGGCCGCACTCAGCGCGGCCGAACTGCGCGCCACGTTCAATGCCGAGTTGCATGGCGAGGCCGACGCCTGGCGCGAGCTGGCCTCGGCCTGGGGCGTTACGCTTGGCAACGGCAACGACTTCTGCGCCAGTGCCATGCGCCAGGCCCTGCCCTGCTTCAAGGGCCCGGGCAGCCTGGCGTTGGTACGCCAGCTGGATCGCCCCGGCGTGCTGGTGCTGTACGACGGCGACAACCGTCCCTTCCATGTGCTGCTGACCACGCTGACGGCCGACACCGCCACGCTGCGCCGCGGCAAGGCCAGCGTCACCGTGCCGTTGGCCACGCTGGGTGCGGCCTGGCGCGGTGACTTCGGCACCTTCTGGCGCGCGCCACCGGGTTATGCCGGCCCGGGCACGCTGACGACGGCCAACCCCGAAGCCAGCGCCTGGCTGATGGAGCGTCTGGGCCGCGCGTTGCGGGGCGAGCGCCGGCCGGGTTCAGCGGCCGAGCCGGCCCGCGAGCCCTTCACGGCCCGTGTCGCGAGCTTCCAGGTCGCGCAGGGCTTGTCGCCCGACGGTGTGGCCGGACCGATGACGGTGATGCTGCTGAACCGCGCCACTGGCGTCGACGAGCCACGGCTGTTGCCGCCCCCAGCAACGACGACCGCGCGTCGCTGACGAACACCTTTCGACGAATTTCGATCGCCCACGATGTCTTACATCCTCGACGCCCTGAAGCGGGCCGACGCCGAACGGGAGCGCGGCCAGGTGCCAGGCCTGCACGCGCAGTCCATCGAAGGCGCGCCCGGCAGCGGACGCGGCACGGGCTTGCCGCGCTGGGCGCTGGCTGCCGGCGGCGGCACCGCACTGGTCGTGGTGGCCGCATTGGCCTGGCGCATGGGCGCGGACGCGCACGCGCCGCTGCCGGCACCGCTGGGAACATCCGAATCCGCGCCAGCACCGATGGTCGCGACGGCACCACCGCCGATGGCTGAACCACCGGCTGTCACGCCAGCCCCGGCCGTTGAGCCGACGCCGGCACCGGCCGTGGCACCTGCACCACCGCCCGTGGCCTATGTGGCGCCGCCTGCACCGCGGCCCGTGCGCGAGGTCAAGCCAGCGGCTCAACGCACGCCCCCCCCACCGCCGCCCGTGGCCACGCCAACGGTGCGGGTGCCGGCGCCGGTGCCCGCCCCCGCTGCGCTGCGGGCGCCGGAAGCGGCCCCCACCGCCATCCCGCTGCTGGCCGAGCTACCCGGCACGCTGCGCCAGCAACTGCCCAACCTGACGGTGACCGGCTCGGTCTATTCGGACGACGCGAGCAGTCGCTTCGTGATGCTCAACGGCGAGGTGGTGAAAGAAGGCGGGCAGCCGGCGCCGGGGCTGGTGTTGGAGCGCATCGAGCCGAAGAGCGCCGTACTGCGCTTCAAAGGCCAGCGCTTCCGTCTGGCGTACTGAACCCCGGGCTGCGCCCGGCCCGCCTCCCACGGGGGTTCAAGCAAAGTGGCCAAGCCACATTGCTTGAGGACGGGAGCTTCAACCGGGCCGGTCAGGCGGCCGGCTTGGCCAGCTTGGCCGCGAGGTAGCGCAGTGCGGCGCTGTAGCCCATCACGCCCAGCCCGGCGACAACGCCATCGGCCACCGCCGAGATGAACGAGTGATGGCGAAACTCTTCTCGCTTGTGCACGTTGCTGATGTGCACCTCGACGACCGGCAGCGCCACGCCGGCCAACGCGTCGCGCAATGACACGCTGGTGTGGGTCAACCCGCCGGGGTTGATCACGATGGCTTGCGTGCCGTCCAGCCGCGCCGCGTGGATGCGGTCGATCAGCGCGCCCTCGTGGTTGCTCTGGAAGCACGCCACCGCCAGGCCCAGCGCAGCCGCCTCGTCGACGAAGCGCCGCTCCACGTCGACCAGCGTGTCGGCGCCGTAGATGTGCGGCTCGCGCGTGCCGAGCAGGTTCAGGTTCGGGCCGTTCAGCAAGAGGATGCTCATGGAGCGTGATGCTAATGCGTGAAGCGGCCACCGTGGTGCGGGCGAGGCGTCATCGCACCCGTCGGCGGCACACCGACTTCGTTGCCAACGTGATCACACCGACGTCGAGATAGTTCAGTCACCCAGGAATAGGCATCTATTTGTGATCACATTTCTCGAAATTGGCTAAGATCGCGGCATGAACCACTCCAGCATCGAAGAATTCCTCGCTCGCCACCGCATCCACGAGGTGGAGTGTGTGATCCCCGACATGACCGGCATCGCGCGCGGCAAGATCCTGCCGCGCGACCTGTTCCTGGCCACCGGCGAGATGCGCATTCCGAAGAGCGTGTTGCTGAACACGGTCAATGGCCAGCAACCCGACAACGGCCCCTTCGTCGGTGACACCGACCCCGACATGGTCTGCCTGCCAGACCCAGCCACCGTACGCCTGGTGCCGTGGGCCGCGGAGCCGGTGGCGGTGGTGATCCACGATTGCCAGGAGTGGGACGGCCGCGCGGTCGAGCTGTCGCCGCGCGCCGTGCTGCGGCGGGTGCTGGCGCTGTACGAGCGCCAGGGCTGGAAGCCGATCGTCGCGCCGGAGATGGAGTTCTACCTCGTCGCCCGCCAGCAGAACCCGCACGAGCCGCTGCAGCCGCCGCTGGGCCGCACCGGCAAGCCCGAGGTCGGGCGGCAGAGCTATTCGATCGACGCGGTCAACGACTTCGATCCGTTCTTCATGGAGCTGTCGCAGTTCTGCGAGGTGCACCAGCTCGGCGTTGAAACGCTGATCCACGAGGCCGGTCCAGGCCAGATGGAGATCAACTTCAGCCACGGCGAGCCGCTGGACCTGGCCGACCGCGTGTTCCTGTTCAAGCGCACGGTGCGCGAAACCGCGCTGCGCCACGGCGTGTTCGCCACTTTCATGGCCAAGCCGATGGAGCAAGAGCCGGGCAGCGCGATGCACATTCACCAGAACCTGCTGAGTGCTTCAGACGACCGCAACGTATTCAGCCGTGAAGACGGGGCGGCCAGCGATCTGTTCATGCACTACCTGGCCGGTCTGCAGACCTACATCCCGCAACTGATGCCGATGTTCGCGCCGTACGTGAACTCGTATCGCCGGCTGGCCCCGTACATGTCGGCGCCGATCAACGTGCGTTGGGGCCATGACAACCGCACCTGCGGCCTGCGCGTGCCCAAGTCGGGCCCCGAGTCGCGCCGGATCGAGAACCGCGTTCCGGGCGTCGACGTGAACCCCTACCTCGCGATGGCCGCCACGCTGGCCTGCGGCTGGCTCGGCATGCGCGACAGGCTGCAGCCCACCGAACCCACGGCCGGCAGTGCCTGGAACGTCAGCCACGAACTGCCACGGCACCTGGAAGACGCGATCGAGGCCATGCGAGCCTGCGACCCGGTGAAGGAGGTGTTGGGCGAGCACTTCGTCGACGCCTTCTGCGCAGTGAAGGAGCTCGAGTACGCCACCTACAACCGGGTGATCAGCTCATGGGAACGCGAGCACCTGCTGCTGCTGGTCTGAGCATGACGATGACGACACCCTCCCCCACCGGCGTGGCGGCGTCCCGCGTCCGTGCGGTGACGCAAGCCGAGCGCGCCCGCTATGCCGCCGCGAACCCGCGCTCACGCGAGCAGGCCACCACCTCGGCCCGGCATCTGATGTTCGGCGTGCCGCTGCACTGGATGAACGACTGGGCCACGCCGTTCCCGCTGCAGGTGGCGCAGGCTCGAGGGGCGCGGCTGGTCGACGTGGACGGCAACGAGCGTGTCGACTTCTGCCTGGGCGACACCGGCGCGATGTTCGGCCACTCCCCGCCCGCCGTCACGGCCGCATTGCAGCGCCAGGCCGAACGGGGCCTGACCACGATGCTCGCCAACGAGGATGCAGCGGTGGTCTCTGCGCTGCTCGCCGAACGCTTCGGGTTGCCCAAGTGGCAATTCGCAATGACCGCCACCGATGCCAACCGCTTCGTGCTGCGCTGGCTGCGCGCAACCACCGGACGCAAGGTGCTGCTGGTCTTCAACGGCTGCTACCACGGCACCGTCGATGACGTGTTCGTCGACCTGGTCGACGGCCGCCCGCAGCAGCGTGGCAGCCTGCTCGGCCAGGTGCACGATCTGACGGCGACCACACGCGTCGTCGAGTTCAACGACCTGGCCGCGCTGGAAGCAGCGCTCGCACCGGGCGACGTGGCCTGCGTGCTGGCCGAGCCGGTGATGACCAACATCGGCATGGTGTTGCCCGAGCCCGGTTTTTGGGAGCGTGCGATCGCCCTCGTGCACCGCCACGGCAGCCTGCTGGTGATGGACGAGACGCACACCATCAGCAGCGGACCGGGGGGTTACGCGCGCGCCCACGGTCTGGCGCCCGACGCCGTGGTCGTCGGCAAGCCGCTGGGCGGCGGCATGCCTTGCGCGGCCTATGGCTTCAGCGCAGAACTCGCAGCGCGCGCCGAAGCAGCCAAGCGCGCCGCGCCGCCCGGGCACTCCGGCATTGGCACCACCCTGACCGCCAATCTGCTGGCCATGGCTGCGATGCGCGCGACGCTGACCGAGCTGATGACACCAGCCGTGTTCGCAACGCTCCACGCGCGCTCCACCCGGCTCGCCGAAGGCTTGCGTACTGCGATCGCGCGCCGCCGCGTGCCCTGGTGCGTGACACAGGTCGGCGCACGCTGCGAATTCCAGTTCTGCGCCACGCCACCTCGCAACGGCAGTGAAGCCAGCGCGGCGATGGACGACGATTTGGAACGGGCACTGCACCTGTTCCTGCTCAATCGCGGTGTGATGATCACGCCCTTCCACAACATGATGCTGGTCTGCCCCTACACCACCGATGCCGACGTCGACCGGCTGCTGGCCGCATTCGACGAAGTGCTGACAGCCCTAACGGCCACAGCATGACGTGCCTGCGTGCCACACCTCAACCGGTTCCAGCAGGGAGGCGGCGGTGCCTCCGGGCGCCGGCCTCATTCGAGGTCGCCCCAAAGAGATGACGACCCCCAGCACCACGCAGCAAGACAGCACCTACGCCACGCTGCGCCAATGGCTCACCGTCGGTCGCTTTCTGCCCGGCGAGCGGCTGAAGATCCGCACCGTGGCTGCGGAGATGGGGGTGGGCCAGATGCCCGTGCGCGCCGCGTTGCAGCGGCTGGCTGCCGAAGGTGCGCTGGTCAACGTGCCGCACGCCGGCGTGACCGTGCCACGGCTGTCATTGCCCGAGTTCGACGACCTGCTGCAAATGCGCATACTGCTCGAAGGCGAAGCCGCCGAGCGCGGCGCAGCGCGGCTCGACGCGGCCGGCACCAAGGAGCTGACCGCTCTGTGCCGGCGCATGGAGCGCGCGCTTGCCAAGGCCAATCCCAGTGACTACCTGGCGGCCAATGAAGACTTCCACGTGCGCCTGTACCGCGCCGCGGGCTCGCCTCTGTTGTTTGAGCTGATCGATACCTTGTGGCTCAAGGCCGGCCCGATCTCGAACCAGCTCTTCGACACGCCCGACGCAGCAGCCGTGCTGAACGACGCCCACGAAGACCTGGTGAAAGCCTTGACCCGACGCGACAGCGCCGGCGTGCGCCGCGCAGTCGAGAAGGACATCTTTGTCGCCGGGCAGTTCCTGCGCCGGTGCATTCAGCAGCAGCGCTGAGACTTGCGTTCGCTCGATGCGCGCCCAGGCCGAGTGGTTGTGACAACGCTCACATCGCGAAGGCGATGTGAGCCGTTGCCGCAATCACTCGCTTTCGCGAACGCGAAAGCCGCCGGCTTGCCGGCGGGCTTAGGCCCGCTCTATGCGGGCCCAAGCCGAGTGGTTGTGAATCGACTCAAAGTTCTCCACATCCACGACATAGCGGCCAATGCGCTTGTCGGCATTCAATGCCAGCGCCACGTCCCGCACCAAGTCCTCGACGAACTTGGGGTTCTCGTAGGCGCGCTCGGTGACCCACTTTTCGTCGGCACGCTTGAGCATCGGCCAGATCTCGCTCGACGCGGCTTCTTCGGCAAAGCGCACCAATTCGTGCCACTCGATCGGCGCCCTGTCGGGCGACGCCACTTCGACGCGGATCGTGACCAGCGAGCGCTGGTTGTGGGCGCCGTAGTCCGAGATTTCCTTCGAGCACGGGCACAGGCTCTTCACCGGCACACCGACCTCGATCCAGACCGACGTCTTGTCGCCGCGTTTTTCGGCGACCAGGGCGCCGGCATAGTCGAGCAAGCTTTGCAGGCCTGACACCGGCGCACGCTTGCGGATGAAGAACGAGAATTTGGCCTCGATGCGGCCCTCGGCGGCGTTGAGCTTGTCCAGCATCACCGCCAACTCGCGCGACAGCCCGGCCGCGTCCAGCGCCTTGTCCTGGGCATCCAGCCACGCGACGAAGCGCGACATGTGGGTGCCCTTTTTCTCGGCGGGCAGCGCCACGTCCAGGTTCCACAGCGCGGCCGTGCTCTGCTCGGCACCAGCCACTTTCAGCGTCAGCGGGTAGCGCACGTCCTTCACGCCGACGCGTTGGATGGCCAGATGTCGCTCGTCGCGTTCGCTCTGGGTGTCGGGGATGTGCAGCGCTTCGGTCGGGTGATTCATGGGAAAACAGCGGGGAACCAGCCGCGTAGCTTCGCAGCTTTCGACAGCGCTTGCTGTCGCCAGGGTGAATACCGATCCGTGTTAAGCCGCCGCCGGCGTCACCAGCGACAGCGGCGCGCCGAAACGCTTGATCACCGCCTGCTCGATGCCGGCCGCATCCAGCCCACACAGCGCCAGCAGCTTGGCCGGATCGCCGTGCTCGATGAATTCGTCGGGCAAGCCCAGGCGCAGCACCGGGGTGTTCAGGCCGGCGGCGGCCAGAGTCTCCAGCACGGCGCTGCCGGCACCACCAGGCAGGCAACCCTCTTCGATCGTCACGATCGCTTCATGGGTACGCGCCAACTGCAGCACCAGCTCGGTATCCAGCGGCTTGGCAAAGCGCATGTTGGCCACCGTCGCGTCCAGTTTGCCGGCGGCCGTCAAGGTGGGGTACAGGATCGTGCCAAAGGCCAGCATCGCGATGCGGCGGCCTTCGCGGCGAATCTCGCCCTTGCCCCAGGGCAGCGTCGTCAGGCCGGGCTGCACCGCCACGCCAGCGCCGCTGCCGCGCGGGTAACGCACAGCCACCGGGCCATCATGCTTGAACGCCGTCGTCAACGCCTGGCGGCATTCGTTCTCGTCCGCCGGCGTCAGCATCGCCATGTTGGGCACGCAGCGCACGTAGGCAATGTCGTAAGCGCCACAGTGGGTCGCGCCGTCGGCACCGACGATGCCGGCGCGGTCGAGCGCGAACATCACGGGCAGGTTCTGGATCGCGACGTCGTGGATCAACTGGTCGTAGCCGCGCTGCAGGAAGGTCGAGTAGATCGCGACCACCGGCTTCAGCCCTTCGCAGGCCAGGCCGGCACCGAAGGTGACCGCGTGCTGCTCGGCGATGCCGACGTCGTGGTAACGCTTCGGGAAGCGCTTCTCGAACTCGACCATTCCAGAGCCTTCGCGCATCGCCGGCGTGATGCCGACCAGGCGCTCATCGGTCTCGGCCATGTCGCACAGCCATTGGCCGAAGACCTGGGTGAAGGTGGCCTTGGGCGCCGTGGCGGGTTTTTGCAGGCCGACGGCCGGGTCGAACTTGCCCGGGCCGTGGTAGTTGACCGGGTCGGACTCGGCCAGCTTGTAGCCGTAGCCCTTCTTCGTCACCACGTGCAGGAACTGCGGGCCCTTGGCCTCGCGCAGGTTTTCCAGCGTCGGCACCAGCGAATCGAGGTCGTGGCCGTCGATCGGGCCGACGTAGTTGAAGCCGAACTCTTCGAAGATCGTGCCGGGAACGACCATGCCCTTGCTGTGTTCCTCGAAACGCTTGGCAAATTCGTACAACGGGGTGTTCTTCAGCACGCTCTTGGCGCCCTCGCGCGCTGCGGCGTAGAACTTGCCGCTCATCAGGCGCGCCAGGTAGCGGTTCAGCGCACCGACCGGCGGGCTGATCGACATGTCGTTGTCGTTCAGGATCACCAGCATGTCCGGCAAGCCGTGGCCGCCGGCGTAACCACCGTGGTTCAGTGCCTCGAAGGCCATGCCGCCGGTCAAGGCGCCGTCGCCGATGACCGCAACCGCCTTGCGGTTCTCGCCCTTGAGCTTGGCGGCGTGGGCCATGCCCAGCGCGGCGGAGATCGACGTCGACGAGTGGCCGACGCCGAAAGTGTCGTACTCGCTCTCGCAGCGGCGCGGAAAGCCACTGATGCCCCCCAGCTGCTTCAGCGTTGCCATGGCCTCGCGGCGACCGGTGAGGATCTTGTGCGGGTACGACTGGTGGCCCACGTCCCACACCAGCCGGTCGTACGGGGTGTTGAACACGTGGTGCAGCGCCACCGTCAACTCCACCGTGCCCAGGTTCGACGACAGGTGGCCGCCGGTGCGGCTGACGCTGTCGAGCAGGAAGTCGCGCAATTCGCCGGCCAGCGTCTTCAGCTGGGCGCGGTTGAGCTTGCGCAGGTCCTGCGGCGACTGGATGGTTTGCAACAAGGCTTGGGTCATGGCTTGCTCGCGATCCGGCGGTGGCGCGGTCAGTGATGGCGGTCGACCACTTTGTCGGCCAGCCAGGCCAGACGGTGGGTGCGGCCAAGGCCGCTGCGCCGAAGCGCTGCCTGCGCCTGGTCTCGCAACTCGTCGGCATGGCGGCGCGCGGCGGCCATGCCCAGCACGGTGACGTAGGTCGGCTTGTCGTTTTCCAGGTCCTTGCCGGCCGTCTTGCCCAGCGTCTCGGATTCCTGCGTGACATCGAGGATGTCGTCGACGACCTGGAAGGCCAGGCCGATCGCCGCACCATAGTCCGACAGCGCTTCCCACGCGGCGGGGATGGTGGCGCCGCAAGCGGCCCCCATCAGCACACTGGCCTGGAGCAGCGCGCCGGTCTTGCGGCGGTGCATGTCGCGCAGCGCGGTTTCATCCAGCCGATGGCCGACGCTGGCCAAGTCGATGGCCTGGCCGCCGGCCATGCCCCGGTGGCCGGCGGCCCGGGCGAGCAGCCCGACCAGCTTGGCTTGCAGTGCCGGCGGGATGCCCTGTTCGGGCGTCAAAACCTCGAAAGCCAGCGCCTGCATCGCATCGCCGGCCAGCATGGCTTGTGCCTCGCCGTATTTCACGTGCACGGTCGGCTTGCCGCGGCGCAGCGCGTCGTCGTCCATGCAAGGCATGTCGTCATGCACCAGCGAATAGGCGTGGATCAGCTCCACCGCCACCGCCGCCCGCATCGCGGCATTCGACTGGCCGTCGACCGCCTCGCAGGCGGCCAGCGCCAGCAGCGGGCGCAAGCGCTTGCCACCGTCCAGCACGGCGTAGCGCATCGCCTCACCCAGCCCCGCGGGCGGATCAGCCGGCACCAGGCTGTCCAGAGCCGATTCGACGGCCGTCAGCTCAGCGCGTGCCCAAGCATCGAAATCTTCTGATGTCATGCGTTCGTCCAGGGCTTTTGCAGCCCCTCCTCGAGGACCTTCACTTGGGTCTCGACGCTCGCCAGCCGAGCGCGGCAGAAATCGAGCAGAACGGCGCCGCGGCGATAGCCTTCCAGCAACCTGTCCAGCGGCAGTTGCCCACCCTCCATGGCCTGTACCAGCGCATCCAGCTCCGTCAGCGCGGCTTCATAGCTGGCGGGCACGTCAGCGGCCGGGGCTGCGGGGGAGGCGGCGCGGGGCATCTTGGATTGTTACGGGCAAATGGCAATTGTAGTCAGCACATTTCGCGTAAACCCGTATCGGGGTGCTTGCGCAGGCAAAAGCCGCTGCAAATTACCCGCGCCGTGGCCCGGACCCGACAGCCCGGCTAGAATACGTCCCCCCGCTGCCCAACCTCTCACAGGGTGTGAAGCGGGGTTTCATTTTTTCAGACCCACCCGCGGGGCCACCGGGTGGGGGGCAGACATGTTTTTTGGAGATCCTGGGGATCATGTCGGACCTGAGCATCACGCTGGAAGCTCTGGAGCGCGCGCGCTCTCAACTCTCCGTATCCACCTATTTCGACGAGGATCTGCTCCGTAGGGAGCAGGAACTCATCTTTCAGCACGGACCGCGCTACCTGGCGCACGAGCTGTCCGTGCCCGAACTGGGCGACTACTACGCGCTGCCCCAAGAGGGCGAAGGGCGCGCGCTCGTGCGCACCCGCGATGGGGTCGAGCTGGTCTCGAACGTCTGCCGGCACCGGCAGGCGGTGATGCTTCGTGGGCGCGGCAACACGCGCTCGAACATCGTCTGCCCGCTGCACCGCTGGACTTACGACCTGCATGGCCAGCTGATCGGCGCGCCGCACTTCGACCATGACCCCTGCCTGCACCTGAACAACTACAAGGTGCGTCAGTGGAACGGTCTGGTCTTCGAAGACAACGGGCGCGACATCGCCGCCGACCTGGCCCATTTGGGCCCGCGGGCCGATCTCGACTTCTCGGGCTATGTGCTCGACCACGTCGAGATGCACGAGTGCAAGTACAACTGGAAGACCTTCATCGAGGTCTATCTGGAGGACTACCACGTCGGCCCGTTCCACCCGGGCCTGGGTCAGTTCGTCACCTGCGACGACCTGCGCTGGGAGTTCGGCAAGCACCACTCGGTGCAGACCGTCGGCGTGCGCAACACCCTGGAACGGGCCGGCTCACCGGTCTACGAGCGCTGGCACGAGCAGGTGCTGCGCGCCGGCAGCGGCCAACTGCCCAAGCACGGGGCCATCTGGCTGACCTACTACCCGAACATCATGATCGAGTGGTACCCGAACGTGCTGACCGTCTCGACGCTGTACCCGCAGGGGGCGCAGAAGACACTCAACGTGGTCGAGTTCTACTACCCGGAAGAAATCGCCGCCTTCGAGCGCGAATTCGTCGAGGCCCAGCGCGCCGCCTACATGGAGACCTGCGTCGAGGACGACGAGATCGGCGAGCGCATGGACGCTGGCCGCAAGGCCCTGTTCGAGCGTGGCGACGACGAATCGGGCCCCTACCAGAGCCCAATGGAAGACGGCATGCAGCACTTCCACGAGTGGTACCGCCGCGTCATGGGGCTGGGCCGCCCCAGCTGGTAGGTTTCGACATTGGCCGGGCGGCTCCCGCCGCCCCGGCCGTTCGTCACATCCGCGTCAGCTTGCGCCAGGCCCGCACCATCCAGCTCGGCTGGTGCAGCGTGTAAGCCTTCTTGGCATGCTTCGGCACGTGCCAGACCGCCTTGGTGCCGGCGTGGAAGCTGGCCGTGTCGCCGGGCGTGATCGTGAACTTGCGGCCCTGGTACTCCACCTCGACATGCCCCTCGAGCAGGTGCACCGTCTCGTCGTGGCTGAAGTGCCAGACAAACGACGTCGGCCCATCGCAGGCCCACAGCCCGCTCACCATCTTGCCATCGGGTGAGCGAACCGTCTCGGCCCCCCGGAAGACGGGGCTGCCCGAAAGAATCCAGCTCGGATCGACCTTGAATTCGCCCAGCGGGCGCTCGACCGCACGCTCGGACGGGGGCGGTGCGCCATGGTGGTAACGAATGGAGTCGGCGGCCGTGACGGCCAGCACCGTGAGACACGCGCCTGTGAGCGCAGCGACCAGAGTACGTTTCATGATGGGCCGAGATTCTGTTGCCAATTGCTCACCAAGCCACACACGCGCGCACGTGGGGCGTGAAGGATTTGCTGAGCGACCGATTTGCGTCCAATTGAAAGTCCAGCGCGTAAGGGGTGTAAGAACTCGGCCAATGGCACGACGAACCGCTGCAAGGTCGAACAGACACAGCAATCGCGGTGCCTGCCGGCCGGGCTCTTCGGGCCTTCTCGCCCAAACACCCCTAACCACTGGAGTCATTCACATGAACGTCAACACCACCAAGTCCGCCGTCGCGATCGCCGCCGCTGCTGCCGCCCTGTTCGCCCTCGGCGCCGCCCCGATGGCCCAGGCCGCCGAAGACGGCGGCGTCAAGTGTTCGGGAGTCAACAGCTGCAAGGGCACCTCAGAGTGCAAGACCGCCAAGAGCGAGTGCAAGGGCCACAACAGCTGCAAGGGCCAGGGCTGGGTCAACAAGAAGAGCGCCGATGAGTGCAAGAAGGAAGGCGGCACGGTGGTGAAGGGTTGATTTAGGCCCCCACGCCCGCTCCGGCGGGCTGCCCCCCATGGGGGCTCGCGCAGCGGACCGGCAAAGCCGGACCCGCGCACGCCACTTGATCGGCGGCGGCGCTGCGCGCGCCTGAACCCCCTTCCGTTCGGGCTGAGCCTGTCGAAGCCCAGCTCGCTTGCCATATGCACAACCTCTCTGGCTTCGGCCTCGGCCTTCGGACCGATCACTACGCGGACTTTCGCGCTACGCCAGGGCCGAAGCTTGGCGTGGACTGGCTCGAAGTCATCAGCGAGAACTACATGGTGCCGGGCGGCAAGCCGCTGGCGCACCTGGATGCGATCCGGCGCGATGTGCCGATGGTGATGCACGGGGTGTCCTTGTCGATCGGCAGCGCCGATCCGCTGGACCTGGGCTACCTGCGCGATCTGAAGGCGCTGGCGGACCGTATCGAGCCGGCCTGGGTCTCCGACCACCTGTGCTGGACAGGCGTCGACCGGCACAACCTGCACGACTTGCTGCCGCTGCCCTACACCGAAGCCGCGCTGCGCCACGTGACCGAGCGTGTGTTGCAGGTGCAAGACGCACTCGGCCGCCGGCTGCTGCTGGAGAACGTCTCCAGCTACGTCACCTGGTCGGCCGACGAGATGAGCGAATGGCAGTTCATCGCCGAACTGGCTCGCCGCGCCGATTGCGAGCTGCTGCTGGACGTCAACAACGTCTACGTCAGCGCCACCAACCACGGCTTCGACCCACGCGCCTTCATCGACGCGATGCCGGCCGAGCGTGTACGGCAGATTCATCTGGCCGGGCACGAGACCGGCGAAGATGGCTTCCTGATCGACACCCACGATCACCCCGTCTGCGAGGCGGTCTGGGACTTGTACCGCCACACGATCGCCCGCCTCGGGCCGGTGCCGACGATGATCGAGCGCGACGACCACATCCCGGCGTTGGCCGAGCTGGTCAGCGAACTGAACCGCGCACGGCGCGAATCGGCCATCACCCTGGCACCCGCGCAGGAGTTGACCGTATGAGTAGCACGACGCCAGAGCTGCTCGCCCAACAGCGCGCCTTCGCGGCGCTGCTGTTGGCCGACGACGAGGCTCCCGTCACGCCGCTGTTGCGCGCGGTCAAAGGCCAGCCGCCGCGCATCGGCGTCTACCACCACGCCTACCGCGCACGCTTGATCGAAGCCCTGCGCAGCAATCTGCCCGTCGTGCATCGCGTGTTGGGCGACGATGATTTCGCGGCGCTGGCGCTGGCCTACCTGGCCGACGAACCGTCGCGCAAGCCGTCGATACGCTGTTTCGGCGATGGCCTGCGCGACTGGCTTGCCAATCACCCGGACGCCCTGCCCCACCCCGCGCTCGCCGACCTGGCAGCCATGGAGTGGGCACTCGGCTACAGCTTCGATGCGGCCGACGCGGCGTCACTCACATTCGAGGCCCTCGCCGCGATGACGCCCGAGCAATGGCCCGACGCCAGGTTCGCGCCGCATCCGTCCGTGCACCTGCTGACGCTGCAGTGGGCCGTCGAGCCCATCTGGCAAGCGCTGACACACGACGAAGATGCGGCCACCGACGAGCCAGAAGCCCTCGACCACCGGCTGCTGATCTGGCGCCAGGGCCTCGAAACGCGTTGGCGCTCGCTACAGCCGGACGAAGGCGAGCTGCTCACCGCTTGCCTGGACGGCGAACCCTTCGCCATGCTGTGCGAACAAGCCGCGATTCGTCGCGGCGACAACGCACCGACCTGGGTGGCGAGCGCCCTGCGCCGCTGGATTGATGACGGCTTGCTGATTGCGCCCTAAGCGGGCGCCAGTGCCGGCGCCCGCTGCAGCGGCGCCTCGCGAATCGGCAGGTGGATCAGCGCGGCGCCCACGGCCAGCACGATGTCGATGATCCAGACCAGATCGTAGTTGCCGCTGCCCTCGAACACCCGGCCACCGAGCCATGCGCCAAGGAAGCCGCCGATCTGGTGGCTCAGCATCACCAAGCCGAACAAGGTGGCCATGTTACCGAGGCCGAAGAACTTGGCGACCAGGCCGGCCGTCGGCGGAACGGTGGAGAGAAAGGTCAGGCCCATGAAGGCGGCGAAGATCAACACCACCGCGCCTGACTTCGGTGCGAGCAGGAAGGCCAGCACCGCCACTGCACGCGCGGCATAGACGAGCGACAGCAACGACTTCATCCGCCAGCGCCCCACCGCCCAACCCATCGCCAGGCTGCCGATGATGTTGAACAGCCCCAGCACGGCCAGCGCCCAGGCGCCGTACTGCAGCGGCAGCCCGCAGGCCGCGACCACACCGGGCAAATGGGTGGCGAGAAACGCCACGTGGAAGCCGCAGACGAAGAACCCGCCAGCCAGCAGCAAGTAGCTGGGCGTGCGCAATGCTGCAGCGATCGCCTCGCGGGTCGACACCGGCTTGGCGGCCGTCGATGCGGCCTGCGCCGAATTGCCGCGCAGGGCCCATGCGGCGGGCAACGCCAGCAACACCAGCAAGCCCATCACCTGCATCGCGCTGGCCCAGCCCAGCCCCAAGGTCAAGGCGCCGGCCAACGGCGCCATCACGAACTGGCCGAACGAACCGCCAGCGTTGACGATGCCAGTGGCCAGGCCGCGCCGGGCAGCAGGGATCAGCCGCGACGCGGCGGACATCAACACCGCGGGGCCGGCCATGCCGGCACCACCGGCGGCCAGCACGCCCACCGCGAGGACCAGCCCCGGCGTGCTGCTCATCAGCGGCGTCAGCACCGTGCCGAGTGCCACCAGCGCCATGCCTGTCAACAACACGCGGCCCGCGCCCAGCTTGTCGGCCAGCGCGCCGGCGAACGGCTGGGTCAGGCCCCACCACAACTGGCCGAATGCGAACGCGAGGCTGATGTTGGCCAAGCCGAGCCCGGTGCTGCTGTTGAGCGAGCCGAGAAACAGGCCCATCGACTGGCGCACGCCCATCGTCAACGCGAAAGTGCCGGCTGCCGCCAGCAGGATCCAGCCCCAATGCAGGCTTTGCGGGCCGCGCGGCGCAACAGAATCATTCATCGCAGGCTCCGTCTTCGAGCTCGTGGGCTGGCAACAAGACCAGGGATTCGTCGATCAGCGCATGCAGCGCGGTCAGCCGCTCGGCACCCAGTTGCGCGGTCAGGGCCGCCTGGGCTTCGCGCCAAAGCACGCGGGCTTGCAGCAGCTTGGCGCGGCCGGCTTCGGTCAGGCTGACCAGGCGGCTGCGGCCGTCGACACCGGCATCCACCGTCAACCAGCCGGCCTGGGCCAGCGGCTTCAGGTTGCGCGTCAGCGTCGAGGCGTCCAGCCCCATCGCCTCGGCCAGATCGGCCGGGCGCACCGGCCCGA
The DNA here is from genome assembly GCF_036277275.1 of Ideonella sp. Lineage (GTDB taxonomy): Bacteria > Pseudomonadota > Gammaproteobacteria > Burkholderiales > Burkholderiaceae_C > Ideonella. Next base: position 34,028 of record NZ_DASUNH010000030.1, on the reverse strand, counting down.
GGTAGCCGACACGGGCCAGCAGCGAAAACTGCGTCGTCTTCAGACCCGCCCGGCGCAAACGCGCGTCGTAGTGCGTCGACAGGCGGCGCATCAACCGGCGCAGCTTGTCGTGCGTGCAGTCCTTCGGGCGCGGGGCCGCTGGTGTCGCCGCAGTGGCAGCAGGGTTGGCACTCGGCTGTGTCATGATTTATATTGCATCTACAATTATTGTAGCTACAACAAAAGGATCGTGCATGACCCCGGAAGAAACTTTGGATCTGTGGAACCAGCAATACGCCGAACTGCAGGCCCGCATGAACGCCGGCCGTGGCGCCGGCCTGGCCGCCCCTGCCGACGTGGCCGGCATGACCGGCCTGCAGGCGCTGAACGCCATGCTCACCGGTGAGCTGCCCTACCCGCACATTGCCGACACGATGGACTTCGGCTTGGTCGAGATCGCTTTCGGCAAAGCAGTTTTCCAGGGCACGCCCGCACTGAAGCACTACAACCCGCTCGGCTCGGTGCATGGCGGCTGGTACGCCACGCTGCTCGATTCGGCATTGGGTTGCGCGGTGCACACCACGATGCAGGTCGGCATGGGCTACACCACCGCCGAGCTGAGCGTGAACATCGTTCGCGCCGCGTCGGCCAAGAGCGGCCCGCTGCGGGCCATCGGCCAGGTCGTGCACGCCGGGCGGCAGTTGGCCACCGCCGAAGCCCGCATCGTCGGGCCCGATGGAAAGCTCTATGCCCACGGCACGACCACCTGCCTGGTGTTCCCCTTGCCCGGCGTGGGGGCCGCCGCGCCCGCCCACTGAGCCACGGGTCGGCGCACCCTAGAATCGCCCTCCCCTCGTCGGCCTGGCCGCGAGTGCTTCACGAACACGCGCGCATGGCCGGCATCCACATTCACGACATCGAGCTCGCCATCAACTGGTGGCGCGAGCGCTCGCCGTCGCCCGATGGCGTGACCGCCTGCCCCGAAGTGCGCGCGCTGGCCGAGGTGTACGCCTACATGGTGTATTACCGCGAGAACGAGGCCGACGAGCACAGCATGCCGCCGAAGGCCCGTGACGCCTGGCTGGCCTGGTACGCCAGCACGCCGGACGCCCCCTGCATCGCGATCTGCTCCACGGCACAGGGCGACGCCATTTGCAAGGGCTGCGGCCGCACCGAAGACGAGGTGCAGGACTGGCCGGTGCTGAGCCCGGGCGAAAAGCGCCAGGTCTGGCGCCGCATCACGCTCGAAGCCAAGGCCTGGCGCTTCAACCGCTACGCCGAACGCGCCCGCGCGTCCACCGGCGCCGACCACCCCGCTGCCGAAACCTTTCCGCCGCACCCTCCCGAAAGGGCGGCGTGAGCAGCATTCCAGCGTCGACGACCGGCAGCCGCGGGGAGAACTTCTGGACCGACGTGCGACGCATCGCACCGCTGGCCTGGCCGGTCGTCATCGGCCAGATCGCCGTGCTGGCCTTCAGCACCATCGACACGGTGCTGGTCAGCCGCCACTCGCCGGACGACCTGGCCGCATTCGCGGTCGGCGCAGCAGCTTACGTCACCATCTTCGTCGGCTTCATGGGCATCGTGCTCGCGGTGTCGCCGATCGCCGGCCAGCTGTTCGGCGCGCAGCGGCTGGAGGCCGCCGGCGACGAGGCGCACCAGGCCGTCTGGCTTGCACTGGCGTTGTCGGTGCTCGGTTGCCTGCTGCTGCTGTTTCCACAGCCCTTCTTGTGGGCGGCCAAGGCCAGCCCGCAGATGGCCGATCGGGTGCGCGGCTACCTGCAGGCGCTGACGTTCGCGCTGCCGGCCTCGATGCTGTTCACCGTCTTTCGGGGCTTCAACACCGCCGTCTCGCGGCCCAAGGCGGTGATGGCCTTGCAGATTGGCGGCCTCGTGCTGAAGCTGCCACTGTCGGCCGCGCTGGTATTCGGCGTGCCGGCGTTGGGCGTGCCCGAGCTGGGCGTCACCGGGGCCGGCATTGCCACCGCCGTGGCGATGTGGGCCCAGGTGCTGCTGGCGGCGCTGCTGATGCGGCGTGACCCCTTCTACGACCAATTCAAACTCTGGGGCCGCGGCCTGCACGAGCCGAACCGCAAGGCCTTGTGGGGCCTGTTGCGGCTGGGCGTGCCGATGGGCATGGCGATCCTGGTCGAGGTGACCGGCTTCAGCGTGATGGCGCTGCTGATCTCGCGCATCGGCACCTTGCCGGTGGCCGGTCACCAGATCGCCGTCAACATCGTCTCGCTGATGTTCATGCTGCCGCTCGGGCTGGCCAATGCGACAGCCACACTGGTGGCGCAGCGCATCGGCGCCGGTGATCTGGCCGATGCGCGCAAGCTCGGTTGGCACGGCATGCTGCTGGGCGCCATGATCGCCGCGGCGCTGGGTTCGCTGATGTACCTGACGCGCGAGCAAGTGATCTCGCTCTACACGACCGACGCAGCGGTCGCCGCCGCCGCATTGCCGCTGTTGGCCTGGGTGGTCGTGTTTCACCTGGCCGACGCGCTGCAGACGATTGCGGCCTTCGTGCTCCGCGCCTGGCGCATCGCGACCTTGCCGATGTTCATCTACGCCGGCACGCTGTGGGGCATGGGCCTGTTCGGCGGCTACACGCTGGGCTTCGATCTGTTCGGTGGCACGCCCGAAGTGCTGCAGGGCGCACGCGGCTTCTGGGCCGCGTCGACCGCGGGGCTGGTCGTCGCCGGCATTGCGCTGACTGCGTTGATGCAGCTCAGGCTCCGACCGCCGCCTGCCCGCTGATCAGCCGGCGGCCACCGGCAGCGTGATCACGAAGCAGCTGCCGCCGCCGTCGCGCGCTTCGCAGCGCACCTCGCCCCGGTGGGCCGCGGCGATCTGGCGCACCAGCGCCAGCCCCAGCCCGACGCCACCTTCACGCTCGGCATGGCCCGGCAGGCGATAGAACGGCTCGAAGATGCGCTCGCGCTCGGCCTCGGGCACACCGACGCCCCGGTCGCAGACTCGAACCGCCACCTGGCCACCGGCCACGCCGCCGAGTTCGACGCTGACCTCACCGCCGCCATAGCGGCGCGCGTTTTCCAGCAGATTGCGGGCCGCACGTCGCAACAGGCGTTCGCTGCCCGGGACGCGCAATGCCGCGCCTTCAGGCGAAGCCGTCAGCTCCGCGCCGACACGCGATGCCTCTTCGGCCAGCAAGCCCGCGAGGTCGACCTGCCCGGCCAGGTCGTGGACGGCACCCGCATCCAGCCGGCTTGACAGCAAGACCTCTTCAACCAGCGAATCGAGCTCACCGATGTTGGTGTCGATCTCGCGCCTCAGGCCGGCCTGCATCGATGGCGGCGCGTCGTCGAGCATCGCCACCGCCATCTTCAAGCGCGCCAGCGGTGAGCGCAGTTCGTGGCTGGCATTGGCCAGCAGGCTCTGATTGGACTTGACCAAGGCCTCGATGCGGGAGGCGGCGCGATTGAAGCTGGTGGCCAGAGCGGCCACTTCGTCCTTGCCGTCGGCCAGCACCCGGTGGTGCAACGCACCGGCACCGAAGGTTTCGACGCCTTGCTTGAGCGTCTCCAGCCGCCGGGTCAGCCGGCGCACGACCGGGTATGCGCCGCCGGCCACCGCCAGAAAAAGCATCAGCAACAGCGCCACCAGACCCAGGCTGGCCAACCAGTCGGCGGGCGGCGGTGGCAGTGGCAGCCCGATGCGGAACCCGCCGCCCCCACCCGGCCCACCCGGCACGGCACCTTGGCCGACGACCACCATCGGATCAGGCGGTGCGCCGGGTGGCCCGCCCGGCACCAGGTCGGGCCGGTCTTCGCCGCCAACGTTGTGCACGATCACGCCGGAGGCCGAACCGCCAGGCGCGACCACCGCGCCGATCGCCAGCGGCGGCGGGCGTTCGCCCTCCAGCGCCTGTTCCCCGCGCTGCAGGCGCACCATGTTCGGCCGCATCAGCCACAGCGTGCGGCCATCTTCCAGGTGGATCGAAAAAGGCCGTCGCGGCCCGTTCGGCCCATCGGCCTCACGCCGCAGGTAAGACTCGGATGCGCCGATGCGATGGCCGCGCACGTCATGCAAGGCCAACGGCACGCGCAGGCGACGTGACCACTCGCGCAACGCGTTGGTCTGCTCTTCGGCGGTCGCGCCGGGTCCGGGGATCGAGTTCTGGATCAGGTCGCCCCACGCGGCCATCCGCTCGGTGATGACGGCCTCGGCACGCTGCCGCTCCTGCTCCAGGTGGCGCTGCACCAGCCAGCCCGACGCCAGCGCGAACAACGCGAGCGCGGTCACCACCGTCAGCCAGATGCGCAGGTAGAGGGATTTCAAGGGCGCGGTCGGCGCCGCCGGCGCGCAGGGCGGCGTTGGCCCAGCCCCGGCGAAGGCACATGCCCCGCCGGGGGATCGCAAGCCCGGCACGGCGCCGCTGCTTCAGTCATTGCCGGTGGCTTCCTGGTCTTGCTTGCGGGCAAACACGTAGCCGGTGCCACGCACCGTCAGCACCCGTTTCGGGTTCTTCGGGTCGTCTTCGATCACCGCCCGGATGCGTGAAACGTGCACGTCGATCGAGCGGTCGAAAGCCTCCATCGGGTGGCCTTTCAGCGCATCCATGATCTGGTCGCGGCTGAGCACCCGGCCGGGGCTCTGGGCCAGCACGGTCAGCAGTTCGAGCTGGTGGCCGGTCAGGTCGCAGCGCTTGCCGTCCAGCCGGGCCTCGCGCGCGCCGAGGTCGATTTCGAGCCGGCCGAAGCGCAGCACCTCGTCGCTCGCGGGCTCGGGCGCCGCCCGGCGGAGCAAGGCTTTGATGCGGGCCAGCAACTCGCGCGGCTCGAACGGCTTGGGCAGGTAGTCGTCGGCGCCGATCTCCAGGCCGATGATGCGGTCCATCGGCTCGCCGCGGGCCGTCAGCATCAGCAATGGCAGCCGACGCGTGCGGGAGTCGCCCCGCAGCTCGCGGGTCATCTCCAGGCCATCGCCGTCAGGCAGCATCAGGTCCAGCACCAGGGCGTCGTACAGCCCGCTGCGCAGGCGCTCGCGCCCGATGGCCAGCGAGCCGGCGGTGTCCACGTCGAACCCATGGCCGCGCAGGTACTCACCCACCATCGAGGTCAGGCGGGTATCGTCGTCGATCAACAACAGCTTGGCGGGGCTCATTTCGGTGGCGGCGAAGGCGCCAGGCGCCCCTTCACGCGCGGCGCGCGGTGCGCGCACCGTCGTCAAAGCATACGTCATGGAAGGCCTTCGTGATCAGTGCGGGGCCGCATCGACAGCCGCGCCGCGGCCCATGCGCTCGGTTTGGTGCTCCGCCCGCCGTTGCGCGTGCTGCCTCATGCGCGAAGCCAGGTGCTGGCGCTGCTCGGCGGTGAGCACCTGGGCCGCCTCCAGCATCGCCACGTTCAGCCGCTTGCTGACCTGGTCGTGCCGGGCCAGCATCTGCTGGCGCAGCGCTTCGATCGCCGCCGGGTCGAGGGTGGGCTGGGCGAACAGTTCGGCCAGATGGGCGTGATCGGCACGCGCAGCCTCGCCGGGAGCCTTCAGGTCGACTTGCGCCGATTGGGCAATCTGGCGCAGTTGCTCGCGCTGGGCCGGTGTGGCCTGCACGTCGTCGAGCATGCGGTCCATCATCGGGCCGACCAGCGGCAGGCCCATGCCGGGCATGCCGACGCCGTGCCCAGGGTGCATGCCAGCCGGCGGCGGCGCATCGGGCCGGCCGTGCGCCGACGCAAGGTTGACGATGCCGAACGCGGCGGCGGCCGACAGCGCCAGGCCTGCTGCCACATAGCGCCAGGTCGTCTGCAGGTGGATGGGCTTCATCGCGGCTCCTTCCTTGGTCTCTCATGACAATGAGACGCATGGTCGGTGGCCCGTGTCAGAAGCGTTTGCCCCCAGCGTAAAGAACCGTAAACCGGGCGTTCAGCCCACGCTCAAGGCTTGGCCATCGACAGCCCCTGGTTCGCACGGTAGGCGGCAACCGCGGTCTTCAGGTCGGTGTACTCCTCGCACGGCAGAAAGCAAAGCTTGTCGAGGAACTTCAGATGCTCCTCGGCCTTGGCCAGGTTGCCGACCATCAGGTAGGCCTCGCCGACATATTCGTGCGCGCCGAGGTGATTTGGATTGAGCTTCAACGCCTTGGCGTAGTGCTCGAAAGCCGCGTCCATCTGGCCTGTCTTCCGCAAGGAATAGGCCAGCCAGTTCTCGCCGTCTGCGTCGTCGGGCGAGCGGACGACGTAGGCCTGCAGCAGCGGAATCGCCTGCTCGAACCGCTTCGCCTTGATCGCCTCGACGGCCTTGTTGAATTCAGGGTCCGACCTGGCACTACCTCCGCCGGATCCACCGGCCCCGCCACCGCCACCGGCGGCTTGCGCCAGCGGCGACACCAGCGCCAGGGTCAACATCAACGCCATCCAGCTCTTGGGCAGCTTCATTGGGGCATCCTCGCACTGCGGTGGTCGTCGGTGGAGGCAGCCACAGCGCCACCGCGTCCGCCTTCAACCGCAATGCGGCGGACGCTCAGTGAGTGCCGTTTGGCAGCGTGATGGTTACAGCATCGACGTTGCCGTTGGCATGGGCGTTGAACCGAAGCTGCAGTGCGTCGTCGGCGCTGGCGTAGCGATGCTCGCCCAGCGACACCAGCCGCACCGGCGCGCGGTCGTTCAGCGCCACCATCGGTCGGTGCCGCACACCCTCGACGACCAGCCGGCCACCGCCGGCCAGGCGGTATTCGCCACGCAGTTCTGCAAACTCGGCGCTGCTGATCGCCTGCCCACGGGCCATCACCTGCACCTGCGAAGGTCCGACGCTCGCGGCGTTCAGATGCTCGGTGGCGGCAGCCTGGGCGGCACCGAGCGGCAAAAGGCCGGCGCAGGCAGAAATGACGACAGTGGCAAGGCGGTAGGAGCGAGACATCGCGAATCTCCAGGTGGTCTTTGAAACCATCCAGTGTTCGCAGGCCACGTCCGGATGTCTCGCAGGACCCGACCGGCCGTCAAGCCAAAGGAACAGCCTGCAGCAGAGCAAGATGGCCTGAGCGCCGCGAGATGAGGACGCCGATCGCCGCGTACCGTCACAGCCGGCGCAGCCCTGGTCCCCTGCTCAGTTCATCGCCGGCAGGTGACTCAGCGAGTAAGTCCGCAGCCCTTCATCGTCGACGCTTTGCAGATCGTGCTGCGGGCCGACCACCTTCACCTCGTCGCCGTAATTCCAGTCACCCTTCGGCCCAGGCACGCCGACGAAGACCGAATGGCCGGCAGCGATCAGGTTGGCGATGGTGCTGCTGCCCCACGGCTGCTCTTCGAGCAAGCCCAGCAGCTTGCTGCCGTCGGGCGCCAGCTTCATCTGCCGCATCACCGCCTCGGTGACCTTGCCATCTGGGGCCGTACGCGTCTTGACAATGAGGTAGCTGCTCATCGCGGCCTCCAACGCAAGCGGGACTCCAGTATGAACCGATCGCCCGGGCTCGGCAGCAGACCGTTTTCTGCCTGCGGTCAGCGGAACTTGTAGCTCAGCGCCGCATAGAACGTCCGGCCGCGCGGGTCGGTGTAGGTCGGGTCGTAGCCGGCCAGGAAGTAGTAAGCCTGGTTCGAGAACGGCGGCGCGGTGTTGAAGAGGTTCAGCACGCCGGCGCGCAGCTTGAGGGTCTCGTCCACGGCCCACGAACCGGTCAGGTCCCACAGCGAGTAGGCTTCGACGCGGCGGCTGGGCAGCAACTGGTCGCTGGACGGGTCGTAGGTGGTGTTCTGGTCGCGGTAGCCCGACGAGTAGCTGTTGGCCAGCGTCAGGCCGACCGCGCCGAAGTCCCAGCCGAACGACAGGCGGTGACGCCAGCGCTGGATGACTTGGTCGTTGAGGAACACGCCCAGGTTGCTGCGCAACGGCTCCTCAGGACCGAACTGGCGGTCGTACGTCAGCACCAGCGTGCCGTTCATGCCCGCCGAGAAGCGACCCCACTCGCCCTTGTCGCCGCGCCAGTCGATGTCGATGTCGACACCCGAGGTGCGCAGCTCGCCCTGGTTTTCCTTGCGCAGGATGACGTTGGTGATGTAGCCGTCCTCGTCGCGCTCGATGTAGGTGCCGTTGTAGCGGTCGGGGTTCTCGATGATGATCTGCTCGCCCAGCGTGCTGATCACGTCCTTGACCTGGATGTTCCAGTAGTCGACGCTGAAGCTCCAGTTGCGGCTGGGCTCAAACACCGTGCCGAACGAGAACTGGCGCGACTTCTCGGGTTTCAGGTTCGGGTTGCTCTGTCGCTCCACCGGCCATTGGTCGGTACAGCCATCGATGGTGCCGTCGAAGTCGACGCAGTACGGGTCAGTGATCAGGCTGGAGGTCACGCCGTAGGTCGTGGGCCGGTTCAGGTCGGTGAGCGACGGCGCGCGGAAGCCCGTGCCGGCCGAGCCACGCACCAGCCACTGCTTGTCGGGCTGCCAGCGCAGGCCGATCTTCGGGTTCACCGTGTCGCCGACCTGGCTGTACTTGTCGTAGCGCAGCGCGAACTGAGCCTCCAGCTCCTTGGTGAACGGCGCGCTCAGTTCGCCGTACACCGAGGCCACCTTGCGGCTGTCGCTGGTGGCGGCCAGGTCGCTCGACAGGCCCGACGAGTCGCGGTCACCGGCGATGTTGTTGCTGACCAGCAGCGTCGAGGGCGTGAAGCTGGTCTTCTCGTGGCGGAACTCGCCGCCCAGCGCCAGGCCCAGGTCGCCGCCGGCCAGGCGGGTCAGCGCGCGGCTGATCTTGCCGTCGATGGCCGTGCTCACGCCCGCGGACTTGCGGGCCTCGTCATTGATCTTGATCGAGTCGATGTAGGCGCGGCCGTCGACCGACGACGCGCCGAACGGGTTGATGAGGCCGCTGGTCACGCCTTCGACGAACTCGTCGTACAGCACGTAGCCGTCGACGTACTTGTCGATCGCGCGGTTCTCGGCACGGCTGACGGCCAGGTCGTAGTCCCAGCCCATCGCCACGCCGCTCGCGCCCAGCACGATGCGCTGCGCTTCGCTGGTGACTTCGTTGGTGCGGTTGCCGGCCTCGGCCATGCGCAGGCGGATGCCGCTGAAGTCCACCTCGCCGGCGTCTTCGAGCACGCTGCGGTAAGGCTCGGGCAGCACGCTGGTGGGCAGGTTGCGGATACGCTGCGGGTTCGGGCTGAGCACATAGCGCGTCTTCGCCTGCGACTGCACCAGCTCGGCGAACAGGTGGTTGTCCTCGTCCAGCGCGAAAGTGGCGCGGCCAACGAAGCCAATGCGCTGCGACTCGGGGTAGATCTCGGTGTCGCGCATGTAGTCGTAGCTGCAGCCTTGCGCCCCGCCAGGGCCGTCGGGCGCATGCACGGTGGCAGGCGGGTTGCAGTCCGGCGCCGAGGGGTTGACGCGCGTGCCGCTGTCTGCGGGCAGCACGCCAGCATCGACCAGCAGATCACGCTGGTTGTCGAAGAAATCGATGTTGGCGGGGTAGGTGTTGCTCGACATCAGCGCCGGCAGGCGCTCGGCCAGCGGCCGGTCCTGGATGAACTGGCGCTGGCTGGAGCGCAGCGCATCGAGCTGCTGGAAGTCGAGGACGCCGAAGAGGTTGAAGCGGTCGTCGGACAGGTTGCCGGTTCCGCCGGAGATCGCCACGGTGCGCTTGCCCGCGCCACCTTCCTGCGTGCCCGACGCGTAAGCGTGCAGGTCGACGCCGCGGTAGTCCTTGCGGGTGATGAAGTTGATCACGCCGCCGATCGCATCGGTGCCGTAGATGGCGGAGGCGCCGTCCTTCAGCACCTCCACCCGCTCGATGGCGCCGGCGGGGATGTTGTTCAGGTCCACGCCCGCGTTGTCGCCCGGCGAGGCGAAGTTCGCGAGGCGGCGGCCGTTCAGCAGCACCAGCGTGCTGGAGACGCCGATGCCGCGCATGTTGGCGCCGTTGAAGCCGCGCTGGCCCGAGGTGCTGTCGGTGATGCTGGCGCCGTCGGACAGCGGCGCAGTGTTCGCGCTGATGGTCTTGATCAGCTCGGCCGCGGTCGTGGAGCCGGTCTTTTCGATGTCTTCGCGCTTGATGATCTGCACCGGCAGCGCGGTCTCGCCCTCCACCCGCTTGATGCTGGAGCCGGTGATCTCCACGCGCTGCGACGTGCCTTCGGCAGGCTCCTGCTGCGCCTGCGCGCCCAGGGTGGCGGCCAGCAGCGCGGCGGCCAAGGCGGCAGGGCGCAAAGAGAACTCGGGGCGGGAACGACGGGACATGGACAACTCCTGGCTGGGGACGGGTTCGCACCACCGGCGGTGCGATGGCGGCGGACTCTAGGAAGCCAGTTCGTGGGCGGCCAGCGGGTCGCCCCCAGTTCGGCGCGGCCGGGCAAGAGCGCGTCGCAAAACGTCAAGCGGCCGTGCGCAGCCACGGGCGCAGCTTGCTGTCTTGCGACATGGGCTTGCCTGATTCCGCCGGCTGCGGGGCAACCCCCGCGACAAGGCCGGGCCGCGCCGACAACATCGCGGCCCATGCATGACCAGCACCGCCGCCGCTTCCTTGCGGCACTCACCGCCACCGCCGCCGCGCCCGCCGCCCTGGCGCAAGCCGCGAACCCTTCCACGCAAGGCATTGCCGTGCCGACCGCCGTCCCGATTGGCGGCGCGCTGCGCTACGACAACGACGAGGTCTGGTCGCGCCTGGTAGCGTTGGCCGGCGGCCCGGGCGCGCGCTTCGCGATCTTCGCCACCGCCGCCGGCAACCCCGAGCGCAGCGCCGGCCTCATCGCCCGTGCGCTGCAGAAGCACGGCGCCCGCACCGAGCACATCGCCGTCGCGCCCAAGCTGCCGGGCGTCGACCTGGCCGCGGCCGTGAAGCACCCCGAGTGGGTCGACAAAGTGCGCGGCTGCCAGGGCGTGTTCTTCTCCGGTGGCGCGCAGGAGCGCATCGTCGACACGCTGCAGCCCGTCGGCCAGACCACACCGCTGCTTCAGGCGGTGTGGGACGTGTTCAACCGCGGCGGCGTGGTGGCCGGCACCTCCGCCGGCGCCGCGATCATGAGCACCACCATGTTCCGTGATGCGCAGGACGTGATGGCCGCGATGAAGGGCCCGCTGCGCAACGGCCGCGAGGTCGACCGCGGCCTGGGCTTCGTCGGCCCGAGCCTGTTCGTCGACCAGCACTTCCTGCGCCGCGGCCGCATCGGCCGCATGCTGCCGCTGATGCTGCAGCGCGGCTACACGCTGGGCCTGGGCGTGGAAGAGAACAGCGCCGCCATCGTTCGCGGCACGCAGGTCGAGGTGATAGGTGGGCGCGGCGCGCTGCTGGCCGACCTGTCGACCGCCGCGCACGACGCCGCGCTGGGTGCGTTCAATCTGAAGAACGCCGTGCTGACTTACCTGGACCGTGGCGACCGCTACGACCTGGCCACGCGCGTGCTCACGCCTTCGGCGCCCAAGGCGGCCGATCACCGCATCGACCCGAACGCGGCCGACTTCAAGCCCTACTTCAACAACCGCATATTCCCGCTCGACATGCTGGGCGACGCGACGATCTCGAACGCCATGGCGCACCTGCTGGACAGCCCACAGCGTGAGCTGCGCGGCCTCGCCTTCAACGCCCTGCCACCGGCTGACGACCCGGCGCCGGAGCTCGGATTCGAGTTCCGCCTGCACAAGCGGCCCGACACCCACGGCTGGTTCACCGGCCACTTCGGCGGCGAGGACTACACCGTCGCCCACATGGGACTGGACGTGACACCGATGCGCCTGCGCCAGCCGCTCTACACGGCCTGGAGCCGCTGACCCCCATCAGAACCAGACAGGAAACCGACATGACCCGCCACATCCGCCGCGCCATCACCGCGCTCGCCCTCGGCCTGCCTCTGGCTGCCGCCGCCCAGCTCGCCCCCGGCGGCGCCGTACGCATCGGCGTGGAAGGCGCGTACCCGCCGTTCTCGCAAGTGGGCGCCGATGGCCAGCTCAAGGGCTTCGACATCGACATCGCCCACGCCCTGTGCGAGCAGATGAAGGCCCGCTGCACCCTCGTGCAGCAGGATTTCGACGGCATGATCCCAGCGCTCAACGCGCGCAAGTTCGACGCCATCGTCGCGTCGCTGTCGATCACCGAAGAACGCAAGAAGGCCGTCGCCTTCAGCGACAAGTACTACAAGACCCCGAACCGCGTGATCATCAAGGCCGGCAGCGGCTTGGTCGTCAGCCCCGAAGGACTCAAGGGCAAGCGCATCGGCGTGCAGCGCGCCACCATCAACGACCGTTTCGCGACCGACACCTTCAAGCACAGCGAGATCGTTCGCTACGCCAAGCAGGACGACATCTACCTCGACCTGGCCGCCGGCCGGCTCGACGCGACGCTGGTGGACGCGGTGGCTGCTGACGCGGGTTTTCTCAAGCGCGACCAGGGCAAGGGCTTCGTGTTCGCCGGCCCGGCCTACACCGACCCGGCCTACTTCGGCCACGGCGTGGGCGTGGCGGTGCGCAGGAACGACCCCGCGCTGCTGCAGTCGCTGAACGTGGCCATCGCTGCCATCCGCGCCAACGGCACCTACCAGAAGCTGCAGGACAAGTACTTCGACTTCGACATCTACGGCGACGCCGCCGCGGCCCAGAAGTAACCCCCATGTTGCACGAATACACCGGCGCGCTCGCCGAGGGCGCGGGCATTACCCTGGCCGTCGCCTTCTGCTCGCTGGCCGTGGCCACCGTGCTGGGACTGGCTGGCGCGATGGCGCGGCTGGCCCGCTCGCGCGCGCTCAACGCGCTGGCCGCCACCTACACCACCGTCGTGCGCGCGGTACCAGACCTGGTGCTGATGCTCCTCGTCTTCTACGGCGGGCAGATGCTGGTCAACGAGGTGGTGGCAGCGCTGGACGGCACCTACGTCGACATCGACCCGTTCATCGCCGGGGTGCTGACCATCGGCTTCGTCTTCGGCGCCTACCTGGCCGAGACCTTCCGTGGGGCCTTCCTCGCCGTTCCACCCGGCCAGCGCGAGGCGGCGCTGGCCTGCGGCATGAGCGGCTGGCAGGTGTTCGTGCGCATCGTCGGCCCGCAGATGCTGCGCCACGCGCTGCCACCGCTGGCCAACAACTGGCTGGTGCTGCTCAAGAGCACGGCCATCGTGTCGGTGATCGGCCTGACCGACCTGATGCACCGCGCCAGCCTCGCCGCCGGCGCCACGCGCGAACCCTTCCTCTTCTACACCGCCGTGGCGCTCGTCTACCTGGGCTTCACGACGCTGTCCGAACTCGCCTTCGCCGCCGCGCAGCGCCGGCTGTCCATCGGCACTCGGAGGGGTGCGCTATGAGCGGGCCGAGCGCCGGGCCGCTCCCAAGCCGGCCCGCCATCCCCCCGGGGGATCGATCGACGTACCCGTCGAGCGAGGGGCTCCACACTGTCGGGCCGAGCGCCGGGCCGCTCCCAAGCCGGCCCGCCATCCCCTCGGGGGATCGATCGACGTACCCGTCGAGCGAGGGGCTCCATTCCACCGGGCCGAGCGCCGGGCCGCTCCCAAGCCGGCCCGCCCTCCCCTCGGGGGACCGATCGACATACCCGTCGAGCGAGGGGCTCCAATGACACTCGAACCCATGATCGAGGCCTGGCCACAGTGGCTGCTCGGCCTGTGGACCACCCTGCGCCTGCTGATGGCCGCGCTGCTGGTGGGCGGCTTGGCCGCCGTGCCGCTGGCGGTGCTGCGCAGCCTGCCGCAACCGTGGCTGTCGCGCCTGGTGTGGAGCTTCACCTACTTCATCCGCGGCACGCCGATGCTGGTGCAGCTGTTCCTGCTGTACTACGGCCTGGCGCAGTTCGACGTGGTGCGCGAGTCGGTGCTCTGGCCCTGGCTCAGCTCGGCCTGGTTCTGCGCCATCGCGGCCTTCGCCATCAACACCTGCGCCTACACCACCGAGCTGCTGGCAGGCGCCATCCGCGCGCTGCCGCACGGCGAGGTGGAAGCAGCCAAGGCGCTGGGCATGTCGCGCGGGGTGATGCTGCGCCGCATCGTGCTGCCCTCGGCCTTCCGGCGCGCGCTGCCCGGCTATGGCAACGAGGTGGTGATGATGCTGCACGGCACCTCGCTGGCCAGCGTCGTCACCCTGCTCGACCTGACCGGCGCGGCGCGCGAGCTGTACGCGCGCCACTACCTGCCCTTCGAATCCTTCATCACCGCGGCGCTGCTGTACCTGGCCCTCACCCTCGTGCTGGTGGCGCTGTTCCGCGCCGCCGAGCGTCGATGGCTGCTGCCGCTGCGGGCGCGCTGAACCCATGCAAGTCAGACACCACCGCCTGGCGCCCGCCGCACCCGGCACCACCCGCGAACTCGTCAGCCTGCACCACGGCCCCACCGACCGCGGCCGCAAGGCCTACCTGCAGGCCTCGCTGCATGCCGACGAGGTGCCGCCGATGCTGGTGGCCCAGCACCTGCGCCTGGCCTTGCGCCAGCTCGAAGCCGAGGGCCGGCTCACCGGCGAGGTCGTGCTGGTGCCGGCCGCCAACCCGATCGGCCTGGCCCAGCACCCGCTGAGCCAGCCGCAAGGCCGCTTCGACCTGGGCTCGGGCGAGAACTTCAACCGCCACTACGCCGACCTGAGCGGCACGGTGGCCCAGGCCCTGCTGGGCCGCCTGGGCAACGACGCTGCGGCCAACCTGCAACAGGCCCGCGCCGCGCTCGCCGAGGCCTGCGCCGGCCTGCCCGCCACCGACGAACTGGCGAGCCTGCGCAAGACGCTACTGGGCCTGGCCGCCGACGCCGACCTGGTGCTGGACCTGCACTGCGACCACGAGGCCGTGCTGCACCTCTACACCACGCCGGAGGGCTGGCCCACCTTCGCGCCGCTGGCGCAGCGCCTGGGCGCACCGCTGGCGCTGCTGGCCAGCGACTCGGGCGACGCGCCCTTCGACGAAGCCTGCTCGACCTTCTGGCCGCGCCTGGCCGAACGCCTGGGCATGGACGCCGACCAACTGCCCGGCCGCTGCCTGGCCGCCACGGTGGAACTGCGCGGCGAGGTCGACGTGTGCCACCGCCTGGCCGCGCAGGACGCGCAGGCACTGGTCGATTTCCTCGCAATGCAGGGTTTCGTCGACGGCCCGGCCCCCACCGAAAGCAAGCATGCCCCACCTCTCGCCCTGCCCCTGGCCGGATCCATGCCGGTACGCGCGCCGCACGCCGGCGTGCTGGTCTTCCTGGCCGATTGCGGCGAACGCCTGGCCGCCGGCCAGCCGCTGGCCGAGCTGATCGACCCTGCCAGCGGCGCCTGCACCACCTTGTCCAGCCCGGTCGACGGGCTGCTCTACGCGCGCGCCAGCCGCCGCTTCGTGCGCGCGGGCGCCACGCTGGCCAAGGTGGCCGGGCGCGAGCCTCTGCGCGAAGGCCGGCTGATGTCGGCATGAAGTTGAAACCCGCCATGAACCAACCCACCGCCAGCCTCCACGTCCACGACCTGCACAAGCGCTTCGGCCAGCGCGAGGTGCTGGGCGGCGTCAGCCTCACCGCCCAACCCGGCGACGTGATCACCATCATCGGCTCCAGCGGCTCAGGCAAGAGCACGCTGCTGCGATGCCTGAACCTGTTGGAGCGGCCGCACCAGGGCACCATGGCGCTCGGCGGCGAGACGCTGCAGCTGCGCCCCACCCGCGAAGGCGAGCTCGACGCCGCCGATGCGGCTCAGCTGCGCCGCTGGCGTACGCGGCTGGCCTTCGTGTTCCAGAGTTTCAACCTCTGGCAACATCGCACGACCTTGCAGAACATCACCGAAGCGCCCGTGCACGTGCTGGGCCGGCCCAAGGCCGAGGCCACCGAGCGCGCGCATGCGCTGCTCGACCGTGTGGGCCTGGCGCACCGGGCCGATGCCTTTCCGGCGCAGCTGTCGGGCGGCGAGCAGCAGCGCGTGGCCATCGCCCGCGCGCTGGCCATGGACCCGGAGGTGCTGCTGTTCGACGAGCCCACTTCGGCGCTCGACCCCGAGCGCGTGGGCGAGGTGCTGCAGGTCATGCGCGACCTGGCCGCCGAGGGCCGCACCATGCTGGTCGTCACGCACGAGATGGGTTTCGCGCGCGAGGTCTCCAGCCGCACGGTCTTCCTGCACCAGGGCAAGGTCGAGGAAGAAGGCCCGCCCGCTGAGCTCTTCGGCGCGCCGCGCAGCGAACGGCTGCGGCAGTTCATCGGCTCCGGCCTGAAATAGGGCACGCAGCGGCGTGGCGCAGCGCGTCGGTTTCTGGCTGCTGCCGGGCTTTCACCTGCTCGAATGGGCCGGCGTGCGCGATGCGCTCGGCGCCGCCAATGCGCTGGACCCGTCGATCGGCTACGAGGAGCGGCTGCTGTCGGCCGACGGTGCGCCGGTGGCTTGCAGCCTCGGCCGCGAATTCGCCGTCGATGCGCCGTTGGCCGCGGCCGGGCCGCTGGCTGCGCTTTTCGTCGTCGCGCCGTGCCTGCCGAACTCCGAAGCCGACCACATCGCCTGCACCACCCTCGCAGCACTCGCGCCACGGCCCGACGTGCTGGGCGGCATCGGCAGCGGCGCCGGCTGGCTGGCGGCCGCGGGCCTGCTCGACGGCGCGCGCTGCACCGTGCGCTGGGCCGACGTGGCCGAGCTGGCGCAACGCCACCCCGCCGTGGTCGTCTCGGCCCAGCTCTTCGAGCCCGGCGACTCGCAGCCGAGTGCGGCCGGCGGCGGTGCCAGCCTGGACCTGGCCTTGCATTGGCTGGGGCAGCGCCACGGCCCCAAGCTGCAGCGCGAACTGCTGGCCCACTTCGGCCTGGCGCGCCTGCGCCCGGCCGACGAGCGCCAGGGCGCCAGCCGCGCCGGCGCCGGCAGCGCCATGCCGCCCAAGCTGAGCGAGGCGGTGGCCCTGATGGAGGCCAACCTCGCCGAACCCCTGGCCACCGACGACGTGGCGCAGCTGGTAGGCGTGTCGCGCCGGCAGCTGGAGCGGCTGTTCAAGCAGCACCTGGAAGAGCTGCCCGCGCGCTGGTACATGCAGCTGCGCCTGGCGCGTGCTCGCCGGCTGCTGCTGGACGGGCCGCAGTCCATCCTGCAGATCGGCCTGGCCTGCGGCTTCGCCTCGGCCCCGCACTTCTCGCGTGCCTACCGTGCGCAATACGGCCACACCCCGCGGGACGAGCGCGCCCAGCGCGCCGCCGCCTGGCGCGCCGCGCCCCGGTCACCCACCGCTTTCAACCCGGCGGCAATTGCCGCCGAGGAGACACCCCATGACTGACTTCGTGAACGCCCCGTTGCACGACCCCGACCGCTACCTGCTGCGCCCCGCGCACGCGGCCGACCTGGACGCGCTGGAGCGCCTGGCCGCCGCCAGTGCGCATGGCATCACCACCCTGCCCGCCGACCGCAGCGTGCTGCAAGACCGGCTGGCACGTTCCACCGAAGCCTTCACCAACGCCGACGACGCCAGCGGCGGCGAGATCTACCTCTTCGTGCTGGAAGACATGGCGGCCGGCCGCGTGGTGGGCACCGCCGGCATCACCGCTGCGGCGGGCGAAGGTGGGCAGTTCTACTGCTACCGCAACGAGTACACCGTGCAGGTCAGCCCCGCGCTCGCCGCCAGCAACCGGCTGCACACCCTGCACCTGTGCCACGACCTGACCGGCGCGACGCTGCTGACCTCGTTCTACATCGAGCCCGCCTACGAGCGAACGCCTGCACCGCAGCTGCTGTCGCGCGGGCGCCTGCTGTTCATCCACCAGTTCGCCGAGCGCTTTGCCGAGCGCGTGGCGGCGGAAAGCCCGGGCCTGGCGGACGACAACGGCCACTGCCCCTTCTGGGCCGCCGTGGGCCAGCGCTTCATCGGTCTGGACTACCCCACCGCCGAGCGCCTGGCGGTGGGCCGTAGCAAGCGCTTCATCGCCGAGCTGCTGCCGCAGTCGCCCGTCTACGTGGCGCTGCTGCCTGAGCAGGCGCAGTGGGCCGTCGGCCAACTGCACCCGGTGGCGGCGCTGCCGTTCTCCATCCTGCAGGACGAGGGCTTCGACACCGACACCTACGTCGACGTGTTCGATGCCGGCCCGATCGTCGAGACACGTCTGACCAGCGCGCGCAGCGTCGCGCTCTCGCGGCACGTGCGCATCAGCCCTGGAGGCACGGAACCGTCGGTGCGCCGCACCGCGCTGCACATTGCCGCGTCGTCTCAGCGCGCCGACTTCCGCGCGGTGCTGTGCCGGCTCGCAGACGGCGACGCAGAGTTGCCGGCGGCACTCGGCACCAAGCTCGCGTTGGGCCCTGGCGAACCAGCCATCGCCACACCGCTGGCCCCAGAAGAGGACGCCCACCATGTCTGAGCTGCACCTGCGCGCCACCGCGGAACACACGCCCGGCACCTGGCGCCTGGCCCTGACCGAGCCCCCTGCCACGCAGGGCGACCAGCCGCGCGTGTTGGCCACGCTGCTGGTGGTCGACCAGGCCGGGTTGCAGGAGCCGCGCCACTGGTTCCACCTGGGGCGCGCATTGCATGCCTCGGCCGAACTCAACCTGTTTCGCCTGCAACAAACCTTGCTGCTGGGCAGCGACCTTTGCGGCGCAGCCGAGCTGGCCGAGTTGCGCGCCGACGCCGGTCGGGCCGAGGCACCGCGCCTGCTGGTCGAGGCGGCACTGGCCTGGCTGGCCATGCGCCGCATGCGCGCCGAGCGCCAAGGGGCCGCATCGCCCGGTGCGCGGGTGTTCGCCGAGCTGCCCGGCATCCGCGATGCCCACGGCCACTCGCCCTTCTGGCAAGGCCTGGGCCAGCACTGCCTGCCCATGGGCCCGGCGCAGGCAGAGCGGCGTTTCGGCGCCGCCTGGGTGCGAGGGCTGGCGCCCTTGCTGCCGCGTCAACCGGTGATGGTGGCGCTGCTGAGCGACGCGGCGCAAACAGCCTTGTCACGCCCGGCAGAAGACGCACGTCCCTGGGCCGACGCGCTGGCCGCCAATGGCCTGCACGCGGGTCAGCATGTCACCGTGTTCGACGGCGGCCCGGTGCATGAAGGCCACCTCGACGCGCCGGTTGCGCGCGGTGGCCGCTGGCTGAGCACGGCCGCTGTCGACGTGACGCCCACTTCGCGATGCTGGCTGGCGCTGGAAGGCGACAGCGGCCTGCGCCTGGCGGCCGCGCGCGTCGACGGCGAAGAGCTGCAGATGAGCCAGGCCAGCTTGGCGCAGCTGGGCACGACGGCCGCCACCCGCCTGTGGGCTGCGCCGGCGTCCGCTGGCGCAGAGGCTGTCGCGGGGCACTCAAGAAGCAGCGAACAGCCATGAACAACAAAGCCCCGACATGCGGGGCTTTGAGGGGTGTTTGCGGATCGCTGCGAACAGCTGCGAAAGCGTACCTGGCGGAAAGGGAGGGATTCGAACCCTCGGTACTGGAGAACCAGTACGCCGGATTTCGAATCCGGTGCATTCGACCACTCTGCCACCTTTCCTGAACTCTTCTTGAATCTTCTCGGCACCCGTGGTCACTGGGTGAAGCCGCGCATTCTAGCCCAAGAAATTACGAACTACTCGAACAGACCTGCCGTCTCGTCATCTGCACGCATCAACGCTATCAACTCATCAGCAGGCGGCATCCGGGCCGAGCCATCGCTGCCTTCGAGCAGCAGGTCGGCCAGCTCGCGCTTGTCGCGGTGCAGCGTGAGGATCTTTTCCTCCAGCGTGCCCTGGTTGACGAGGCGGTAGACCGTCACCGGCCGCAGCTGGCCGATGCGGTGCGCGCGGCCGCTGGCCTGGTCTTCGGCGGCCGGGTTCCACCACGGATCGGCGATGACCACGTAGTCGGCCACGGTCAGATTCAGGCCAAAACCACCGGCCTTCAGGCTGATCAGGAACAGCTCGCCGTCGCCGGCCTGGAAAGCGTCGACGCGCTTCATGCGCTCGGCCGCTGGTGTGCTGCCGTCGAGGTACTGGTAGCGGATGCCTGCCGCATCGAGCGGCTCGCGCAGCAGCGTCAGGAAATCGACGAACTGGCTGAAGACCAGCGCCTTGTGGCCGTTGGCCACCAGCTCGGTGGCCAATTCCGCAAAGGCCTGCACCTTGGCGCCTTTGGCACTCAGGTGCGGGCTGACCAGGCGCGGGTCGCAGGCGGCGCGGCGCAGGCGCGTCAGGCCCGCCAGCACGTTCAGTTGCGCCTGACCCGGGGCATCGCCTTCCATCGCGCGCTCGGCCGCGATCAGCGCGTCGCGGCGCAGCGCCTCGTAGTGCGCAGCCTCGGTTTCGTCGGGCTGCACACGCAAGACCAGTTCCGTGCGCGGCGGCAGGTCGTCCAGCACCTGGGCCTTGGTTCGGCGCAAGACGAACGGGGCGATCAGGCGACGCAGTTGCTTTTGCGCATGCTTGTCGCGTTGGCGTTCGATCGGCCCCGCAAAGCGTTCGGCAAAGCGCGCAGCACTGCCCAACAGGCCAGGGTTGCAGGCGCGCATGATCGACCACAGCTCGCCGAGCCGATTTTCCACCGGCGTGCCCGACAGCGCCAGGCGAAAGCCCGCCCTCAACGCGAACACCGCCTGGCTGCGTTTGGCCGCGGCGTTCTTGACCGCTTGCGCTTCGTCGAGCACCAACGTGCCCCACTCGCGCTTGGCGAAGGCCTCTGCATCGATCTGCAGCAACGGGTATGACACCAGCAGCAGCGTGCCGGGCCGGGCCTCGTCGATCAGGCGTTCACGCTCACCAGGCGGGCCACCCTCGGCATAGACCCGCACGTTGAGGGAAGGCGCAAAGCGCAGCGCTTCGGCTCGCCAGTTGCCGACCAGCGAGGTCGGTGCGACCACCAGCGCCGGCCCCTGCCCGGCACGCGCCAGCAGAACGCCCAGCGCCTGCAGTGTCTTGCCCAGGCCCATGTCGTCGGCCAGGCAGGCGCCCAGGCCCGCGTGCGACAGGCGCATCGCCCATTCGAAGCCCTCTTCCTGATACGGCCGCAGCGTGGCCTGCAGGTTGGCGGGCAGCTTGGGCACCAGGCTGCGCGCTTCGTCCAGCCGCTGCAGGCGCGCCGCGAATTCGCTGTCGAACTCGACCTGGGTGCCTTCGAGCACCTGCTGCAGCCAAGGCGCGGCGACGGTCGGGATGCGCAAGGCCGCCAGCGTGGCGTTGGCGCGCTGGGCCTCGGCCACCGCGGCCAGGTCGCCCAGGCGTTCGCGCAGCTCTTGCGTCAGCGCGAGGTAGCGGCCCTCGCCGAGGGGAATGAATCGGTTCTTCGCCGCAGCGGCGCCAATCAGCTGTTGCAGGCCGAGCACCAGGCCTTCATCGACCTTCAGCTCGCCCTGCACCGCCAGCCACTCCTGGCGCGTGTGCACGTTCAGCGCCAGCTGGTTCAGCCCCGCCGTTTCGACGCGCATCGCGCGTCCTTGTGGCCAGTCCAGGCTCACGGCGCCCGCCAGGCGGTGCAAGGCTTCGACCACCGCGAGCGCGGCGTCGGTCTCGTCGATCTGCCATTCACACGGCGCGCCCGGGGCAGGCGCCGGCAGCATCGGGCAATCGTCCAGCACGGCTTCCAGGTTCGCCTGCTCGCTGGCGAGGTCGCGTTGCACGCCCAGCGTCTCACCACGCAGCGTGGCCACGACCCGCGCGCGCCCGCTGCCGGGCACGAGGCGCGGGCCATCGGCGCGGTAGTCGGCACCGAACGGCGCCGCCACGATGCGAACCTGCAGGCCAGAGCCGACGGGCGTCAGCTCGGCACGCAGGCGCGCCTCGGCGGGCAACTCGCGCGCGGCCTGCGCGGTCGCGCTGTCGTCGGCATGGATGCGGAAGTGCGTGCCCAACCCCGCCAGCACCTGCTGCAGCTGTGCAGCGCCTTCGCGCGGGATCTCCAGGCCGTTCGGGCCCAGCAGTTGCGCGACGCGCTTTTGCGCCGGCGTCAGCCGCACGAGCCGAGCCCGCTGCGGCGACTCGCGCAGCACGCAGATCAGGCGCAGCGCATCGAGCTCCTTCTGTTCAGCGGCGCTGCCGGCCCAGCGTGGCGCAGCGGCGTCGTGGCCGATGCTCATCTGAGGCAGCATGCGCACGCGCAGCATGTCGCCCTCTTGCACCACGTCGAGTTCGGGGCCGGCTTCGGCCAGCTCGACGATCTGCTCCGGGGCATCGGCAAAGGCCACGGCCGGATGGCCGACCAGCGCGACCACCGCGGCGGCCAGGTCCAGCCGGTGCGCGCGACCATAGGCCTCTTGTCGAATCGTGCGCGCGACGGCCGCATCGTGCGGCGCCAGGGCTTCAGCGCTGCGCTGCAGGCGTGCGATTGGCGCCTCCTTCGGCTTGCTCCAGCCGCGTGAACCCTGCTTCTGGTCGTGCGGGACCAAGTCCAGCACACGGCCATCGGCATCGACATCGAGCAGCCACAGCAGGCGGGTTGGCGCTGCGTCCGTCACAGCGGCAGCAGCGCCATCGGTCGTGGGCTGCAGCACGGCCCCGAGCGCGGCCAGTGCGGCTTGCCAAGGCTCTTGCGTGCCAGGCACGAAGAACCAGGCCGGCGCGCGTTCACCTGCCAGCACCCGCATCGCCGCGTCGAACTCGGCCTCGAGGTGGGTCAGCCCCGCGGCACGCAGCTTGTCTTTCAGGCGCGCGGCCGCATCGGCCTCGGCCGGCAGCAGCGGCTCGGGCAAGGCGCCCTGCTTCAGCCACGCGCGCATCAACCAGCGCCAGTAGTCCAGCGGCGAGACGTGCCTGGGCGTCGTGTAGCGGGCGGGCTGGAAGGGCTGCAGCTGGCGCGGCACTTCGCCTTGATGGATCAGGATCGCCAGCGCGGCGAAACCGAAGGGTCCGTCGAGCACCGGTTCGCGCTTGCCGCCTTCGCCCAGGGCGTACTTCAGGGCTTTGGCCTCGGCCGCCGGCGTGTACTGCGCCAGCAGGCACTGCACATAGGCCATGCCAAGCGAGGGCGGCAGCAGCTCGCGGCGCTTGCCGCTGGCTTGGCGCAAGGTGGCGAGTGCCGCGTCGAAGCCGGCCTCGGCCTCTGGCCAGCGTCCGGCTTGCGCAGCGATCGCAGCTTGATAGGCGGCGCGCACGGCCAGGTGTTCGGCCGGTACCGGCACGTCACCACCATCGGCCAAATGCATCAGCGCGGCCAGCCGCGAGGTGTCACCGATGGCCAGCAGGTAGTCGCCATAGGCCCAACGCAGCAGTTCAGCGCCACGGTCGGCCGGGCTGCTGCGGGCGAGCAGCTTTTCGGTCCAGGCCCGCAGGTCCCAGGCTTCCGGCGGCAGCCAGACGCTGACCCATTCGCGCCACGCGCGCTGCAGTTGCGCGCGTTGCCAATGCGGGTGCAAGCGCTCGAACAGCGCGTCGTCAAGGCAATATGCGAGCGCGGGTTCGATCAGCGTGTCGGCCTGTACGCCCCAGGGCATGCGCTTGTCCAGCGCCTGCATCGCATCGGGCGACGCACCGCTCAGCAGCTCCAGCCGCACCAGTGCCAAGCTGGCCTCGATGCTGGGGATGCGCTCGCCGGTGATGCGGCCGGCCGCGGCCAGCGCGGGGTAGCCATCGGCACGGGCCAGCGCGCCGCGCAGCAGGGGCACGTCGGCGCGCTGCAACATCCGTTCGTAGACGACAGGCAGCGCGGGCGCCGCCACGCCCCAGAAGCCGGGCTTGCGTTCGCTGGATTCGATCCAGCCGGCTTGCTGCAGCGCGTGCAAGCCGGCGCGAACGCTGTCCAATGTCGGCCGCACGGTCGCGGCCTCGCGCACGCCCGGCGCGGCCAACAGCTCGGCCACCCAGTCGCGCGGGCGGGGGGCTGCACCCAATGCGAGCGCGGCCAGCAGGTCGCGCTCGATCGTCGTCAGTGCATCGAGCCGGCTGCGCAGTTCAGCGCCGTCGGTGAACTCGCTCGTCACGCGGCCTTCAGCACCGCTTGGCCACCCAGGTAGGGGCGCAGGGCTTCGGGAACGTCAATGCCGCCGTCGGGGCGTTGATAGTTCTCCAGCACCGCCACCAGCGTGCGACCGACGGCCAGGCCCGAGCCGTTCAGCGTGTGCACCAGATCGGGCTTGCCTTGCGCGTTCTTGAAGCGCGTGCCCATGCGGCGGGCCTGGAAGGCGCCCATGTTCGAGCACGAGCTGATCTCGCGGTAGGTGTTCTGCGCCGGCAGCCAGACCTCGAGGTCATACGTTTTCGTCGAGCCGAACCCCATGTCGCCAGTACACAGCAGCACCACGCGGTACGGCAGGCCGAGCTTTTGCAGAATGACTTCGGCGTGGCCCGTCATCTCTTCCAGCGCAGCCATGCTGTGCTCGGGATGTTCGATACGCACCATCTCGACCTTGTCGAACTGGTGCTGACGGATCATGCCGCGCGTGTCGCGCCCGGCCGAGCCAGCTTCCGAGCGGAAGCACGGGCTGTGCGCCGTCAGCTTGATCGGCAACTTGTCGGCTTGCAGCATCTCGCCGCGCACGGTGTTGGTCAGCGAGATTTCCGAGGTCGAGATCAGGTACTGCTCGGCCTGTTCCTCGTCGCCGCCCCGCAGCACCCAGAACATGTCTTCCTTGAACTTGGGCAGCTGGCCGGTGCCTTCGAGCACCTCGCGGTTGACGATGTAGGGCGTGTAGCACTCGGCGTAGCCGTGCTCCTGCGTCTGTACGTCCAGCATGAACTGGGCGAGCGCACGGTGCAGCCGCGCGACCGGGCCCTTCATGAAGGTGAAGCGCGAGCCGCTCAGCTTGGCACCGGTCTCGAAATCGAGGCCCAGCGGCGCCCCGACATCAACGTGGTCCTTGGCCGGGAAGTCGAACGCGCGCGGTTCACCCCAGCGGCGCACGACGGTGTTGTCGGTCTCGTCGGCGCCCACCGGCACGCTTTCATGCGGCAGGTTCGGGATGCTCATCAGCATCTGCGATATCTCGGCCTGCAAGGCCTCGAGCCGCTCGGCGCCGCTCTTCAATTCGTCTGCGATGCCGGCCACCTGCGCCATCAGCGCCGACGCGTCTTCACCCTTGCCCTTGGCCATGCCGACCTGCTTCGACAGGCTGTTGCGCTGGGCCTGCAACTCTTCGGTGCGCACCTGCAGGCGCTTGCGTTCGGCTTCGAGCGCGCTGAAGGCCGGCACGTCGAGAAAGGGTTGCGGGGTCTTGCGGGTTTCGAGGCGCTTGACGACGGCGTCGAGGTCTTTGCGCAGCAAGGTGATGTCGAGCATGGTGATCTCTTTCGCGAAACTGGGGCGGATTGTAGGAAGGCGATAACAGCAACAAGAAAAAGGCGCCG
This sequence comes from Ideonella sp., assembly GCF_036277275.1. Lineage (GTDB taxonomy): Bacteria > Pseudomonadota > Gammaproteobacteria > Burkholderiales > Burkholderiaceae_C > Ideonella. The sequence continues at coordinate 8,959 of NZ_DASUNH010000030.1, read as the reverse complement.
CATGAAACTCATGGGCGCCCGTCGCAGAGGGTTGCGAAGCCGCCGTCAGGATCGAGACGAAGAGAACTCGGCCATCGATTTGTCGCCCAGGCCCATCGGCAGCGGGAACTGGATGGTTTCTTCCACGCCGGGCAGCTTGCGCACTGCCAATGCGCCCAGCGCCTTCAGCCGGTCGACGATCGCGTTGACCAGCACTTCGGGCGCCGAAGCACCGGCCGTCAGGCCGACACGCGGCCGATCGTCCAGCCAGGCTTCCTGCAGGTCTTCGGCCGCGTCGACCATGTAGGCCGGCGTGCCCAGGCGCTCGGCCAGTTCGCGCAGGCGATTGCTGTTCGAGCTGGTCGGGCTGCCGACGACGATGACCACGTCGACCTGCGGGGCCATGAACTTCACCGCGTCCTGCCGGTTCTGCGTGGCGTAGCAGATGTCTTGCTGCTTCGGCTCGCGCACCTTCGGAAAGCGCGCCTTGACGGCCGCCAGGATGTCCGCTGCGTCGTCCACGCTCAGCGTGGTCTGGGTCACCACGGCCAGCATGTCGGGCTTGGTGACCGGGGCGGTGGCCACGTCGGCCACGTCTTCGACCAGGTAGATGCCTTCGTGCAACTGGCCCATCGTGCCTTCGACTTCGGGGTGCCCCTTGTGGCCGATCATGATGAACTCGTAGCCTTCCTTGGCCAGCTTGGCGACCTCGACGTGCACCTTGGTGACCAGCGGGCAGGTTGCGTCGAACACCTGGAAGCCGCGCTGGGCGGCTTCGGTCCGCACCGCCTTGGGCACGCCATGGGCCGAGAAGACCAGCGTCGCCCCGGGGGGCACATCGGCCAAGTCTTCGATGAAGATTGCGCCCTTGGCCTTCAGGTCGTTGACCACGTAGGTGTTGTGAACGATCTCGTGGCGGACGTAGATCGGCGCGCCGAACCTGGTCAGCGCCCGTTCGACGATCTCGATCGCGCGGTCGACGCCGGCGCAAAAGCCACGCGGCTCGGCCAGCAAGACCTCATGCGGCTGAATCGCCATCAAAGTACTCCGATGAGCCGGACCTGGAAGGTCACGGCCTGCCCGGCCAGCGGGTGGTTGAAATCGAACAGCAGCCAATCGTCGCCGCATTCGCGGACCACGCCGGCGAAGCGGCCGGTGCCGTCCGGGGTGGGGAATTCGACCACGTCACCGATGTTGTACTCGGCCTCGGGGTCGCCATGCTGCGTCAGCAGGCTGCGCTTGACCCTTTGCAGCATGTCGCCGTTGCGCTCGCCGAAAGCCTCGCCCGCGGCGAGCACCAAGGTGGCCTCGGTCCCCTCTTGCAGGCCGATCAGCTTTTGCTCGATGGCCGGCGCCAGCTGGCCGGCGCCGACCGACAGCGTGGCCGGCTGGCCGTTGAATGTGCTGACCACATCGGCCCCATCAGGGCCGGCGAGCCGGTAATGCAGGGTCAGGAACGACCCCATTTGGACAGTGTTCACAGCGCGACGATCCCGCTTACGGGGGATCCCCATTCAGCGGGTGGGTTGATAGGCTTTGCTCCTGATTTTACGAGCCGGCCCACGACCGGCCCGAAAACAACAACGAGGGAGTGCTGATGACGATCAAGGATCTGCCTGTGGCGCTGCGCCCGCGCGAGAAACTGCTCGCGCATGGCCCGCAGGCATTGGCCGACGCCGAGCTGGTGGCCCTGCTGCTGCGCACCGGCATGAAGGGCAAGGGTGTGCTGGCGCTGGCCGACGAGCTGCTCGGCGGCTTCAAAGGTGTGGCGGGCCTGTTGCACACCGAGGCGGACGACTTCAGGCACGTCAAAGGCATGGGGCCTGCCAAGCGGGCCGAGATGGCCGCGGTGATGGAGCTGGCGCGCCGCGCGCTGGCGCAGCAGCTTCGTCACGCACCGGTCTTCGACTCACCGGCCAAGGTCAAGGAATTCGCCGCGTTGCAACTCGGTGGCCTGGGCCACGAGGTGTTTGCGGTGCTGTTCCTCGACAGCCAGCACCGGTTGATCGAGTGGCGCGAGCTGTTCCGCGGCACCCTCACCCAGACCAGCGTCTACCCGCGCGAGGTGGTGCGCCACGCGATGGACCTGAATGCCGGCGCTGTGATCCTGGCCCACAACCACCCGTCCGGCGTGGCCGAGCCGTCACGCGCCGACGAGTTCCTGACCCAGTCGTTGAAGAGCGCCCTGCAGTTGATCGACGTGAAAGTGCTCGACCACCTGGTCATCGGCACCGGGCAGGTCGTCAGCTTCGCGGAGCGGGGGTTGATGTAGCGGCTGCCATCACGCCTGGCCGCCCCGGCGGGCGCAACATGGCCGCGCCCATCCAGGCAAACCACGGGATCTGGCCAAGGCCGAAGACAGTGGTCAGCTCCTTCAGTGGCGGCACGACGGTCAACACCCCGACAGCGCCGATCAGCACGCCGTACCAGCCCAGAGCCCTCGAAAATCCGGACCACCGCACCAACGCCACGCTGACCAGCAGCATCCAGACGCCGCCGACCACCTCGATCCCACCGCCCAGCGCGTTCTGGATCGTGCCCACCGACACCCAGGTGAACACGGCCAGGTTCGCATCTTTGGCGCGCAGGTCCGCGACCGACTCCAGCCCCGAGATGGCCACCATCCCGCTGGCGATCACGAGGCCGGCCCAGATCAGGCCGAACGGCGTGGCAATCTGCATCTGGTCGCTGAACCCGTCCTTCAGCCGCTCGTGCAACGACACCGAAAGAACCACCAGCGCGCCTCCGGCCAGCACGTAGATCAACACCATCCACAGCTGGAAGAGCAGCTTCTTGTCCAGCAGGAAGGCCAACAGATCGGATGGGTTGCTGCCGACCGAACCGGGCGGGTTCAGCAGCGTGGCCATCCCCGCAAAGCCGACGACGTAGGCCAGCGCGACGAAGCAGGCGGCCAGCCCCCCCACCCCCTGCAAACGAGGCCGGCTCGGTGGGATGACAGCGGCGATCATTGGCTGGCCTCCACTCTGACCAGATCGAACTCGACCCGAGAGCCGACCGGCTTGATGCTGACGATGCGCTGCTGCTGCGGCGTGCCGACCTTGTAGAGCTTGCCGCCCGGCTCGCCCTTGTCGTCCTTGTTGCAGGCGAGCACCTTCTTGTCGGTCGGCCCCGGCGCCGCCGGCCGCGGGCCGGTGCAGTCGAGCACCGTGCCGTAACGGCCCATCGCATCGCGATAGAAGCCGGCCACCTTCTCGACCGGATCGGTGCTCGTGAACTTGACCAGTGCGAGCTTGAAGCCCAGCGAGCCGCCCCACAGTGACAGGTTCAGGCCTTCGCCGCCATCGTGCTTGTCGCGCCGGATCGCGGCGCCCGGATAGGCCGGCAGGCCCACGTCGGCGGCCGACGACTTGTCGCTCAGCTCGATGCCGGCGCCGGCGGCAGCGGCCGGCAGGCTGACGACCGAAACGACACCGCCAACCAGCCAGGAGGTCAACAGCGCAGGGAGCAGCAACGAACGACGCATGGGAGATCCGGCAGAGGTATGGAATGGTCGCCAGCGTACGGGGCGGCCATTCCAATGCCCACCCGCAAGCGACACACTGCAGGCTTCGCCGACAGGCCGCGACCTCGGCCGGACGGACGGCGCGCAACCGCGACAATCGGCCCATCGTGAAGTCCAACAGCCTGAAAGACCTGGGCGCCATGCGCGATGCGATGCGCGCGGCCCAGGCTGAAGCCGCCGCGGCGCGCGCGCGGGAAGCCGCCGAGGCCGCGCGGCGCGAACGTGAGCGGCATGTGTTTGCCCACGCGGTGGGGCCCGTCAAGCCGGTGAAAGCGACGCCGAAGGCGGCGTCGACAACGCCACTGCCGTCACCCGAGCCGCGTCAGCGCGTGCTCGATGAGCAGGCCGCGCTGCGCGAGGCGCTGTCCGATGAAGTCGACATCGACACGCTGCTGCTGACCGACGACGGCCTGAGTTTTCGCCGGCCGGATATCGGCATCGACGTGCTGAACAAGCTGCGCCGCGGCCAATGGGCGATCCAGGGGCAGGTCGACCTGCACGGCCTGCGGCGCGACGAAGCGCGTGAGGCTTTGGCCAGCTTCATTCGCCAGGCCCACAACCAGGGCCGACGTTGCGTGCGCGTGGTGCACGGCAAGGGCCATGGCTCGCCGGGCAAGATGCCGGTGCTCAAGGCCAAGGTACAACGCTGGCTCGCCCAGCGGCGAGAGGTGATCGCCTTCGCCCAGGCACCGGGCCCGCAAGGTGGGGCCGGTGCGCTGGTGGTGCTGTTGGGTTCCCGCTGATTTCGAGGAACCCGATTCACCTTTACTTGCCGAAGCCGGCGCTGAATTCCGTCAGGTTCAGCGATCCGTCCTTGTCCTTGTCGAGCACATCGAACTTGTCGCCGACCCCCGGCACGGCCTTGGCTTCATCACGCGACAACTTGCCGTCGCGGGTGACATCTGCCTTGGTGAATTGATCGACGGGCCCCGCCCCCGCCGCGGTGGGCGGCTGCTTGGCGGGGTCGATGGGAGCGGGCGCCTGTGCCTGAGCCGAGACGGCGCCGAGCGCCAGCAAGGCGCCTGCCAGCGCCCATGTCGAGGATCTGCCAACACGTTGGGTTTGCATCGGATGAAGCTCCTGTCATTGAGTGGAAGGAGCCCTCAATTTAGCGAGCGAGCAAGTTCGCGCCAGCGCTTTTGCCTGCCGTTTCCCCGCTTACCGGGAGACCCGCCCGTTTGCGAACACTTGCCGATTCACACAGCCCGGAGAGGTTGGCGCCACACCTGCTTCACGTTCAGTTCTTCTCAGCCACCGCCTTCATGTTCGCCAGGCCCTTCTCGAAATCCGGACCGACCATGCTGTCCATGCTGGAGAACACACTCATCAGCTTGGTCATGAAGTCGGCCTTGCCGTACATCGCCCAGTTCACCTCGGTGCCGTTGCCCTGCGGCGTCAGGATGAAGTCGGTCTGGTTGTGCGACTCGAACGGCTGCAGGAAGTCGAGCTGGATGTGGACCTTCGACGACGGGACCGACTCTTTGATCTCCATCCGGCCGGCGCCGACGTCGCTGTTGCCTTCCCAGGCATAGGTCGCGCCCAGGCCGGCCATCGGCCCACCGAGCGTGCGCTTCATCGCTGGGTCCAGCTTCTCCCACGGCGACCACAGCGGCCACTGGTGGAAGTCGTTGATCAGGCCGAACACCTTCTCTGGTGGTGCCTGGATCGTTGCCTTGCGCTCGATGCGGAAGCTGTCGGGCCGCGTCGCGGCGAATAACAGCAGCGCAGCCAACGCCGCGACGATGACGATCGCCATCTTCTTCAGCATGCTCATCCTCCGGTGGCTTCGCGCACGGCAGCGGCGCGGCCGCGATGATGCCCAAGCTGGCAGCGGTTGGCTACCTGAGGAAGCCCTGGCTCATACGGGCCTGCTGCCCAAGTGGACTCCCATTGGTATCTACTCTGGAATTTGCAGAATGCACCACGTCGAGGCGCGCTGGAACAACTCACTTCAGCAGGGTCAATGATGAAAAGTTGAGCCACAGCGCCCACCATGAAACGTCCCATTACACTTCAGTGGCGCCACAACTGGTTCTATACTGGTTTCAACTGAGGACGTCAGTGAAAGCCCGACGCAGACTGCTGCCCGTGTCGTTCGAAAGCCGACCGACCGGGTTCACTCTGAAGGAGCATTCGCCATGATCAACCCCGTAAGCGCGGCCAAGCGCTCCAGTCGTCTGGACTGGCTGGCCACCTTGTCAGCCGCCGTGGCGGCCTCAGCCCTGCTGGCGCCCGCCGCCACCAATGCCGCTGGAGTGCGCGACTTCCAGCTGCTGGCACCAGCCTGTCAGCCCTGGGACGCCGCTGTCGCCTACGTCAAGGACGACACCGTCACCCGCAACGGCCTGAGCTACAAGGCCAACTGGTGGACGCAGGGTGAAGACCCGACCACCCACAGCGGCCCGGTCGGCAGCGGCCAGCCGTGGACGCAGATCGATTCGTGCACCGGCACGCCGCCGCCGCCTCCTCCTCCTCCCCCCGCCCCTGCCCCGTGCGACCCTTGGCGCAATGACTACAAGTACCTCCGGGGCAGCCTGGTGGTCGACGATGGCCAGGGCTACAAGGCGTTGGCCAAGTCGATCAACAAAGATCCGACCACCAACAGCGGTCCGAAGGGCAGCGGCGAGCCATGGACCAAGACTGCCAAGTGCGACGGCGGTACACCTCCTCCGCCGCCGCCGCCCCCGCCGCCGCCGCCCGATCTGCCGCCTGAAGCACTGAGCGCGAACCAGAATACCCGCACCTATGCCGGCTACTACCCGAGCTGGAGTGACAACTGGTTCGATGCGGACGGCAAGACGCCGGCGCAGGTCTACGGCCTGAGCAAGCTGGCGCAGATCCCGGCCAACTACACCCACGTGATGGCGGCTTTCGCGCACCCGAACTTCTCATGGGGCGGGCTGGCGGCCAACAGCTGGTCGGGCACGGGCATCAACTTCAATGGCCGACCGAGCGACATCAAGGCGGCGATCGACGTGCTGCACATGCGCAACATGAAGGTCATCCTCGCCGTCGGCGGTGCCACCTACAACGACTGGGACGGCCTCGCGGCCGAAGGCCAGGCCGGATCGGGTTCGCGCATCACCGCGCTGGCCAACATCATGAAGGACCTGGGCTTCGACGGCCTCGATGTCGACTACGAGGCCGATGCGAACGTCACCCGCTACGCCAACGCCACCCGGGCGATGCGCAAGGCGGTGGACATCGCCGGTGGCGGTCGCATCCTCGCGGTCGCGGGCTGGTCGACCGGTGCGGACTGCATCGCCGCCACGTCGAACATGCCCGACTGCGCCGGCAAGCTGTCGTTCTGGGGCGGCAACGCCGGCCGCGAGCGGCTGCTGGTACGCGACCATGCGGATGTCGCCAATATGTTCGACATGGTCAACGTGATGTCGTATGACGCTCGCTACGAGCACTACGACGGCGTGACCGCGTGGACCGACTACCGCAACCTGTTCCCGTCGAAGACCATCGTCTCGATCGGCCTCGAGACTTCACCCGAGGGCTGGTCCGGTGCGAACCTGGTGGTCAACGATGCGGACGCGCAGTGCGAAGGCTCACGCAACCTGCAGAACCAGTACGGCGCGACCCTGAACCTGCCGTACTCGGTAAACCGCTACACGATGTCCGTGAAGAACAGCAACCACGCCAACCGCAATGCGCGCGATGGCTCGATGCTGTGGAGCATCCTGAAGACGGCCAACGGCAGCTGCGGCAGCGCCGCGCTGGCGTCGCCTGGCACGATCGGCAAGAAGGTCGTGCAGAACATGGGCGGCACCGACGACCCGCTGATTCAGACCGGCATCTGGAAGTGATGTGAGGAGAGCGGCCCGACTTCAAGTCGGGCCGTCATGAGAGAGCCAGGGCGACCACGAGGTCGCCCTTTTTCATGCACGGGCCTCAGCCCGATTGACGCACCGTCGCCGGCACCAGCGCGTTGATCGCCGACACGGTGGCACGCCATGGCCGGCGCGGATAGTTCGGCACCGGCGTGAAGCGCAGCCGCCGCTCGCCGCCCGGCGCGAGGTGAAAGCCCTCGTCGTCCGCCTGCCAGCCGTCGACCTCGAAGTGCACGAAGCGGGCGGCGCCGCGGCTGCGCACCGTCACCTCGATCGCATCGTCGATCACCGGCCCGGCCTCGGCGCTCAAGCCGATCTCGCGACGTGGCAGCGGCACGCCTTCGACGTCGACGAAGTGCACTCGCTCCACCACGCCTTGCCGACCCTGCCAGCGCGCCACCAGCACGTCGGCCGGTGGCGGGCCGAAGCGGTAGGCCCACGACAGGTCCGTGAAGCCATCGAGCCAGTCGGTCATCGGCCAGCCCTGGCACGAACGCGCGGGCAGCTGCATCGCCTTCTCACCCTGGGCCACCGGCCATTCGCCTTCGCGGAAGATCGTGACGCTGAGCGTGCCGCCCAGCACCTCGCCGCGCTCATTCGTGGCATGCAGCGTGAAGCCGTTCAGCCCCTCGTCGACGAAGCCAAGATGCAGCGGCTGGCAGACGCGCGCCAGCGCGTGGAACACGGCCTTCGGCTGACACTGGTCGTCGAGATAGCCCCAGCCAGCGCCAGCCCACAGGTCGCGCAGAAACCAGACCATCGCGCCACGACAGGCTGAATCCGCGGCACGCCATTGGCTGAACGCGGCGATCACCGCTTCGGACGCTGCCGCGCGGCCCAGCACCAGGTGCCGCGCCGGGTCGCTCATGCGCAAGGCCATCGGGTCTTCACCGAACACGTGCTTGACGTAGTGATCGCGCACGTCGTCGAAATCCCAGCCCGCACCGAGGTCGCGCGGCGCGCGCGCCTTCCACAACGGGCTGTGCGTGCGCACCGCCACGTCGCTGTTCAGTGCACGCAAACGGGCCAGCGTGCTGTCCGGCGGCACTTGCGCGAAGGCAAGGCATTCGGTGGCGAAGCGCAGCCCGCTCGTCCGCGCGTCGGCCAACGGACGGCGGTAGGCGCCGACGCCGTAGTACGAGGTGGTTCCCACGTTCGGCTGGAACGGGAACGAGCCGCCATGCGCGCTCGACGGCCAGTAGACGACACCGGGCAATTGCTCAGCCACCGCCTGTGCGATGCGTTCGTGGAACAACGGCGGCTGCCAGTGTTCGCGCGACGCGCCCCACATCGCCGCCTGCTGCTCGACCTCGGAATTGCCACAGACCACGACCACGCTGGCCCGCGCGCCCCAGGCCAGCAACTGGCTCGCCAGCTCGGCATCGACCTCGGCGGCGAAGCCGGCGTCGTCGGCCGGATAGTCCATGTTCGCGAACATCAGCTCCTGCCAGACCATCAGGCCCAGCTCGTCGCAGAGTTCGAAGAAGGCATCGGCCTCGTAGGCCATCGTGCCGCCGACGCGGATCAGGTTGACCCCTGCGTCGCGCAGGCGGGTCAGCACCTCGCGGTACTGCGCCGGCTCGGCGTGCAGCTTCAGCGTGTCCAGCGGCACCCAGCA
>NZ_DASUNH010000029.1:0-9570 GCF_036277275.1 Ideonella sp. | reverse complement strand
ACTTGGCCGCGAAGGTCTCCCACGGATTGGCGAGGGTCTGCTTGAGACCGAGCGAGATGCGCCGCTTCACCGGGTCGACCTCGAGGATCATCACCTCGACTTCCTGGGAGGTCGAAACGATCTTGCCGGGATGGACATTCTTCTTGGTCCACGACATCTCGGAGACGTGGATCAGTCCCTCGATGCCCGGCTCGAGTTCGACGAAGGCGCCGTAGTCGGTGATGTTGGTGACCCGGCCCTTCAGCCGCGCATTGACCGGATAGCGGGCGGCGATGCCTTCCCACGGATCGGCCAGGAGCTGCTTGATGCCGAGCGAGATGCGGTGCGTCTCGTGGTTGATCTTGATGATCTTGACCTTCACGGTCTGGCCGATGTTCACCACCTCGGACGGATGGTTCACGCGCCGCCACGCCATGTCGGTGACGTGCAGGAGGCCGTCGATGCCGCCCAAATCCACGAACGCGCCGTATTCGGTGATGTTCTTGACCACGCCGGTGACCACCGAGCCTTCGGCCAGGGTGCCCAGCAGCTTGGCGCGCTCTTCGCCCATCGAGGCTTCGACCACGGCACGGCGCGACAACACGACGTTGTTGCGCTTGCGGTCGAGCTTGATGACCTTGAACTCCATGGTCTTGCCCTCGAACGGGCTCATGTCCTTGACCGGACGCGTGTCGAGCAGCGAGCCGGGCAGGAAGGCGCGGATGCCGTTGACCAGGACGGTCAGGCCGCCCTTGACCTTGCCGCTGACCGTGCCGGTGACGAAGTCGCCGGATTCCAGCGCGGTTTCCAGCGAGAGCCACGAGGCCAGGCGCTTGGCCTTGTCGCGCGACAGGATGGTGTCGCCGTAGCCGTTCTCGACCGCGTCGATGGCCACCGACACGAAGTCGCCGACCTGGACCTCGATCTCGCCCGTGTCGTTCTTGAATTCGTCGATCGGCACATAGGCTTCGCTCTTCAGGCCGGCATTGACGACCACGAAACTGTGCTCGATGCGCACCACCTCGGCGGTGATGACTTCGCCCGAGCGCATTTCAGAGCGCTGCAGGCTTTCCTCGAACATGGCGGCGAACGATTCACCACCGGTGCTGGCGGCGACTTGAGTCTGGGACATGTGGATTTCCTCGGGGCCGGTTTGCAATGAACCGGCGGCTTGCGGTGCGTGACACCGCAGGGGTTAGGTTGATGAGTTCACCGCCCTCGATCGGCCCGAGCGGGCCTGGAGGGAAGGGCGGTGGGCCCGGTTAACGACCCGTCTGACTTGCGCTCAGAAAGGTCGGCGCTGCTGCCACCAACCCATCACCTGTTCGACCGAGGCTTCGACCGAGAGGCTGGAGTTGTCCAGCAGCATCGCATCTTCGGCGGGTTTGAGCGGTGCGACGGCGCGGTTCTTATCGCGCTCGTCGCGCATCTGCAAATCAGCTCGAAGACTATCGATATTAGCCGAATTTCCCTTGGAAATCAATTGCTTATAGCGTCGCTCGGCGCGCGCGTCGGCGCTCGCGGTGAGGAACACCTTCAGGTCGGCTTCGGGGAAGACGACGGTGCCCATGTCGCGCCCGTCGGCCACCAGGCCCGGGGCGCGGCGAAAGCTCAATTGCAGGCCGTGCAGCGCCTTGCGCACGGCCGGGTGCACGGAGACGCGCGAAGCCATGCCGCCGGTGGATTCGAGCCGCAGCGGGTCGGTGATGTCGCGCCCGCCCAGGAAAACCTGATGACCGGTGAAACGGACTTCCAGCCGGGCCGCCAAGACGGCCAGCGCTGGTTCGTCTTCGAGCGAGATGCCGGCGTCCTGCGCGGCCAGGGCCGTGGCGCGGTACAGCGCACCGGAATCGAGCAGGTGGTACCCGAGCCGGTGGGCCAGTTCGGCGGCCAGCGTGCCCTTGCCGGACGCGGTGGGGCCGTCGACGGTCAACACCGGCACGCCGCCCGATGCGGGGGTGACGAGGTCGAACAGGGCTTCGAAGTAGTCAGGGAAGGTCTTGCCGACACAGCGGGGGTCGACGATGCGGACCGGCAGGCTGGCGCCGCCCGCTGTGGCAGCCAACGGGTTGAAAGCTGCCAGCGAGCCGCACATCGCCATCCGATGGTCGTCGTAGGTATGCAGCACCGCCGCCTGCCAGCGCTTGGGCGGCGCAACTTCGATGAAATCGGCACCATCGACGACGGTGGCGCCCAGCTTGCGCAGTTCGGCCGCCATCGCGGCGATGCGGTCGGTCTCTTTCACGCGCCAACTGGCGATGCCGGTCAGCCGCGTCGGGCCGTCGGCGTACAGCGCCATCACGGCCAGCGTCATCGCCGCGTCGGGGATGTGGTTGCAGTCCAGCGTAAAGGCCTTCAAGGGCCATGCGCCGCGACGAACTTCGAGCCAGCCCGGGCCACCTTCGATCTGGGCGCCCATGGCACGGGCCGCGTCGACGAAACGGATGTCGCCCTGGATCGAATCCAACCCGACGCCTTCGATGCGCACCGGTGCGTCCACGCCGGCAATGGCGCCCATCGCGACGAAGTACGATGCCGACGACGCATCGCCTTCGACGTGGATGCTGCCCGGCGACTGGTAGCGCGACCCTTGAGGGATCACGAAGCTGGCGTAGTCTTCGCGTTGAACCGCGATGCCGAAGCGTTCGAGCAGGCGCAGCGTGATGTCGATGTAGGGCTTGGAGATCAGCTCGCCGTCGACCTCGATCGTGATGGCACGGTCGACGGCAACCAGCGGCAGCGCGAGCAGCAGGGCTGTGAGGAACTGGCTGGACACATCGCCGCGGACGCGGATCGGCGCCTCGGTGTTCAGCGTATGCAAGAGGCCATCGCCCACCCGCAATGGTGGGTAGCCAGCGCGGCCGAGGTCGGTCACCGGACAGCCCAGCTGGCGCAGCGCATCGACCAGGTCGCCGATCGGCCGCTCGTGCATGCGCGGCACGCCGCTCAGCTCGAAGGCCCCGCCCTGCGTGGCGGCCAGCACGGCCAGCGCAGCGGTCAGCGGCCGCATCGCGGTGCCGGCGTTGCCGAGGAACAGCGCCGCCTCACGCGTGCGCAGCTGGCCGCCGATACCGGTGACCTGCAGTACCGCGCCTTCGCGTGCGAGTGTGCAACCCAGCGCGGCCAGCGCGTCCAGCATCACGCGGGTGTCGTCGGAATCCAGCAGGTCATGGACCGCCGTTGTGCCTTCGGCCAGGCCGGCCAGCAGCAGCACCCGGTTGGAGATGCTCTTGGAGCCGGGCAGACGCACGGTGCCACCAGCGCGGACCAGGGGAGGGAGATCGAGGAAGGCGGTTGAGTACATGGACAAGGCCCGGCCGGCCGGGGGCAACGACGGCAGTTTGACGGCTATTTCTTCGGGGCCTTGCCGGCGCCCATGCGCCAGTGGCTGCGCGTGTGCGAGACACCGGTCACCAGCGCTTCCAGCGCCTCGCCCTGGCAATCGCGCAGCACCTGCTCCAGCACGCCCAGTGCGCCGCGGAAGCGTTCGCTCTGCTTGAGGATCTCTTCGCGGTTGGCGATCAGGATGTCGCGCCAGATTGCCGGGTCACTGGCGGCAATGCGGGTGAAGTCGCGAAAGCCGGGGCCGGCCAATGCGAGGAACTGCTCGCTTTCCTTTTGCTGCAGGATGCCGGTGAAGTAGGCGAAGGCCAGCAGATGCGGCAAGTGGCTCACCGCGGCGAAGGCCGCGTCGTGTGCCTCGGGCGTCATTTCCTGCACGTGGGCGCCGAGCGCCCCCCACACCGCGCGCGCTTTGTCGAGCAGCACCGGTGAGGTCTGGGTGATCGGGGTCAGGATGACCTGGCGGTCCTTGTACAGGTCGACATCGGCGTACTGCACGCCGGCCAGTTCCTTGCCGGTGATCGGGTGGGCCGGCACGAAGGCGCCGACTCGCTCTTTCAGTACACGGCGCGCGGCGTCGACGACGTCGCGCTTGGTGCTGCCGACGTCCATGAACAGTACGTCGGGATTCACCAAATGGCGGATCGCGCGGAAGGTGATGTCGGTGGCGGCCACTGGCACTGCGAGCAGCACGATGTCGGAGCCCGACACGGCCAGCAGCGCCGATTCGGCGGCTTGATCGATCACCCCCATCTGGCGCGCGCGCTCGGTGGTCGACGGCGATTTGCTGTAGCCGATGATGCGCTCGACCAGGCCGGCTTGCTTCATTGCCAGCGCGAACGAGCCGCCCATCAAGCCACAACCAATCAGCCCCAGCTGCTTGAACATCGTCGGCATTCGGTCAGTGAACGTCCAGCGGGTAGGTGCCCAGCACCTTGAAGAAGGCGCAGGCGTCGCGCAGCGCCTTCAGCGCGGTGCTCACGTGCGGTTCGTCCGGGTGGCCTTGCAGGTCGATGTAGAAGTAGTACTCCCACTGGCCTGATCGGGCAGGGCGTGATTCGAAGCGTGTCATCGACACGCCGTGTTGTTTCAGCGGCACCAGCATGTCATGCACCGCGCCGGGCCGGTTGGTCACCGACACGATCAGGCTGGTGCAGTCATGGCCCGAGGCCTTCGGCGCCGGGTGACGGTGCGGGTCGGTGACGATCGCGAAGCGGGTGCGGTTGTGCGGATCGTCCTGGATCGCCGGGGCAACCAGGTGCAGGCCGTATTCGCTGCCGGCACGCACGCTGGCGATCGCGGCCATCTTTGGGTCCAGCGCGGCTTGACGCGCGCCTTCGGCGTTGCTCGACGCCGGGCGGCGCTCAGCGTGCGGCAGGTGGTTCGACAACCAGCCGTGGCACTGCGCCAGCGCCTGCGGGTGCGCGCAGACGACCTCGATGCCGTCGAGCGAGTTCTCTTTGCGCAGCAGGTTCTGCCGCACGAACAGGCTGGTCTCGCCGATGATGAACAGCGGTGTCGTCAGCAGGATGTCGAGCGAGCGTGCGACCACGCCTTCGTTCGAGTTTTCGACCGGCACCACGCCGAAGTCGGCGGCGCCGGCGGCGGTCATCGCGAAGACTTCGTCGATGCTCGCGCACAGCACGCGCACGATCGATGAGCCGAAAAATCCGAGCGCGGCCTCTTCGCTGAAGGTGCCGGCCGGGCCCAGGTAGGCGACGCGCGTCGGCGTCTCCAGCGCCCGGCAGGCCGACATGATCTCGCGCCAGATCGGCGCCACGCTGTCGGTGCCCAGTGGCCCGGGGTTCGCAGCCTTCAGGCCGTCGATCACCTGGGCCTCACGCTCAGGCCGGAAGACGACCGAGCCTTCCTTCTTCTTCAGGTCACCGACAGCCAATGCCAGGCCGGCGCGGCGGTTCAGCAACGCCAGCAGTTCGCGGTCCAGCGTGTCGATCTGCTCGCGCAGCGCCAGCAGATCGGGTTGGATGTTGGGGGCAGCGGGGTCAGCCATGGCGGCGGGCAAAGTCCTTCATGTAGCCGACCAGGGCCTGCACCCCGGCCAGCGGCATGGCGTTGTAGATGGAGGCCCGCATGCCGCCGACGGACTTGTGGCCCTTGAGCTGCAACAAACCGGCTTCGCGTGCGCCGGCCAGGAAGGCGTCGTTCAGGGTTTCGTTGGTGAGGAAGAAGGGCACGTTCATGCGTGAACGGGCGTCCTTCGCGACGCGGTTGCGGTAGAAGCCGTCGCAGGTGTCGAGGTAGTCGTACAGCAGGGCGGATTTCTCCGCCGCGCGCCGGTCCATCTCGGCCACGCCGCCCTGGGCCTTGACCCACTGGAAGACCAGGCCGGCGATGTAGATCGCGTAGGTCGGCGGCGTGTTGAACATCGAGCCGTGCGCCGCGACGATCGAGTAGTCGAAGGCCGACGGACAGATCGGCAGTGCACGGCCGAGCAGGTCGTCGCGCACGAACACCAGCGTCAGACCGGCGGGGCCGATGTTCTTCTGCGCGCCGGCAAAGGCGACGCCGACGCGCGACCAATCGATCTGGCGCGACAGGATGTGCGAGGAGCAGTCGGCCACCAGCGGTGCTTGGCAACCCAGCGCGGCCAGGTCCGGCAGCGTGGCCATCTCGAGGCCGTCGATGGTCTCGTTCGAGCACACGTGCACATAGGCAGTGCCTTCGCGCAAGGCCCACGACGCGGGCGGCGGCAGCGCGGTGCGACCGTCGCCCTCGTTGCTCGCCGCGGCACGCGCATCGGCATAGCGCTGCGCTTCGTTCAGCGATTTCTGGCTCCACGAGCCGGTGACGACGACGTCGACCAGGCCACCGGGCCGGGGGCCTGCCAGGTTCATCGGCACGATCGCGTTTTCGCCGAGGCCACCGCCCTGCATGAACAGGATGTGGAAGTTGGGCGGCACCGCCAGCAGCTCACGCAGGGTGGTCACGGCATCTTCGTAGATGCTGATGAACTCCTTGCCGCGGTGGCTCATCTCCATCACGCCCATGCCGGACCCATGCCAGTCCAGCATCTCTTCGGCCGCTTGGCGCAGCACCGGCTCGGGCAGCGTGGCCGGGCCGGCGGCGAAATTGAATGGGCGTTGGGGCGCTGTGGGCATGCGGATGTGCTTGGGGGCTTACTTCTTCTTGGCGGGGGCGGCGGGCTTCGCGCCGGAGGCGACGGCGCTCGGGGCGCTGGCGGCACCGGCGGGCGCTGCCTGGCTGAAGCGCTTTTGCAGTGTCTGCTCCAGCGCCTTCAGCTTGGGCTCGATGGCGGCGCGGGTGTCCTCCACCAGCTTGCGTGACAGCTGCGACTGCATCTCGCCGCCAAGCTGCTGGTACTTCTTCGCGGCAGACGATTCGAGCCAGGCCGCCGTCTGCTTCAATTCATCTTCGGTGAACTTCTCTTCGAACAACGGGCCCAGCACCAGCGGGCCATTCTTGACCGCGCTGTCGTGCAGGCGTACTTGCACGTCGTCGTAGAACGCCTTCACATCAGCCTGCACCTGCTTGCCCAGCGCTTCGCGCTTGTCGGCAGGCACGCCCTGCAAGGCCTGGCCGGCCGCTTCCATCAGACGCCCGGCCGTGTCACGCGCGATGCCAGCGGCAATGGCATCGACTGCGGGCTGCTGCAGCTGGACGATCTTGGCCGCCAGCTCCTTCTTCGTCTGAGCCTGGGCCGCGGGAAGGGCCGCGAACAGCGCCAGCGCCAGCAGCGCCGGTTTCGTCATCGTACGGGGCATCATGCGTCACCTTCCTCGTTGGACGGCGAGCCGCCTTCTGCTTCGTTGTCGATGTCGGGCTGGGCATCGTTTTCGACGATGCGCTGCAGACCGGAGAGTTTGGAGCCGTCGTCGAGCGCAATCAGCGTCACGCCTTGCGTGGCGCGGCCGAGCTCCCGAATTTCGCTGACCCGGGTGCGAACCAGCACACCCTTGTCGGTGATCAGCATGATCTCATCGTTAGGCCGCACCAGCGTGGCGGCCACGACCTTGCCGTTGCGTTCGCTTTGCTGGATCGCGATCATGCCCTTGGTGCCGCGGCCATGGCGGGTGTATTCGACGATCGACGTGCGCTTGCCGTAGCCGTTCTCGGTGGCGGTCAGCACGCTCTGGGTTTCGTCTTCGGCCACCAGCATCGCGATCACCGATTGACCATCGTCGAGCATCATGCCGCGCACGCCGCGGGCATTGCGGCCCATCGAACGCACGTCGTCTTCGTCGAAGCGCACTGCCTTGCCGCCGTCGGAGAACAGCATCACATCGTGCTTGCCGTCGGTCAGCGCCGCACCGATCAGATGGTCGCCCTGGTCCAGATCGACAGAGATGATGCCGGCCTTGCGCGGGTTGCTGAACTCGTCGAGTGCGGTCTTCTTGACCGTGCCGAGCGCCGTGCACATGAAGATGTAGTGGTCGGCGGGGAAGCTTCGGAACTCACCCGTGAGCGGCAGCACGACGGTGATCTTCTCTTCCGGCTGCAGCGGGAACATGTTGACGATCGGCTTGCCGCGCGAGGCGCGGCCGCCTTGCGGCACTTCCCACACCTTCAACCAATAGACGCGACCGCGGTTGCTGAAGCAAAGAATCCAGTCGTGCGTGTTGGCGATGAAGAGCTGGTCGATCCAGTCGTCTTCCTTGGTCTGTGCAGCCTGCTTGCCGCGGCCGCCGCGGCGTTGCGCGCGGTACTCGGCCAGCGGCTGGCTCTTGATGTAGCCGGTGTGACTGAGCGTCACCACCATGTCGGTCGGCGTGATCAGGTCTTCGGTGCCCAGCTCCTGCACGTTGTGCTCGACCACCGAGCGGCGTGCGCCCACCTTGGTCTGGCCGAATTCCTGCCGCAGTGCGGTCAACTCGCCGCTGATGATGGTGGTCACGCGCTCGGGCTTGGCCAGAATGTCCAGCAGGTCCGCAATGACCGCCATCACTTCCTTGTACTCACCGAAGACCTTGTCCTGCTCCAGGCCGGTCAGGCGCTGCAGGCGCATCTGCAGGATCTCGCTGGCCTGTTCGTCCGACAGGCGATACAGCCCATCAGGCTGCATGCCGTAGTGAGCAGGCAAGCCTTCGGGGCGGTAGGCCTCGCGGCCACCGGGGGTTTCGCCTTCGGCGCGGGCGAGCATCTCTCGCACCAGCGACGAATCCCAGCTCACGGCCATCAGCGCCGTCTTGGCCATCGGTGGCGTCGGCGACTCCTTGATGATGCGGATGAACTCGTCGATGTTGGCAAGCGCTACCGC
This sequence comes from Ideonella sp., assembly GCF_036277275.1. Taxonomy (GTDB): domain Bacteria; phylum Pseudomonadota; class Gammaproteobacteria; order Burkholderiales; family Burkholderiaceae_C; genus Ideonella. The sequence goes on along the minus strand of NZ_DASUNH010000029.1, from coordinate 1,013 downwards.
CTGGCCTTCCAGCACGTGGCCGCGTTCGCGCGCCTTGCGCAGTTCGTACACCGTGCGGCGGGTGACCACCTCGCGCCGGTGCTCGAGGAAGATCTCGAGTAGCTGCTTGATGTTGCACAGCTTCGGCTGGCCGTCGATCAGCGCGACCATGTTGATGCCGAAGGTGTCCTGCAGCTGCGTCTGCTTGTACAGATTGTTCAGCACCACCTCGGGCACTTCGCCGCGCTTCAACTCGATCACCACCCGCATGCCGGACTTGTCCGACTCGTCCTGGATGTGGCTGATGCCTTCGATCTTCTTCTCGTGCACCAGCTCGGCAATGCGCTCGAGCAGCGTCTTCTTGTTGACCTGGTAGGGGATCTCGTCAACGATGATCGACTGGCGTGCGCCGCGGTCGATGTCTTCGAAGTGCACCTTGGCGCGCATCACCACCTTGCCGCGACCGGTGCGGTAGCCTTCGCGCACGCCATTGAGGCCGTAGATGATGCCGGCGGTCGGGAAGTCCGGTGCCGGGATGATCTCCATCAGCTCGTCGATCGTCGCTTCAGGTGCCTTCAGCAAGTGCAGGCAGGCGTCGACGACCTCGTTCAGGTTGTGCGGCGGGATGTTCGTCGCCATGCCGACCGCGATGCCCGCCGCGCCGTTGACCAACAGGTTGGGCAACCGAGTCGGCAGCACCAGCGGCTCTTTCTCGGAGCCGTCATAGTTGGGACCGAAATCGACGGTCTCCTTGTCGATGTCGGCCAGCATCTCGTGGGCGATCTTCGACAGGCGGATTTCGGTATACCGCATCGCCGCGGCGTTGTCGCCGTCGACCGAGCCGAAGTTGCCCTGGCCATCGACCAGCATGTGGCGCAGCGAGAAATCCTGCGCCATCCGCACGGCGACCAATCGGTGTACGACACCGCGGTGCGCATGGCGCAAGACTTCTCGATGCGCCACATGCTCATCGACGGCCAAGGCAACTTCGGCTCGGTCGACGGCGACAACGCGGCGGCGATGCGGTACACCGA
>NZ_DASUNH010000028.1:0-67962 GCF_036277275.1 Ideonella sp. | reverse complement strand
ACGCCGGAGCCGACCCCAACGATGGCGAGTCGCTCTACCACTCGCTGGACCGCCCGGCCTGCACCCGGCTGCTGCTGGAGGCCGGTGCGCGCGTGGCTGGTACGAACGCGATGTACCGCGTGCTGGATCTCGACGACGTCGAGGCTTTGCAGTTGCTGCTGGTGCACGGCGGCGATGCCAACGAACGGCCGTTGGGTGCGCCGACATCGGAGTGGGGTTCGCCCTTGATGTGGGCCATACGGCGCCGGCGCTCGCCGGCGCACATCGCAACCTTGCTTGCTGCCGGCGCCAACCCGAACGTGGCCACGCCGGACGGCACGCCTGCGCATATCGTGGCCCTTCGCTTCGGGTTGACCGAAGTCGCCCAGCTGCTGCAGGCGGCCGGCGGTGGCAACAAGCCGCTGCCGGCGGACGAGGCTTTCATGGCCGCCTGCGCTCGCGGCGACGAGGCCGCGGCCCGGGAGTGCCAGGCGCGACACCCGGGCCTCATCGGAACGCTCGACGACACCCAGCGCCAGTTGCTTCCCGAACTTGCGGCCGAGGGCTGCCGCGACGCGGTGAAGCTGATGGTGGAGCTGGGCTGGCCCATCGAGGTTCGCGGCGGAGACTGGGACGCGACCGCCCTGAACATGGCCATCTTCCGTGGCGATGCGATGCTGACCCGGTTCCTGCTCGAACACGGCGCGGACTGGCAGGCACAACACGGCTTCGACGACAACGCCGTCGGCACCCTGTCGTGGGCCTCGCTCAATGAACCCGTTCAGGGCGGCGACTGGCCAGGTTGCGCCCAGGCATTGATGGCCCACGGCATACCTGCCGCGCGGCCCGACCCTCAGGATGCGGCAGGCGTGCTCATCGGCGACGAGCGCTACCTGTTTTCCGACGAGGTCACGGACGTCCTGCTCGGCACCGCATTACCGCGCGATTGACGCGGGCTTCTTCTCCTCAAGTTCAACGACAACCTGCCGAAAACGTGACACCCCATCCCTTTGAACCAGGCCGTCGCGGCCGCGGAAACCCTCCGCGCGGCGATTGAACAATCGACTTGGACGAGCAGTGCCCCGATGACAGATGACAAGCGTGAAGCGATCAAGGCCGCCATCGCGGACGCGCTGGACCGGCGCAGAGGGATCCGCAAACCGTTGAGCGTCCCGGCCGGAATGGTGGTGGCTGGCAAGCAGTTGACTGCCCGCACCATCGACATCGGCGTGCGAGGCCTGGCGATCGAGGTCGACGAGGCTTTGCCCGCCAAGGCCCAGTGCTACGTCGTGCTCACCCTGCCTGGCGACGGCCATGGCCACACGCTTCGCCTGCAAGCCTGCGTCACGCATGGATTGCGCAGCAGCACCCACGGATTCCGGGTCGGCCTTGAACTGACCAACGTCTCTGCCGAGAACGCCCGCTTGATCGAGCAGTTTCTCGCGGCGTAGCCACGCCGAGGACTCAAGCGGCGCTGGCACTTGATCGGCTGATTCGAGTGCAGCACTTCGCCGCGGTGCCCGGTGGGTGAAAACCGTCCGCCCTTTCCAAGTCAGGAGATCGCCGCTTGCTCCCGAACTACTACTGTTGCAGCAGCTGCCACGAGAAGTTTGAGTTCAAGTTTCGCGAAGCCGTCTACTACCTGGGGCCAACCCCGATTGGCGACCAGGTAGCCGACGACACTCTGCTGAATGTTCCGGTCCGGCCGGCATGGTGCAAGGACTGCGCAAGCGTTTCTCTCGTCGAAGACATCGCTCCGCTGAGGACTTTCGAGGCGGCCTATGGCGCCGTGCGAAACGGTCTTCCGATCGAATACCCATTCCACACCGATCGCATGGATTCAGCCGGCGTCAGAGGCGAGATCGAAGCCTACCTCCGCTGGCGAATGGGCCGTCGACATGCGGCCCGGGCCCTGTGTTGCGGCGGGTCGAACTACCAGTTCATGGACGTCGCAACGCCATTGATCAAGCACGCCGAATGCGAGTTCGGCTTCATCAACGGGATGTGCATCATCAGCGGGGGGAGCTACCGGACACCAGGGATCTACAGCCCGATCAATGTTCGCGTCTACACCTCTGAAGGCGATCTGGCCGGACTCCTGACCTGGCGAACGGCGGACAAGAGCCACTGGAAAGTGGAGGCCCTGGCCTATCCCCGCGTGGTTGACGGATAGTCTTCCTTCCGCGCTCTTGCGCCCACAGAATCCCCCAGTGCTTCCCGCCCACTACGTATGCACCGGCTGCGGAGAGAAATTTCTCTTCGAATTTCATGACGCCGACTACTACCTTGGCTCAGGCGAGATCGGGGATCAAGTGGCCGACGAAGACCTGCTGGCGGTGCCGGTTCGCCCGGCATGGTGCAAGGACTGCGGACGCGTCTGCCCGGTAGAAGACATTGCGCCTCTGCGCACGTTCGAAGCGGCCTACGCCGCCGTGCGCAGCGGCCTTTCCATCGACTACCCGCTTTCTTCCGAACACTGGGACCCGGCAGACCTCAAGAGAGTGACTGAAGCCTACGTGCGATGGAGGATGGGGCGGCGCCGCGTGGCCCGTGCCCTGTGCTGCGGCGGATCGAACTTTCAGTTTATGGACGTGTCCACTCCACTGTTCAAACACGCAGAATGCGATTTCGGCGTGGTCGAGCCAGCATGCGTCTTCATCGGCCCGTACAACTGGTCTCCCGGCGTCTCCGCGCCGGTCAACGCTCGTCTCTACACGACCGAAGGGGAGTTGATCGGCCTTCGCACTTGGCTACGCACCGACAGACGCTCGTGGAGCGTCGAGAAGCTGAGCTACCCGCCGGCCATCAGCGAGTAGCCAACGGCAGTGGTCTGGATCTGCTGATCAAGCGGTGTCATGCCGGCTCAACCGCACCTACCGGCAAAACAACGAGTCCGCGTTGAAGCATGCAGTGATGGCCGAGGCTCCGGTAGAGATCCGCATGCAGCATCCAGCGTTGCAATGAGAGGTATCTGACCCTTGCGCGCCTGCTGATGTGTCCTTGGGGCCAACACGCGCCGACGGTCATGGACTTTGGTCACTGCACACGAAGAACTCGGTGTAGGAGTCTCGCGAAGTTAGCAACGCGGAGCATCCTGCGCATGACGACCCGTCCTTCGTTTTCTGCCGCCTGGGCGGCTTCCATGCAAATCTACGACCCGGTGAACTCAGCTGCCAGGGTCGCCAGCGTGGTCGGCGGCAAAGTCGCGGCGAACATTCTTCCGCCGGGTCAAGCCGGCAAGTGGGGCAACACCTGCGCGGTGCGATTGAGCTACGTCCTCAACAAGACCGGTGTGTTGATCCCGCACACACCCGGCAAGACCGTGTCCGGGGCCGACCACCGCTGGTACTTTCACTACGTCCGCGATGTGATCCAGTTTCTGCAGCAGCGATGGGGCAAGCCCGATCTGGTGGCATCCTTTCCGCCGACTGGCGGTGGCGAGCTGTCGGGCAAGAAGGGGTTGGTGTTGTTCGAGGTGGAAGGCTGGGCGGATGCAACCGGACATGCAACGCTCTGGAACGGCACCGTGTGTTACGACCACTGCTACTTCAACGAACCAGGCGTGCGGTACCGTACACCGAAGGCAAACTTCTGGAGGCTCCCGTGACCCCATGGTCCGTCATCATCGCGACGCTCGTCGCCCTGCCCTGCGCGTCGACTCTCGCCGCCAGCGCTAACCCGCCAGAGAAGCGGCAGGAACTGCCCGAGGTTGCCTCGCGCAGCTATGGGCAGAATTTCAAGGACCTCGTCCTGAGTTCTTGCGTGGCCAGTGCCTATGCAAGCGAGCCCAAGGCTGCAGCGGACGCTGGCGCCACGGCGGGCGGGTTGGATTCCACCTGGACCAACTACGACCCCGAACTCGCCGCCGGCGAGATCAACAAGCTGATCGAGAAGTACCTGGCCCGACAGTACAACTCGATTCAGGGCCCGAGCACCAGGCTTGACCTGATGAAGTGCCTGGATCTGTACCACGGCAAGGATTTGGACCTCCTGGCCAAGCGTGTTGTACCCAGGCCCGCTCGTACCTATCGGCAGGACAACGAGCCTGCGACAAAAAGGTAGCCTCGTCGCGGCAAGCGCGCCTGTTGCGTTGCCAAATCTGACCCTAGCTCATTGGGCGACCGCTCAGCTGCCGAGGAAATAACGACGACGGCCGACTGACCAGCGTGCCAGCTCCGCGGCACGGTCTCCGTCGCACCAGTGCGCCAGATAGTCGGCAATCTCTTGCATGCCGTGCCCGCGGAGCCAAGCGACCGTTCGCGCAGGGCCGGCTCCGAGCATGTTCTCGATGTCGAAACCGCACTGCAAATCGAACTCAACCTCGTACTTGGCGTGCCACATTGACGGAACGTCCGATGGGTCGCCCACCAGGGACAGCAGCCAAGCACACCAATACACGTTCTCGAAGTAGTCGTCGTCCTCGCCCCAAGTCGAATCCCAGTCGTCGTCGCCGAGGTCGTCGTGGGCCAGTTTGCGACGGAACTCGACCTCCGCCGCAAAGATGCAGCGCAGTAGCTCATGGTAGTGAACGGCGTCTCCCTGGGCGATAGCGCGCAACGCGCTCTTGCGTCCGGCGGGGGTATCGAGGTCGAAATCGGATTGCATACGCACCGTGAATTCTGGGGTAGGAGAGCCCGATCGCCAGCAGCACGGGACGCGTGACCCATGAACGTAGCGCCAAGTGTTGCAGTGAGAGACGTGCCCTGGCGCTCTTCTTCTTCAATCGCGATGGGATGCCGCACCCTCGGTCTTGGGCGGCATGACCCAGTGTCTTCCGCTCGTCCAGCCAACGAAAGCATGCCCTGGTGACCCAGCGCCAGACTCTCCATTGACCGCGTATTCCAGCCCACTAAGTGCAGGCTCGAAGCGCAGAACGAAGTCGCCCGGCTGCTCGATCAAATGTTCACGCGCCCAAGACAAGAAGCCTGCAGCGCGCGTTTCGTCCTGCGACAAGAAGAACACCATCTGTCGCCACGCGTAGGCGGCATTCTTGATTCGTATCAGCGCCACGTGATACCCGGCATCAGGCAGCTGCAGATGCTCAACGAGCCACGCGAAGCAATGCTTGGCCAACACGTCCCACCGGCCCGCCAATGATTCACGAACCCCAGGCAGCGATGTCAGCGCTGCCAGGTTGTGGGTGGTGAGGATCAGTTGCTGCTCGATGACTTGGCCGTTGATGGCTGGGCGATAGGTCCCAAGGCTGACACCTGCACGAGCGGCGCAGAGCTGAGCCAACGCGTCCGGCCGGCGAACGTTTCCTTCCGCTGCCGTGACGGTCTTCGACAACTCGGCAACCGCCTGGTCGTAGTCGATGGCGTAGTAGCGCGCATAGATCGAGCCGCACAGCGCTTTTGCAGCCACACCCACAGCATCGCTGAACTTGCGAGAGAACTGGCCCATGAAGATGTCGGCGGCGACCTCTTCGGTCAGCGGAAGTGACAAGTTCGCACCGCGTGCCAGCGCCACGAACTCTTGAATCAGCTTGTTGGGCAACATCGCTTGCGGGAAGGCCTTCAACGCCAATACGGCAGTCTCAGCCAACGCCTGCAGCGCGATATGGGCGGCGGGTAAGTCTTGGCTGCGGTAGCTCTCGATCACCTGCACCCAAGGCAGTTCCTCGATCTGAACTTGCTTCTGCAAGTCCAGCAGCAGCAACGAGCGACGACGCCGAAACGCGCGGTAGATCGACCCATACAGCGCACGCAAGCCCGGGTCTTCAATACCTGCAGAGCGCAGCCCCGACGTGAGTTGCGGCAGCACCTGGGCCAGCACCTCGCCCGACGTGATCATTCCGCGTTCGATCAGGCCCTCCATCGAGTCGCGAACACAACGCTCCAGCTTGCGCACGATCGCTGCAGGGATAGATGCGCCTCGCGCCAGGGCCTCGTCGTCGGCTTCTCCAGGGACGATCGGTGCAACCAACTCCGCCAAGTCATTCAAGCCGTCGTTCTGGGCGCACTTGGCGAGCCGCTGACTCACATGTTGAGCAATCTCCTGATGGGTTGGCGCGATAGCGTGTGAAAGCTGACGATCGCGAACGGCTCGCAGCAGCGCGGACCCTGGCACCCCGCGACTGGCCACGTAGCGGGCAAGGACCAAGCGGATGCGGCCAACCTCTCGGCCCGTGAGCGTGACTGGGTCCTTCAACACACGCCCCAGACTGTCAATCAACATCGCCAGAGGTTCATCGACACGAGTAGCTTTGCTGCACAGCTGGTGTTGTTTGCGAGCGGCAAGCAGGTCGGCCATCAACGCAGCGCCACGATCACGCCAACCTGTCGGGTATCGCGCACAGGGCCAGCCGCCTTGGATCACGAACTGCCCCGCCGCACCGCGCTGCCACGCACCGGCTTCGCTCTTCGATGCCACCGGTGGGTCGCCAACCACTGTCTCCAGGAACAGCTCAATCAACTGGTCGTAGAGTGGCGTCCACACCCCGATCGACTCGCGCTGAGCGAGAACGTGTGGGTTAGATGGAAGCTGCCGGAGCCGATTGGCCACCGTCCCGATGCTGTCCAGATACACCCGCGAGCCAAAGCTGCGCGAGCCTTTGGTCAACGCCGGGTAGAAGCGCAACTGCGCCATGTGAGGCGCAAGGGTGTCCAGCAGTGCGCGGGCCGGATCAGTTTGACCACGGTCGACAAGCCAAGCTACGACGAGCAGTGCGCCCTCCTCCGGCACCTCCACTTCATAGCTGCCCGATGACAACGCGTCGCTGAGTCGGCGAAGTCCTGTCTCGGAGAGGAAGTAGCGGCTCAACGCCAAGCGCGGTTGCGGATCCGCCGCCAGCCCAAGCTCTGCCAACAGTTGCTGCTCGTGCGCGCTTAGCGGCCCTGCCGACAACGCGGCGCCGGTTGCAAGACCACCGGTCACGACTTCTAGCGTGACCCAAGCTGGAAGCCCTGCGATCGGCTGCCGTTGTCCAGGGATGACGTTGCCGCTGAGGACACCCATCAGCACGTCGGTCCACCGACGCACCCGCTCGTGTGCTTGAGCATCCTCACTGTCGTTGCCGTGCGCCAATGCTCGCGCAAGCTGCCCTGCTGGGTAGCCAAGTGCGGTCTTCGGCGCAATAGGCACTGATCGATCTTCGTCGTGAAGCATGGGCTCAATGGGGTCCGAGGGCTGGCTTCGAACCAGCGCCCTCCCGGTTACAAGCCGGGCGTTCTTCCAGCTGAACTACCTCGGAATGGACAAGGACTGATTCTGCGGCAAGCTGGAGGGAAGCCAAAGGCGATCCGCAACGGAGCGCACACCGCGAATCAGGGCTGGCGGTGTTGCATTGCGGGGTCTGACCCCAACGCGCTTGGCTACATCCTGACCGGAGCGCCAAGTGTTGCAGTGAGAGACTTGACCCTCACGCGCTTGACCCTTACGCACTTGCTTTAACGCGGCCCTGCCTGGCGTCGGCATTCCAACCAGTCGTCGCGATGGTGACCTTGGTCAGTTGGATGGCCGTCAGCCGCCGTGCGAGAGTCGAAGCGCCAAGCTGTTCCTCGGCAGTGGACAGCCGCTCCCGGCACCGCTGCGGGCGACTTCCCTCGAGCACCGCGCCACCCTCGACAACCCTCTTTCTCATGGCACATGCACGTGTACCGGCCACAGGCGCGGTCGTCCACTCGGCCGGGACGCTCGGTGTCGGTGGCCAACGTTCCACCCTGTACGTCAATCAGGTGGCATCCGATGGATGGCTGCAAGCGCTGGACGATTCGACCAAGCAGCGGATTCCACTGTCCAAATACACCAAGGTGGCCGCTGCCAAGGCCGAGTTCGGACGCGTGAAGTTTCGGGTTGAAGACGGCCCCCAGCGCGGGCGCGCCCTCAGCTTATCGGAGGCCAACGCCAGCGAATATCTGGGCTCGAAGCCTCCGGCGCAGCAGTTGGCCAGAGTGACGGTGACCTATGGAAAGTACGTCGAACGCTGGCTGTCGGTGGCCCGCGGCGGACAAGAGCTCAACCAACAAATGGCCACCCTCTCCATCGGTTCGCTGGTGGTGCAGGTGACAATGAACTCGGTCTGGAATGGCCTCTTCACGCCATTGGAGCCGGGCGAATACAAAGTGTTGATTCCCGACACGCCGCACAGGGCCGACATGACGCGCTTCTATCGCAACACCGAGCCTCGTCTGCAATACGACCAGGTCTGGTTTCCGATTCAGCACGGTGACAACAGCCGGTACATCCACGTAGGGAACGTCTCCGACGGCTGCGCCACGGTGCTCGACCTCGCTCGCTGGGCCCAGGTCCACGAAGCCCTCATCAGCCACCGTGGGCCCGACGGTCGCAGCCTGGCCACCATGAGCGTGCTCGGCAAACCCGAACGATCCCGATGAAGCCGCCTTCCCTTCTACGGCGCCTGGCCATCATTCCGATGCTGCTGGCCGTCGCCAACTGCTCAGCCGAAGACTTCCGCGGAGCGCTGCCATCTGAATCGGCCGACACGCAGCGCATCCTCTCGTCCATTGATCGAGTGGCTCCGCGGCGCACCGAGGCAGACCGACAAGCGGCCGAGCGACTGAACCGGGAAGGTGACACGGCTTACCTGAAGGGGAACTACCGAGCTGCCCTTTCGGCTTACTCCAACTCTTACCCCAACTATCCGACGGCGCACGCCTACATCCTGGCCGGTGACGCCCACTGGCGCGCTGCCCTGCAACTGGCCAGATCACGCGCAACGCCCGCGTCGGCGTCTTCGCCCATGGCATGCGCCCTGTCCAACGAACACTTCCCACGAGACCTGCTCATGGCCGTGCAGCAGCACCACGACGTGGGCCTGGCGCTGTCAGCCCGTGCCAACGGCGGTCGATTGCCTGACGATGCCTTCGTACAACGGGCCCGCCAATCCGCCGATTGCCTTCGCGGCTTGGCCTCGCGCTACGAGACCCAACCTCCAACGGCATGCGTGTCGCTGGAGGCTTTGGATGCGTGTCTCAGCAGCCCGCTGCCGGGCGTCGGACGTTAGTCGCGATGGAGGCGGAGCGCTGCCATCCGAACATCACCAATCTGTTCGAACTGAGTACCCAGCCGCGCTACGCTGGCCGGTGACCATCGAGTGAATCTGCAAGTCAAACGAGCGGCCTGCGTCCTGATCGGCGTATCTGCGCTGGCACTGGCCTTTCTCGCGGGGCGCTGGAGCGAAGGACTCCAAACTGGGCTGCGGCAAGAAACCGACTACCCATGGGATCTGCACCGCAAGATCGGCCAAGCCGGAATTGACTGCAGCCTGCTGTCCGCCAATCCTTCGGCAGGTCGATTTCGCGTTCGGCCACTGGACGACGGCGCAACGTTGATCGTCGCCTCGCAAGACCGCAGCACCGGGAAGGTCACGGCGTTCGCACTGGAAGGCTCTGGGCGAATGGCCGCTGATACGTGGACGGCCGACTGTCCACGCTGACAGAGGCAAGCTTCTGGAGACTCCCGTGACCCCATGGTCCGTCGTCGCCGCGATGCTCGTCGCCCTGCCCTGTGCGTCGACTCTCGCCGCAAGTGCTAACCCGCCAGAGAAGCGGCAGGAACTGCCCGAGGTTGCCTCGCGCAGCTATGGGCAGAACTTCAAGGACCTCGTCCTGAGTTCTTGCGTGGCCGCCGCCTATGCGAGCGAGCCCAAGGCTGCAGCGGACGCTGGCGCCACCGCTGGTGGGTTGGATTCCACCTGGACCAACTACGACCCCGAACTCGCCGCCGGCGAGATCAACAAGCTGATCGAGAAGTACCTTGCCCGACAGTACAACTCGATTCAGGGCCCGAGCACCAGGCTTGACCTGATGAAGTGCCTGGATCTGTACCACGGCAAGGATTTGGACCTCCTGGCCAAGCGTGTCGTGCCCAGGCCCGCTCGTACCTATCGGCAGGACAACGAGCTTGCGACAAAGAGGTAGCTTCGTCGCGGCTAGCGCGCCTGTTGCATTGGGTGAGTAGCGGCGCCGATCCCGCCGAAGCAGTACGCGGCGCCGCCCTCGCAGAACCGGACTTGGAGCGTTACACCATCCGGCTCCCAGGCTCGAGTCATTCGCTGTGTCCCGGCACGAACCGGTGAACGATACGCGGGCTTGGCATCCAGCGGGCAAGGCCGCGTGCATAGCGGCTCCACGTCAGGCTGCGGCGCTGGCTGCGGCGGTTAAGCCACTTGAACAGCATCCGACTGGCCAGATAGACGTATCGCCGCAGCGCTCGCATGTTGCCGCTGACACCGTAGTACTGAATGTGCCCGCGCACGTGCTGCCGTACATGCTCAATCATCGCTGCCGTGCCATCCAGCCGCAGCCGCCTGAGCCGCTCAGCCAGTGCGCACAACTTCTTGCCGATGCGTTGTCTCTGCGTCGTGCATCCAACGCTGAAGCGGCCGCCGCGGGTGGTATGCACATAGTGCGTCAGACCCAAGAAGTTGAAGCTCGCTGGCTTGACGCCTGCGCGGCGGGCATGCGCCCTCGCCAGGCTTCCAAAGCGCAGCAGCGCCGTCTTCGTGGGCTCGACCTGCAGCCCGAACTGGGCCAGCCGCGCTTGCAGTTCCGCAAGGAACGCCCGCGCATCGTCCTCGCGCTCGAAGCACGCGACAAAGTCGTCGGCATAGCGCACCAGGTGCGCACGGCCTGCGGCCTGTCGGGCGACTCGGCGCTCAAACCACAGATCAAGCACGTAATGCAGGTAGATGTTGGCCAGCACCGGCGAGACCAGACCGCCTTGCGGCGTGCCTTGTTCGCTGGCTTGGAACTGGTCCCCATCCATCACCCCGGCGCGCAGCAGCCGCCGGATCAGGCGCAGCACGTTGGCGTCAGCCACCCGGTGTTCGACGAAACGCATCAGATGGTCATGGTTGACCGCATCGAAGAAGCCTTTGATGTCGGCCTCCACGATCCACTGCGTGCCGCCGTTGCGGATGACGTGATCCACGCGCGCCAGCGCCTGGTGCGCACTGCGCCCAGGCCGGAACCCGAACGAGCAGTCGCTGAACATCGGCTCCCAGATCGCCTGCAAGACGCGGGCGAGCCGGTCTTGCACCAGACGATCTTCGAAGCTGGGCAGTCCCAGCGGGCGCATGCCGCCACCGGCCTTGGGAATGTGCACCCGCCTGGCCGGCTGCGGTCGCCACGCCATGCGCCGCAACCGAGCCGACAGATCGGCCAGTCGCGGCTCAAGCTCGCGCCCATAGTCGGCCTTGCGCAGGCCATCGATCCCCGCCGCCTTGCGTGGGCTTTGCCGCTGGAAGCTTTCGGCCAGCCCTTCACGGTCGGCCACCATGCCCATCAGCGCGGTGTAGCGCCGTGGCGCCACACCTTCCTCGGTGGCCTGCGCCACCCACTGCGTGAAGCGATCCAGGCTTGTTGTCATGCGCAGAGTCCGCTCGGTGTCGGGGCATGTGTCTGTAGATCGCTGTCTCGTACCCGGTGCTCCTTCGCTCGCCTGGCATTACCCAGGGTCAACGCTCGTATGAGCACCTCCGACTTCCTGCCACCACCGGCATCCTTCTCACCGAATGAACGGCTTGGCAGATGCTGCGCGCGCCAACTGCTGGCACGCGCCGATGACAGGATCTCCATGGTTACCGCGAACACGCGTTGTACAGGCTCGAAGCGGTCTGCGATCCCGGGTGGTCGCGATGCGCTCGCCTTGGCCGCTTTCGCGGCCGCGCGCACCACGCTGTGGCCTGCTGGTGTCTTGAAACCATCGGCCCTCTCCAACGCGGTCTTTTCGGGACTCCAACCTTCACGGCAGCTCTCCACCACCATTGCTCCTCGCCTTCTTTCGTGCCTACGCATCGACGATGCCGCTACCGCCATCGCCGCAAGGCTCGATACCGGGCCTGTGGCTAGCAGCTACCCGGGCGGGATCCGCCCCCGCTCGCATTCGCGACATTGCCATGCCGCACCAAGACCTGACCCTAGCGCCCTTGACCCTAGTGCGGTGGCCCTGGTGCTCCTACGCAACCCTGGACGGTGAGGTGATGGCCTGTTCGACCCGCTCGGTAGTTTCCCGGACAGCCGGACTCGATGTCGGGTTTGAGCGGCTGTTCACGTTTACATCATAGATACCGCGAGCAAAACCCCGGATTGGGGCTCACGAGGGGTGCCGAATGGAGATGATGATTACACGTTCAGTTCAACCGCGCAAAATGGACCAAATTTTCTGCAAATCTTCTTAGCCTTTCCGCCCGCAACTTGAGAAAATCAAAATGGGTCGTTCAGCAGACTACACAATTCAGGGCTTCCTATACCAGTTTAATCAAACTTTATCTGAATTACTAAAGGCACCAGACGACGCGATTATTACAATCGAAGGGATTGTAGAAGATATCGAGGTGTCAAGCTTTTCCGGAGTCAAGGCGATTCAATGCAAATACCACGAAACCCAGAGCAAATATACACCAAGCATTCTTTATGATCCGCTGCTTCAAATGATGAAGCATTTCAAATCAAATCCAGGCGAAAAGATACATTACCACCTGTTCGCTCATTTCCCAAATAATCCAACGATTGCCATATCGACCAAAGAGCTCAATGATGCGTTAAATTCGAGGAATAAGGACTTAAAAGACCTGATAGCGGAGACTGTCGGCGTTGATATCGATGGCTTTCTAAAAGTATTTACCATTTCCGTCACAGCAAAATATGACGACTTGATGGATGAAAACGGTAGGCAGTTGGTTGCTCTCGGCTTCAACAAGAAAGAAGTCGAGACACTATTCTATCCAAATGCAATTCAAATAATTGCGAGCCTTAGTATTAAGCATGATGCAAGTCTGAGAAAAATTACCAAAAAGGAATTCTTCGAGTCGCTGCGAAGGATCCGATCCACTGCAGTATCTCAATGGACTCTCGCGCTCAAAACAAGACAGAAGGTCTTGGAAACGCGACGCAAGCAGCTTAGGGAAAACTTAAGCGCGAACGCTCGCCTGCGACATTTGGTCATATTTCCAACATTTCTTGATGAGTTTGACGCTCAGATTGTCATCTTCATCAAATCATTCATCGACAAGTACCATTTCAAACTTGCGCACACGCAAACACCGCTCTTTGCCCTGGACGTTCCGCAAGATGCATTAGACGGAATTGCGGAGCGACTAATTGGAAAGGACGTAGTCCCAAATCACGGACGACCCGTCAAGACATTTTCCGAAGTCCATTTCTTTCGCGAACCAATGGTCCAAAAGGACAGAAAGGAATTTGTTTTGAGACTGATCCGCTGGGACGAATACAGAACACTTGTACTCAAAACAAAAGCGGATGACTTGTTTGTCATCGGCGATGGGGATGTATCGACCATAGATGTTAAGGACGTAAACCTTGAAATCCTTGGCGCCGAAAAGTTTGAAGAAATTAAGTATCTACTGGGGATAAACAGTGCCTACTAAGATTGGAGCGGTACTCTCGTGTGCGCCAGAAGCCATCATCGTTGCGGTGGATAGTCTTGAGGCGTTTGAGAAAAATAAGGAGGGCCTTCAAGTTGGGCGCTTCTTGAAAATTGCACAAGGCAATCATGACTTCACGATTGCCACAGTTCGAAATATTAAGGGCACGAACGTCACTGGCCCAGATGGCAAGCCAATCTGGAGCTTTCAGATTGAGTGCCAAGCGATTGGAACGCTGGTTGAAGACAAGATATTCGACCGCGGCAGCCTTCTTTTGCCGGTACCCACAGAGCATGCGTTTATTGTTGACACAGAAACTCTCGACAAGATGTTCTCGGCCAACAGTGATCACAACTTCCCACTTGGCAAGCTCTCAATGAATAAAGCCATCGATCTCATGATCAATGGCAACAGATTCTTCAGCAAGCATATTGCAATCGTCGGCTCGACGGGCTCAGGTAAGTCATGCACTGTCGCGAGCGTGCTGCAGGATGTCGTAGACATTGCCCAACATAAGAATAAGAACAAAGGCAAACAAAACAACTCGCATGTGGTAATTTTCGACATTCATGATGAATATACCGCCGCATTTACTCTGGAAAAGGACGAAACTTTCACCCTGAGCCGACTAGATATTGATTCTTTACAGCTTCCTTACTGGTTGATGAACTCAGAGGAGCTGGAGAGCATGTTCATCGAAAGCAACGAAGCAAACTCGCATAATCAGGTTAGCCAGTTCAAATACGCCGTAGTTTTAAATAAGGAGAAACACAATCCAGGCATTCAAGAGGTCACTTACGACACTCCGGTCTATTTCTCGATCAAGGAGGTCCACTACTTTATTGAGAATCTGAATCGTGAAGTTATTGGACGACTGGCTGGAGAGGATAGACCCAAGCTGATCGATGGGACTTTGGTGACTGATCGGAAGATCTACTTTGACAAGATCCATGATTTCGTTGCCAACTCAACAGCTGTTGCGACCAGGGCGACTAACGGGCCATTTAACGGAGAGTTCAACAGATTCATTTCTCGGTTGGAGGCAAAACTCGCCGACAAGCGCCTCCGGTTCCTTCTGACCGCGAAAAAGACCGATGGGCATGCCCATGTCACCGCTGACTTTGAGGCGCTGATGAAACAGTTCATTGGCTACCTCGATAAGGCGAACATCACCATCGTGGACTTGAGCGGGGTCCCTTTCGAGGTTCTCAGCATCACCGTCAGCCTAATCGCCCGCCTCATCTTCGATTTCTGCTTCCACTATTCCAAGCTGCAGCATGCCCAAGGCAAGCTCAATGACATTCCGGTCATGCTGGTGTGTGAGGAAGCGCACAACTACGTTCCACGGGACGAGCATGCCGCATATCGAGCGTCCCGTAAGTCCATCGAGCGAATTGCCAAGGAGGGACGGAAATATGGCTTGAGCCTAATGGTGGTGAGTCAGCGGCCGTCGGAGGTGTCGGAGACAATATTCGCCCAGTGCAACAACTTCATGTCCTTGCGTCTGACGAACGACGCCGATCAAACCTACGTGCGACGGCTTTTCCCCGACAATGCGAACGCCATCACCGAGATTCTGCCGAACCTGGCTCCGGGGGAGTGCGTGGTAGTCGGTGACGCCGTACTGCTGCCGGCCGTAATTAAGATGCCGTTACCAGTCCCTGAACCACATTCGCAAAGTGTCAACGTTCATAAAGAATGGAGGGAACAGTGGCGCGATGTTGTATTTGCACAAGTCATCGAGCGCTGGCGAAAAGAGTAGGTGGCCACGCTCTTCGCGATTGCCGTCGGTTGATGCGGCTATTGACCGATGGGATCGCCCTCGTACTCATTGATGACCGTTATTTCCAATCTCTTCCATGCATGGCTGCGCCGAAATTCCATCCTGCCTGCTAGGGACAGGCCAAATACGCCGTTGTCACCCCGCCACCCTCCCCCATTTCGCCCCCACCGGAACGCTTTATGCTGCAGATTCCTTCCAACCCGCCCCGGCTCCGGAGGTCCCATGGCAGCACGATCCATCGCGTCGTTGACCCTCAGTTTTGGCCTGGTCAACGTGCCGGTGAAGCTGTATTCGGCGACTGAATCGTCGAGTGCGGTGAGCTTCAAGATGCTCGCCAAGGACGGCTCGCGGGTGAAGCAGCAGTACGTCTCCGAATCCACCGGCAAGGTGGTCGAGCGGGCGGAGATGGTCAAGGGCTACGAGTTCGAGAAAGACCGGTTCGTGCTCTTCACGCCCGAAGAGTTGAAGGCGATGGACGAGGCGGCGAGCCACGTGATCGAAATCGTGGCCTTCGTGCCCGAGGCGTCGGTGGACCCGATTTACTACGACCGCGCCTACTTCCTGGCGCCGGACAAGCGGGGCGGCAAGCCTTACGCGCTGCTGGGCGCGGCCATGCGCGAGAGCGGCCGTTGCGCCCTCGCCCGCTGGACGAGCAAGGGCAAGCAGTATGTGGTGCAGGTGCGCGCGGTTGAAGACGGCCTGGTGCTGCAGCAGTTGCTGTATGCCGACGAGGTGCGCTCGCTGAAAGACCTGGACATCGAGCCTGCCGATGTGTCGCCTGCCGAGCTGAAGCTCGCGCTGCAGTTGATCGACCAGATCTCGCAAGACGAGTACGACCCGCACGCGTTCAAGGACGAAGAGAAGGGCCGGATTCTTGCTGCGATCGACGCCAAGATCGCCGGCAAGCAGGTGGTGGCCTCGGCCCGCGCCGAAGAGCCGAGCAGCGGCCAGGTGATCGATCTGATGGAAGCGCTGCGCGCCAGCATCGGCCAGAAGGGTGGCAAGGCCGCCGCGGCGCCGGCCAAGGCCAGCAATGGCAAGGCCGACAAGCAGCCCGCCAAGGCAGAGGCCATCCCCGCCGGTGCGCTGAAAGAGCGCAAGCCGGTGAAGCGCGCACCGAAGGTGTTGGAAGAAGTGGCCGCCGCTCCCGCCCGCACCCGCGCACGCAAGTGAGCGAGCGCCCGTGAGCGATCAACCCGTTGTCGACACACCCTACACGCTGCGCCACATCGAAGAGATGCTCGGCCTGAGCCGCAGCGTGGTCACGGGCCTGGTCAATGCGGGCTTCGTGACGCCTGCGCGCGGCCCGCGCAACGAGCTGCGCTTCTCTTTTCAAGACGTGGTGCTGCTGCGCACCGCGTTTCACCTGCGCGCCGCCAACATCCCGCCCAAGCGGCTGCTGAGCTCGCTCAAGTCGCTGCGCGAGCGGCTGCCAGCCGAGCTGCCGCTCAGCGGGCTGCGCATCAAGGCCGTGGGCAACCAGGTGGCGGTGAAGGAAGGCGATGCCCAATGGGGCGCCGAGACGGGCCAACTGTTGATGGATTTCGAGGTGACGCCGGCCACGGGCCAGCAAGGCAGCGTGACCGTGTTGTCGCGAGAGGCTTCGCGCGAGCCTGCCGCCGCCAAGGCCGCCACCACCCGCCCCGAGCCCAGCGCGAACGACTGGTACCGCCAGGCCGAGCAGCTCGAAGGCGCAGACGATGGCGCCGCCGAAAAAGCCTATCGCCAGGCCCTGGCGCTTGCGCCGGACCATGTGTACGCTGCCGTGAACCTGGGCGCGATGCTGTGCGAGGCGGGGCGCTGCAAAGAGGCGGTCGAGGTGCTCGAGAAGGCCATTCGCCAACGGCCGGACGAGCCGCTGCTGCACTTCAACGCCGCCATCGCGCTGGAAGACCTGCACCGCCGCCGCGAGGCGCTGGCCAGGTACGAGGCTTGCCTGAAGCTGGCGCCGGACTTTGTGGACGCGCACCACAACGCGGCCAAGCTTTACGAACAGGTCGGCGACCGCCAAGGCGCCCTGCGCCACTACAGCGCCTACCGCCGCCTGCAGCTGGCCGCGAACAGCGAGACGTAGAAAGGGTCAACGTCGATGCCGAGTGCCACCAGGCCTGCCACCAAAGGCAGCTCGAAGGACTCGGTGGCCGCCCGACGCTCCCCGCCTGCCAAGACCGCCAGAGGCGGCGCCGCGAAAACCGCCGCCAAGCGCGCAGCCAAACCTGCTGCGACGCCTGCCACCAAGCGCAGCGCCACAGCGGCCGCCAAATCCCCCAAGCCCACGGCCGACCCGCTGGGCCGCTACGGCGCCAAGCGCCAGTTCCACATCACACCCGAGCCGCCGGCCGAGCGTGTGGCCAGCGCGGCACTCTCGGGCCAGCTGCTGTACGTGATCCAGAAGCACTGGGCCAGCCGCCTGCACTACGACTTCCGGTTGGAGCTGGACGGCGTGCTGCTCAGCTGGGCCGTGCCACGCGGCCCAAGCTTCGACCCGAAAGAAAAACGCATGGCGGTGCACGTGGAAGACCACCCCGTCCCCTACGGCAGCTTCGAAGGCACCATCCCGCCCAAGCAATACGGCGCCGGCACCGTGATCGTGTGGGACCGTGGCACCTGGACGCCGGTGGGCGACCCGCACGCCGGCATGGCCGCCGGCAAGCTGGTGTTCGACCTGCACGGCGAAAAACTCGCCGGCCGGTGGGAGCTGGTTCGCATCGCCAAGCCCGGTGACAAGCAAGACCCGTGGATGCTGTTCAAGAAGCGCGACGCATGGGCCCGGCCTACCACCGAATACGACGTGATCGCCGCGCTGCCCGACAGCGTGATCGCGAAGCCGCTGGGCCTGGTGGAAGAGCGCGAGCCGCGCGGGCTTGAATCGACACCTGTCGGGCCGACCCATGCAGAGGTGGCGACGGACCTTTCATTGGCGCGCAAGGCCAAGCTGCCGACTGCGCTGTCGCCGCAACTGGCCACCGCCGCCAGCTCGTTGCCACCCGGCCGCTGGGCGCTGGAGCCCAAGTGGGACGGCTATCGCCTGCTGACGCGCATCGAAGACGGCAAGGCGCGCCTGTTCACCCGCAACGGCCACGACTGGACGCGCAAGATGCCCACGCTCGCCACGGCCATCGAGCAGTTGGGCATCACTGAAGCGTGGCTGGACGGCGAGATCGTGGTGCTCGACGCGCACGGTGCACCCGAATTCAACGCACTGCAAAACGCCATCGACGCCGGCCGCAACGACGAGATCGTCTACTTTCTGTTCGACGTGCCCTACCTCGGCGGCATGGACCTGCGCGCCGTGCCGTGGGCCGCGCGCCGAGCGGCCTTGCGCGGGCTGATCGGCCCCGAAGCGCCCGAGCGCATCCGCTTCAGCCAGGATTTCGATGTGCCGGCCGCGCAGATGCTGGAGGCCGCACGCGCGATGCGGCTGGAGGGCATCGTCGCCAAGCGGGTGGATGCGCCCTACGTTTCGGCGCGCACCGACAGCTGGCTCAAGCTCAAGGGCTCGCGGCGGCAAGAGTTCGTCGTGATCGGCTTCAACGACCGCGCCAATGCACCGGGCGAGGTGGGCAGCCTGCTGCTGGGCTACTTTGAAGGCGGCGTGTTGCACTACGCCGGCAACGTGGGCACCGGGTGGGACCACCGCACCGGCAGCGACCTGCACACGAGACTGCAGAAGATCGAGATCGACAAGCCACAGGTCGACGCTGCGGACGTGAAGCCCGGCCGCTGGGGCCGCCGCACGGCCGGGGGCGAACGCTGGGTGCGGCCCGAGTTGGTGGTCGAGGTGCAGTTCGGCGAGTGGACGCCCGAGGGCCGCGTGCGCCACTCGATCTACAAAGGGCTGCGCACCGACAAGGCCGCGACCGAGGTCTCGCGCGAGCCCGACGCCGTGGCTGCACCGGCTGCGAAGAAGCGGACGACCGGCATCACCGTGACCAACCCCGAGCGGGTCATCGACCCTTCGACGGGCCTGCGCAAGATCGACGTGGTGCGCTACTACGAGAGCGTGGCCGACTGGCTGCTGCCGCACCTGAAGAACCGGCCGGTGTCGCTGGTGCGCGCGCCGGACGGCATCACCGGCGAGCTGTTCTTCCAGAAGCACCCCGACAGCAAGATGCCCGGCCTGCGCACGTTGGACCCGGCGTTGTGGCCGGCGCATGGCGCGCTGCTGGCGGTAGACAACGCCAAGGCGCTCGTCGCCGCGGCGCAGATGAACGTGGTGGAGTTCCACACCTGGAATTCGACGACCCAGGCGATCGACAAGCCCGACCGCATGGTCTTCGACCTCGACCCGGGCGACGGCGTGAACTGGAAGGCCGTGCAGGAAGCCGCGCAACTGATGCACGCGATGCTCGATGCGCTGGGCCTGAAAGGCTGGCTGAAGACATCGGGCGGCAAGGGCCTGCACGTGGTGGTGCCACTGGCCCCGCGGCTGGGCTACGCCGAGGTCAAGGCCTTCTCGAAGGCCGTGGTCGAGCACATGGCGCGCACGATCCCGCAAATGTTCGTCGCCGTGCCGGGCGCGAAGAACCGCGTCGGCAGGATCTTCGTCGATTACCTTCGCAACGGCCATGCGGCCACCACCGCTGCCGCCTTCTCAGCCCGCTCCCGGCCGGGGCTGGGCGTCTCGATGCCGATCAGCTGGGATCAACTGCACGGCCTCAAGAGCAGCGCCCAGTGGACCATCGCCAATGCGCGCGAGTACCTCAGCTTCGTCAAGGACGACCCTTGGACGGACTATTGGACGACCAGGCAGACGCTGACGGCCGCGCGCAAGGTGCTGCAAACCACTTAGCAGCCGGCGTGCTGGCGCGCTAGGATCGCCCAACGCCCCGCCAGGCCATGCGCCCGGCAGCGGGCTTGCAGCCAGGGAGAATCGACTGCATGGCGCACGCCGCTCAGGACACTGATTCGGCCAGCACGTTGGTGCGGGTGCGCCGCGCCGTGATGGCGCTGGATCTCGTCGAATCGGTTCGGCTGATGCAATGCTCCGAGGACGAGGCCATCGTCGCCTGGCGCGCATTGGTGCAAACCACCCGATGCAACATCTTGCCGGGCCATCGGGGCACGCTGGTCAAATCTCTGGGCGACGGGCTGTTGTTGACCTTCGAAACAACGAGCGACGCGTGCAGCTGTGCCCTCGCGATCGAAGTTGCACTGGCCGCGCTGAACCACGCGTCGCCTGGCAGCCTCGCACTGGCCGTGCGCATCGGCGTGCACGTGGCCGACATCGTCGTCGACGAGTTGGACATCTACGGCGCAGGCGTCAACCTTGCCGCGCGGTTGGCCTCGCTTGGCAGGCCCGGAGACGTTGTCTTGTCGTCGGAGGCGCGCGACGAGTTGCTGCCCGGGCTCGACGTCGACGTCGAGGACATGGGCGACTGCTACCTCAAGCACATCGATGGCGCTGTGCGCGCCTGGCGTCTGGTGCGTGGCGCTTCGTCTGCCGTGCCACCATGGCTGCCACCCGAGCAGTTCGCCACCGTGGCAGTGTTGCCATGCGATTCGGCCGAGCCGGGTTCGAGGCATGACTTTGCGATGGCCACCGTCGTGGCCGATGAGCTGGCCGGTCTGCTGGCGTGCTGCAGCGGGATTTCGGTGATCGCGAGACCGACTGTGGCTGCGGTGACAGCGCGACGACCAGACGCAGGGTCGCTTTTCAAGCTGCTGCGTGTCCCGTACGTGGTCAGGGTGGCATGCCGAGTGGCTGGTGGTGACGCCGAAGTGTGCGCCGAGGTCTTGTCGCGAGGAACCGACCTGCCGGTTCTGCGCTTCGAGTGCCAGGACCATCGCGCCAGCGCTCGCGACCGGACGTCGCCCCAGTTGCTGGACCTCGCAGCGTCGGTGGCCAACGTCGTTGCCGCGGCCAGCCAGGCGAGCGAGGCCGACCGTGCATTGCCCCAGGTCGAGAGTTATGCGTTGCTGTTGTCGGCCATCGCCCGCATGCACCGCATGTCGCTGGCGGAGAGCGAGCGTGCCAAGCAAGCGCTGGACGAACTTGCCACGCGCCACCCGCGCGCGCCGGAGATCCACGCCTGGTCGGCCAAGTGGCACATGCTGCGTGTGGCGCAGGGGTGGACGGCGGACGCGAGCCAGGAAACGGCGCAGGCGGTGTTCCACGTCCGTCGCGCCGAAGACGCGCAGCCGGGGCACGCACTGGCAACCGCCATCGAGGGCCAGATCGAGCTATTCCGCCATGGCAACCTGGAGCGAGCCGATCAGCTGATTTCACGAGCGGTGGCCGCTGCGCCAAGCGAGCCGCTGGCGTGGCTGTTCTATTCGAACCTGCGGGCACACCAAGGCCAAGGCGACGCAGCGATCGACGCTGCAGACAAAGCCATGGCCCTGTCGCCGCTCGACCCGACGCGGTTCATGTTCGAGATGTTTGCGGCCCAGGCAGCGTTGTGCGCCGGCATGCACCAACGGGCGCAAGCGCTGGCCGCAGCATCGTTGCGAGGCAACAGCATGCACCTACCGACCTACCCGGCCTACATCATCGCCAGCGTGCTGACGGGCGACATGGATGGAGCCCGCGAAGGCGCACAACGCTACTTGCGCCTGGCGCCCAAGATGTCGGCCCGGCGCTACGCCGAACTGTTCCGCGGTCCTCAAGATCAAGGACGAATGTTCGCGGACGCATTGCGACACGCCGGCCTTCCGCAGTAGTCTGCGCTGCCGCGTGGGGCGGTGACTTCAGGAGAGGACATGTCGGACGCTTTCGAAGTGGTTTCAAGCGCCATATCGCTCTACCCACGATGGGGTGGCCCCGGCACCGGTCAAAAGGCCATCTCGAACATGCTTTCACCAGTAGCGATGGCCAGTCTTCGAGTGGAGACGGACAGCAAGGTCCCGCCCGATGACGACGACCCGGCAGACGGACTGCTGCTCAATCACCAGGCGGCGTTGCTTGCCACCATCACCGGACTGCCCAGCAAGACCAGAACTGCAAAGAAGAAGAAGGCGGCGGCGCCCGCGTTCGCATGGCCGGCAAAGGGCCTTGATCCTCGGCTGCTGCGGTGTGAAAGCTTCGTTCGGGAGTCCATGCTGGCCGACGAAATCAGCGACAGGCTGACGTTCGGTGCACTCGTGCAACCGAGGGCCGCGCTGCTCGCATCCGCCGGCACATCGTTGATAGAACTGGTGATCCCGTCTCCGGACACCATCGCACGGCAGGCACAAATTGTCCGCCAGCGGGCGACCGACCGAAATCTCAAGCTGGTCGCAAGCAGCAGAGCGGTGCTACATCTGCAGCAATTGGACGCACAGCATCTTGACCCGCTGCATCCACTGGCCATCGCATTGGGCATCTCTCCCGAAACGCACCCCAGAACCTTCGAGGCCATTGCAGGCGCCTGCTCGACCTTGGCTCCCAAACTGTTCCGGATGAAGCACAGCCTGGGTGTTGAGCGCCCACATCGGCTGGAGCCCGGCATTGTCCCGATGATGACGGTCCCTGGTCACCTCAGTTATCCCGGCGGCCACGCGGCGAAGTGCTTCATGGCCGCATTGATCCTGTTCGTACTGGCAGCCCCCCAATCTGCCAAGCCTTTCGATCTCCTCGCCATCTTGGGCAAGATTGCGTTGACGGTCAGCAATAACCGAGTCAAAGCGGGCCTGCACTACCCGATGGACACCCAGGCTGGACGGCTCCTCGGGTTGGCCACCGCCGTATGGTTGCTGTCAGCCGTTGACCCGGCTTTTGCGGTGACTGGGGTCAGACTCGAGAGCGACCTCGACGCGAAGAAAAAGCCGAGATACACCTTCACCCCATTGAAGCCGGTCACTCCTCCTGACTTGCCGCTGTGGAAGCAGATGTTCCTGGCTGCCGCAGCTGAGTGGAACTAGAGTCGCATTGATGAACGACAACAACGTCGCCTTGACGATTCAGGTCGATCCTGAGACTGCCGTCTCTGCCCTGCTTCATGCCCCAGCCGACGCCCGCGCCTGCTACGTGTTCGCCCATGGCGCGGGCGCTGGCATGACGCACGCCTTCATGGCCGCGGTGGCGGCCGGGCTGGCCGCGCGCGGCATCGCGACGTTGCGCTACCAGTTTCCGTACATGGAACGCGGCTCGAAGCGGCCGGATACGCCGGCAGTGGCGCATGCCGCGGTCCGCGCGGCGGTGGCTGAAGCGGCGCAGCGCTGCATGGGCCTGCCACTGGTGGCGGGTGGCAAGTCGTTCGGCGGGCGGATGACCTCGCTGGCACAGGCTGCATCGCCATTGCCCGGCGTGCGTGGACTGGTGTTCTTCGGCTTTCCGCTTCACACGGCGGGCAAGCCTTCGATCGAGCGCGCCACGCACCTGGCGAAGGTCGAGTGCCCGATGCTCTTCCTGCAGGGCACGCGCGATGAGCTGGCCGAGGTGGAGCTGATCACCGGCGTGACGAAGGAGCTGGGCTCACGCGCCACGCTGGAACTGGTGGCCGACGCCGACCACTCGTTCCACGTGCCGGCGCGCACCGGCCGCAAGGACGCCGAGGTGCTGGAAGGCCTGCTCGACGTCGCGGCCGAGTGGATCGGCCGATTGGCCTCGTGAAGAGACGAGCCCGTCTGCCATTCAAGCGGACGGGCTCAGCGACAAACGCGCTACTTGGTCGACCAGCGGGCGTAGGCCTGCCGGTCTCGCTCGCGCCCGAAGACCACGTTTCGCGCATTCACCGGCGCGGTCGCACCACAGCTCCCGGCGTCTGCGGTCAGGCGGAACGTCGCGGCGATCCAGCCGTAGCGAGACGGTTCATACGGCCGAACGGTGAGGTAGT
This sequence comes from Ideonella sp., assembly GCF_036277275.1. Lineage (GTDB taxonomy): Bacteria > Pseudomonadota > Gammaproteobacteria > Burkholderiales > Burkholderiaceae_C > Ideonella. Next base: position 44,096 of record NZ_DASUNH010000028.1, on the reverse strand, counting down.
CGCCCCACCGGCGCGTTCCGTCCGAGTTGAGGCAAGGGTTGCCGGCCCCGTTGGTCAGGAAGCTGTAGGCCCACGGCTGGGCCGGCGAGATGTCGTCGTCCACCATGACACCGGTTGCCGGGTAGTAATGCGAGCCCCCCGTGCCGCCGCCCCAAGCGAAGACCATACCCACGTGGCCACGGGCATCCGGTGCCAGGTCGGGGTACAAATGCGCCGCCCAACTGCCCCAGAACTCCGATGCACCGAGATAGCCGAGGTCCGACGCGCGGAAGTACACGCGGCGGATGTACGGGAACGGGTGCACGTTGTCATTCTTAGCATTGAAGGCAAAGCCGACGATCGCGTCGTTGGGGTTCTCTGGCCTGCCCAGCGAGGGGATGCCCAGGTATCCGCCACCTGACATCCTCGAGTCGGTTCGCTGACACCAGTTGAGCACGACGCCGTCCGCACTGCCACAGTTCTGGCCGCTGTTGACGAACATGAAGGTGAAGGCGTCGATCGACCGGTCGTACCAGGAGTACGAACCCGAGTTGTCACTCCACCTCAGGATGCGGAAGGTGCTGCCCAACGTCAGGTCGGTCGTCCAGTTCGTGCCCCAGTACATCGTGTCGCCCGCAGCCTGGACGAACGCGTTCGCGAACTCGCTGCTGCGGTAGACCCAGCTGTAGCCGAACCCCGCACAGCCCGTCTGCGCGTCGATCGGTGTTCGAAAGACCAGCGATCCGGCCGATGCGCCGGTGTTCGTGTACACGTTGGTACTGACGTAGACGAAATTCGTGCTCACCGCCATGTGGTTGTAGTCGAACACATAGTTGGACGGCAGCCCGAAGCTCGCGGGGCTCCAGTTGTAGTAGCACCAGCCCACCATGTCCTGGCCATCCGAGTTGGCCAGGGTCAGATGGTCGGAGTACTGCAGCAGCCAGAAGACCCGGTCGTGGCTCGAGTCGTACACAGTGACCTGATCGCAGCAGAACCCGGACCCGAACAGCGAGAACGGGTCGAGGTAGGTCCAGCTGCTGGCCGCGCCGTTGTTGATGGAGCGAGCGGCATACCAGTTGCCGACGGCGAAGATGTACTTGCCGTTGTTCGCCGTGCTCGGCTCATTCACTGCCGACATCAGCCCGCCTGCCGGCAGGCTGCTTTGGCGATAGATGGCCAAGTCGGTGGGTGCCTCGGCCGACTCCGACTTGAATTGGGTGGAAGGCCCGATGGGCCCTCGTACATCGCCTCGATAGACACCACCCGCGTGCAGCGGAATGGGCCCGGGCCGCGGCGAAGCGGCCTGGGCCGCGATCGCTTGCCGATACTCGAAATCGGACGGCGTGGGGGGGTGCTATAGGTCACCGCCCACGCGTGCGCGGCAGGGCCCGTCGTGCCTGTGCCGGCTGCCGCCGTGCCGCTGGCGCCCTTGGGCAAAGCCGTTGTCGGGATGTTTTGGGCCGATACCGGCTGCAGGGGCAGCATCAGCCCCCAAAACAGCACGGCGCCCACCTTTGCGGCGAACCCGGTGCCGCAACGCCCTGTCCATATCCAACTCCGCATGGCAACCTCCCGTTCAAGGAGCACAGAGGAGCTACAGGCCGATCAGCGCATCGCCTGTCGCGCGTTGATCGGGGTGGGGTCGGTCACTCGGTCGACTTCGTGCCGACGCGGCGCTGATTGCCAGCGCTCCTCGGTCCAGCCATCAGCTCGCCGCGAAGCACTCTAGGCCGATGGGCATCGCGCATTCATCGTCATCATTGATGACGGGATGGGCCATGAAAACCCAATGCCGAGCGGCCGGCGGACGTCGGCGCGCCCTATTGCCCGTGGCGCGACAAGGCTTTGCAGGTCTCGGCACTTTTCGTGCCTCTGGCGCGAATCGACGATCTTGCCCGGGTCTCGGACCGCTTCGGCCACGACTGCGGTGCTGAAGGGCCCCGCCGGCCGGCGGCCAACCCGCTCAGCGCGGCTGAAACGCCGCATGAAAACCGAAGGGGACGACCTGCGGCGCCTCCACCATCGCCAGGCATTCCATGCGGCGCGGGTCGAGCACCGCGATCTGGGTGGTCATGTCGTCATCGGCCAGCGTCGGCACCAGCAGCACGCCGTCGCCCTCTTCCACACTGCCGGATCGTGGCACGAACAAGGGCTCGAGCTGGATCGCGTTCGGTCGTTGCCATTCCTTGCGTTCGCGGCTGGCCAGGTCGATACGCACCGTACGGTCGAGGAAGTGCGAGCGATCGGCGGGATCGAGGCCCGCGCCCCAGGCCCAGCGGGCCGGCCCATCGACGATCTTGGCCGGGTCGATCTGCGGCAACTCGAAGGCCTCGCCGATCGGCTGCGCCTCGGCATCGGCCCGGCCAGGGCGCAGGCGGTAGCGCGCCAGCCGCGGCACGGCACGCTGCTCGACGCTGCTGCGTAGCGAGTCCAGCCGCAGGTCCTCGAAGATCGTCGCGTCCGGGTAGTCGCACAGGTCCAGCACCAGATCGTCGCCATCTTCATACGCCTGCGCAGCGTGGAAGGCCATGATCGGCGGAATCTCCCAGCGCCGGGTGGCCCCGTCAGCCAGCGAAATGGCGTGGATCGCCGAGCCGCCGCTGGGCTCCCAGTGGAAGTTGTGGATGTACGGCCGGCGCGTGAACAGGAAGCCCAGCGGCTGCACGCGCATCGCCGTTTCCCACAGCAGCACATGCCCGCGGCTGCGGGCGAAGGCGTGCAGGTAACCGGCCTTCTTCACCGGGATCGCCGCGATGACTTCGCGCCGCGTCGTGCCCGCGCGAATGCGGAACAGCCTGTAGATGCATTTCGGCCCCAGTTCGACGCCAACGTTCCAGTAGTCGCCGTGGTCGTCGGTCATGCCGTGGGCCGCCATCAGCGGCATGTCCAGCTCATCGTCGGGTTTCAGCTCGCCGAGCGTGGCCAGGCTGTCGGGGTCGAATTCGGTCAGGTGCTGGCTCTCGGTGCAGGCAATCCAGCGCCCGCCGATGCGCGACATCACCACCGCCGGGTTGTCGGTGCTGCGCGGGTGGAAGAAGTGCGTCAGGCGCCGCAGCCAGGGCTCGGAGTCCGGCGTTTCGAACTCGCCGAGCACCGGGCGGCCGGCCGCTTGCGCCTGGGTGTAGGCCTGGCTGCGCACAAAGCGGCTGCGGTAGACCACCCGACCTTCGGCAAAGCGCAGGCGATGCAGCATGGCCAGGCCGTCGAACCAGTGGGTGTAGCGGCCCTGGGGCAGGTCCCACATCGCCGGGCCGTTCAACAGCAGTTGGCCCTGCAGCCACAGGGGCAGCTTGCCGTGCACGGCGCAGGCGGTGTCACCCAGTTCGCGAGCGCCGGTGAAGAAGCCGCGCAAACGGCTCAAGGGTGTGGTGGGGGACGGGGTGTCGACGAACGGCGTGGTGGTGGATTCGAGGACAGCGGACATGGGCGGTTCCTTTCTGACCTGGCTGCACGCGGCGCTGCGGCTACCCGGGTTCTACGCGCCCCATCGGCGTCTGGATGCCGGGGGAACCACCTACCGGCGGCCGAGAACGCGACCACAGCGGCACGGCCGGCCTGGCTCAGGGCCGGCGCACCGCGACGTATTCCCACGCCGCCACGATCACCAGGACCGTGGTCGTCGCCGCGCCCAGCATCAGCGCCGACGCCCAATGCAGCGCCGCCGGCACGGCCAGCAGCGCCAGCAGCACCAGGCCGACAAGGTGCGAGAACGGCGGCAGGCGCCGCGTGCTGGTCGCCCACTTGAAGGCCGCAGTGCCCGCCAGGTAGATCGCCGGCCCGCCGAGGATGGCGAACAGTGCCGGTAGCTCGGCATGGTCGGGGTGGACCAGCACCAGCTCGTCGGCCACCGCGCAGACCACGATGCCGGCGACGATCAGCAGGTGCATGTAGGTGTAGGCGTTGCGCGCCTGCCGGCCGGGCTGCGCCGAATGCGCCATGTGGTGGTGCGCACGGGTGGCGCCGGTGTCGAAGTAGATCCACCACATCGCCAGCGTGCCGATGAAGGCGGCCAGCGCACCGCCGAGGGTCGCGGCCGACCAAGGCGTGTTGGCCACCGTGGCACCGGTGATCAGCAGCGATTCGCCGAGCGCGATGATGACGAACAGCGCGCAGCGCTCGGCCATGTGGTTGGGGTCGATGTCCCAGTCGGAGAGCACCGATCGGCCGAGGCCGGGCGTCCAATAGAACAGCAGCGGCGCAGCGGTTTCCACCGCCAGCGCGAGGGCCCACCAGGCCAGGCGCTGCTGCGGCTCGGCCAGGCCGCCGGCGATCCAGCACGCCGAGGCCATCGACAACCAGACCATGATGCGCAAGAAGCCGCGCCGCAACGACTGCCGCTCGCCACGCACTGCCCACAGCACGAAGACGTTGCGGCCGATCTGCTGCGCGGCATAGGCCAGCGCGAACACCAGCCCCGCCTCGCCGAACGCCTTGGGGATGGCGGCCGACATCACGAGCCCGGCGCCCATCAGCCCGAACAGCGCCAGCCGCACCGGCAGGCGCTCGGGATCCAGCCAGTTGGTGACCCAGGAGGTATAGATCCACACCCACCAGGTGCCGACCATCATCACGCCGACCTGCACGGCGCCCAGTGGATCGAGCCGGGCCAGCAAGGTGTGCGACAGCTGCGTCACCGCGAAGACGAAGACCAGGTCGAAGAAGAGTTCGACCATGCCGACCTTGCCGCTGTCGTGGGTGCCACGCGTGCGCAGCCAGGAGGTGATGCCATTCATGGCCGCGCATGCTGCCACAGCGCGCCCGGCCCGCTGGTGACAGCGTCGGCCGACGGCCTCCGAGACTGCGTAGGCTCAGCGGAAGAACTGCGCCGGGAACTGGCCGTTCGGGCCTGCGCACAGGCCGGTGAAGCTGCGCATGTCCGACGCGCCCTGCATGTTGCACACCAGGTTGCCGAGCACCACGCCGTTGAGCTGCATGCTCATCTGCAGGCGCAGCAGGTTGCCGTCCAGCTCGCCGCGGCCGTTGCCGATGTTCTGGCCGTTGGCTTCGGCGGTGAAGCGCAGCTCGGTGCCCTCCTGCTGGAAGTGGTAGGTCTCGCCGCTGGAAGTGCGCCACAGGCCGGCCAGGCGGGGCAGCGTGGTGGACGCGGGCCGGGAGTCGGCCACGGTGTTGACGACCGGGTCCGCCACCGCCTCGGACGGCTGCTGCACACGCATCTGGCTGGGCATCTGGGCGGTGCCCAGCGTGGCCGGGTTGAACACCGCGACGCCGTCGCCGCTCTCACCGGTGTCGAACTCGGACCACCAGCCGGCGACCACCACGGCCACGCCGGCCATCGCCCACCAGCCCCAATGCGGCTGCTTGCGTGGGGTGGCCGGCTGGGCTATGGGCAGGACAGGTGGCGCAGCGGCGGTGCGCCGGGGAGTCGCGCGCTGCAGCCCCTTGATGCGGCCCAGCTTGTCGACCAGGCCTTGCATGTCGCCGCGCCAGCGGGTGTCCGACAGCTCGACCTGCTGGCGGTTGGTCAGCTCGCGCAGATCGGGCGGCAGTTGGTCGGCGCGCGGCAGCGGGGTGTCTTCCAGCAGCACCGGCACGACGCGGATGTCGCGGCGCAGCGCGGTGGCGATCTCTTGCCGCGTCCAGTCGTTGTCTTGCTCCAGCCGGCGCTGGCCCTGCGCGTCGCGCGCGTCCAGCCATTGCGGGCCGATCACCACCAGCATCACCACGCAGGAGCCGAGCGCGCGCTCCAGCGCCTGCTCGAAGTTGACGCCGATCTCGATGCCTTCGATGTCGCGGAAGATGTTTTCTTCGCCAAATGCAGCGGCCAGCTCGTCGGCCAACCGGCCGGCTGCGTGGCGCGAATCGGCGCGCCGGTAGCTGATGAAGATGCCGCTGCTCATGAGGCGGTCCTTCCAGGGCTGCTGCGATACTCGTGCTCGGTGCCCTGCGCGCAGTCTAGTCACCTTGCGCCGCCGCAGCCACCCAAGTATTGGGGACACCCCTCCCCCATGTCTGACCCGCCTCGCCCTGCCCCGTTTGCCGATGACCGCCACCGAATTCGCCCCCGGACTTTTCACCCGCGGCATCACGCCGCCGCTGGCCTTGGCCGATTTCAAGCTGGTGGCCTTCGACATGGATTCGACGCTGATCGACATCGAATGCGTCGACGAGATCGCCGCGGCAGCCGGCCGCAAGGCCGAGGTGGCGGCCATCACCGAGGCCGCGATGCGCGGCGAGATCACCGATTTCAAGGACAGCCTGCGCCGCCGCGTGGCGTTGCTCAAGGGGGTGGGCGAGCAGGCGTTGCACGACGTCTACGTGCAGCGGCTGAAACTGAACCCCGGCGTCGAGGCCTTCGTGCTGGCCTGCCGCGCAGCGGGGCTGAAAACGCTGCTGGTGTCGGGCGGCTTCACCTTTTTCAGCGACAAGGTGCGCGCACGGCTGCAGCTGGACTTTGCCCGAGCCAACGTGCTGGAGGTGGTGGACGGCCAGCTCACCGGCCGCATGGTCGACCGCCCCTGGGGCGACATCGTCGACGGCGCCGAGAAGCGCCGCGTGATGCTCGAGGTGTGCGAGCTGATGGGCATTTCGCCCGAGCAGGCGATTGCGGTCGGCGATGGCGCCAACGATCTGCCGATGATGGGCGCGGCCGGCCTGTCGATCGCCTTTCACGCCAAGCCCGCGGTGCGCGAGCAGGCGATGCTGTCGATCGAGCAAGGCGGCATGGAGCGCGCGCTCGAAGTGCTGCGCTGACCGGCAGCCCAGCCGCACGGCTGGCATTCGCCGCCGTACCGATCCGGCCGGTGGCTGCCGCATGGCGCGACCGGCCACGCTTTCACCCCTAGCACGTCGGTTCTTCTAGGCTCCTTCGCCGCGCCCGTTGGGGATGGGGCCGCGGCGCCCATGCGCCTACCTTGTGTACCCGGTGTCCGCCTGCCCGTTGTGGGGCGAGATGCACCGGCATTCGCCGAGTCCATCCACACAGGGAGCCGCATCATGGGTTACTACCTCAAGGGCACGCTGAAAGGCGCGCTTTGTTCCGATTGCATCGAACCGCTGCAGGGCCTGGTCCTGAAGGCCTACGCCTTGGCCCCGGGGCGCGACGTGGCGGCACTGGCCGTCGCCCGCACCAAGGACACTTTCGAAGGCGTGGCGGACGCCGACCGTGACGCCAAGGCCGGCCGCCTGCTGGCTGAAGCCACGATCGACGCGAACGGCAACTACACGCTGGACTTCAGCAAGGCGCCGAACTACAAGGGCGAGGCTGTCGAGCTCGACCTGTACTGCGCCACCGTGCCGCGGCGCAAGAACCAGGAGAAGCTGCCGCCGCCGATGCAGTTCACGTTGACCGTCGTGCAGCCGATGTGGCGCGAGATCCGGGACGACCGCATTGCCGCGTGGGACTACACGATCCCGTACCGCATCTGGTGCGGCATCCGCGGCCGCTTTGGCGCATGGGTCATCTGCGGCCAGGTGCGCCATTGCGAGACGCAGTCGCCGATCGGCGGGGTGCGGGTTCGCGCTTTCGACGTCGACTGGCTGCAAGACGATGCGCTGGGCGACGGCGTGACCGACGGCACCGGCCACTTCCGCATCGACTACATGGCGAGCGACTTCACGCCGACGATCTTCCCGTGGCTGAACCTCGAATGGACCGGCGGGCCCGACCTGTACTTCAAGGTCGAGACGCTGGGCGGCGTGCCGCTGCTGGCCGAGCCACCTTCGCGCGGCCGTGATTCCGACCGCGAGAACGCGGGCCCCTGCTTCTGCGTGGACCTGTGCACCGGCGAGCAACCGCCGGTGACCGAGCCCTTGCCGGTGTTCACCCGGCTGGGCGGCTACCCGTACGTGGGCGGCATCCAGAGCGCGGTGCCGGGCAGCGGCCTGACCGTGGGCGACAACCGGGCGTTCTATTCGACCGTGCGTTTGAACGGCATCCTGAGCAAGACCCTGAGCGGCCAGCCGATGGAGTACCGCTTCGAGTACCGAGAAACCGCCGCCGACGGTACCCTGCCCGGGCCGTGGATTCCCGTGGCCACGACGCAGTTCGCCGCCACCATGCTGGGTGAGGTGGAACGCTTCGCACCAGACTTCCCCGGCGACGAGAACCCGATCAAGACGCACCCGATGGTGGCCGACCCGGGCACGCCGGTGGCCGGGCCCGGCAATGCTGCCATCGTGGACGGCTGGATCCAGGTGCCGCAGTTCAGCGACTACAACGCGCCCAACGGCTACTTCGTGCCCAACGGCAACATGCTGAACGTGATCACCCCTGCCCTGGTGCCGCAGCCGGCACTGAACATGATCAATGTGATCGCCGGCGAGAGCAGCACAGCGCATGGCGCAGCGCTCGCGCAAAACCGGCACATCTCGCTGCGCATGAAGGTACGAGTGGTTGGACAGCCCGCCACCGAGGTGGCTGCGGGCACCTGCTTCCACGTGGCGATCGAGAACACGGTCTACAACAACGTTCACAAGGGCGGCTCGTGGGCGCCGGTGGATCTGCCGGACCAGCTGTGCGCCTGCTCGGTCGACTCGCTGCAGTTGCGTGCCGGCGGCTGCGCGGGGCTCAACGCCGCGCTGGACGTGCTGTTCACTGCGGCGCACCCGAACCTGGGCGCGGTTGGCGTCCGCATGAACGGGCCGGGCGGGCCATATGGCTTCGGCATGCCGGCGCCGTTGGACCCGGCTGACCAGTTCGGCCAGGCGATCAACGGCGCGCCCCCGCCGGGCGGCGGCTGGACCTTCAACGCCTTGGACGACTGTGCGTACATCGTCAAGCTGACGGCCCATCTGCTGTTGACCACCGGTGATTCGTCGCCGCTGCCGGTGCAGGACGAGATCGCGTTCTGCAAGAAGTAACCCTGGTGTGAACGGGAGGGCCGCGGCATCGGTCGCGGCCCTCCCGGCTTCGTCCGGGCTGCGGGCGGCTTCGTCGCGCCGGCCCCCGCATCCCCCTGGGGCGGCCGACAATCCGGCCCATGACGCCACCACCCACCGCTCTGGATGCCGCCCCCACACGCTGGGCGGCCTTTCGGCGGGTGGTCACCCTGCCCCACGTGGCAGCGGTGTTCTACCTGGCCTTCGTGCTGGCGCTGTCGCGCGCGATTGCCTGGCGCACCGGCGACGAAGCCTGGGACGCCTGGTTCTTCAAGCTCGCGCTTTTCACCCGGCAGTCGCTGATCAGCGGCGTGACCATCCTGCTGTGCGCCGGCGCGGCCGAAGCCGTGCTGACCCGCGCACGCCCCTCGCCGCCGGCGGCCTGGGGCGTGCGTGCGCTGGCCATCCTGGTCGGCACCTCGGCTGGCGCGATCTTGCGCTTTGCAGTGACCTACGCACCCGAGTTCACCGAGCCCTTCTGGTGGTGGTGGTTCGTCTACACCTGCGGCCTGTGGTGGCTGCTCGGATGCACCGGCTATGTGCTGCTGCAGCTGGCGCTGGCCGAGCGTGCCGCGCAGGAGCGGCTGGCGCAGGCGCGCCTGTCGCGCGAGGCGCTGGCGGCCCAGCAGATGGAGGCCGAGCTGTCAGCGCTGCAGGCCCAGATCGAGCCGCACTTCCTGTTCAACACGCTGGCGACCGTGAAGCGGCTGTACGACGTGGCGCCTGGCAGGGGGCGCGACATGCTGACGAGCCTGATCGCCTACCTGCAGTCGGCCCTGCCTGGCATGCGCAGCCAGCGGGCCTGCCTGGGCGACGAGCTCGAGCGCGTGCGCCACTACCTGGCCATCCTGCAGATGCGCATGGGCGAGCGACTGCGCTTCGAGATCGACGCCCCGGCCACGCTGCACGATGCCGAGATGCCGCCGATGGTGATTGCCACGCTGGTCGAAAACTCGATCAAGCACGGGCTGTCGCCGCTGCCCGAGGGGGGGCAGCTGCACATCAGCGCCCGGATCGACACCGATGGCCGGCTGGTGGTGGACGTGTTGGACGACGGCCGGGGGTTCGTCGGCGCCGGCGGCTCCGGCGTGGGCCTGGCCAACACCCGCGCCCGGCTCGCAGCGCTGTACGGCAACGAAGGCACGCTATCGCTCGAAGCGACGCAGCCGCGCGGCGTGCTGGCCCGCGTCAGCCTGCCGTTGCGGCGGGTGGCGCCAACGCCGGCTGCCGCCGCAGCTTCGTCGGGCCTGGCGAGCGAACCGGTAGCGGTGCCATGAGCCGGGTGATGGACGTGCCCCCCGCGGCCGCGCCGACGGGCATCCCCGTCGTGGCCTGGCTGGGCCACCTGCTGCGGTCCTGGCGTTCGGTGCGGGGGGTCGAGATCGCCGGCTTCATCGCGCTGGGCCTGCTATACGGCGCGGTCGACCTGACTTCGCTGGCCGAGGCGACAGAAATCCAACGGCCCTGGGCCCTGTTCTTCCGCCTGCTGCTCTCGCCCGCGTTGTGCACCGCGGTGCTGCTGCTGGCCTGGCTGCCGGTGGATCGCAGTTCGCTGGCGTGGCGTGGTCGCCCCCACGCGCTGGTGGTGGCGACGCTGCTGGGCAGCCTGGTGGCCGTGCCACTGATGTGGGCCGTGCCTGAATGGCTGGGCCTGCCGACGCTGCAGGAGCTGTGCGCCCCCAAGTGCAAGCCGTACACCCTGCCGCTGTGGCAACGCTTCTCGGGCGACTTCCTGTCGGTGCTGCTGCCCGGCGCGCTGGCGATCGCCGTGGTCGAGATGCTGCGACGGCGCTGGCGCTCGCAAGCGCTGCTGCAGTCGCTGGTCGAAGAGCAGGCCGCGCTAGGGCGCCAGGCGATGGCGGCGCGCCTGGCCGCGATGCAGGCCCAGGTCGAACCACGCTTTCTGTTCGATGTGCTGGTCGACGTGCAACAGCAGTACGCGCTGGGCCAGAGCGACAACGCCGCCGAGCAATTGGAGCGCTTGATCCACCACCTGCGCGTCGCGCTGCCGCGGCTGCGGGACCAGAACGTGACGACGCTGGACGCCGAAGCGGCGCTGCTCGGCAGCTACCTCGCGCTGCGCCAGGGCCTGCAGCGCCAGCCGGTGGAACTGGTGGATGAACTGCCGCCGGCCCTGCGCAGCGCACCCTTGCCGGGGATGCTGTTGTTGCCCCTTTTGCAGCGTGCGCTGCGTTTGGCACCGAACGAGCTACCGCCGCGGGTGGTGCTGCGCGCGCAGCGCGGCACGCTGGCCAATCCGGCCGCATTGCAGGTCTTTCTGCAGGTCAGCGCCACCGGCCTGTGCGGCGACGACGCCGAGCTGGCCGCACACCGCGATCGCCTGCGCGTGCTGACCGGCGACGCCGCCGGCCTGCGCTGTCACGACATCGACGGCACCACCCGATTCACGTTGACCTTGCCCTCATGAAGCACCCCACCGCCATCGTGGCCGAAGACGAGTCGACCCTGCGTGCCGAATTGATCGAGCAGATCGGCAGGCTGTGGCCCGAGCTGAGCATCGTCGGCGAAGCGGCCGACGGCGTGCAGGCCCTGCGCCTGCTCGACGAGCTGCGACCCGACGTGATGTTCCTCGACATCCAGATGCCGGGTGCCACCGGCCTCGAGGTGGCGCGCCAGGCCAGCGGCCGCAGCCGTGTGGTCTTCGTCACCGCCTACGACGAGCACGCAGTGGCCGCGTTCGACCATGGTGCGGTCGACTACCTGCTGAAGCCGCTGCAGCCGGCGCGCCTGTTCACCGCCATCACCCGCGTCAAGGAACGCCTGGGCGAGGCGCCGAGCGACCTGGGCGCGGTGCTGGATCGGCTGGCCGCGCTGCCGGCCGCGGCGCAGGCGCGCCAGCATTTGCGCTGGATCAACGCATCGGTCGGCCAGACATTGAAGCTGATCACTGTCGACGAAGTGCTGTACTTCCAGGCCGACAACAAATACACCCGCGTCGCGCTGCGTGAAGGCGAAGCGCTGATCCGCAAGCCGCTGAAGGAACTGGTCGAAGAACTGGACCCGCAGCTGTTCTGGCAGATCCATCGTTCGACGCTGGTCAACGCCACCGCGATCGCCGGCGCCAGCCGCGACTTCCGCGGGCGCCTGCAGCTCAAGCTCAAGGAGCGCAACGAGACCTTGCTCGTGGCAGAGAGCTACGCCCATCTGTTCAAGCAGATGTAGAGGCCCTGGCCAGCCTCGCCGCTGGCCCTCGGCGAATGGGCCGCTGCCGTGCAGCGCGGCCTGCCGAGTCCTCGGATGCTCAATTTGTTAGCACCCTTGGGCAGATGTAACCACTGTGCATGGTGGCCGCCGAATCACGGCCAGTTCCAGCTTTTGCTTCCTTATCCACATCGACGCGACGTCGATGAGGCGGCTGTCGCCTGACTCGCTTCTTCTGGTGTTTTGAGCTGAGTGGGGCGCGATCCAGCGCTTGGTGGTCCGTCGGGCCCGGCGCTGACGCCAAGGAAGACTCATGCCACTCATCTCCAAGTCGCTGTGGGCCGCTGCCGCCGTATTCGCCGCTGGCTTCACCCCGGTTTCTTCACAAGCACTGACCGAAATTCAAGGCGCCACGCCCCCCGGCTACAACGCCAGCTGCAACTGCTACCGCGCCGTGCCCTACGGCTCTGCCACGTGGCTGGAGCCGACCACCCGCAAGATGGCCCGCCAGGTGATGGACATCTGGATGCCGACGGGCTTTGGTGGCCCGCGCCCGATCGTCTACTACGGTCACCCGAACGGCACCAGCAACTTCATCGCCTACGACAAGACCGCCGGCTCGCTGTACAGCCGCTTCGTCAAGCCGCTGACCGACCAAGGCTACATCGTCGTCTCGTACGAATTCCGGCACCCGGTCGTCAACTACGTGGCCGGCAGCCCCGCCCCGCGTTACGACATCCAGAAGGCCATCAACTACTTCACGAGCCAATACACCGTGGGCCTGAACGCCGATCCGACGAACTCGTTCATCACCGGCCAGTCGCGCGGCGGCGGCCTGGGTTTGCTGACGGCGCTCACCGGCAAGTTCACCAACGGCACCACGGTGCGTGCGCTGTGGACGTACCAGGCGCAAACGACCTTCAACTGCAACGAGATGGCGAACGACTTCGTACTCGAGAACGAACGCTCGCAGTTCCTGAGCCAGTGCACGGCCGTGCCCGGTGCCGGCTCGTCGCTGCAATCGGTCAGCGTGTCGGCGCCGCCGGTGCACGCGGCCTACGACCGCCCCTTCAGGATGGAGCTGGTGCACGCGTCGGACGTCGATGTGCACTACCCGGACTTCGGCTACCAGCTGTGCCGCCGCTACCAGGCCGAAGCCACCGAGAGCGCGTGCCAGGCGACGCCCAGCGTGGCCGGTGACACCGCGTGGGTCGGCATGGCTGACTACTTCAACGCCCATCGGCAGTAAGGCCTGCGGCGCGTCGATCCGAGTCGATCTGGTGCGGGCCCGACGGCAGCGTCGGGCCCCTTTTTCATGGTCGACATGACATGCCCGTTGGGCAAATGTCAGTCTCGCCGAAAGGTCCAGCCTCAGCTTGAGGAACGTTCTTTTGGCTTCGACATGACATGCCCGTTGGGCAAATGTCAGTCTCGCCGAAAGGTCCGGCCTCAGCTTGAAAGCTGAGCCCAGACCTTTTCGAGACGCTTCACGGACACGGGCTGGGGCGTGCGCAGCTCTTGCGCGAACAGGCTGATGCGCAGCTCTTCGAGCAGCCAGCGGAACTCTTCCATCCGCGGGTCGGCCTGGCCCTTCAGGTCGGCCAGGCGGCGCTGGTAGCGCTGCTCCATCGGGCGCAGCTCGGCCAGGCGCTGCGCGTCGCGTACGGGGTCGGCGCGCAGCTTGTCCAGCCGCATCACGATGCCCTTCAGGTAGCGCGGGAAGTGCTGCATCTGCGCCCACGGGCTTTGGGCGACGAAACGCTTGGGCACCAGGCGCTGCAGTTGCGCGTTGATGTCGTCGGCCACGTCCTTCGGTGGCTTGCTGTCCTTGAGCTTGCGCACGGCCGCCGCATATTCGACCAGCACCGTGCCGGCCATGCGGGCCACTTCTTGCGCGATCAGGTTCAGCCGCGCGCGGCCTTCGTCGATGCGCTTGGTGAAGGCCATCGCGTCCTGCGGCAGCGGATCCTGCAGGAAGGCGCGGTCCAGCGCGATGGCGATGATCTGGTCACGCAGCTCCTCGATCGTCCCCAGCGGCATGTAGGCCACGGCCATCTTCTGCAGATCCGGGATGTTCTTTTCAAGGTACTTCAGCGGCTCCTTGATCTGCAGCGCGACCAGGCGCCGCAGGCCGGCACGGTGCTGGGCCGCAGCCACGTCGGGCTCGTCGAAGACCTCGATCTCGACGTGCGCGCCCTTGTCGATCAGCGCCGGAAAGCCAATCAGCGTCTGGCCCTTCTGGCGGATCTCCATCAGCTCGGGCAGCTCGCCGAAGGTCCACGCGGTGTAGCGCGCGGGCGGCGTGTCGGGCGCTGGCGGCGGCGCCTTGACCACGGCCGCAACGCCACGCGACGGCGCAGCCGGCGTCGCAGACGGGGCGGGTGCCGGCGGCGGTGCATCGGGCCGCTTCAAGGCCGCCAGGGCCTGGAAGGCCGAGCGCGCCTGGCCGCCCCACTCTGCCTTCAGCGTCGCCAGCTGCCGGCCCATGCCGAGCTGTCTGCCATGCTCGTCGACGATGCGGAAGTTCATGAACAGGTGCGGCGCCAGTTGCTCGAGCTTGAAGTCGTTGCGCTGCACGGCCAGTTGGGTGCGTTCGCGCACGGCCTTCAGCAGCGCGTCCATCAGCGGGCCCTGCGCGAAGGTCGTCGTCTCGCAGAATTCGGCCGCGTAGTCGGGCAACGGCACCAGGCGTGAACGCGGCCGCTGGTGCAGGCTCTTGATCAGCGCCAGCACCTTGCCTTCGAGCATGCCGGGCACCAGCCACTCGCAGCGCTCTTCGCTGACCTGGTTCAGCGCGTAGATCGGCACGGTGACGGTGACGCCGTCCTTCGGGTCACCCGGCTCGTGCAGATACGCCGCAGCGCAGTCCACGCCGCCCAGGCGGATCGTCTTCGGGAAGGCCGAGGTCGTGATGCCCGCGGCCTCGTGGCGCATCAGCTCTTCGCGGCTGAGCATCAGCAGCTTGGGCTGCTTCTTCAGCTCCTCGCGGTACCAGCGCTCGAAGCTGGCGCCGCTGACCACGTCGGCCGGCAACTGCTGGTCGTAGTAGGCGTAGATCAGCTCGTCGTCGACCAGCACGTCCTGCCGCCGGGCCTTGTGCTCCAGCTCCTCGACCTGGGCAATCATCTTGCGGTTGTGGGCCAGGAACGGCAGCCGGGTCTCCCACTCGCCCTGGACCAGCCCCTCGCGGATGAAGATCTCGCGCGCGGCCCTCGGGTCCACGTTGCCGAAATTCACGCGGCGGTTGGCGTAGACAACGATGCCATACAGCGTGGCGCGCTCGAGCGCGATCACCTCGGCTGCCTTCTTCTCCCAGTGCGGCTCCAGCAGCTGCGTCTTCAGCAGATGGCCGGCGATCGGCGCGATCCACTGCGGCTCGATCGCCGCAAGGCCACGGCCGAACAGCCGCGTCGTGTCGACCAGCTCGGCGGCGATCAGCCAGCGGCCCGGCTTCTTGCTGAGGTGCGCCCCCGGGTGGCGCCAGAACTTGATGCCGCGCGCGCCGAGGTACCAATCGTCGTCATCGGCCTTCAAGCCGATGTTGCCGAGCAGGCCGGCGAGCATGGCCAGGTGCACCTGCTCGTAGGTGGCAGGCGTGGCGTTCAGCCGCCAACCGTGCTCGGCGACGACGGTCTGCAGCTGGGAGTGGATGTCGCGCCATTCGCGCACCCGGCGCGGGTTGACGAAGCTCTCGCGCAGGCGTTGCTCCTGCTGGCGGTTGGTGAGCTTGTGGCTGTCGATCCTCTGTTCCTTCGCCCCGGCGTGGCCGTGAACACCGCGCCCTTCCTCGATCCACTTCCATAGCTTCAGGTAGCCCATGAATTCCGACTTCTCGTCGTCGAACTTCTTGTGCTTCTCGTCGGCAGCCTGCTGGTGTTCGAGCGGGCGGTCGCGCACGTCCTGCACGCTCAAGGCGCTGGCGATGATCAGCACCTCGGACAGCGACTGGCGCTCGCGCGCTTCGAGGATCATCCGGCCAACGCGCGGATCCAGCGGCAGCTTGGCGAGCTCCCTGCCGATCGGCGTCAGCTCGTTGTCCTCATCGACCGCACCCAATTCGGCCAGCAGCGCGTAGCCGTCGGCAATCGCCTTGCGAGGTGGCGGCTCGAGGAACGGAAAGTCTTCGACCAGCCCCAGGTGCAGCGCCTTCATCCGCAAGATCACGCCGGCCAGCGACGAACGCAGGATCTCGGGGTCGGTGAAACGCGGGCGGCTGGCGAAATCCTTCTCGTCGTACAGGCGGATGCAGATGCCGTTGGCGACGCGGCCGCAGCGGCCCGCGCGCTGGTTCGCCGCGGCCTGGCTGACCGGCTCGACCTGCAATTGCTCGACCTTGTTGCGGTAGCTGTAGCGCTTGACGCGCGCCAGGCCCGCGTCGACCACGTAGCGGATGCCGGGCACCGTCAACGAGGTTTCGGCCACGTTGGTGGCCAGCACGATGCGCTTGCCGCCGCCGGTCTCGAAGACGCGGTCCTGCTCGGCCTGCGACAGGCGGGCGAACAACGGCAGGATGTCGGCGTTGCGGTGCAACGGCTGGTGCGCCAGGTGCTTGCGCAGGTGGTCAGCCGCCTCGCGGATCTCGCGCTCGCCGGGCAGGAAGACGAGGATGTCACCCGAGCCTTCGCGCCAGAGTTCGTCGACGCCGTCGGCGATCGCGTTGTTCAGATCGAACTCGCGACTCTCTTCAAAAGGACGCCAGCGCTGCTCGACCGGGAAGGTGCGGCCGCTGACCTGGATCACCGGCGCGGGACCACGCGCGGAGGCGAAATGGTTCGCGAACCGATCGGCATCGATCGTCGCCGAGGTCACGATGATCTTCAGGTCGGGCCGCCGC
This sequence comes from Ideonella sp., assembly GCF_036277275.1. Classification (GTDB taxonomy): domain Bacteria; phylum Pseudomonadota; class Gammaproteobacteria; order Burkholderiales; family Burkholderiaceae_C; genus Ideonella. The sequence continues at coordinate 27,283 of NZ_DASUNH010000028.1, read as the reverse complement.
GCCAGCACTTCTTTCAGGTAGCCGAGCAGGAAGTCGATGTTCAACGAGCGCTCGTGCGCCTCGTCGATGATCAGCGTGTCGTAGGCCTTCAGCAGCGGGTCGGTCTGCGTCTCGGCCAGCAAGATGCCATCGGTCATCAGCTTGACCGAGGCGCCGGGCTGCAGCCTGTCCTGGAAGCGGACCTTGTAGCCGACCACCTCGCCGAGCGGCGACTTCAACTCATCGGCGATGCGCTTGGCCACCGAGCTGGCGGCGATACGGCGTGGCTGGGTGTGGCCGATCAGGCCGGTGCCGCCGGCGCCGAGGCCGCGGCCCAGTTCGAGCGCGATCTTCGGCAGCTGGGTGGTCTTGCCCGAGCCCGTCTCGCCGCAGACGATGACGACCGGGTGCTCGGCGACGGCACGCGCGATCTCCTCGCGCCGCGATGAGACCGGCAGCGACTCGGGATAGGTGATCGGCGGGACCGGGTTGGCGATGACCTGCCGCGGCGGGCGCGGTGGGCGCTGTGGGTTGGACCCACGGTCCGGCCGCGGGCCGGCGGGCCGTTCCTGCTGCGGACGAGCGGCGCCTTGCGGCTTGGTGTCGGCGCGACCTTCCGGCTTGGTGCCGTTCGGGCCTTCAGGCGCGGCGCCCGATGGACGTTCTGTGCGAGGGGATGACATGAAGGGGCCGGATTATCCGCGCACCCCTGGCCCCCTACGGTCCTTCGGCCCGGTCCCCCCGAGGGGGAGCGTTCGCCTTGGGGCGGCCCTGCGACGAACCCTGCGGCACAATCGGTCCACACATCTTTCGCCCCATGGACCTCGTCTTTCCTCACACCTTCGTGCCCTGGTTTCGATCGGTGGCGCCCTACATCCACGCCTACCGCGGAAAAACCTTCGTCGTCGGCATCACCGGCGAATTGGTGGCCGCCGGCAAGCTGGCCTTCTTTGCGCAGGACATGGCGATCCTACACGCCATGGGCGTGCGGCTGGTGCTGGTGCACGGCTTTCGCCCCCAGGTGAACGAGCAGCTCGCGGCGAAGGGGCAGACCGCCCGCTTCTCGCACGGCATGCGCATCACCGATGGCGTGGCGCTCGACTGTGCGCAAGAAGCCGCCGGCCAGCTGCGCTTCGAGATCGAGGCTGCGTTCTCGCAAGGCCTGCCGAACACGCCGATGGCCAACTCGACCGTGCGCGTGGTCTCGGGCAACTTCCTCACCGCGCGGCCCGTGGGCATCATCGACGGCATCGACTTCCAGCACAGCGGCGTCGTGCGCAAGGTCGATTCGGCCGCGATCCGCAAGTTGATCGACATTGGCGCGATGGTGCTGCTGTCGCCGTTCGGCTTCTCGCCCACCGGTGAGGCCTTCAACCTGTCGATGGAAGACGTGGCCACCCAGACAGCCATTGCGCTGCAGGCCGACAAACTGGTCTTCATGACCGAGGTGCCCGGCATCCACGAAGACCCGAACAACCCCGAGACGCCGGTCGACACCGAGCTGGCGCTGGCCGATGCCGAGCGCCTGCTCGCCGCGCTGCCGGCGCCGATGCAGCCGACCGACGTCGGGTTCTATCTGCAGCACTGCGTGAAGGCCTGCGACGGCGGCGTCGAGCGTTCGCACATCCTGCCGTTCGCCACCGATGGAGCGCTGCTGATGGAGGTCTTCACCCACGACGGCATCGGCACGATGGTGGTCGACGAAAAGCTCGAGAGCCTGCGCGAGGCCGGCTCCGACGACGTTGGCGGCATCCTGCAGCTGATCGAGCCGTTCGAGCGCGACGGCACGCTGGTCAAGCGTGACCGCACCGAGATCGAACGCGACATCGCGAACTACACCGTGATCGAGCACGACGGCGTGATCTTCGGCTGTGCGGCGCTCTACCCCTACCCCGAAGCGCGCACCGGCGAGATGGCGGCACTGACCGTCTCGCCACAGGTGCAAGGCCAGGGCGACGGCGACAAGATCCTCAAGCGGGTCGAGCAGCGTGCCCGCACGATGGGGCTCGACTCGATCTTCGTGCTGACGACCCGCACGATGCACTGGTTCATCAAGCGCGGCTTCGCCCCGGTCGACCCCGACTGGCTGCCCGAGGCGCGCAAGCGCAAATACAACTGGGACCGGCGCTCGCAAGTGCTGGTCAAGAAGCTCGGCTGACAGGCCGCCGCTTCGTTCGCAACATTCTCACTTTTTGCTGGAGACGCCCGATGGCCCGCACCGTTCAATGCACCTACCTGAAGAAAGAAGCCGACGGCCTCGACTTCGCGCCCTACCCGGGCGAGTTGGGCAAGCGCATCTACGACAACATCAGCAAGGAAGCCTTCGAACTCTGGAAGAAGCACCAGACCATGCTGGTCAACGAAAACCGGCTGAACCTGGCCGATGCGCGGGCCCGCCAGTACCTGGCACGCCAAATGGAGCAGTTCCTCTTCGGCGGCGGCGCGGACCAGCCGACCGGCTACGTTCCGCCCACCACCTGATCTGAATCAACGTGCAATTGCGAACCATTCGCGTTTATCGGCTAGACTGGCGCCAGTTGATTGACTGACACGTCTGGAGTTTCGAATGCGCTTGGTTCCCCGCTTGGCGGCCTCGGCCGCCCGTTTCGCATCCATGGCCGCTGCGGCCGCCATGCCCCTGGCCACGCAGGCGCAGGAAAACGTGCTGAATCTGTATTCCGCGCGCCACTACCAAACCGACGAAGCGCTCTACGACAATTTCACCAAGGCCACCGGTATCAAGATCAACCGGGTGGACGCGGATGACGCCGGCATCCTGGCGCGCCTGAAAAGCGAAGGCAGCGCCAGCCCGGCTGACGTGATTCTGCTGGTCGATGCCGCCCGCCTGTGGCGCGCCGAGGTCGACGGCCTGTTCCAGCCAGTCCAGGACAAACTGCTGGAATCCCGCATTCCGGCTCATTTGCGCGGCAAGAACGATGGCCAGGGCTCACAATGGTTCGGCTTCTCGACCCGGGCTCGCGTCGTCGTCTACAACAAGCAGGTAGTCGCGCGTGACGATGTGGATACCTACGAAGAACTGGCCGACCCGAAAAACCGCGGCAAACTCTGCACCCGCTCTGGCTCGCACCCCTACAACCTGTCGCTGTTCGGCGCGATGATGGAGCACCTGGGTCCGGTCAAGACCGAGGCCTGGCTGAAGGGCCTGGTGTCCAACATGGCCCGTCCACCCAAGGGCGGTGATACCGACCAGATCAAGGCGGTTGCCAGCGGCGAATGCGCCATCGCAGTGACCAACAGCTACTACCTGGCCCGCCTGATGCGCTCGGACAAGGCCGAAGACAAGGCCGTGGTCGACCAGATTGCCGTCGTGATGCCGAACCAGGCCACCACCGGCACCCACGTCAATATCGCGGGCGGTGCGGTGGCGCGTCATGCCAAGAACCGCGCCGCGGCCGTGCGTTTCCTCGAATACCTCGCGAGCGATGCAGCCCAGTCCTACTTTGCCAACGGCAACAATGAATGGCCGGCCGTGCCGGGCTTGAAATTGGCAAATCCGGCACTGGACAAGCTGGGTACCTTCAAGACCGAATCGGTGCCCATCTCGGTGATCGGAATGAACCAGGTCAAGGTCCAGCAAATGCTCGACCGGGTCGGATATAAGTGATTACCTGAGGGCAACGTAGCGGCGGTAGTTCCTGCGATATCATGCGACCGCCCTCCGGGTATCTCAGGAGCTTTCGCATGGAATCGATTCAAGAATTGCTGGCCCAAAAGGCGACCCTCGAAAAGAGGATTGCCGAAGCCCAGCGCTCGGCCAAGGCTGACGCCATTGCCAAGGTCAAGGCCTTGATGGCCGAATATGGCCTGACCGCCGCTGACCTGGCCGGCAAGACGCCCGTGGCCGCCAAGGCCGAAGGTGCCAAGAAGGTTGCGCCCAAGTACCGAGACCCGGCCAGCGGCCAATCCTGGACCGGCCGCGGCCTGAAGCCCAAGTGGCTGCAAGCGGCGCTGGCCAGCGGCAAGTCGCTCGACGACTTCGCCATCTGAGCGCATTCGAGCGCACCGCCGGTGCCGGCTAGGGCCGGCGCTGTGCGAAGATCACCCACCCGCATCGGGGCAGCTTCGGCTGCCCCGATGTCGTTTCCGCCACGCCTCCTGCCCGCCTTCTTTCGAAATCCGTCTTGTGATCCCGTCAGGCTTCATCCAGGAACTGCTGGCCCGCACCGATGTGGTCGGCGTCGTCGGCCGTCACGTCGAGTTGAAGAAGGCCGGCATCAACTACAAGGGCCTGTGCCCTTTCCATGGCGAGAAGACCGCCAGCTTCACCGTCAGCCCGACCCGCCAGACCTACCACTGCTTCGGCTGCGGCGCGCACGGCGACGCGATTCGCTTCCTCACCGAGCATCACGGTCTGAGTTTTGTCGAGGCGGTGAAGGATCTCGCACAGGAGGCCGGCCTGGTGGTGCCGGAAGACGAAGCCACCCCGCAAGAACAAGCCCAGGCCGCGCAAGCGCGCGAGCAGCAAGTCACCTTGATCGATGTGTTGGAGAAGGCGGCCGAGCACTACCGCCGTCAGCTGAAAGGCAATCAGCGGGCCGTCGGCTACCTGAAGGGTCGCGGTCTGACGGGCGAGATCGCCGCGCGCTTCGGCCTCGGCTATGCGCCCGAAGGCTGGCGCACGCTGGCCAGCGTCTTCCCGCGCTACGATGACCCGACGCTGGCCGAGTCCGGCATGGTCATCGTGCAAGGCGAGGATGAGGCCGAGCAGAAGCGCTACGACCGCTTTCGTGACCGGATCATGTTCCCGATCCGCAACGTCAAGGGCGAAACCATCGCCTTCGGCGGCCGGGTGCTGGACAAAGGCGAGCCGAAATACCTGAACTCGCCGGAAACCCCGATCTTCGTCAAGGGCCGCGAGTTGTACGGCCTGTACGAATGCCGCGCCGGCCTGCGCACCAAGGGCTATGCGCTGGTCACCGAGGGCTACATGGATGTGGTCGCCCTGGCCCAGCTTGGGTTTCCCAACGCCGTGGCCACGCTCGGCACGGCGTGCACCGCCGACCATGTGCACAAGCTGCTGCGCTTCACCGAGCAGGTGGTGTTCAGCTTCGACGGCGACGCCGCCGGCCGCCGCGCCGCCGGCCGCGCGCTGGAAGCCGCCCTGCCCCATGCGACCGACACGCGAAGCTTCCGCTTCCTGTTCCTGCCGCCCGAGCACGACCCGGACAGCTACGTGCGCGAATACGGTGCCGAGGCGTTCGAAAGCTTCGTGCGCAACGCTGTGCCGCTGTCGCGCCAGCTGCTGGACCATGCCGCCGCCGACTGCGACCTGACCACGGCCGAGGGCCGCTCGCGCATGCTGTCGCAAGCCAAGCCGCTGTGGCAGACGCTGCCGGAGGGCGCACTGCGCCTGCAGCTGCTGAGCGAGCTGGCCATTCGCGGCGGCCTGCCTGCCGAGGAGCTGGCGCGCTTGTGGCAGCTGGGCGGCACCCGCTCGCGCGAACGCGACCACGGCGACGGTGAAGGCGCCGGCGAATCCCAGCCGCGCCGCTCGTTCGGCGGCGGCGAGCGCAAGGGCCGCTGGAAACGCCGCGACGAGAACGACGACGGCCTGCCGCGCCCGCAAGGCCGCCGCCAGCCGCCCAAGCGGCCCGAAGACCGCGTCGTGCAGATGCTGTTCGGCCAGCCGGGCTGGTGGAACGACCTGCCCGCCGACGAGCATGATCTGCTGCACCAGTTGCCGGCACCCCACGGAGCGCTCATCGCCTGGTTGGAACGCGAGCTGGCCGAGCATGGCGTGCGGCCCTGGGCCGTGATCCGCGAAGCGCTCGAGGAAGACGACAGCCTCGACAACGAAGCCCGCGCGCTCGCCGATGGCGACGCAGATCCGGGTGCCACACCGGCCGATTTGCGGCGTGCGATGGACACCGTGCTGGTGCGCGAACTGGGTGACCAGATGAAGCACCTGATCGCCGAGGCAGCCACCCGGCGCGAGGCGTTGACCGAGTATCGACAACTCGAATCGCGCTGGAAGGATGCCAAGGCGCGTCTGGGCACCAGTTCTCAGGATTAGCCCTCTGGCGTACCCGGCACGAGATGTGCATTGTGGGTACAATCCATGTTTCAGCGGCAAGAGTGACAGCAGCACCTCCGGACCCGGCCCCCCGCGACACGGGGCAATCACAGGCCAACTCCCCCGCCAGGACTGCAATTCAAGACGTTCACGACAACTTGCCTGCCCGATCCGTGCCGCCGCCTTTGTCCTCGGTGGCCGGTGGGCGATTTGTTCCGCCTGATTTGCCGTTTCGCGCTGGTGAGCCGCGTGCTCTTGCAGCGTGGCCGGCAAGAGGTTGCGCAAATCCCCCGGGCCATCGAAGGATCAGCTCATTGAGATTGAGAACCTCTGCATGACCGCGAAGAAGCCTGCTGCCGCTGCAACCCCCGCTGCCAAGACCGCCACCGCCAAGCCGACGTCGGCCGCACCGGCCAAACCCGCTGCGAAGGCGGCGGCCAAGGCGAGCGCTGCAGTGGAAGATCCCAAGAAGGCGGCGGCCAAGGGCAAGGCGGGCAAGCCGGCGGAAGACGACGACGTCAAGGGCAAGAAGGCCAAGAAGGGTGGCAAGGCTGAACCCGCGGCCAAGAAGGCCGCAGAGGTCGAAGAAGACCTGGCCGACATCGAAGCCGACCTGGAAGGTGAAGTCGAAGCCGAAGTGGCCGAGGCAGAAGTCGAGGAAGGCGAAGACAAGCCCAAGGCCAAGCCGCTGCGGATGAAGGTCTCGCGCGCCAAGGAGCGCGCGCTGATGCGTGAATTCGGCCTGGACGAAACGGCGCTGACCGAAGAAGAGGTCGCCAAGCGCCGCCAGGAGCTGAAGACGCTCATCAAGATGGGCAAGACGCGTGGCTACCTCACGCACCAGGAAATCAACGACCACCTGCCCGAAAAGTTGGTCAACGAGGAAATCCTCGAAGCCATCATCTCGATGCTCAACGACATGGGCATCGCGGTCTATGAGCAGGCCCCGGACGCCGCCACGCTGCTGATCGCCGGTGGCGCCACCTCCACTGCCACCGAAGAAGAAGCCGAAGAAGCGGCCGAAGCCGCGCTGTCGACGGTCGACTCGGAATTCGGCCGCACGACCGACCCGGTGCGCATGTACATGCGCGAGATGGGCTCGGTCGAGCTGCTGACGCGCGAAGGCGAAATCGAGATCGCCAAGCGCATCGAAGGTGGCCTGCAGGCCATGATGCTGGCGATCTCTGCGTCGCCGACGACCATTGCCGAGATCCTGGCGATGGCCGACCGCATCGCGGCGGGCGAAATGCAGATCTCCGAAGTCGTCGATGGCTTCGTCGCCGAAGACGAGGCCGACGACTACGTGGCCGAAGAAGACTTCGACGAATTCGACGAGGAAGACGACGACGACGGCAATGGCGGCTCGAAAGCGCTGACCAAGAAGCTCGAGGAGCTGAAGAGCCAGGCGCTAACCAAGTTCGGCGAGCTGCGCATCCACTTCGACAAGATGCGCAAGGCTTTCGAGAAGGAAGGCTACCAGTCGCAGTCGTACAACAAGGCCCAGCACGCCATCAGCGACGACCTGATGACGATCCGCTTCACGGTCAAGACGATCGAGAAGCTGTGCGACATCCTGCGTTCGCAGGTCGACGATGTGCGGCGCTACGAGCGTGAGATCCGCAAGATCGTGGTCGACAAGTGCGGCATGCCGCAAGACCACTTCATCAAGACTTTCCCGCCGAACGCGCTGAACTTGAAGTGGTCGGAAAAGGAAGCCCAGGCCGGCAAGCCCTACAGCACGGTGATGACGCGCAGCCTGCCTGCCATCCAGGAGCTGCAGCAGAAGCTGGTCGACCTGCAGGCGCGCGCCGTGGTGCCGGTCGATGACCTCAAGCGCATCAACCGCCGCATGAACGAGGGCGAAAAGGCCTCGCGCGATGCGAAGAAGGAGATGATCGAGGCCAACCTGCGCCTGGTGATCTCGATCGCGAAGAAGTACACCAACCGCGGCCTGCAGTTCCTCGACCTGATCCAGGAAGGCAACATCGGCCTGATGAAGGCGGTCGACAAGTTCGAATACCGCCGCGGCTACAAGTTCTCGACCTACGCCACGTGGTGGATCCGCCAGGCCATCACCCGTTCGATCGCCGACCAGGCGCGCACCATCCGCATCCCGGTTCACATGATCGAGACGATCAACAAGATGAACCGCCTGTCGCGCCAGCACCTGCAGGAATTCGGCTTCGAGCCGGACGCCCCGACGCTGGCCGAGAAGATGGAGATGCCCGAGGACAAGATCCGCAAGATCATGAAGATCGCCAAGGAACCGATCTCCATGGAAACGCCGATCGGCGACGACGACGATTCGCACCTGGGCGACTTCATCGAGGACACCAACAACACCGCGCCGATCGAAGCCGCCATGCAGGCGGGCCTGCGCGACGTCGTGAAGGACATCCTCGACAGCCTGACCCCGCGCGAAGCCAAGGTGCTGCGCATGCGCTTCGGTATCGAGATGTCGACCGACCACACGCTGGAAGAAGTCGGCAAGCAGTTCGACGTGACCCGCGAACGCATCCGCCAGATCGAAGCCAAGGCCATCCGCAAGCTCAAGCACCCCAGCCGCTCGGACAAGCTGCGCACTTATCTGGACAACATCTGATCGTCTTGCGATCGGATGTTGAGCGGGCGACTGCCCGCTGCGCAGCTTGCGCTACAAGCTGCGCACCTATCTGGACAACATCTGACGGTCCGTGCGGGGCCATGCAGCGTGGCCCCGCCCTCGCTCGATAACATCTGAGTACAGTGCCCTCCCACAGGGCACCTGCCAGCCCACTGCCGGCAGGCTAAACTCATTGACGCATGGCCACCATCAAGCGTCGCACCGTCCTGTTTGCCGACCTGCGCGGCAGCACGGCGCTGTACGAATCTCTCGGCAACGCGCAGGCCACCGCGGTTGTCACCCAAACCATCAATGCGCTGGCCCAGCGGGTGCCCGCCATGGGCGGCCAGGTCATCAAGACGCTGGGCGACGGCCTGATGGCCGTGTTCTCGGTGCCGTCGATGGCCCTGGCCAGCGCGATGCAGATGCACGACCTGCTGGAGTCGACCGTCGCGGCGCCGCACGCCGCACCCGGGGTGGCCCGCCTTCGCCTGCAGATCGCGATGGCGCTGGGCGAAGTCGTCGAAGTCAACAGCGACTGCTTCGGCGATGCCGTCAACGTGGCCGCCCGCCTGCTCGACCATGCCGGCGACAACGAAACGCTGATCACCGGCGACCTGTACGACGAGCTGCCGCTGGACACCCGCGCCGCCTACCGCTCGCTCGACCGCGTTCACCTGCGTGGGCGCGCCGAGCCGGTCGAAGTGCACATGCTGCCGCCGCGGGGCGTCGACACGACCGCGACGCTGATGGAAACCCGCTTCGACCTGGCCGAGCCCGAGGGTCTGCAGCTGCTGTGGCGCGACAGCGTCTACCGCCTCAGCCGCAGTGACCTGCCCATCCTGATCGGCCGCGGCTCGACTTGCGGCCTGCAGATCGACGAAGCCCGCGTTTCGCGCACCCATGCCCGCATCGACTGGACGGGCGGCGGCCTGCAGGTGGCCGACCTCAGCATCAACGGCACTTACGTGCGCTTCACCGGCGACGACGAAGTGCTCAGCCTGCGCCGTGGCGCCTGCACCCTGCACGGCAGCGGCGATATCGGCCTGGGCGGCTCGCCCAACGAGGTCGGCGTGCCGGTGCTGCAGTTCAGCGTGATGTCGAGCCTGGACGACACGGTGCCGATGCGGCTGCCACCTAGAAGTTGACCCCCACGCCCCCCTCCGGGGGCTGCCTTGCAGGCCGCGCCGGGCCAGAGACCCGGCCCCTCGCCAGGCAATAACAGTCCACTGGACTGTTATTGTCCGGGCGAGGCCCCCCGAGGGGGCTCGCGCAGCGGACCGGCAAAGCCGGATCCGCGCACGCCAATTGAAGGGCGGCGGCTCCTGCGGAGCGCCGCAGAGGATCGAGATCGACATGCCGGCGTCCACATCGTCATACAGCCACGGTCAGCCCTCCCCGATCGGGGTGCTGCTGTGCAACCTGGGCACGCCGGACGCGCCGACGCCGGCGGCCACGCGGCGCTATCTGGCAGAGTTCCTCGGCGACCCGAGGGTCGTCGAGATTCCGAAGGTTGTCTGGTGGCCGATCCTGCATGGCGTGATCCTGCGGACGAGGCCGGCCAAGTCGGCCAAGAAGTACGCCAGCATCTGGACCCCCGAGGGCTCGCCGCTCGCCGTGTGGACGGATCGGCAGGCCAAGCTGCTGCAGGGCTACCTGGGCGAGCGTGGCTGCCCGGTCATCGTCAAGCCGGCGATGCGCTATGGCAACCCGTCGATCGCCTCGGCGCTCGACGCCTTTCAGGCTGCGGGCGTCCGGCGCGTGCTGGTGCTGCCGGCCTATCCGCAGTATTCAGGCGCGACGACGGCGAGCACCTTCGACGCGGTCAGCAACTGGGGCCAACGCACCCGCTGGGTGCCCGAGTTCCGCTTCATTCACCAGTACCACGACGACGCGGCCCACATCGCCGCATTGGCGGCCAGCGTGCGAGTGCACTGGCAGCGCGAGGGCCGCGGCGAGATGCTGCTGATGAGCTTCCACGGCATGCCCGAACGCACGCTGAAGCTGGGTGATCCTTACCACTGCCAGAGCCAGAAGACGGCGCGCCTGCTGGCCGAGGAGCTGCGCCTGGCGCCCACCGAGTGGCGCATCGGCTTCCAGAGCCGCTTTGGTCGTGCCAAATGGCTGGGCCCGGCCACGGACGCGACGCTCAAGCAGCTGGCCGCCGGCGGCACCCAGCGCGTCGACGTCATCTGCCCCGGCTTCGCCGCCGACTGCCTGGAGACGCTGGAAGAGATCGCGCAAGAAGGCCGCGAAACCTTCTTGCACGCTGGCGGCCGGGCCTTTCACTACATCCCCTGCCTGAACGATTCGCCCGCCGGCATGGCGGCCCTGGCCGACTTGGCCCGGCGCCATCTTGCTGGCTGGTTCGACGGACCGCCGGCCGGCCCCGACGTGCGCGAAGCCTCGCGCCAGCGTGCCCTGGCACTCGGCGCCAGCGACTGATCCCGCTGAATCGAAAAGGGCCGCGCAGAGGCGGCCCTTCGGCACTCACACGCGCACGACCGTGTCCGGCTCTTGCTGCGGCTTCAGCCAGCGCACGGCCCGCGGCAAGACCAACACGCTGACCACGACGACCAGCAATGCCAGCGACATCGGCCGCTGCAGGAAGATCGTCCAGTGCCCCTCACCGATCGACAGCGCATTGCGCATCTGTGCTTCGGCCAGCGGCCCGAGGATCATCCCGACGACGACCGGCGCTGTCGGAAAGTCGAAGCGCCGCATCGCCACGCCCAGCAGGCCGATGGCATACAGCAGCACCAGGTCGAACGCCGACTGGCGCATGCCATAGACGCCCACCGTCGCGAAGATCAGGATGCCGGCATACAGCGGGGCCTTCGGGATCTTCAGCAGCTTGACCCACAGCCCCACCAGCGGCAGGTTCAGCACGAGCAGCATCACGTTGCCGATGTACAGCGATGCGATCAGTGCCCAGACCAGCGACGCATTCGTGTCGAACAACTGCGGCCCGGGCTGGATGCCGTAGTTCTGGAACGCGCCGAGCAGGATCGCGGTGGTGTTCGAGGTCGGGATGCCCAGCGTCAGCAGTGGCATCAGCGTGGCGGTGATCGCGGCGTTGTTGGCCGCTTCCGGCCCGGCCACGCCTTCGATGGCGCCGGTGGTGCCGAACTCTTCCTTGTGCTTCGAGAGCTTCTTTTCGGTCGCATAGCTCAGGAAGGTCGGGATCTCGCTGCCGCCGGCCGGGATGGTGCCGAACGGCATGCCGATGAAGGTCGCGCGGATCCAGGCCGGCCACGAGCGCCGCCACTCGCCGCGGCTCATGTGCACACGGCTCATCTTGTTCTGGGTCTCGACGACGCGGCCTTCGTACAACACGTTGTAGAGTGCTTCGGCCACGGCGAACAGCCCGACCGCGACCAGCACCACCTCGAACCCGTCCATCAATTCCGGCACACCGCCGGTGAAACGGGCGACGCCGGAGATCTGGTCCAGCCCGACCAGGCCCAGCCCCAGGCCGATGGCCAACGCCGTCAGGCCACGCAGCGTGCTCTTGCCCAGCACCGCCGAGACAGTGGTGAAGGCCAGCAGCATCAGCATGAAGTACTCGGGCGGGCCGAGCTTGACCGCGTAGTTCGCAACGATCGGTGAAAAGAAGGTCACGAACACCGTGGCGATCGTGCCGGCGACGAACGAGCCGATGGCGGCGGTGGCCAGCGCAGCGCCGGCGCGGCCGCTCTTGGCCATCTTGTTGCCTTCCATCGCCGTGACCATCGAGCCCGATTCGCCCGGCGTGTTCAGCAAGATGGAGGTCGTCGAGCCGCCGTACATCGCACCGTAGTAGATACCGGCAAAGAAGATCATCGACGCCGTCGGCTCGACCTTCAGCGTGATCGGCAGCAGCATCGCCACCGCCGTGGCCGGGCCGATGCCCGGCAGCACACCGACGGCCGTGCCGACGATGCAGCCGAGCAAGGCCCACAGCAGGTTGATCGGCGTGCCGGCGGTCGCAAAACCCTGCAGCAGTTGGTTGAGAATTTCCATATCAGTACCGCCCGGCCTGGCGAGCGACACGGCACGGCCCGCAAGGCCGCGAATGTAGAGAACGTGGGGGTTTCATAACCATCCGGTCGAGGTGAGGCCGGGAAGGCCGATGGACAGCAGTTGAGTGAACATCCAGAACACCGGCGCCGAGATCGCCAGGCCGACCACGACATCCAGCGCCACCGCCGGCAGGCTGAAGCCGCGCTGACCTTCGGCTGCCTTGAAGCCGCGCACCGCGAGCACGAAGCACAAGGTGCAGCTGAGGATGAAGCCGATCGTCGTGATCAGCGCGGCATTGGCGAGGATGCCGGCACTGACCCAGGCGAAGCCGCGCCAGTCACCGCGCTCGGCGCCGGAGGGCTCCTCCATGTTGCGAAAGCCGCCGGCGAGGGCCTCCCAGACCAGCCATGCACCGCAGACGCTCAACATCGCCCCCACCACCAGCGGCAGGAAGTTCGGCCCGACACCGGCGTAACCGGCGTCGGACGAGAGCTGGAGCGCCCCCCACACGAACACGATGCCCGCACCCAGGGTGCCGACGCCCAGCGCCGTCTGGGGCGCCTTCATGCAGGCCCCCAGGGGCAGCCCGCACGACTCGCCCCGCGAGGGGATCCGCCCTGCGCAGGGCGACTCGGCGACGTGGCCATCGTCAGATCATCCCGGCCTTGACCATCACCGCACGCAGGCTCGCGAATTCGTCGTCGACGAACTTCTCGAACTCCGGCCCGACCATCAGCGCCGAAGTCCAGCCATTCTTCTCGAGCGACTCGGCCCACGCCTTGCTCTTGGTCGCCTTGACCACCATCTCGGTCAAGGCCTTGCGCTGGTCGGGCGTGATGCCGCCCGCGCCGTACACGCCGCGCCAGTTGCCGATCACGACATTGATGCCCTGCTCCTTCAGCGTCGGCACGTTGATGCCCTTCAGGCGTGCGTCCGAGGTGACACCGATTGCGCGCATCTTGCCCGACTCGATGTAGCTCTGGAACTCGCTGTAGCCGCTGCCACCGATCGAGACATTGCCGCCGAGGATGGCCGCCACCGCCTCGCCGCCGCCCCGGAACGGCACGTAGTTGATCTTGGCCGCGTCGACGCCGACCTCGCGGGCGATCATCGCGGCAGCCACATGCTCGGTGGAGCCGCGCGAGCCGCCGCCCCACTTGACGCTGCCAGGGTCTTTCTTCATCTGCTCGACCACGTCCTTCATGGTCTTGAAGGGCGAATCGGCCGGCAGCACGAAGACGTTGTATTCGCTGGTCAGGCGCGCGATCGGCGTGGCCTGCGACAGGCTGACCGGCGGCTTGCCGGTGATGATGCCGCCGAGCATCACGGCACCCATCACCATCATCGCGTTGGGATCACCCTTGCCGGCGTTGACGAACTGCGCCAGGCCGAGTGCACCGGCAGCGCCACCCTTGTTCTCGTAGCTCACCGTCGCGGCGGCGCCGGACTCCTGCAGCGCCTTGCCCAGTGCGCGGCCGGTGGTGTCCCAGCCGCCACCCGGGTTGGCCGGGATCATCATCTTCACGTTGGCAGCCGCGGCCAACGCGTGCAGCGGCAGGCCCGAGCTGGCAGCCAGGGCAGCGAGTGACTTCAGGAAGGTGTCTCGGCGCATTGCGGTCTCCTTGGAGGTTCGTTTCGGGACACTGGCATGCTCGCCATTGGGGCTGTCATCCGGCTGTCGATCCAGCTAGGGGAAACCCCGGATCCACGACCACCAAGCCAAGCGCAGGTGCAGGGGCAAACGGGGTGCTAAGGTCGCTGCGGTGAAAGTCCTGCTGATCGAAGACGACCCCACGCTGCAAGCCACCTTGCAGCGCACGCTGGAGCGCCGCGGCATGCGCGTGGCCACCTGTGGCGACGGCGCCCGCGCGCTGGAACGCTGGCAAGCCGCCGTGCCCGACGTGGTGCTGCTGGACCTGAGCCTGCCCGGCCTGGATGGCCTGAAAGTGCTCGAACGCGCACGCGCCGAAGGGCTGACGACACCGGTCATCGTGCTGACCGCGCGCGGCACCATCGGCGACCGGATCATCGGCTTGAACACCGGCGCCGACGACTACCTGCCCAAGCCCTTCGACCTGGACGAGTTGGAGGCACGCATCCGCGCGCTCACCCGCCGCCAGGCACAAGCGGGCAACAGCTCGATGGCCTTGGCAGCGCCCGAGTTCGCCGGCCTGCGCTGCGATTCGGACAGCGGCGCGATCTACTTCCGCGGCGAGGCGCTGGAGCTGGCCCCGCGCGAGGCCACGCTGCTGCGCGCACTGCTGCAACGCCCCGGACATGCACAGGCCAAGGAGCGCCTGTTCGAAGCCGTCTTTCCCGGCCACGCCGAAGTGCAGCTCGAAGCGATCGAGGTGGTGGCGTACCGCCTGCGCAAACGGCTCGCACCAACGGGCGTGCAGTTGGTGACACTGCGTGGGCTGGGCTACCTGTTGAAGGCGCCGGCTGCATGAGCACCGCACGGCCGCCCGGCGAGCGCCTGGCTCCTCGGTGGGCCGGACGGGCCGCAGGCCCAAGGGTGCACCGGTGAAGCGGTGGTGGGCCCGGCGCTCGCTGCGCGACCGGCTGATGCTCGGCATCCTGCTCCCGGTGCTGGGCTTCATCGTCATCAACACCGTGGTGCTCTACCGCCAGGCGCTGCGCGCGGCCGACACCGCCTACGACCGTACGCTGCTGGCCACCGCCAAGTCCATCGGCGACCTGCTCGAGGTCAACATCGATGGCGAGAAGGTGCACCTGAAATCGACGCTGCTGTACTCGGCGCTGGAGCCGTTCGAGGCCGACAACCGCAGCCGCCTGTACTACCGCGTGACGGGCTTCGACGGCGAGACGGTCTCTGGCTTCGAAGCCCTGCCGCCCTGGCACGGCAAGCTGCCGCAGAAAGGGCCGTATGCCGCGCTGGTCGACTTCTACGACGATCGCTACCAGGGCACGCCGGTGCGCGTGGCGGTGCTGCTGCAGCCGGTGACGTGGGCGGACGGCCAAGGCATGGCGACGATCCAGGTGGCCGAAACGCTGGAGCTGCGCGAGACGCTGGCCCGCAGCCTGCTGATGGACACGCTGTGGCGCCAAGCCGTGATGCTGATGCTGATCGCCGCGGTGGTGGTGTTCGTCGTCCAGCGCGCCACGCGCCCGGTGCGCGAGCTGAGCCTGCGCCTGCGCTCGCGCGCCGAGGGCGACCTGGCCCCGCTGGAAGACGACGGCGTGCCGCGCGAGCTGCAGCCGCTGGTTGCGGCCACCAACCACCTGATGGGGCGATTGAGCCACTTGCTGGACCACCAGAAGCGCTTCGTGCGTGACGCCTCGCACCAACTGCGCACGCCTCTGGCAGTGCTGAAAACGCAGGTGCAGTCGGCCCAGCGTGGTGATGTGTCCCCACAGCAGGCCCTGAGCGAGATCGGCGACACGGTCGACCGTGCCACGCTGCTGGCCAACCAGATGCTGGCGCTGGCCAAGGTCGAGCAGATCCGCCAGCAGGCCGACGCCAAGGCGCTGGACTGGGCCGAGATCGTGCGCGCGGTCGCGCTCGACATGTCGGCGCTGATCGTCGAGCACCAACTCGACTTCGACATCGAGACTCAAGCAGCGCCGGTGCATGCGCACGAATGGGCGCTGCGCGAGCTGTCGCGCAACCTGATTCACAACGCGATCAAGCACGGCCCGGTCGGCGGGCGGCTTGCGATCCACCTGCTGGCCGATCGGCACCATGCGGCCCTGACCGTGTCCGACAGCGGCGCCGGCATCGCCGCCGAGCAGCGCCAACGCCTGTTCCAGCCGTTCGCCGCCGGCAGCTCGCGCAGCGGCTCGGGCCTGGGCCTGGCGATCTGCCATGAGATCGTTACCACCCTGGGTGGGCAGATCGAGTTGGAGAACCGCGTCAACCACGGCACCGTCGAAGGCCTGGATGCCACTGTGCGTTTGCCGCTCGCGGCAGCCGCGCGTTGAGCCAAAATTGGCCCCGTGAAGGAACCCAAGCTCAGTGCAGCGCCGGTCCGCCTGGACAAATGGCTCTGGGCGGCGCGCTTCTACAAGACCCGCGCGCTGGCCGTCGAAGCGATCGGCAAGAACCGCGTCGACGTCAATGGCCAGCCCGCCAAGCCCTCGCGCGACGTGCGCGTGGGCGACCAACTGACAGTGCGCGAAGCCGGCATGCCGCCCCGCACGGTCGAGGTGCTGGGCGTCAGCGAGCTGCGCGGCCCTGCCCCGATTGCCCAGCAACTGTATGTCGAAACGGCGGACAGCCTGGCCGCGCGTGAGGCCGCCCGCGAAGCCCGGCGCCAGGGCGTGGAACCCGCCCAGACCATCGAGCACGGCAGGCCCACCAAACGCGACCGGCGGCAGCTGGCCGACTGGGACCGCTGGAGCGCCTCGGCGGACGACTGAACACGCCCCGTCCTGGGCACAGCATATGCCGCCGGATTTTGTGCCCGCGGCCCCCAAAAACCCTCTTGAACCTCGGAAAAGCGGCCCCAAATGGCTGCAGAACCTGAAAAACGGACCTCTGACGATTCGACATGAACAGCCAAGAACCGAACCTCGAGACCCCCACCCCTGCGTCCGACGCTCCGGACACTTCGGCCTCTGCTGCCGGCGCCGACCTGGCCACGCAACTGGCCCAGGCCCAGGCCCAACTGGCCGAAGCCCAGGATGGCCACCTGCGTGCCAAGGCCGAGGCCGAGAACGTGCGGCGCCGCGCAGACGAAGAGATCAGCAAGGCGCGCAAGTACGCGGTCGAATCGTTCGCCGACAGCCTGCTGCCGGTGAAGGACAGCCTCGAAGCAGCGATCGCGATGCCCGATGCTCCGCTGGAAAAAGTGCTTGAAGGCGTACACGCCACCTTGCGCCAACTGCAGCAGGCGCTCGAGCGCAACAAGGTGCTGCAGATCAACCCGCCTGCGGGCACCAAGTTCGACCCGCACCAGCACCAGGCCATCAGCATGGTGCCCGCCGAGCAGGACGCCAACACCGTCGTCGCGGTGCTGCAAAAGGGCTACCTGATCGCCGACCGCGTGCTGCGCCCCGCGCTGGTCACGGTGGCGGCTCCGAAGTAAGCCTTCCACTGAGCTTTTTCACCGGCCCCGGTCCTTGAAGACGCCGCAGTTATCCACAAATTCAGAACAAACGCCCTAACGCATCAGGAGCACGAAATCATGGGAAAGATCATTGGCATTGACCTCGGCACGACCAACTCGTGTGTCGCCGTCATGGAAGGCAACACCACACGGGTGATCGAGAACTCGGAAGGCGCGCGCACGACGCCGTCGATCGTCGCCTACCAGGAAGACGGTGAAGTGCTGGTCGGCGCTGCGGCCAAGCGCCAGGCGGTGACCAACCCGCGTCACACCTTCTACGCGATCAAGCGCCTGATCGGCCGCAAGTTCACCGAGAAGGAAGTGCAGAAGGACATCAACCTGATGCCCTACAGCATCGTGGCTGCAGACAACGGCGACGCCTGGGTGGAAGAGCGCGGCAAGAAGCTGGCGCCCCCGCAAGTCAGCGCCGAAGTGCTGCGCAAGATGAAGAAGACGGCCGAGGACTATCTCGGCGAAGAGGTCACCGAAGCGGTCATCACCGTGCCGGCCTACTTCAACGACAGCCAGCGCCAGGCCACCAAGGACGCCGGCCGCATCGCCGGCCTGGACGTCAAGCGCATCATCAACGAGCCCACTGCTGCGGCCCTGGCCTTCGGCCTGGACAAGCACGGCAAGGGCGACCGCAAGATCGCCGTGTTCGACCTCGGTGGCGGCACCTTCGACATCTCGATCATCGAGATCGCCGATGTCGACGGCGAGAAGCAGTTCGAAGTGCTGTCGACCAACGGCGACACCTTCCTGGGCGGCGAAGACTTCGACCAGCGCATCATCGACTACATCGTCACCGAGTTCAAAAAGGAACAAGGCGTCGATCTGACGAAGGACGTGCTGGCCCTGCAGCGCCTGAAGGAAGCGGCCGAGAAGGCCAAGATCGAGCTGTCCAACAGCACGCAGACCGACATCAACCTGCCGTACGTCACGGCCGATGCATCGGGCCCGAAGCACCTGAACATCAAGCTGACCCGCGCCAAGCTGGAAAGCCTGGTCGACGAGCTCATCGAGCGCACGATCGATCCCTGCCGCGTTGCCATCAAGGACGCAGGCGTCAAGATCAGCGAAATCGACGACGTGATCCTGGTCGGCGGCATGACCCGCATGCCCAAGGTGCAGGAGAAGGTCAAGGAGTTCTTCGGCAAGGAGCCGCGCAAGGACGTCAACCCCGATGAAGCCGTCGCCGTGGGCGCGGCCATCCAGGGCCAGGTGCTGGGCGGCGAGCGCAAGGACGTGCTGCTGCTGGACGTCACCCCGCTGAGCCTGGGCATCGAGACCCTGGGCGGCGTGATGACCAAGATGATCAAGAAGAACACGACCATCCCGACCAAGTTCGCGCAGACCTTCTCGACCGCCGACGACAACCAGCCGGCGGTGACGATCAAGGTCTACCAGGGCGAGCGCGAGATGGCCTCGGGCAACAAGAGCCTGGGCGAGTTCAACCTCGAAGGCATCCCGCCGGCTCCGCGCGGCCTGCCGCAAATCGAGGTCACGTTCGACATCGACGCCAACGGCATCCTGCACGTGAACGCCAAGGACAAAGGCACCGGCAAGGAAAACAAGATCACCATCAAGGCGAACTCGGGTCTGTCGGAAGAAGAGATCCAGAAGATGGTGAAGGACGCCGAGCTGAACGCGGCCGAAGACGCGAAGAAGCTGGAGCTGGTGCAGGCCCGCAACCAGGCCGACGCGATGATCCACTCGGTCAAGAAGAGCCTGGGCGAGCATGGCGACAAGCTCGACGCTGGCGAGAAGGAAAAGATCGAGGCTGCACTGAAGGAGGCCGAGGAAGCGCTGAAGAGCGACGACAAGGCCACCATCGACGCGAAGACCGAAGCCCTGATGACCGCCAGCCAGAAGCTGGGCGAGAAGATGTACACCGACCAGCAAGCGGCCCAGGCCGCGGCCGGTGCAGCCGGCGGCGGGAGCGGGAGCGGCGAGCATGCCGAGCACGCGCAAGCCCAGGCCAAGCCGTCCGACGACGAGAACGTGGTCGACGCGGAGTTCAAGGAAGTCAAGAAGTGATAAGCCGTCAGGCCGCGAGGCCTGACGTCCTATCTCGCCGCGTTCGAACGGCAGGCTGCAAGCCTGCCGCTCAACGCGGCGGTTTGCGTTTGGAACGACCTGAGACCTTTCATGGCGAAGCGTGACTATTACGAAATCCTGGGCGTGGCAAAGAACGCCTCGGACGACGACATCAAGAAGGCCTACCGCAAGCTGGCCATGAAGCACCACCCTGACCGCAACCAGGGTGACGATGCCAAGGCGGCCGAGGAAAAGTTCAAGGAGGCCAAAGAGGCCTACGAGATGCTGAGCGACGGCCAGAAGCGCGCCGCCTACGACCAGTACGGCCATGCCGGCGTCGACCCGAACGCGGGCGGCTTCCGCGGCGGCGCGGGGCCGGAGGGTTTCGGCGGCTTTGCCGAGGCCTTTGGCGACATCTTCGGCGACATCTTCGGCGGCCAGGGCGGCGGCGGCGGTCGACGTGGCGGCGGCGGGGGCCAGAAGGTCTACCGCGGCAACGATCTGTCGTACGCGATGGAGATCACGCTCGAAGAAGCAGCGCTGGGCAAGGACAGCCAGATCCGCATCCCCAGCTGGGAACACTGCGAGACCTGCAACGGCAGCGGTGCCAAGCCCGGCACCAAGGCCAAGACCTGCTCCACCTGCAACGGCGCCGGCACGGTGCACATGCGCCAGGGCTTCTTCTCGATCCAGCAGACCTGCCCGCACTGTCACGGCACCGGCAAGATCATCCCGGAGCCCTGCACGGTGTGCGACGGCGCCGGCAAGATCAAGAAGCAGAAGACGCTGGAGGTGAAGATCCCCGCCGGCATCAACGAAGGCATGCGCATCCGCTCGGCCGGCAACGGCGAGCCAGGTACCAACGGCGGCCCACCCGGCGACCTGTACATCGAGATCCGGATCAAGCAGCACGACATCTTCGAGCGCGACGGCGACGACCTGCACTGCACGGTGCCGGTGGGCATGGTGACGGCAGCGCTGGGCGGCTCGGTCGAGGTGCCGACGCTGTCCAGCAAGGTCGAGATCGAGCTGCCCGAGGGCACCCAGCACGGCAAGACCTTCCGCCTGCGCGGCAAAGGCATCAAGGGCATCCGCTCCAGCTACCCTGGCGATCTGTACTGCCATGTGACGGTGGAAACGCCGGTCAAGCTGACCGAGCATCAGCGCAAACTGCTGAAGGAACTGGACGAGTCGCTGAAAAAAGGCGGCGAGCGCCATTCGCCGAATGCCAAGAGCTGGACGGATCGGGTCAAGGACCTGTTCAAGTAGTGCCGGCTGAGGCCGATATGCACAGACAAGGCCGCAGGCATCCTCCCGCGGCTGCCCTTGCCTGGCGTCGGCCGCATGTCCACCTGCCTGTTCCGCATCACCGTTGAGGCTTCCGCCGCACGCCCTGGAGACCTGCGGTGACCCGCGCCGACCACGATTTCAGCAGCTGCAAGGCGCTGATCATCGATGGTCACCCGACCTCGCGCAGCATCATGGCTTCGCAGCTGCGAGACCTGGGCGTGGGCACGGTCATCCAATGCAACCGCATTGCCGATGCCCGCAAGCAGCTCGAGGCGCGCGAATTCGACCTGGTGCTGTGCGAGCAGCACTTCCAGGACGGCAACTCTTCCGGTCAATCGCTGCTGGACGACCTGCGCCGCGCGCAGCTGCTGCCGTTTTCCACCGTCTTCGTGATGGTGACCGGCGAAGCCAGCTACACGGCCGTCGCCGAAGCGGCCGAATCGGCGCTCGACAGCTACCTGCTCAAACCCTTTGCCGCCTCGTCGCTGGCCGACCGGCTGCTGCAGGCGCGCAAACGCAAGCGCGTGCTGCGCAGCATCTTCCTCGCCATCGAATCGGGCGACTACGACCACGCCGCGCGCCTGTGCCTGGTCCGCTTTCAAGCAAAGGCGCCGTACTGGCTGTACGCGGCGCGCATCGGCGCCGAGCTGCTGCTGCGGATCGGCCAGCATGACGCAGCCCAAAAACTGTTCCAGGCCGTCATCGACGCGCAGGCCCTGCCCTGGGCGCGGCTGGGCATCGCCCGCTCGCAGCTCGAAGGCGGCAAGGTCCAACAGGCCCGGCGTACGCTGGAGGTACTGATCGCCGACGACCCGAGCCACGCCGACGCCTACGACGTAATGGGCCGGGTGCATGTCGAACAAGGCTCGCTGACCGAAGCGCTGGAAACCTACCGCATGGCGACCCAGCTGACGCCCGGCTCGATCGAGCGGCTGCAGCGCCAGGGCATGCTCGCCTTCTACTGCGGCGAACACGCCGAAGCGCGGCGCGCGCTCGAGCGTGCTGCCGCCATCGGCATCACCTCCAAGATGTTCGACCTGCAGTCGATGGTGCTGCTGGCGTTTGCGCGCTTTCGCGACAAGGACGGCAAGGGCCTGCAGCGTTGCGCCGACAACGTCCACCACGTGCTAGAGAAGAACTCGAAGAGCGCCCGCCTGCGCCGCTTTGCCACGCTGATCGACACCCTGTGCCTGATGCAGAGCCGCCAGTTGGCGCGCGTGCTCGAAGAGCTGCGGCAAATGGCGAGCGACATCAGGCAGCCGAACTTCGACATCGAGGCGGCGCTGAACATGGTGTCGCTGCTGTCGGAGTTGGCAGCGGCCGAGCTGCAGCTCGACGCCGCCAACGAGTGGATCGAAACGATCGCGATGCGCTTTTGCGTGTCGAAGAGCCTGTCCGAGCTGCTCGCCAAGGCTTGCGGCACCCACCCGCCCTATGCCGAGCAGGTGCGTGCCGCGCACGCCAAGGTGACCGCCTTGGCCGAGGCGGCGATGAACCACAGCCTGAACGGAGAGCCCCGCGCCGCGGCCCAGGCCCTGCTCATGCATGGCAGCAAGACATTGAATACCAAGCTGATCGACATGGCGCGCATGGTGCTGCAACGCCACGCCGAGAAGATCGGCGACGCGACCGATCTGCAATCGGCGGCCGACGCGCTGTATGCCAAGCTGGCCTCGGCCACGACGCCGGGCTTCAACGCCGGTGCCCACCGCCAGTCCGGTGGGCTGGCGCTGCGCGCCACAGCGGCGCCAGCACCCGTTGTTGCTGCCACGAACACAACCAACGCGGTGGAAACACCCGCCAATCCCGCGGCCCCGCAAGAGCAGGAGGAGGCCGCTGCTCTGGCCGCCGGGCCCAGCGTCACGGGCTAGCTAGAACAGGCTCTGCTGCACCGGCGGTTCGGCCGGCTGCGCTGTCGATTTCGCTTTGGCCTTGGGCTGGCGCACGAAGCGCGTCATGTCCAGCTCCGTCCGGTCGTTGAGCAGGCCCAGCCGCGCCGCCGCTTTGTTGAAGCGTTGACGAATCAACTCGGCCCACAGGCCCTGGCCCGTCATGCGGCTGCCGAACTTCGCGTCGTAATCCTTGCCGCCACGCATGTCGCGGATGCGCGCCATCACGCGTTTGGCCCGATCGGGGAAATGCGCCTCCAACCATTGCTGGAACAACGGGTTCACCTCCCATGGCAAGCGGATCACGATGCTGAAGGCCCGCGTCGCGCCCGCCTGTGCTGCCGCTTCGAGAATGCGTTCCAGCTCCGGTTCGTTGATGAAAGGGATCATCGGCGATGCGCTGACACCGACCGGGATGCCGGCCTTGGACAACCGCTCGATGGTCCTCAGGCGTCGCTCGGGCTGGGCGGCGCGTGGCTCCAGAATCCGCGCCAGGTTGCCATCCAGCGTGGTCAGTGAGACATAGGCCGCGGCCATGCGCCCAGCCGCCATCGGCGCGATCAGGTCGATGTCGCGCTCGATGCCCGACGACTTGGTGATGACCGAGAACGGGTGCTTGAACTCGCTCAGCACCTCGATCACCGAGCGCGTGATGCCCAGCTTGCGTTCGGCGGGCTGGTAGGCGTCGGTGGCCGAGCCGATATTCAGCAGCATCGGCTCGTAGCTGGGGCTTTGCAGCGTGGCGCGCAGCCGTTCGGCAGCGTTCACCTTGGCAAAGATCTTGGTCTCGAAATCCAGCCCTGGCGACAGGTTGAAGTAGCTGTGCGTCGGGCGCGCGAAGCAATAGATGCAGCCGTGCTCACAACCGCGGTAGGGGTTGATCGACAGGTCGAAGTTGATGTCCGGCGAGTCGTTGCCGGTCAGGATGCTCTTGACGCGTTGCTCGATGACTTCGGTGCCGATCGGCAGCTTCTCTTCGGCAGCATCCTGGTCGAGCGTACCCCAACCATCATCGAAGCTTTCATGGTGGTCGCGGGTGAAACGGTGTTCGATCGCCCAGGCCGTGCCCCGCCCTTTGATGGCCACCGGTTCGCCAAGCGCCTTCCTGGCAGGAACGAACAGGATCGGTGTGCCGGCGGCAGGGCTGGCCGGCCGCGGCGGTGCCGGTGGTCGTGGCGGTGAAGTGCTTGGCATACTGTAAATATATACAGTATTTCAGCGTGCGCCAAGCCGGTCGGTCCGGCACCGCCGGCTCTCAAGAAAACAGTGGGGGAGTTCCCGGGTTCCTTGGAACGGTAGGCCCCGACTTTGCCGAGCCCTGGGGCGCTCAGTACTCCTGGCTCTGGCTGTAGGCGTCCGGCGCGAGGTTGTCGAACTTGGTGTTCTGCTTCAGGAATGCCAGTTTCAGCGTGCCCACCGGGCCGTTACGCTGCTTGCCGATGATGATCTCGGCGACGCCCGGCTCCTTGGATTCCTTGTTGTAGTAATCGTCGCGGTAGATGAACATGATCACGTCCGCGTCCTGCTCGATGGCACCTGATTCGCGCAAGTCGCTCATCATCGGGCGCTTGTCGGTACGGGTTTCGACCGAACGGTTGAGCTGCGACAGCGCGATCACCGGGCAGTGCAACTCCTTGGCGAGCGCCTTGAGGCCACGGGAGATCTCGCTGATCTCTGTCGCCCGGTTCTCGCCGCTGGAGCTGTTGGTGCCGCTCATCAGCTGCAGGTAATCGATGACGATCAGGCCCAGCTTGCCGCATTGGCGCGCCTGGCGACGCGCGCGGGCGCGCAGTTCGGCCGGGTTCAGCGCAGGCGTCTCGTCGATGAAGATCGAGGCCTTGGAAAGCTTGTCGACCGCTTCGGTCAAGCGCCCCCAATCGTCATCGCGCAACCGCCCGGTGCGCAGGCCCGACTGGTCGATGCGGCCCAACGAGCCGACCATCCGCAGGGCCAGCTGGGACGCACCCATTTCCATCGAGAACACGACGACTGGCAGGCCCTCGTTCACCGCCACGTTCTCGGCGATGTTCAGTGCAAAGGCGGTCTTGCCCATCGACGGCCGCGCTGCCAGGATGATCAA
Organism: Ideonella sp.; assembly: GCF_036277275.1. Lineage (GTDB taxonomy): Bacteria > Pseudomonadota > Gammaproteobacteria > Burkholderiales > Burkholderiaceae_C > Ideonella. The sequence continues at coordinate 2,301 of NZ_DASUNH010000028.1, read as the reverse complement.
GTCACCGCCCTGCAGGCCGGCGGTCATGCGGTCCATGTCGTAGAAGCCGGTACGCACGCCGGTCACTTCCTCGGCGCCGTTCTCGGCCAGTTCCGTGACACGGTCGATCAGCTGCACGACCAGTTGGTCCATGCTCTGAAAGCCCTGCTTCGTACGCTGGCCTTCTTCGCCGATCTTGAAGATCTTGCCCTCGGCTTCATCGAGGATCTGCGAAACCTGCCGGCCTTGTGGGTTGAAGGCCTGGGTCGCGATCTCGTCGCTCGCGGCAATCAGCTTGCGCAGGATCGCGCGCTCGCGGACGATCTCGGCGTAGCGGCGCAGGTTGGCGGCGCTGGGCACGCTCTGCGCCAGCGCGTTCAGGTAGGCCAGACCACCGCACTCTTCCGCCTTGCCAAGCGACTGCAACTGCTCGAACACGGTGATCACGTCAGCCGGCTTGGTGGCGTTGATCAGGCCCCCGATGGCGCCGAAGATCAGCCGATGCTCGTAGCGGTAGAAGTCAGTCTCGTTGAGCACGTCGGCCGCCCGGTCCCAGGCGCCGTTGTCCAGCAGCAAGCCACCCAGCACGCTTTGTTCGGCTTCGATCGAGTGCGGCGGCACCCGCAGTTTGGCGACCTCTTCATCTCGCGGCGCGGAGCGGGGGTCGTGCGATTCGAAGATCGTGGTCATCGGTCGATCATAGGGTCGAGCAGCCGCCGTCCCTGTGTACAAGGCTGTGGAAATTGCGGGGACACGCAGTGCAAAACAAGTGCAGCCCAAAAGCAAAGGGCCGGTTCGAAAACCGGCCCTTTTGGATCGCGAGGCGAAGCCTGGATCAGTCGGTTTCGCCAACCACCTTCACGGTGATTTCGACCACCACATCGGTGTGCGCAGCCACGCTGACCGGGAACTCGCCCACGGCCTTCAGCGGGCCGTTCGGCAGGCGGACCTGCGACTTGACGACCTGGAAGCCGGCCTTGACCAGCGCTTCGGCGATGTCACCGTTGGTGACCGAGCCGAACAGGCGGCCATCGACGCCAGCCTTCTGGCTGATCGTGACGGTCTGGCCAGCCAGCTTCTCGCCCACGGCGGTGGCGGCCGCCAGCTTGTCGGCGGCGACCTTTTCCAGCTCGGCACGGCGGGCTTCGAATTCCTTGATCGCGGCCTCGGTGGCACGGCGGGCGCGCTTGGTCGGGATCAGGAAGTTGCGAGCGAAGCCGTCCTTGACCTTGACGATGTCGCCCAGGTTGCCCAGGTTGGCCACTTTGTCCAGCAGGATGATTTGCATGGTGGTGGCTCCTTAGACGCGGTGTTGGTCGCTGTACGGCAGCATGGCCAGGAAGCGCGAGCGCTTGATGGCGGTGGTCAGCTGACGTTGGAAGAAAGCGCGCGTGCCGGTCAGGCGGGCCGGCGTGATCTTGCCGTTTTCGCCGATGAAATCACGCAGCAGGTCGACGTCCTTGTAGTCGATCGACTCGACGCCAGTGACGGTGAAGCGGCAGAACTTCTTGCGGCGGAACAGCAGCGATTGCTGGTTGCGCTTGGGACGGCGGTCCTTGGAAAAGCGGCTCTTTGGTGGGGGCATGATGACCTCTGAAAATGTCTATCCGGTGTTCAAACAGGTACGTGGGCTCGTCAGGCGCTGATCTCGGTCACGTGGAACACGAGGCCTTTGCCGTTGCGCGAGGCTGCCAGGAAACCGGCAAATTGGGCCGGGGTTCCGAGCGCCAGGGCTGTGGCGGGCCGCGTGATCGCCCCGATCGCCACCGCTTTCAGTTGCATGACAACCTGGCGGGGTTGGCCGTCTTCGCTGACCGTGGACTGGTGCTTGAGCTGCAAGTCCAGGGCCGGCAAACCGGCGGGGGTGTAACGCATCGCGCCTCGCTCGACCACCTCAGCGGCGAGAACCAATCGGTTCATCGCGCAGCCTCGGCAAGCCGTGGCGAGCCAACGGGCTTCAGGTGGTGGACTCCTGGGCGGCCTTGCGGGCCTCTTCCTTCTCGACCGACTTCATCATCACCGACGGGGCCGTTTCGGCCTTGGCGGTGGCGACGGTCAAGTGGCGCAGCACGGCGTCGTTGAAGCGGAAGCCGGTTTCGAGCTCGGCCAGCACTTCCTTCGAGCACTCGATGTTGATGCACAGGTAGTGCGCCTTGGCGAGCTTCTGGATCATGTAGGCCAGCTGACGGCGGCCCCAGTCTTCCACGCGGTGCACCTTGCCACCACCATTGGTGACCAGGGCCTTGTAGCGTTCCAGCATGGCCGGAACCTGTTCGCTTTGATCCGGATGGATCAGCAGAATGATCTCGTAGTGACGCATAA
>NZ_DASUNH010000027.1:0-96053 GCF_036277275.1 Ideonella sp. | reverse complement strand
GGCTCGGTGGGTGAGGTCTTGCCACGCGTGGTGATGCGCACGAAACCAGGTACGGGCTCTTCTGTCGGCGTGCTCGTGCGCAGCGGCTCATCGTCGGACGGCCGCACCTGCGCTCGCCGCCGCGGCAACCAGGCCAAGTCGGGGTCGAAGTCGAAGCGAGGGTCGCCCACTGCGCCCAACTGATCGGTCGCCATGGAGCGCAAGGGCAATGGCACAGCAACATCGTTGACGATGCTCAGCAACCCATGTCGCAGTGCTTCGAGCGCCGGGCCCAGGCCCAAGGCCTGGTCGAGGCGGTGGACGGCCAGCGCGGCATAAGGTTGGACGATCTCGATGCAGGCTTCCGGCGCCATCACCGGCAACTCCGGCGGCGCAAAGCCGGGCCAGGGTTTGGCGCTTTCAACCGTGACCGCGTCGAGGAACGGCGCCAGCGCCGCGAGCGCTTCGAGCGCGCGGCGGTCGTCCAGGTTCGCGTCTTCTCGCAAGGCGGCAGCGAACCGCATCACTGCCCCAGCATCGATCAACTCGCCCGGCTGCAAACCCAGGCGATCCGGCAGTGCGGCGCGGGTCGACGCGTCCGAGCTGCCCAACAGTTCCAGCAATTGGCCCGAGGACACCTGCCGCACCGGCCGTGCTGCGCGCGTCTTGGCAGCAGCCATGGCCGGCCGAGAGGCCGGCGAATCCGCGCCGAACCACTCATCCAGGCCGGCGACGGCGGGCTCGGTCACCGGCGGCCCCACCGCGGCCCCGACCGGTGGCCCCGTGGCGGGGACTGGCGCAGCGGCCGGCGTGGGAACCACAGGCGCGGCACTCGGCGTCGCCATCAGCTGGTCACTGAACAGGTTCAGGTACTCCTGCAACCGCGGCACCGCGCCCGCGGTCCAGCCGGTGGCGTAGGCCATCGCACCACCCAGCCGCAGCGGCGCGAAGGCGTGGCGTTGCATTTCGCGAAAGCCGCTCAATGCGGCGGCCAGCGGCAGGCGGACCTGCTCGACCGAGTAGCGGTCGCTGGCCGACAGCTGCGTGCGGCCGAGGTAGTCGCCCCACAGATCCCGCTGCGGGCTGAATGGCAGCGGCAGGGTGGGCGCGGACGCTGCGCCCGGCGGTGGCGGCTGCTGCGGCGTCCCGGCTTCCGACCCCAGCGCGACCCAGCGGTACAGGTCGGCATCGGACACTTCCAGCGTCATCAACTGGTCGCCCGCCGTCTTCTGCCAGATGAACACCGGGTTGCGCGCCTGGTCCTGCACCAGGTAGGCCCGCATCCAGTGGCCGAACAGCTCGGGCCGGCGGCGCAGCAGGCGGAAGATCTCGGGCGCGAACAGCTGCAGCAACACGCAGCACAACACCATGCGCGCATCGGCGGCGTTGCCGGTGGCCGCAAAGCCGGTCGGCGGCGGCTGGATCGGCGTGCCGCGGGCGGTGAACAGCTGCTGGAACTGGTGCATCAGTTCCAGCGTTCGGCCGAGCTTGCGCGGCACGAAGGCGTCGAAGCTGTCCAGCAGCAGGTGCACCAGCGGCGAGGCCTGCAGCTCGCCGGTGGCCGGGTCCGGCACGAACCACAGGCGCACCGGCGTGCCGGCCGCGGCCGTCGGATCGCTCGCGGTCGGCGCGAGCAGTCGCTCTTCCTGCCGGCGCAGAAACTCCACCGCCTGGGCCCGCGTCAGCTGCGGCAGCCGGAACGGCAGGTGGACGATCTTTTCCAGGTACTCGAAGCCGGTGATCGGCATCTCGGGCTTGGCGTTCTGGAAGCGGTACTCGCGGTAGCGGTAACTGATGCCGCGCTCGATCACCTCGTCGTCGAGCGCGATCACGAAGGCGAAGCTCTCGACATTGAGCACGGTCTTGATCACCTCGAGCACCTCGACTGCCTTTTCCGGCAGGCAGCGGTCGAGATCGTCGACGAAGACGACGAAGTTCAGGTGGATGTCGTGGCGCAGCGATTCATGCCCCAGTCGCTTGGCGACGTCGCGGCCGATGTGCGTCAGCTCGCTGAGGTAACGGTGCACGTTGTAGTAGTAGCGGCCATCGGCGGTGGCCTCCGGCGTGGTCCGGGCCAGCACCTCGGCGGACTTGCCGAACAGGCGTTCGCGCAGGCTGGGGTCTTTGGCGGCGGCTTTCCCAGCCGCCTCGTCGCTCTCTTGCGCACCCGGCAGGAACTTCGCCGCCGTCTGTTCGACCCACGTCAGCGAGCGCTCGGCAGCCACGCCAAAGCCGAAGTAGCCGGCGGCCAAGCTCGCGGTCGTCTTGACCAGCCCGTTGCCCGCCACTTGGTGCGCGATCCTGGCCGCGGCCTGGAACGTGGCCGCCACCTGCTTCACCCGTTCGACTGTCGCGTTGACCTCTTCGCCACGATCCGCCAGCAGTTGCCTGGCCAGTTCGTCGATCGAAGCGGCGCCGCCCAGGGTACGCTGCACGGCTTCAGCCAGGTGCATCAGCAAGGGCACCGCCAGGTGCGGCTCATGCTCGTATTTCCAGGGGTGGAACCAGACCGGCACCGTCAACCGCAAGGCCGGGCTGGTTTCATAGGCGTGCGGATCGCGCACCCGCTGGGCACAGTCCTCCGCGTTCTGGCGCGCGGCCAGCTGGTACATCAGCTCCAGCAGCCGGCTCTTGCCGACGCCCCACTCGCCGTAGACCCCGACAACCAGCGGGTCGCCTGTCGGCAGGTCGCGGCCATCGGGCTTCTTCGCCGCCACCACCGCGCTGCGCGCATCGCTGTCGAGGGCAAAGTTGTGCACGATGCGTGCCCAAAGCGCATCGGCATAACGTTGGTAACCCAGCCAATCGCGCGGCTCGCCGGCTTGGGGGACAGGCACAGGGGACACAGCCTGCATCGACACTCCCGCGCCCTGGGATGGGCGTGGCGCGGATTCTGGGATCAGCCGGCCGGCGCTGCAATGGCCGGCAGGCCCGCGGCCCCTAGAACTTGACCCGTGCCAGCCGCTTCGCGTTGGCCACCGCCCGCCGGCGCACCGGCGCCAAGCCGCTGCCCAGCACATCCACCGCGGCGCGGTGCGCGCCCTGGCGGCTCCAGGGCGACATCGCCAGCCCGAACACCGACAACCAGAGCTGCTGCTGGATGCGCCACATGGCCCAGCCCATCGCGGCCCAGGACTCGAAGAAGGCCGTGGTCTTCTCATTGCTCATCAACGCGAACTCCTTGCGGTCGCGCGCCGACGGGCTGTGGCCGGCAGCGGCCATGCGCCAGACGCGGTGCGCCACCACCTGGGGCACCGCGAGCGCCAGCTCGGTGGCCTGGGTGGCCAATGCAGCCTTGGAACGGGTGCGGCGCGCGGCCATGGAACTTCTCCAGTTGAACCCACCGGTCAGTCACCGGTCGGCGAGATTCGGAATGCACGCACGTCGGTGCGTTCACGCAACGCCGCGGCCAGCTTGGGGATGTTTTGCTGCCGCGAAGTCCGCAGCACCATGCGGTACTCGAAGTTGGGCTCGTCGTCGTACGCGCGGTAGCTCATCTGCGCGACCGCGAAGCCATGCCCCTTCAGGAAGGCCCGCAACTCGGCCTCGGACAGCACCTGGTCGCGCTGGAAGCGCACGAAGTGGTGCGCGTAGTAGTGCGACGGCAAGCGGTCCTCGATCCAGCGGAACAACGACAGTGTCAGCAGCGTCAGCATCGTGGCGAAAGCCGCCGGGCCGTAGAAGCCGATGCCGATCAGGATACCGATCGCGGCGGTGATCCAGATCGACGCCGCCGTCGTCAGCCCGCGCACCGACAGACCATCCTTGAAGATCACCCCGGCGCCCAGGAAGCCGATACCGGTCATGATGCCCTGCGCCATGCGGGTGGGGTCGGTGCGGAAGCTTTCCTGCGCCTCGGTGGGCAGCCACTGTTCCTGGAACATCGGCACCGCCATCAGAACGCTCGACGCGAGCGCCACCAGCGCGTGGGTGCGAAACCCCGCCGGGCGGCCGTGAAAGCTGCGCTCCAAGCCGATCACACCCCCGGCCGCCAAGGCGCCGACCAGGTGCAGTGCGATCCTCAGGAAATCACCCCCCATCGACCAATCGGGCCAGATCATGCGGCGCCTTTTTGTGACTGTGCCAAGTTGCTTCTACCTCCTCGGCGACAACTGGGCAAGAGGCATGCCCTGGTTTTGGCCGTGTCAGAGCGGCGCGCATCGGCATCGCCATGCACCGCCAGCTTCGCCGCATCGTCGCCGGCGCGAGACCGGCGGACGGCGCCATGTCCTGCTCATGCCGGGTCGATCCGGGCCAGCAGGTCAAGGTAGGCGCCTTCGACCAGGGCCGAGGGTTCGATGCCCAGTTGGGCCATCAGGGCATGGGCTTCCTGTATGCCGGCATCGGCCGGCTCATCGTCGCGCAGCACCACCTCGAGCTCCATGAAGTCGCCCAGCCCTTCAACCTCGTCCAGGTGCACCCGCGTGCGTCCCACGAGCAGCAGCAGGCGCCGCTTGCGCACCCGACCGACCTGGCCCCAGGCCAGCGTCAGCGCTTCGCGCAGCGTGTCGGGCGACATGGTCGGCGAAAGCATGTAGAACGATTCCTTCGGCCCTTGCTGGTTGGCACGCTGGTAGAAGATCAGTTCGCCGCGCTCGGCAGAAAACGCGCGCAGCTTGAGCCGGCCGTTCGGGCAGCCGAAGAAAGTGTCGTCTTGCCGAATCTCCGTCGGCACCTGTCCGGCCAGCGCTTCGGCACGCGGCAGCAACTGCTGCACACTGGCAATGCGGGCCTTGATCTCGATGTTGCGTGCCATGGCCGCTCAACCCAGTGGGCGCAGCACCGCGCCGCGTTCGATCAGCCCGTCGCTGAGCACGTCGGCCCGCAGCCCCCCGCGTTGCACCAGGCGCTTGACGACCTGAGCCGGCGTGAGCGAATCGCCGGCCAGGGCCTGCCCCATCCCCATGCAAGGCTCGCACAGCTCGACGCCGCGCAGGCGCACCTCGCCGACCAGGAATTCGCGCCCGACCAGTTCGTTCAGTCGCACGCCGCGGGTGACGAGGTTGCGGTGCGTGACCGACAGGTCGATCGGACGCTGATGCTCGTTCAGGAACGCCTCGATCTCTTCGGCTTCGATGAGCGTCAGGTTCTGCCCGGGCTCGTCGTGGCGGTCGAAGTAGCGATCGCCCTCGATGCCTTTGCCGGCGAGCACGCAGATGCGCTCGCACGCTTGTTGCGGGCCACCCGACTCGGTGGCAAGGAAGATGTGTTCGATGTTCATGGCGGGCAGTGGCTCCTTCGCGAGGCGCCGACTTTACTGTGGGCGCTCGTTGAGCAGGCTGCGCCCCGCGCGCTGCGTCATTCACCGTGGGGATACCGAGCTGCTCATGCCGCCAGGCCGGGGCCCGGCAGGGCCTGCTCAGTAGCGCCCGCTCAAGCCCGCCATGCGCAGGTACCAATGCGCCACCCAGGCCACGAAGCCGCGGCCCAGCACGGCGAACGCACCCTTCTGAAAGGGCGCCACGGTGATCTGGCGCGACTGTGCCAACGCGGTCTCGAAGGCCCGTGCCAGCTCGGCGGCGAAGCCCTCGTCGAGGATCGCGACGTTGGCTTCCAGGTTCAGCAACAGCGACAGCGGGTCGATGTTCGAACTGCCGAGCGTGGCCCAGCCTTCGTCGACCACCGCCGCCTTGGCATGCAGGAAGGCCGGCTGGTACTCGTGGATGTGCACGCCTTCGGCCAGCAGCTCGTCGTACAGCACCCGCGCCGCCAAGCCGGCAAAGCGGTAGTCGACCTTGCCTTGCAGCAGCAGGCGAACGCGAACGCCTCGGCGCGCCGCCTTGATCAAGGCGCGACGAAACGAGCGACCCGGGTAGAAGTAGGGGCAGACCAGGTCGACCCGCCGCACCGCGTTGCGGATCGACTCGATGTAGGCCCGCTCGATCGAGCGCCGCTGGCGCAGGTTGTCGCGCACCAGGAAGGCCGCACGCACCGGGTGCGGGTCATCGACGCTGGGTGGGGCCTGCGCGGGCAGGATGCGCAGCCGGCTGAGCAGGCGCCGCGCCTGCGTCAACGGCTCGGCGCTGCGCGCCACCGACAGCACCTCGGCCCGCCAGTCGTGGCCGAAGACCGCACGGGTCCACATCGCGCGCACCGTCTGCTCGATCGGTGCGACCACCGGGCCCCGCAGCGCCACCGCGAAGTCCAGCCGCGGCGCGTCGCCGAAGCCGTGGCTCAGGTCATTGCGGTCGTCGATGATGTTGATGCCGCCAACGAAACCGTGCGTGCCATCGACCACGCACAGCTTGGTGTGCAGGCGCCGCAGCTGGCCGGGCTGAAACCAGTTCCACCAGCGCTCGACGGGACGGAAGACAGCCAGCGACACCCCGCTGCCGGCCAGCCAGCGCTGCAGCTGCGGCAACGCACGGTGGGTACCGAACCCATCGACCACCAGCCGCACCCGCACGCCGCGGCGCGAGGCCCGAACCAGCGCCCGGGCCACGCCTTCGCCCGCGGTGTCATGGTGAAAGATGTAGGTGGCCAGCCAGACCTCGTGCAGCGCCGCGTCGATGGCAGCGATCAGCGCGGGGAAGTACTCGTCGCCACCGCGCAGCAACTGCGCGTCGTTGCCACCGAGGAACTGGGGCTGGGGCAACGCATACCAGGCCGCGGGGTGGCTGCGCCCCTCGTCGCTGGTCCCAGTCACGCGGACTCCAGCTCCACCACCAGCGGCAAATGGTCGGACATGCGGGCCCAGGCCGCGCCACGCGGCACCATCGTCGACAGGCAACGAAAGCCGCGCATGTAGACGCGGTCCAGCGCAAACACCGGGACGCGTGACGGGAAGGTGACGCGGGCACCCGGCTGGCCCGCGGGCGCGATGGCGCGCTGCAAGCCGGCGTCCACCATCAGGCCGTCCAGCCGCTCGCCCCAGTCGTTGAAGTCGCCTGCCACCAGCACCGGCTCGCCGTCCGGCACCTCGGCCGCGATGAACTCGGCCAGACGCTGCACCTGCCGCACCCGGCTGGAGTGGATCAAGCCGAAATGGGCCACCACGGCGTGGAACTTCAGGCCCTGCCAGGTCACCGGTACGTGCAACAAGCCACGCTGCTCGAAGCGATGGTCCGACACATCGTGGTGGCCGATGTCGCCGATCGGCCAGCGCGACAACAGGGCATTGCCATGTTCGCCGTGGCGGGTGACCGCGTTGGTGCGGTAGGCTGATTCATAGCCCTGCGGTGCCAGGAATTCGGCCTGGCCGCCATCGGGCCAACCGAGGTGGGTCTGGTCGAAGTGGCGCGCCTCTCGGGCGTGGAACAGGCGCACCTCCTGCAGGAACACCAGGTCCGCGTCCAGCGCCTCGATGCCCAGGCCGAGGTTGTGGATCTCCAGCCGCTTGCGCAGCCCCATGCCCCGCACGCCCTTGTGGATGTTGTAGGTCGCCACGCGCAGCACCTGGGTGCTGTAGACGGTGCTGGGGCCGAGGCCCCCGGGGCGCGTCACGCGGCTGTTCATGTTTGCGGTACCCCGACGAACCGTGGCAGCAGCAGGATCGCCTCGGCGTTGGACGGCGAGAAGCAGCGATCGGCCGCCTCGCGCCATGGCAGCCAGCAGTGGCCCGTGTGTTCACGCGGCGCCAGGCGAACCGGCGTGCCCGCCGGCACGGTCAGGCCGAAGACATGCTCGGTGTTGTGGGTCACGCCTGGTTCATAGCGATGCCGCCAACGAGGGTAGATCTCGTAGTGGTTGGCGAGGTTCCAGTCAACCAGCGCATCGGCCGGCACCGCGGCGCTGCCGATCATGATGCCGGTTTCTTCGGCCACTTCGCGGGCGCAAGTGAGTGCCAACGGTTCGTCGACCAGGTCTTTCGAGCCGGTCACGCTTTGCCAGAAACCCGGGGCATCGGCGCGCTCGATCAGCAGCACCTCCAAGGCCGGTGTGTGGATGACGACGAGCACCGACTCGGGGATCTTGAACGGGCCCGCCACGGCATCAGCTTGCATGCATCGATGGTAGTGCAGCCGGGCCTGGCCATGCGGTGCCGCGGGTGGCTGCCGTGGCGTCGCCGCTGCGCCGACCCTGTGCCAGGATCCCGGCGACCAAGCACCGTGCCTCGGCCAGCATGAAAAAGGGCCCCGAGGGGCCCTATGGCGTCAAGCGAACCGGCTCGATCAGCCCGCTGCCACCGCGTTGCGCAGCCGGATGTGCAGCTCGCGCAGCTGCTTCTCGTCGACCGCGCTCGGCGCGCCGGTCAGCAGGCACTGGGCCCGCTGGGTCTTCGGGAAGGCGATCACGTCGCGGATCGAATCGGCCTTGGTCATCATCGTGACGATGCGGTCCAGGCCGAAGGCCAGGCCACCGTGCGGCGGCGCGCCGTACTGCAGCGCGTCGAGCAGGAAGCCGAACTTCTGCTGCGCCTCTTCCGGGCCGATCTTCAGCGCGCTGAAGACCTTGCTCTGCACCTCGGCGCGGTGGATACGCACCGAGCCGCCGCCGAGCTCCCAGCCATTCAGCACCATGTCATAGGCCTTGGCGATGCAGGCGCCAGGGTCGGTGTCCATCAGGTCCTCGTGGCCGTCCTTCGGCGCGGTGAACGGGTGGTGTACCGCGTTCCAGCGGTCGCCTTCCTCGTCATGCTCGAACATCGGGAAGTCGACCACCCACAGCGGCGCCCACTTGTCCTCGAACAGGCCATGGGTGCGGCCGAACTCGCTGTGGCCGACCTTCACGCGCAGCGCGCCGATCGCATCGTTGACGACCTTGGCCTTGTCGGCGCCGAAGAAGATCAGGTCGCCGTTGCAGGCACCGGTGCGCGCGATGATCTCGGCCAGCGCCGCGTCGTGCAGGTTCTTCACCACCGGCGATTGCAGGCCCTCGCGGCCCTTGGCAACGTCATTGACCTTGATCCACGCCAGGCCCTTGGCGCCGTAGATCTTGACGAACTCGGTGTAACCATCGATCTCGCCACGGCTCATCTCGCCGCCGCCGGGCACCTTCAGCGCGACGACGCGGCCGCCCTTGGTCGTGGCTGGGGTCGAGAAGACCTTGAAGTCGACGTCCTTCATCACATCGGTCAGCTCGGTGAACTTGAGCTTGACGCGCAGGTCGGGCTTGTCCGAGCCGTACTGGTGCATCGCGTCGGCGTAGGTCATCACCGGGTAGCCCGGCAGGTCGACGCCGATGGTGTTGCGGAACACCGTGCGGATCATCCCTTCGAACATGCCGCGGATCTCTTCCTCGTTCAGGAACGAGGTCTCGATATCGATCTGCGTGAACTCGGGCTGGCGGTCGGCGCGCAGGTCTTCGTCGCGGAAGCACTTGGTGATCTGGTAGTAGCGGTCGAAGCCGGCCACCATCAGCAGCTGCTTGAACAGCTGCGGCGACTGCGGCAGCGCGAAGAAGTGGCCGTCGTGCACGCGGCTGGGCACCAGGTAGTCGCGCGCGCCTTCGGGCGTGCTCTTCGTCAGCATCGGGGTTTCGATGTCGACGAAGCCGTTCGCGTCGAGGAACTTGCGCACCTCCATCGCGACGCGGTAGCGCAGCATCAGGTTCTTCTGCATCTGCGGGCGGCGCAGGTCCAGCACGCGGTGCGTCAGGCGCGTGGTTTCCGACAGGTTCTCGTCGTCAAGCTGGAACGGCGGCGTGACCGACGGGTTCAGCACTTCGAGCTCATGGCACAGCACCTCGACCTTGCCGCTGGCGAGGTTGGTGTTCTCCTTGTCGGCCGGGCGGGCGCGCACGAGGCCGACGACCTTGAGGCAGAACTCGTTGCGCACGCCTTCGGCCGTCTTGAACATCTCGGGTCGATCGGGGTCGCAGACGATCTGCACGTGGCCTTCACGGTCGCGCAGTTCGATGAAGATCACTCCGCCGTGGTCGCGGCGGCGGTGGGCCCAGCCCATCAGGGTCACGGTCTGGCCCATCAGCGCTTCGCTGACCAGGCCGCAGTAGGTGGTTCTCATGGATGCACTCCGGTGCTTCTTGGTGTCTGTGGTCGCGCCCGCATGAATGAGCGTCGGCGCGCGGGGATGCGGTGGAACCCGCGATTGAAGGCTGTCGGGGCGGGGTGGTCAACCCTCAGGACTGAGCGCCGGACGCGGCGGCTGCTCAGCCCGCCCGATTGGGGTCGGCCCCCTCCGGCAGGAGGATGCCTGCCGGGGTGGCGTGCAATGGCGGCACCACCACGCCCATCGAGATGATGTATTTCAAGGCCTCGTCGACGCTCATGTCCAGCGCGTGGACAGCCGAGCGCGGCATCATCAGGAAGAAGCCCGAGGTCGGATTCGGGGTCGTCGGCACGTACAGGCTGACGTGCTCGGTCTGCAGCTTGTCGGCCACTTCGCCGCCGGGCTTGCCGGTGACGAAGGCGATCGTCCACGAGCCGGCATGCGGGTACTGCACCAGCACCGCTTCGCGAAAGGCGTTGCCGTTGCTGGAGAAGAGCGTGTCGGAGACCTGCTTGACCGAGCTGTAGATCGACCGGACGATGGGAATGCGGTTCATCAGCGCATCCCACTGCTTCAGCCACCACTGACCGAACAGGTTGGTGACGAAGACGCCGGTGATGAACATCAGGGCCACCATCACCACCACACCCAGGCCCGGCCATTGGCCCAGCGCCTGCAGTGTCTCGGCGGCGCCCACCGGCAGCACGGCCTGGGCGAGCCGCAGAAATCCCTTGAACATGCCGTCCAGCAGCCCCTGGACCCACAGCAACACCCAGATGGTGATGGCCAGGGGCATCCAGGTCAGCAGGCCGGCGATGAGGTATTTTTTCAAGCGATGGTCCGGGGCGTGACGGGCGTGGCCGGCGACTCAGTGGCAGGCGCAGGAGCCGCCGCAGGGGGTGCCGCCGCCCGTGGCCGCGGCCGGGCTGGCGCTCGCGGCGGCCGCCGGCGCGCTATCGCCGCCGGCGGCGGGGCTGTCGGTCTTGGCGGCCGGGGCCGCAGCGCTGCCGCTGCTGTTGTTGCGGAAGTCGGTCGCGTACCAGCCCGAGCCCTTGAGCTGGAAGCCGGCGGCGGTGATTTGCTTGGCGAATTGCTCGGCCCCGCAGGCCGGGCATTGCGTCAGCGGCGAGTCGGACAACTTTTGCAGCACATCACGCGAATGGCCGCAGGCCGCGCAGCGATAAGCGTAAATAGGCATGACCAAACCCTTGATTCAAAACAGGAAATTATAAGCGGGTGCCTCCTGGCACCCGCCCGGCGCACCGCCTCATGTAGAGCGTGGCCGTGTATTTTTCAAGCGACGTGGGTCTGAGCTTGTTCGTGCCGGCTCTTCAACACCTGGGGTGCGAGCGAGCCGGCAACCATGCCCACCAGCGCCGCCAGCAGCCCCGCCAACTGGCCGGGGAAGTGCTCGCCCAACGTGGACACCTGCGGGAAGAACACCAGCCAGGTGCCGATGCCCAGCACCAGCGACAGGATCGCTCCCTGGGTGCTGGCACGCTTCCAGTACAGGCCCATCACCAGCGGCACGAAGGCCCCGACCAGGGTGACCTGGTAGGCGGCCGACACCAAGTCGTAGATCGGCGTGCCCTTCATCGCGATCGCGTACAACAACACCAGGCCGGCGAAGATGACGATCGTCACCCGCATTGCGAGCAGCTGTTCGCGGTCCTTCATGCCCGGGCGCAGGTTCTTCAGGATGTTTTCGACGAAGCTGGTCGACGGCGCCAGCAGCGTGGCCGACGAGGTGCTCTTGATCGCCGACAGCAGCGCGCCGAAGAACAGGATCTGCATGATCAGCGGCATCTTCGTCAGCACAAAGGTTGGCAGCAGGCGCTGGTAGTCGTTCTGCGCCATGTCCAGCGCACTGTCGCCCATCACCACCACCGCGCTGGCGACGATGAACATCGGTACGAAGGCGAACAGGATGTAGCTGACGCCGCCGATCATCGCGCCCCGGCGAGCGGCCTTTTCGTCCTTGGCCGACATCACGCGCTGGAATACGTCCTGCTGAGGGATGCTGCCCAGCATCATCGTCAACGCGGCGCCGACGAACATCGCGATGTCGGTGAAGGTCGGTGGCGGCAGGAACTTGAACAGGTCGGCATTGCTGGCCATCGCCAGCACCTGGTCGGAGCCGCCGGCCAGGTCGCTGGCGAAGATCGCGATGATCGACAGGCCGATCACCAGCACGATCATCTGGATGAAGTCGGTCCAGGCGACGGCGAGGAAGCCACCGATCACGACGTAGACCAACACCGCCAGCGTGCCGACGATCATGCCGGCGGTCTCGCTCATCGCGCCGTTGGTCAGCACCGAGAACACCAGCCCGAGCGCGGTGATCTGCGCCGCCACCCAGCCCAGGTAGCTGAGGATGATGGCCGAGGAACAGAAGACCTCGATCCCCTTGCCGTAGCGCTGGCGGTAGAAGTCGCCGATGGTCAGCAGGTTCTGGCGGTACAGCTTGGCAGCGAAGAAGGCGCCCACCAGCACCAGGCACATGCCGGCGCCGAACGGGTCTTCGACGACCGCACCCAGCCCGCTCTGCACGAACTTGGCCGGAATGCCCATCACCGTTTCGGCGCCGAACCAGGTGGCGAAGGTGGTTGTGACGACCATGATCAGCGGCAACCTTCGGCCGGCGATGGCGAAGTCACTGGTGTTCTTGATCCGCGTGCCGGCCCAGACGCCCAGCGCCAAGGTGCCAGCCAGGTACAGCACGACAAAGGTGATCAGGATGGTGTTCATGGGCTCGAAGCAATAAACAGCTGCACAGCGCCGGGCATTATCGGGCCGGCAACACCGGCCGCCGTGCTCAGAAGCCCCGGTTGACCAGCACGATGCGCGCGACCACCGCACCGACCAGGAAGCCCAGCAAGCCCCAGGTCAGGCCACCCAGCAAGCGGTTGGTGCGGCGCTGCTCACGTAGCAGCTCGGTCAGCACGGCGGTCTGCTCGTCCGGCCGCTCGGCGACGCGATGCGACAGTGCATCGTGCAGCAGGCGGGGCAGCTCGGGCAGCAGCTTGGCGTAGTGCGGCGCTTCGTCCTGGAGGCGGCGCCACAGCGCCCGTGGCCCGATCTGCTCGTCCATCCAGCGTTCCAGGAACGGCTTGGCCGTCGTCCACAGATCCAGGTCGGGATCAAGCTGGCGGCCGAGGCCCTCGACGTTCAGCAGCGTCTTTTGCAGCAGCACCAGTTGTGGCTGGATCTCGACATTGAAGCGCCGCGAGGTCTGGAACAAGCGCATCAATACCTGGCCGAGCGAAATCTCCTTCAACGGCCGGTCGAACTGCGGTTCGCAGACCGCGCGAATCGCGCCCTCGAGCGCGTCGATGCGGGTGTTCGGCGGCACCCAGCCCGATTCGACATGCAACTGGGCCACACGCTTGTAGTCGCGGCGGAAGAAGGCGATGAAGTTCTGCGCCAGGTATTCCTTGTCGGCGTCGGTCAGCGTGCCGATGATGCCGAAGTCCAGCGCGATGTAGCGGCCGAAGGTGGCCGGCGCGACGCTGACCTGGATGTTGCCCGGGTGCATGTCGGCATGGAAGAAGCCGTCGCGAAACACCTGGGTGAAGAAGATCGTGACGCCGTCGCGGGCCAGCTTCTTGATGTCGACGCCGGCCTCGCGCAAGCGGCCCACCTGGCTGACCGGCAGGCCCTTCATCCGCTCCATCACGCAGACGTTGCGGGTGCACAGGTCCCAGTGCATCTCGGGCACCAGGATCAGCGGCAGGTCGGCCATGTTGCGCCGCAGCTGCGCCGCGTTGGCGGCCTCGCGCACCAGGTCGAGCTCATCGTGCAGGTAGACGTCGAATTCGGACACCACCTCGCGCGGGCGCAGGCGCCGGCCATCGGCCGAGATGCGCTCGACCCAGCGCGCCAGCATGTGCAGGATCGCCAGGTCGTCGTCGATCACCGCCAACATGCCGGGACGCAGCACCTTGACGGCCACCTCGCGGCCATCGAGCAAGGTGGCGAAGTGCACCTGCGCCACCGAAGCGCTGGCCACCGGCACGTCGTCGAACAACGCGAACACCGTGTCCAGCGGGCGGCGCAGCTCGGCCTCGATGATCGCCCGCGCCTGGTCGGCCGGGAACGGCGGCACCCGGTCCTGCAACTTGGCCAGTTCGTCGGCCACGTCCAGCGGCAACAGGTCGCGCCGGGTCGACAGCACCTGGCCGAACTTGATGAAGATCGGGCCCAGGTGCTCCAGCGCCATCCGCAGGCGCACGCCCCGCGGCAGGCTGAAGCTGCGGCCCAGCGTCAGCACGCCGGTCAGCGCACGGATGCGGCGCTGGCGAAAGCCCGACAGCGCCAGCTCGTCGATGCCGTAGCGCAGCAGCGTGAAGACGATGCGGACCAGCCGCAGGACGAAGCGCATGCGGCCGCCGAGCCCTAAGGCTTGCGCCAGACGCTGGCTGCGCCCTGGGCCAAGGTGCGCGCGGTCGCCGCCAGCTTGTCGCCCACCTGGGCCAGGCCACCGGCCACCAGCGGGCCGAAGACACGCTCGATGTCGGCCGCGATGTCCCAGCGCACGTTGGCGACGACCCAGTTCATGTCCGACGCCAGCGCCACGTCGCCTTCGATCTGCAGCGGCGGCAGTTCGCCGCTGGCAACGCGGCGGGCAGCGTCCATCGGGTGGGCGGCGTCGACCCGCAGACGCAGGTCTACCTCGGGTTCAGCGCCGCCGACCACGACGGCTGCTTCGAACAGGCCGGCCGGCGTGATGCGCAAGGCCAGCGGCGGGGGCGGCGGCAACGGCACACGCCAGTTGTCGACCTCGATGCGCAGCACGCGGCCGGCGTGGGTCTTCAGCCGCTCAGTGGCCGCCGGCGCGCTTTGCAGCACGTGGTTGGCCAGCAGGATGAAGCGGTCGGTCGCCGCGGGCAGCAGCAGCTCCGTCACAGGGTTTGCCATGAAGCGGATTGTAGGAGCCGGTCCATGGCTCGCCACCCAGGAAACGAAAGGCTGCTCCGGGCCTCTTGATCCAGCCAGCGCCTTGCGGCCGGCACCAGCGGCAGCGGCTCGCTCGGCGTGGGCTGTCAGCAGCCGAATCCGCTCGGATTGGCCTGCTGCCAGCGCCAGCTGTCGGCGCACATCGTGTCCAGATCACGACGGGTCTGCCAGCCGAGCTTCTCGCGCGCCAGGGTCGCATCGGCCCAGAAACCGGCCAGGTCGCCAGGCCGGCGATCGACGATGCGGTAAGGCACGGTGCGACCGCTGGCGCGCTCGAACGCGCGCACCAGTTCGAGCACGCTGTGGCCGCGCCCGGCACCCAGGTTCACCGTCAACGACTGACGCTGATCGAGCAGGTAGCGAAGCGCAGCGACATGCCCTTCGGCCAGATCGACCACGTGCAGGTAGTCGCGCACGCCGGTGCCGTCGACCGTGTCGTAGTCGCCACCGAACACCTGCAGAAACTCGCGCCGACCCACCGCGACCTGGGTCACGTAGGGCATCAGATTGTTCGGCACCCCCCGCGGGTCTTCGCCGATGCGGCCGCTTTCGTGCGCGCCGACCGGGTTGAAGTAGCGCAGCCACGCGATCTTCCAGGCCGGGTCGGACGCCTCGAGGTCGCGCAGGATCTGCTCGCCATAGAGCTTGGTGCGACCGTAGACGTTGATGGCCGACAACGGGTGGGCCTCGTCGTACGGCAGGTATTGCGGGGCGCCGTAGACGGTGGCGCTGGAGCTGAAGACCATCGTCTTCACGCCATGCCGGCGCATCGCTTCGCAGGTGGTCACCAGGCCGCCCAGGTTGTTGGCGTAGTAGGCCAGCGGCTGCTCGCCGGATTCGCCCACCGCCTTGAACGCGGCGAAGTGCACCACCGCATCGATGCGGTGGCGGTTGAAGATCGCCTCCATGGCGGCGGCGTCAGCGACGCTGGCGCGCTCGAACACCGGTGCGGCCCCGCCCAGTTCGTGCAAGCGCTTGAGCACCTCGGGCGAACTGTTTGAGAAATCGTCCAGGCCGACGACGGCGAAGCCCGCAGCCTGCAAAGCGAGCCAGGTATGCGAGCCGATGTAACCGGTCGCGCCGGTCAACAGAACAGTGGTCATGGGTCGGGCAGCGCCCGGCCGCAGGTCAAAGTGCCGGTTCGCTCTGCAATTGTGCAGGAGGCCGATTGGCCGCTGCCACCGCTTGAATGCGCTGGCGCAGCTGGGTCAACATGTCGTAGCGGCGGCGATACATCGCGCGCTTCTTGGCAGGAATGCTGTCCAGCGGACGAGGGTTGAAGGCCGTCTCGATCGCGAAGAAACCGTCGACCGTTTCGACACCACCACGATCGCGCCAGATCTCGTCGTAGTCGGCGGTCGGGATGTTCTTGTCGTAGCGCGCGAATATCCGCGCATGGCGATGATGACGGTAGAAATCACTGATCGCATGGACACGCTCGATGCCCATTGCCTCGGCCAGGAACAGCGTGGCCAGCAGCACCAGATCGCGCGGGCGGCATCCGTGCAGGCGCTTGGTCAGCTCGGCGTAGCGCTCGCTGATGCCTTCGGTCGAGCGGCCCTGGATGGCGCCGAGGTACATCGTCGGCTGGCCTTTGCGGCGACCGATCGAGAACGCGACCGAGTACAGCCGCATGTTGCCTTCGAACAGGCTCAGCGTGAGTTCACCCTCCTGCGCCATCCAATCGGGTTGGTCCAGTTGCAGCGACAAGCCCTCTTCGGCCGCGCCGATCGTGGCCAGCAGCTCCCGCGTGCCGATGGGCACCTGCAACCACGGCTGACGTTCAATGTGGCGGTAGTGCGAGACCACGGTCTCGACGCGATGACGGATCGACCACGCGCGGTGAAGGTAAGGCCACGCCAGGATGTGGACCATGTTCTTGCGCGCCTGCATGACCTTGCCCAGTTGGGACTGCGGCGGCACGTGGCGCAGCGCACGCCATTCGCGGCGGTGCGTCCAGGCCTGCCAGGCGAAGCGCACGCGACGCAGCAGCGACAGCGGGCTCATCGAGGGGTAGGCCTGGCGGGCGTTTTGCCAGATCATCATCCACACCGCCAACACCGGTTCGACGAAACTCGGCACGCCGGTCAGCTCGCTGGGTGCAAAGGCAGACATCAAGCCCAACGCCTGCCACCCGCCGAAGGTGGCTTGCTGCCGGCCGCGGCGCGGCGTCAACACTTGATGCCGACGTGCAGGGCCACCACGCCGCCGGTCAAGTTGTGCACGTCCACATGGCCGAAGCCGGCGGTCTTCATCATCGATTTCAGGGTCGCCTGGTCCGGGTGCATGCGGATCGACTCGGCCAGGTAACGGTAGCTGTCCGCATCGCCGGCCACCCACTGGCCCAGTTTCGGCAGCACCTTGAACGAGTACCAGTCGTACGGCTTCTGCAGCGGCGCGGCGACCTTGGAGAACTCGAGCACCAACAGCCGGCCGCCTTCGCGCAGCACCCGTGCCATTTCCGCCAGCGCCTGCTCCTTGTGGGTCATGTTGCGCAGGCCGAAGGCGACGCTGACGAGATCGAAGCTGCCGTTGCGAAACGGCAGTTGCTCGGCGTCACAAATCGAGGTGGGCAGCGCCAGCCCATCGTCGAGCAGCCGGTCGCGCCCGGTGCGCAACATGGCCTCGTTGATGTCGGTGTGGACCACCTGGCCGCTGGGCCCGACCTGCCGTGCAAAGGCTTTGGCCAGATCGCCGGTGCCGCCCGCGATGTCCAGCACCCTGTCGCCTTCGCGCAGGTTGGCCACCGCCACGGTGTAGGCCTTCCATGCGCGGTGCATGCCCATGGACATCAGGTCGTTCATCACGTCGTATTTCGACGCGACCGAATCGAACACGCCTTTGACGCGCTGGGCTTTCTCGCCCTCGTCGACGCGTTGGTAACCGAAATGGGTTTGAGACATCTGTTCCCTCCAGCCCGGATGCTGGCATTCCTGTTCAGGTCAGTGGTGACCGCATGTTCCGCCGCCCTTGGCGGGCATCGGCAAATCGCGTTCCACCCCGGCCTCTTTGAGTCTTTGCTCGTAGCGCGCCCAGTAGTCGGCTTCCTCTGCCCCCAGACGGTACAGCAACTCCCAGGTGAAGATGCCTGTGTCGTGCCCATCGGAAAAATGGGGCTGGACCGCATAGTGGCCAACCGGCTCGATCGCGTCGATCCCTACGTTGCGCTTCCCGGTCTGCAGCACTTCCTGGCCGGGCCCGTGGCCCTGGACCTCGGCAGACGGCGAAAAGACCCGCATCAGCTCGAACGGGATGCGGAACGTGCGCCCATCGTCAAAAGTGATCTCGAGGACTCGAGAGCTTTGGTGAACGGTGAGACCGGTGGGTTGGGGTTGGTGTGCAGCGGTGGTCATCGTGCTCGACAGCCTGTGCTCAGCGCAGGCCAATGTCCATGACGCCCTCGGCCAATCCGTCGGCAGCGCCCACCATCAGCATCAGCGCGTCGTTCTGGCCCAGGTAGATCGGGGCGGCATCGCTGGTCCGGTTGCCGCGGCGCAAGCCGGTCGGACCGGCATCGCTCAGCGGCACCAGGTCGGCCGCATCGCTGACGGCGCTGCCGTCGGTGAGCGTGCCGGTGAAGGCGTAGCGCGCATCGGTCAGCGTCGTCGTGCCCCAGGCGCTGTCGGTGTTGCTGGTGGCGAAACTGCCACCGGCCAGCCCGACGGTGTCAGCCAGGCCGACGCGGAAATTGCGGCTGGTCGAATCGGCGGCGTCCTCGGCACGCAACAGGACCAGCAAGTCGCCGGATTGGGCCATGCGGAAGTTGATGAGGTCTCCATGGTCCCGATCCACGCCGGTGATTTCGGTGCCTCGCACGGTCAAGGTGTAGGTGTACAGGAAGTCGGCCGGGCACTGGTCAACCCGGATCGGCAACGGCGCCCGGCAGCTGCGCAGCACGCCGTCGCCGAAGGTCGACGGCACGGCGGCGGACTCCGGCACGTCGTTGCGACGCAGGTTCACACCCAGGACATTGAAGCTCTTTCCGGCCAACCCGGGCAAATCGGTGTTGAAGACGCGGGCGCCGACAAAGGGCCGCACACCATGGTCGTAGACGTGGCCGCTGTCCTTCAGATCGAAATTGAAGCCGCCGACGACCAGGTCTTGCGCCATGCGAAAGCGTGCGGTGCCTTCAAACACGTAGCTGAGGCCATCGGCGTCTCGCATGAAGTTGCCCGACTTGTCCATCTGCAGGCCCGCCATCCGGTAGGTCATCCGGTTGAAATCGAGCGTCAGCGCGTATTGCCTGCCGTTGCTGCCGTACGCCGTGTAGGTGCCATTGCGCAGATCCAGCACGGTGGTCGTCGACTCGCCGGTGTCGTTGGCATGGTTCTCGTCAGCGGCCGCCACGGCTGTCATCGAGCTGGTCACCGACCCGATCTGGTCGGCCGCGCTCGATACACCAATACGGAACACCAGGCCGCCACCCGCCGGCAAACTGTCCACCGTCATCGACTGGCCCAGCGCGGCTGGGCAGGAGGCCCCGCCGGTCGATACGCAGGTGATGCTGCCGAATGTGGCCGGGCCGCTGAGGTGGTGCGTCAGCGCCACGTCGGTCGCCTCCGCCGGCCCTTCGTTGGCCACCGTGACAACGAAGCTCATGCTCTCGCCGGCATGAACCTCGGCTGTTCCGCTGCTGTTGACCGAAATATCCGCGTTGTCACCGAGGTCGGTCGACCCGTCCGAGCCCCCGCAGGCAACCAGGGTCAGGGCAAGAAGCAAGGCAGTGGCAACGCGGATCATGGCGGGTGCAGGCAAGAGAAAGAGGCCGCAGCGCGAACGCGCGCTACCCCCCGATGCTACCCAAGCCCCGCGTCATGGTTGCCACCGAGTGCCGGATCAACTCGTCAAGCTTGTTCAGCGGCTGGCGCAAGCGCACGCCCGCAGGCGGCGACGGCTCGCGCTGGCGCGCGCCCCAGATCGGCTGCGGAAAGTGGCTGTCCCAATCAAAGCGGGCAATCACGTGCCAGTGCAGGTGCGGCACCATGTTGCCGAGCGCTGCCAGGTTGATCTTGGTCGGCGCCAGTTCATCGCGCAACACGCGCTCCACCGACACCACCACCCCCAGGCAGTGGGCCAGGTCATCGTCCGACAGGTCACTCAGTTCGGCCACGTGGTCGCGCCAGATCACGCGGTAAAAGGCTGGAAACTCCGGTGCATCCAGCACCCGCACCACGCGCAGCCGCGCATCGGCAGCGACTTCGGCCCAAGCGGCCGAAGCGCCGGCGGCGCACAGCTCGCACCCTGCGACCGCCGCCATCAGACCAGTACCCGCTCGATGCCGCCGGCGTTGGCGCGCTCGACATAGCGCTCCATCCAGTCTTCGCCCAGGATCTTGCGCGCCATCTCGACGACGATGTAGTCGGCTTCGAGCAGGCCGTTCTGCAGGTCGTCACCATAGCGCGACAGGCCCTGCAGGCAGCTCGGGCAGGACGTGAGGATCTTCAGGTCGTCCTTCGGACCCACCGCGCCGGAGCCGCGCAGCTGCGCTTCGGTCTTGCGCAGCTCTTCTTCCTTGCGAAAGCGCACCTGGGTCGCGATGTCCGGCCGGCTGACGCCCAGCGTGCCGGACTCGCCGCAACAGCGTTCGCTCTTGACCACGCCATCGCCCATCAGCGCCTTGACCGTCTTCATCGGCTCCTGCAGCTTCATCGGGCTGTGGCAGGGGTCGTGGTAGAGGTAGGTGCCGCCGCCAGGCAGCGTGATGCCCTTTTCGAGCAGGAACTCGTGGATGTCGATGATGCGACAGCCGGGGAAGATCTCTTCGAACTTGTAGCCCTGCAGCTGGTCGTAGCAAGTGCCGCAGGACACGACCACCGTCTTGATGTCCAGGTAGTTCAGCGTGTTGGCCACGCGGTGGAACAGCACCCGGTTGTCGGTGATGATCTTCTCGGCCTTGTCGAACTGGCCCGAGCCGCGCTGCGGGTAGCCGCAGCACAAGTAACCCGGCGGCAGCACCGTCTGCACTCCGGCCTGCCACAGCATCGCCTGGGTCGCCAGGCCGACCTGGCTGAACAAACGCTCCGAGCCGCAGCCGGGGAAGTAGAAGACCGCTTCGGTCTCGGCCGTCGTCGATGCCGGGTCGCGGATGATCGGGACGTAGTGCTTGTCCTCGATGTCCAGCAGGGCCCGCGCCGTCTTCTTCGGCAGGCCGCCCGGCATCTTCTTGTTGATGAAGTGGATGACCTGCTCTTTGATCGGCGCGTTGCCCACCGTGGCCGGCGGTGCGCTGGTCTGCTTGCGGGCGGCGAGCTTCAGCACATCGTGCGCGATGCGCTGGGCCTTCATGCCCACGCCCACCATCGCCGTGCGGGCGAACTTGATGGTCTGCGGGTTGGTCGCGTTGAGCATGAACATCGCCGCCGCATTGCCGGGGCGGAAGGTCTTCTGCCCCATCTTGCGCAGCAGGTTGCGCATGTTCATCGACACGTCGCCGAAGTCGATCTTCACCGGACAGGGTGACAAGCACTTGTGGCAGACCGTGCAATGATCGGCCACGTCCTCGAACTCTTCCCAGTGCTTGATCGACACGCCGCGGCGCGTCTGCTCTTCGTAGAGGAAGGCCTCGACCAGCAGCGAAGTCGCGAGGATCTTGTTGCGCGGGCTGTACAGCAGGTTGGCGCGCGGCACGTGCGTGGCGCAGACCGGTTTGCACTTGCCGCAGCGCAGGCAGTCCTTGACCGAGTTCGCGATCTCGCCGATGTCGCTCTGCTGCATGATCAGCGACTCGTGCCCCATCAGCCCGAAGCTGGGCGTGTAGGCGCGCGACAGATCGGCCGCATGCACGTCGTCGCCCAGGCGCTGCAAGGCTTCCCCGCGCAGCAGCTTGCCCTTGTTGAAGCGACCTTCGGGGTCCACGCGCTGCTTGTAGGCGGTGAAGTTGGCCAGCTCGTCGTCGGTCAGGAACTCGAGCTTGGTGATGCCGATACCGTGTTCGCCGGAGATCACGCCGTCGAGCGAACGGGCCAGCACCATGATGCGCGCGACCGCCTCGTGCGCGGTCTGCAGCATCTCGTAGTTGTCGGAGTTGACGGGGATGTTGGTGTGCACATTGCCGTCGCCGGCGTGCATGTGCAGTGCCACCCAGACGCGGCCCTTCAGCACCTCCTGGTGGATACGCTTGCACTCTTCGAGCAACGGCGTAAAGGCCGCACCGGCGAACAGCGACTGGAACGGCTTCAGGATCTGCCGCTTCCACGAAGCGCGCAACGAACCGTCCTGGATCTGGTCGAAGAAACTGCGCTGGATGTCGGCTTGCACCACGTCCAGCCCCTGCAGCCAACCCAGCCACAGTGCACGCACCTCGCGCAGCAGCGCCAACGATTGCTGCACCCGGTCTTCCAGCAACTCGGCGCTGGGGATCTCGCCGGCATCGTCGGTCTTGCCCAAGGGCAGCTTGCCGTGCAGGAAGAAATCTTCCAGCCGGTCGACCAGCGCCAGCTTGTTGCGCAGGCTCAGCTCGATGTTGATGCGCTCGATGCCCAGCGTGTATTCGCCCATGCGCTCGAGCGGGATCACGACATCTTCGTTGACCTTGAAGGCGTTGGTGTGCTTGCTGATCGCCGCGGTGCGCTTGCGATCGAGCCAGAATTTCTTGCGCGCATCGGGGGAGACAGCCACGAAGCCTTCGCCCGAGCGGCCGTTGGCCAGGCGGATCACCTCGCTGGTGGCCCGCGCGACCGCATCGGCATCGTCGCCGACGATGTCGCCCACCAGCACCATCTTCGGCAGGCCGGCGCGCTTGCTCTTGGTTGCGTAGCCCACCGCCTTCAGATAACGATCGTCCAGGTGCTCCAACCCGGCGAGGATGGCGCCGCCCGGGCGCTTCATCTCGTCGAACATGAAGTCCTTGATTTCGACGATCGACGGCACGCAGTCCTTCGGGTTGCCGAAGAACTCGAGGCAGACGGTGCGGGTGTGCGCGGGCATGCGGTGCACGACCCAGCGGGCCGAGGTGATCAGCCCATCGCAGCCCTCTTTCTGGATGCCTGGCAGGCCGGCGAGAAACTTGTCCGTGACGTCCTTGCCCAGCCCTTCCTTGCGGAAGACACGGCCCGGAATGTCCAGCCGCTCGGTGCGCTCGAGCTTCTTGCCCGAGGCATCGAAGTGGCGCAACTCGAAGCTCGCCACCTCGACATCGTGGATCTTGCCCAGGTTGTGGTTCAGCCGCACCACCTCGAGCCAGGTCGCTTGCGGCGTCACCATCCGCCAGCTGGCCAGGTTGTCGAGCGCGGTCCCCCACAGCACCGCCTTCTTGCCACCCGCGTTCATCGCGACGTTGCCGCCGACGCAACTGGCCTCGGCCGAGGTCGGATCGACCGCGAACACATGGCCGCCACGCTCAGCCGCGTCGGCCACACGCTGGGTGACCACACCGGCCTCGGTCCAGATGGTCGGCACGGGCTTCTCGACGCCCGGCAAGGCGACCAGCTCGACCTCGGTCATCGCTTCGAGCTTCTCGGTGTTGATGACCGCGCTCTTCCACGTCAGCGGCACGGCACCGCCGGTGTAGCCGGTGCCGCCGCCGCGCGGGATGATCGTCAGGTCGAGCTCGATGCAGGCCTTGACCAAGCCGGCCATCTCGGCCTCGGTATCGGGCGTCAACACAACGAACGGGTACTCGACGCGCCAGTCGGTCGCGTCGGTCACGTGCGACACGCGCGACAGGCCGTCGAACTTGATGTTGTCCTTCGCCGTGTGCTTGCCCAGCACCTTGCGCGTGCGCTGGCGCAGGTCCCACACCTCGGAAAAGCGCCTGGCAAAACGCTCCACCGCATCGCGGGCCGCCGCCAGCAACTCGCCGACATGAGCATCGCGCTGGGCGTCGTCGGCCGGCGTGCGCCGCTTCTCGACCTCGGCCAGCCGGTGCTGCAATGCGGCAATCAGCAAGCCCCGCCGCTTCGGATTGTCCAGCAGGTCGTCTTCGAGGTACGGGTTGCGCTGCACGACCCAGATGTCGCCCAGCACTTCGTACAGCATGCGGGCCGAGCGCCCGGTACGGCGCTCTTCGCGCAGCCGGTCGAGGATCGCCCAGGCGCGCTCACCCAGCAACCGCTGCACGATCTCGCGATCGGACAACGACGTGTAGTTGTACGGAATCTCGCGCAGACGGGGCGCGTCGGCGTCGGTCGTCTGCAGGGCAGTCGCCTGCAGGTTCACGGGGATAGGAGCGTTCATCGGCCTGGGGCGAGCCGGCGGTCAGGCCTTGGGGGAGGCCATCCCGCCGAGAATGGTGATCACACGCGGGAGCGCCAGGGTGTGACGCAGCAGGGATGTTACCGCAGGGCCACCAATCCCCAGGATCCGCAAGGGCAGCGGCGCGGCGGGGCGGTGGCAGTTGCCCGGCTTGTCGGGCCTGCCATGCCCAGCGCGTCGGCGTCCGCCGCGCACCACGCGAGGGCTTGCCCTCTTGCCACGGTGCATGGGCTTGTGACAGAAACCGGACTGTCACATGGGCCGGCCACACTGCCGGCCTGCCCCTTCACCACTTTGGAGACTCCATGCGTCCATTGCTTGCCGCCACCCTTGCTTCGGCCCTGCTCGCCACTGCCGGCTCTGCCCAGGCCCAGGTCGAAGTTCAGTGGTGGCACTCGATGGGCGGCGCGCTGGGGGAGTGGGTCAACGACCTGGCCAAGGATTTCAACGCCAGCCAGAAGGACTACAAGGTCACGCCGACCTTCAAGGGCTCTTACGATGAGTCGATGACGGCGGCCATCGCGGCCTACCGCGCCGGCAACGCGCCGCACATCCTGCAGGTGTTCGAGGTCGGCACCGCCACCATGATGGCCAGCAAGGGTGCGATCAAGCCGGTGGCCGAGGTGATGAAGGAAGGCGACCAGAAGTTCGACCAGGACGCCTACGTGCCGGCCGTGGCCGGCTACTACACCGCGCCGAACGGCCAGATGCTGAGCTTCCCGTTCAACAGCTCGACGCCGGTCTTCCACTACAACAAGGATGCCTTCAAGGCCGCCGGGCTGGATCCGGACAAGCCGCCCACCACCTGGCCCGAGGTCGCCCTGGCCGCCGCCAAGCTCAAGGCCGGCGGCCACAAGTGCCCGTTCACGACCAGCTGGATCAGCTGGACGCAGCTGGAAACCTTCTCGGCCTGGCACAACACCCTGTTCGCGACCAAGAACAACGGCTTTGGCGGCCTGGACACGCGGCTGGCGTTCAACACGCCGCTGCACCTGCGCCACATCGAAAACCTGGCCAACATGGCCAAGCAGGGTCTGTTCATCTACAAGGGCCGCGGCAACGCGGCGGATGCGGTCTTCGTTTCCGGCGAGTGCGCGATGATGACCGGCTCGTCGGCGCTGTATGGCAACATCAAGCGCAACGCCAAGTTCGCCGCCGGCATCGGCACCCTGCCCTACTACCCCGATGTGACCGGCGCGCCACAGAACACCGTCATCGGCGGCGCGAGCCTGTGGGCGATGTCCGGCAAGAAGCCGGCTGAATACAAGGCGGTGGCCGCGTTCTTCAGCTACCTGTCGCAGCCCGAAGTGGCGGCCAAGAGCCACCAGCGCACCGGCTACCTGCCTGTCACCAAGGCCTCGTTCGAGCTCACCGACAAGTCGGGCTTCTACAAGGAGAACCCAGGCACCGATGTCTCGGTGACCCAGATGATCCGCAAGACCACCGACAAGTCGCGCGGCGTGCGCCTGGGCAACTTCGTGCAGATCCGGACCATCGTCGATGAGGAGATGGAAGGCGTCTGGTCCGGCAAGAAGACGCCGAAGGAAGCCATCGACGCCGCGATCAAGCGCGGCAACGAGCAGCTGGAGCGCTTCGAGAAATCGGCCAGGCCGTGAGTTCGCCGGACCGGGTGGGCGCTCATGCCCATCCGCGCTGAAGACCGCCGATGGAAAAACGCGTCCGTTTCCGTTCCCGCTGGCTGCCCTGGCTGCTGATCGCCCCGCAAATGGCGGTCGTGCTGGTGTTCTTCTTCTGGCCCGCCGCGCAGGCGCTGTACCAGAGCGTGCTGCAGCAAGACGCTTTCGGCACCTCGGTCGAATTCGTCGGGGCCGAGAACTTCGAGCGCCTGTGGAACGACAGCAGCTACCTCGATTCGTTCAAGACCACCGCGGTGTTCTCGCTGTTGGTGGCCGCGAGCGGCCTGGCCATCGCCCTGCTGCTGGCCGTGATGGCCAATCGGGTGGTCCGCGGTGCGATGGTCTACAAGACCCTGCTGATCTGGCCGTACGCGGTCGCGCCGGTGGTGGCCGGCGTGCTGTGGCTGATGATGTTCGCTTCGCCGTATGGCGTGCTGGCCTATGCGCTGCAGACCGTGGGCATCCAGTGGGACCACTTGCTGAACCCGACCCATGCCATGGCGCTGATCGTGATGGCGGCGGTGTGGAAGCAGATCTCCTACAACTTCCTGTTCTTCCTCGCCGGGTTGCAATCGATCCCGCCGTCGCTGGTCGAGGCCGCGACGATCGACGGCGCCACGCCGTGGCAGCGTTTCTGGACCATCGTCTTCCCGCTGCTGTCTCCGACCACCTTCTTCCTGCTGGTGATCAACATCGTCTACGCCTTCTTCGACACCTTCGCGATCGTCGACGCGGCCACCCATGGCGGCCCGGGCAAGGACACTGCGATCCTCGTCTACAAGGTCTACTACGACGGCTTCAAGGCGCTGGACATGGGCGGCTCGGCCGCGCAGTCGGTGGTGCTGATGCTGATCGTCGTCGCGCTGACGGTCGTGCAATTCCGCTTCGTCGAGAAGCGCGTGCAGTATTGATGCCCCCACGCTCCCTTCCGGTCAGCGCCTTGCAGGCCGCGCCGGTCCAGAGGACCGGCCGCACGCCACTTGGCTGGGGCGGCACCGCGCATTCTGAGGATTCACATGATTGAGCGCCGGCCCGGTCTCACATTGCTGTCGCACATCGTGTTGATACTCGGTGTGCTGATCGTCGTCTTCCCCGTCTACATCGCCTTCGTCGGCTCCACGCAGACGGCCGAACAGATCTCCAGCAGCCACCCGCTGTCGCTGCGGCCGGGTAGCAACTTCATCGAGACCTACCGGCTGGCGCTGTTCGGCGGCAAGACCAGCGGCGGCGCGACGATCGCACCGGTTGCACCGATGCTGTGGGTCAGCCTGGTCAGCGCACTGATCATTGCAGTGGGCAAGATTGCGATCTCGCTGCTGTCGGCGTTTGCGATCGTCTACTTTCGCTTCCCGTTCCGCGGCCTGGTGTTCTGGATGATCTTCGTCACGCTGATGCTGCCGGTGGAGGTCCGCATCTCGCCGACCTACGCGGTGGTGTCGGACCTCGGCATGCTGAACACCTATGCGGGCCTGACGGTGCCGCTGATCGCGTCCGCCACGGCCACGTTCTTGTTTCGCCAGTTCTTCCTCACGGTGCCGGACGAGCTGGTCGAAGCCGCGCGCATCGACGGCGCCGGCCCGATGCGGTTCTTCAAGGACGTGCTGGTGCCGATGTCGCGCACATCGATTGCTGCGCTGTTCGTGATCCAGTTCATCTACGGCTGGAACCAGTACCTCTGGCCGCTGCTGGTGACCACCAGCGAGGACATGTACCCGGTGGTGCTGGGCATCAAACGCGCCATCTTCGGCGAGGTGTATGTCGAGTGGAACGTCGTGATGGCCACCGCCATCCTCGCGATGCTGCCGCCGGCCTTCGTCGTGATCCTGATGCAGAAATGGTTCGTCAAGGGCCTGGTCGATTCCGAGAAATAGCATGGCAAGCATTTCCCTCAGGCAGGTTGAAAAACACTATGGCCACGGCGCCGGCACCAACAAGGTGATCCACGGCGTCAACGCCGAAATCGCCGACGGCGAATTCATCGTCATCGTCGGCCCTTCCGGCTGCGGCAAGAGCACGCTGCTGCGCATGGTGGCCGGCCTCGAAGAGATCACCGGCGGCGAGATCGCAATCGGGCCGCGCGTCGTGAACGAGCTGGAGCCGGCCGAACGCGACATCGCAATGGTGTTCCAGAACTACGCGCTGTACCCTCACATGAGCGTGTACGACAACATGGCCTACGGGCTGAAGATCGCCAAGCGACCGAAGGCCGAGATCGACGAGCGCGTCAAGAAGGCCGCCCGCATCCTCGAGCTGACGCACCTGCTGGAACGCAAGCCGCGGCAGCTGTCCGGCGGCCAGCGCCAGCGGGTCGCGATGGGCCGCGCGATCGTGCGGCAGCCGCAGGTCTTCCTGTTCGACGAGCCGCTGTCCAACCTCGACGCCAAGCTGCGCGCGCAGACCCGGCTGGAGATCCAGAAGCTGCACGCCGAGCTGAAGGTCACCTCGCTGTTCGTCACTCACGACCAGGTCGAAGCGATGACGCTGGCACAGCGCATGATCGTGATGAACGCCGGCGTGATGGAACAGATCGGCACGCCCGAAGAGGTCTACGCGCGGCCGGCCACCACCTTCGTCGCCAGCTTCATCGGCTCGCCCCCGATGAATCTGCTGGCGGGCGAAGCCACCGCGGATGGTTTCAAGCTCGGTGACACGCTGCTGCCACTGCCGCCCAGCGCGCCGCGCAACGGCCTGGTGACGATGGGCCTGCGGCCGGAACACGCCGAGCCTCACGCACAAGGCGGCTGGCCGCTGCAGGTGGAATTGGTCGAGATGCTGGGTGCCGAGCGCCTGGTTCACGGCAAGTTGGGTGGTGCTGCCTTCACGCTGCGCATGGCCAGCACCGAGACGCCGCCCCGGGTCGGTGAGCAGTTGATGATGGCCGCGACGCCTGAACACCTGCACTGGTTCGACAGCGGCACCGGCAAACGTCTTGCAGGCTGAAGGCATGGTTGCTCCCGCCGTTGCGGCTTCGCCCACGCCGTCGGCCCTGCCCGAGTGGCCCTTCCCGCGCTGGATCGCGCACCGCGGCGCGGGCAAGCTGGCGCCCGAAAACACGTTGGCCGCGTTCCGGCTCGGCGCTTCGTATGGCTACCGCGCCTTCGAATGCGACGTGAAGCTAGCGGCCGACGACGTGCCGTTCCTGCTGCACGACGGCACGCTGGACCGCACGACCAACGCTCGCGGACGCGCGGCCGATCGCCCGTGGAGCGAGCTGTCGCGACTGGACGCTGGCGGCTGGCACAGCCGCGCATACGCCGGGGAGCCGCCGATCAGCCTGCAGGCGCTGGCCACCTTCTTGCGCCGCAATCGCTATTGGCTTGATCTTGAGATCAAGCCGACCAAGGGCGACGAGGAGCGCACCGGCCGCCTCGTGGCCGCAGAAGTCGAGCGGCTTTGGGCCGGTGATTTGATGCCGCCGTTGCTGTCGTCGTTCCGGCCCGAAGCCTTGGACGGCGCGCGCCAGACGGCGCCGGGCCTGGCCCGAGCGCTGCTGGTCGACACCCACTGGCCGAACTGGGTGGCCGTGGCCCAGCAGCTGGGCTGCGTTGCCGCCATCACCAACTACCACCTGATGGACGCAGCGCTGGTTCAGCACCTGCACGGCTGCGGGCTGCGGGCGCTGGTCTATACCGTCAACGACCCGGCGCCGGCGCAGCAGTTGCTGGCCATGGGCATCGACGGGATCATCACGGACGCAGTCGACGCGTTCGCGCCCCAGTAGCAGCGCGGAAAGGAAGCAGCCGGCGAGTCCATCGCCGGCTGCTTTCGTTTCAGGTCGTGCCTTCGGCCAGCGCCTCGGTGCCACGCACGCGGATGGCCTCCGGAAGGCTGCGCACACCACGGATGGTGGCCCACTGCCAGGCACCGATCGCCAGCAGCATCGCGGTGATCCCCGAAAACGCCAGCGCCGCGCGCAGCCCGATGTGCTCGCCCAGCCAGCCGCCCAGCAAGGCGCCGGGGCCGGCCGGCAGCAGCGTCAGCCAGCGCATCGTGCTGGTCATGCGACCAAGCAAAGGCTCCGGGGTCACTGCCTGACGCAGGGCCAGGAAGTTGATGAACACCAGCACTGCGCCGAAGCCGAACAGGCCCAGCATGACGACAAACGCCGCCACGCCCCACGGCCCGACCGGCGCCATCGACAGCAACGCCCAACCGCTGCCGGTGATCGCGAAGCCCAGCACCAGGCACGGGCCCGGCCCAAGGCGGCGGCTGATCCGGTCGCCCAGCAAGCTGGCGGCGACCGTGCCGACCCCCAAGCCCACATAGCTCAGGCCGACGGCCTGCTCGCTCATGCCCAACGTGCGGGTGGCGAACAGGATCTGCACGACCAGCGCCGCGTGGTGGCACATCTGCAGCAGACCCACGCAGGTTGCCAGCGCGACCAGCAGCCGCTGGTGCATGACGAAGCGCAGGCCCGCTACCAGGTCGTCCCAGAACGCCGCCCGCCTCCGCCCGGCCGTCTCGCGATTTTCTTCGACGTGGACACCCCTCAGGATCAACGCAGAGCCGAGCAAGGCACAGGCGTCGACCAGCAGCGCCACCGGCGCGCCAAGCAAGCGGATCAGCGCGCCCGCGACGCCCGGGCCGGCCACTTCGGCGCCCGAGCTCGCCAGCGAGTTCTTCGCGTGCGCCTCGACCAGCCGATCGCGCGCGACGACCTGCGTCAACACCACCTGCGCAGCCGAGCCGGCAACGGTGAACACGGTGCCGATGAAGAAGCCCACGGCGTAGAGCCAGGGCATCGTGAGCCAGCCCAGCCACCAGGCCAACGGCACGCTGGCCACAGCGAAGGCGAGCAGCGTTTCGCCGGCGATGTACACCGGCAGCTTGCGCACCCGGTCCAGCCACACGCCACCGGGCAGCGAGAACAGGATGAACGGCGCAATTTCCATCGCCGTCAGCATGCCCATCTGCGTTGGCGTGGCCTGCAACAGCATGACCGCGGTCAGCGGCAAGGCCAGCATCGTGACCTGCCCACCAAGCGAGCTGATCAGGATCGACGACCACAGACGTCGATAGACGGCATCGCGCAACAGGTCGTCGGGCGCAAGCTTCAGGCGGCTCAACAGCTTTTGGATCAATGACCTCATGGGTCGTTTCTTCTTTCTCGGCCACGAATCACGCCTGCCCGGAAAAAGGCCAGGCCGTGACGAGGAATGCGACGAAAGAGGAAGGGCCGTTTTTCCGATTCTTCCGCCGAGGAGACCCGGCGGAGCGCCCCACAACACGGGCGCGACAAGCCGAGAGACCGCTAGCGCGGGATGCCTCCCGCCATGGCAACGAATGCTGCCGGTCGGTGACCGGAGCAACGTCGTACGGTGGCGAGGGTGGGCTTCATCGGAAAAGGTTTACATGGGTGCGCGAAAAGCGTGGGCACATCCTAGCAGCGCCGGTGAGGGGCGCGCAAGCACCGAGCTTTCGTTGCCCCTCGTTCACGGGGGTTCGATCACGGATAATTTCATCAACATGCAGGACCGCGACGCGCTCGACCGCTACTTCACCGAGCAGGTGGTGGGCGAGCCCTTCGTCATCGAGATGGGGCCCAGCGTGGGCGTACGGCGCGAGCCCACGCGCGGGCTGAAGCTGCATCTGTTGGAAGGCCACGCCGAGTTGCTGGGCCATGCGGCGCGCGGGCTGGTATCGCCGCTGCAGGGCGACGCGGGCCTGGGCAAACCGGTGTCGACGCTGGCGCTGGCGCGCGCCCGGCGGCACTTGCTGGTGGGGTCGCTGGTGGGCATTCTGGCGCTGTGGTCGGCCCTGCTGTGGTGGGTCTTCCAGCGTTTCTTCGCGCACTGATCGTTCGTTACCCCAAGCCGAGGGCCATCGATTGCTGGACAAGACACAGGACACGCTGGTCATCGACCCGGTGAAGATGAACATCGTGAACCGCATTGCCGCGGACACGGTGCTGGCCGGCGACTTCCTGTTCAAGGGTGGGCTGCTGTTGCAGGGCACGCTGCAAGGCGTCGGCGAGATCGCCGGCCGGCTGGTGGTGTGGCACGACGCGCGGCTGATCGGCCGTTTCCGTGTGTTGGGTGATCTTTACCTGCTGGGTCAGCTGGGCGAGGCGACCGAAACTGACGACGAGGTCGACGACCAGACCGAGATCGAGGTCCAGGGCACCGCCTATGTGGCCAGCAGTGGCGTCAGCACCGGCACACTGATCGCCACGAAACTGCGCATGTATGATGGGGCGGTCCTCCAGGGGCCGTTCAGGACCTTGCGCAACGCGCAGTCGCTGCCGGTACTGCACGGCGGCTGAGCCCGCGGCCGCGGGCCCCTGCGCTCCACCTTCAACGCGACGCCTGCCCATGGACAACGACGACTCTCTCGAACCGGTCGACGACAACAGCAGCAGCCCGACCGCCCCGTCGCCCCGACCCGATGCCCCTGAGGTCCCCGAGGCCCGCGAGGCCCCCGATGCACCGGTAGTTCCCCACGTTCCGATGGGTCAGGCCATGCCTGAAACCCATCGCTTGCCGACGTTGCTGCCCACCGCGCAGGCGTTGGCAGCCGGGGGCACGGGGGCGCACGTATCGACACTCGGTCAGGGTCTGTCGTTCATCGGTTCGGCCCGCATCAATGGCTCGCTCACCGTGTCGGGCGAGGTCCAGGGCGACATCGAGCTTCAAGGCAGCGGCAGCGGCCACGTGACCATCACCCAGACCGGCACCGTGGTGGGCGACATCCGCGCCCGCAACATCTCGGTGCTCGGCCAGACGGTGGGCACGCTCGATGCCGCCGGCGGCCGCGTCTCGCTGCACGACACCGCGAGCGTGTCGGGCCGCATCCGCTACACCCATCTTCAGGTCAACGGCGCCGACCTCAACGCCCAGCTGGAGCGCGTGCGCCCCGAGGGCGATGTCGCAAAGTCCGGTCATTCCTGAGACAGACGTCGCCACGAGCGCTCAAACGCAGGTCGCCACCAGTGACGAACTGCGCCGTGCTGCGCTGGCGCGCTCGGCAGTGCGCAATGCGCAAGTGGCACGCCAGCGCGTGCGCCGCCGTTGGGTGATCTGGGTCTTCTACAAGCTGCTGCTGTTCACCTTGCCGCTGGTGTTGCTGGCCGAGTTGGCGTGGGTGCTCTGGCTGCGGGACCACCCCTTGCCACCGCAGTGGCAGGCGAGGCTTCCACCGTATCTGCAAGCGATTGCGAACCGGCTCGCGCCCGCCGCGAACCCTCAGGCACAATCGCCGTCCTCCGCTGCGCCCGGCGCCAGCACCACCTCGGGAGACCTTTGACGTGAACGGCCAAGACACTCACCGCGCACCGGCCCGCCTGGTGCCCGCCGAGCAGCTGAACGGCATCACCAGCCTGATCGCTGAAGGCGCCCTGTTCGAAGGCACTTTCAGCGCCAAGGTCGACCTCGGCTTGAAGGTCGACGGCTGGCTCAAGGGCGATATCCGGCTCGAAACCGGCGGCACGGTCCATGTCGGCGCCACCGGCGTTGTCGAAGGCAGCACGATCGAAGCCGACCATGTGCTGATCGAAGGCAAGGTGCGCGGCACCGTGATCGCCCGCAAGACGCTGGAGATCACCGGCTCGGCCACGCTGATGGGCGACGCAGTCTACGACGCGCTGATCGACATTCACCCGCGCGCCCGCCTGCGCGGCAAGATCGAATTCCGGGGTGAGATGGATATCGCCGGCCTGGAATAGACGTCGCCGCATCATGGCGGCCGAAACAAGGCGCAGCCCACGAGCCGCCTTCGAGTCGTCATTCCCGGTGGCGCGCGCAGTCAGTGAAAAGGCGAGCGGATGTCCGCCAGGAACTGCTTCGCCCGCGGGTGCTGCGGCCGGTTGAAGAAGTCGTCGGGTGTCGCACGCTCGAGCACGCGGCCGGCGTCCATGAACAACACATGGTCGGCCACCTCGCGCGCAAAGCCCATCTCGTGGGTCACGCAGACCATGGTCATGCCATCTCGCGCCAGATCGCGCATCACCAGCAGCACCTCGCCGACCATCTCGGGGTCGAGCGCACTGGTCGGCTCGTCGAACAGCATCAGCGGCGGTTGCATCGCTAGCGCACGCGCAATGGCCACACGCTGTTGCTGACCACCCGACAGCTCCGACGGCATCGCATTCGCCTTGTGCGCCAAGCCCACGCGGTCCAGCAGCGCCATTGCGCGTTCGCGTGCTTCGGCGGGCTTCAGCTTACGGATCTGGACCGGCGCCAGCGTGCAGTTGCCCAGTGCACTGAGGTGCGGGAACAGGTTGAACTGCTGGAAGACGAAGCCGATGTGGGAGCGAAATTCGTTGATGTCCAACCCTGGGGCATGGATGTCTTGCCCATCGATCGTGATGCGGCCGGACTGGATCGGCTCCAGGCGGTTCAACGTGCGGATCAACGTCGACTTGCCGGACCCCGACGGCCCGCAGACCACGACCACCTCACCCTTGGCGACCGATTCGTTGATATCCACCAGCGCGTGGTAGTCACCGAACCACTTGTTGACGGCTTCGAACTTGATCATGGCGGTGTCACGGCGGGAACGGTCGGGTCGCGCCGGGCCAGGCGGCGCTCGAGCCAGAAGGCCCAGCGCGACAGCCCGAAGCAGAGAATGAAATAGGTCAGCGCCAGCAGGCCGTAGATCTCGGCTGGCCGGGTCAGCACCTGGGCACTGATCTGCGATGCGATGAAGGACACCTCGGACAGGCTGACGACGTACCCGAGCGAGGTCTCCTTGATCGTCGAGACGAACTGGTTGATCAGCGACGGCAGCATGTGGCGCAATGCTTGCGGCAAGACCACGAAGCGCATCGCCTGCAGCCAGCTCAAGCCACAGGAGCGCGCGCTCTCCATCTGCCCTTTCGGCAGCCCCTGGATGCCGGCACGCATGATCTCGGCGAGGTAGGCCCCATCGAATACCACCAGCGCCGCGAGCATGGTCGTGAACTGGCTGGTCTTCACCCCGGTGAGACTCGGAATCAGGAAGTAGGCCCAGAACACCACCATCAGCAGCGGCGTGCCGCGCACGACGTAGATCACCGCCATCGCCGGCCAACGCAGCGCACGCCACGGGCTGACGCGGGCCAACGCCATCGCGAGACCGATCGGGAAGGCCAGCAGCAGCCCGAGTGAGGCCAGCAGCAACGTCAGCGCCAAGCCACCGAGCGGGCCGTTCGGATACTGCCCGATCAGGAAGTAGACCCAATAGTCCTGGATCAGCTCGAGCATCAGCGGCCCCACCACTTTCCGCGTGATCCGCGATGTGTGAAGCGTCCGAGAACTGAGCGGGCCGAGGTCGCGCAAGGCCGGCGGCTTGGGGCACGTTCTCCGGCCTGGCTCGCGGGGAGCCGGGGTGCGCACGCCAAAGGCTCTCGGTCGACACCGTGTTCTCGTGCGCCGGTTGGGGCGACCGGGGGCACCGCCCCCACCCTGCCGCCAAGACCGACGCACGAAATGCAACATCCAGACACCCGCAACGGACGGAGAGCAAACCATCCAACAAACCGAAGCATCATCTCAGTGCCCCACCGCACCGCGAACGCGGTGCTCGTACAGCACCGCGATGCCGGTGATCACCAGCGAGACACCGAGGTAGCCCGCCGTCGCAAAAGCAAAGGCTTCGAAGCTGCGGAACGTAGCGCTCTCGACCTGCTGCGCTTGGTAGAGCATCTCGGCCACGCCGACCACCATCGCCATGCTGGTGTTCTTCCACAAGCTCAGGCCTTGCGAGATCAGCGGCGGCACGGTGATGCGCAACGCTTGCGGCAACACCACCAGGCGCATGCTGGTGAGGAAGTTGAAGCCCAGCGCCCTCGCCGCCTCCAACTGCTCTTTCGGCACGCTGCGCACGCCGCTGCGAATGTCTTCCGACATGTAGGCCGCTGTGTACAACGTCAGTGCAATCACCGCAGCGGCCACCTCGATGTTGCCGCGGTACAGCCACAGCTTGAGCCCCTCGGGCAACAGCTCGGGCGCGCCGAAATACCAGAACAGGATGTGGGCCAGCAGCGGCACGTTGCGGATCGCTTCGACGAAGGTGAAGCCGACGCCGTTCAGCAACCGCGACGGCGTCATGCGCAGCAGCGCCACCAACAATGCGAGGGGCATCGCCAGCAGCAGCGTGCCGGCGGCGAGCTTGATCGACAGCCAGAAACCGGCGACGAGTTGCTCGTGATAAGTCCCTGCGGTCAGCAGGTGCAGGTCAAAGTCCGACATTCGATCATCCGCACCTCGGCGTAGCCGAGATGCGGACTGCAGCAACACTCAGCCGTCGATCTTGTCGGTCTCGAACTTGAACGGCCGTGCCGGGAACTTCATCTTCGTCTCCGGCCCGAGCCACTTCATGAACAGCTTCTCCGCGTCGCCGGACTTCTCCATGTCGCGCAGCACGCCGTCGACCAGCGACTTCATGCCGGCCTCGCCCTTCTTCAGGCCCAGCGCCAGGTGCTCGGTGCTGATGCTGGTCGGCAGGATCACGTAGTCCTTCTGCGCCGGGCCCAGCTTGCTGAAATCATCGATCAACGAAGTTTCGTCGTTGACATAGGCCACGCCCTTGCCCTGCTGCAGCGCCAGGAAGGCCTGCGGGCTGTTGTCGAACGAGACAACCTCGGCGCCAGGGACGAGCTTCTTGATGTTCTGCTCCATCGTCGAGCCCTTGACCGTCAGCACCTTCTGGCCGGTCAATTGAGCCGGCTGCTGGATGCCGCTGGTCTTCTTCGTCATGACCTTCTGGCCAGTGATGAAGGTCGACAGCGAGAAGTCGATCAGCGCCTCGCGCTCCTTGTTGTGCGTGAGGGAAGCGGCCAGGATGTCGACACGGCCTTGCTGCAGCTCGGGCACACGGGCGGCCACCGCGAGCTGCTTCAGGCTGGTCTTCACGCCGAGCTTCTTGGCCACGGCGTTGCACAGGTCGACGTCGTAGCCGACGATCTCGCGGCTCTTCGGGTCGACGAAGCTGAACGGGTCGTCGGTGCCGAGCACGCCGCAAACCAGCTCACCCTTGGCCTTGATGTCGGCCACCTGGTCGGCGTGGGCCAGAGGAACGAATGCAGCCAGCAGGCCGAGCGCGAGCAGGCGGATACGACGGGTCATGGGGCTCTCTCCTGGTTTGAAGAGAGCCGACTTTAGCGGCAGTGCGCCGAATGTGCTTATGCGTGGTTGCGCGGCGTAGCGCAGGCGATCAGGAGCGATAGTCGGCGTTGATGCTGACGTAGTCGTGCGAGAGGTCGCAGGTCCATACCGTGGAGCTGGCCTTGCCGCGATGAAGGTCGACCCGCACGGTGATTTCGGATTGCTTCATCACGCGCTGGCCGTCTTCCTCTCGGTAAGCCGGGTGGCGGCCGCCCTGGCGGGCCACGTGCACGTCGTCAAGGTACAGGTCGATCAAATTCTGGTCGAGATCGCCAATGCCCGCGTAGCCGACCGCGGCCAGGATGCGACCGAGGTTCGGGTCGCTGGCGAAGAACGCCGTCTTGACCAGCGGCGAATGCGCGATGGCATACGCCACCTGCTTGCACTCGGCCTCGTCGCGGCCGCCGTCGATCTGCACGCTGATGAACTTGGTCGCGCCTTCGCCGTCGCGCACGATGGCCTGGGCCAGCTCACGCGACACGTCGAGCACCGCCGCTTGCAGCGCCCGGCCATCGTCGGTGTTCAGGGCGTTGATGCGGGCGTGGCCGGCCTGGCCGGTGGCGATCAGCACGAACGAATCATTGGTCGAGGTGTCACCGTCGATCGTGATGCGGTTGAATGAGGCGTCGGCCGCGGCCTTGACCAGCGGCTGCAGCAACGCCGGGTCGATCACCGCGTCGGTGGCGACGAAGCCCAGCATCGTCGCCATGTTCGGCTTGATCATGCCGGCGCCCTTGGAAATACCCGTCACGTGCACCTCGCGGCCGCCGATGGTCAGCGTGCGCGACGCGGCCTTCGGCAGCGTGTCGGTGGTCATGATGCCCTGCGCGGCGCGGGCCCAGTTCGCCGGCGAGCTGTCGGCCAAGGCGGCCGGCAGGCCAGCCTCGATGCGTTCGACCGGCAGCGTCTCCATGATCACGCCGGTCGAGAACGGCAGCACCTGTTCGGGCTTGACGCCCAGCTGCGTGGCCAGCGCGGCGCAGCTGCGGCGCGCTCGCGCCAGGCCATCGGCCCCGGTGCCGGCGTTGGCATTGCCAGTGTTGACGAGGATCGCGCGGATACCCGCACCAGCGGCCAGGTGCTCTTGGCAGATCTGCACCGGCGCCGCGCAGAAGCGGTTTTGCGTGAAGACCCCGGCGACCGCCGAGCCTTCGGCCAGGCTGACCACCACCAGGTCCTTGCGGTTGGCCTTGCGGATGCCCGCTTCAGCGATGCCAAGGCTCACACCGGCCACGGGGGCCAGTTGCGCGGGGTCGGGGGCGGTCAGGTTGACGGGCATGGCAGTGGGCGCTATCCAGGAGGAGAGGCTGCGGATTGTAGGGAGGCCCAATGAACTCGGGGCGACCAAACAATCGCCTGGCCGCCCCGGTCAATCCTCCACTGACAGCGTCGATCAAATGGTTCCAAAAACGGACAGCACGGTCGCGGCCAACGACGACAGCAACGCGACGGCAAGCACCGTGCCACTCATGCGCAGGCCTTGCCGGTCGAGCGTGGCCAGGGCTTGTTCGGGCTGGTCGGCGCCGGGGCTGGGGCTGGGCAGGTCGTCAGGCACCCAGACCGCCATTTCGGCAGCAAGCGAGGCATTCATGCCGCCCTCGTCCAGGTGAAGAACTGCTCTTGCATGTGCAGCATCGGCCGGTGCTGCGCCGGGGCCGGCGCGCGCCGGGCCGGCCCCGGCTGCACCCCGTGCGAGATCTGGATCGCCAGGTGGTTCAGTGTCTGGAAGCGCAACAGTCGCTCCAGCGCACGCTGCATCGCGACCAGTTGGCGGTTCTGCACCGCCTCTTCGGCGCCTCGCAGGCAGTCTTCAAGCAAAGCGCGGGCAAAGGCGGAGGCGGTGCCGAGCTCGGCGTATTCGCGCGCCAGCTGACGGCAACGGGCTTGTTCGGCAAGCAGCATGTCTTCGAGCGTATTCATAAGGAATCCTTCCTATCCTGTGCTGTTCGGGGTGCCGAGGCCGGCACCAGGCTTGGGTTGCCGGTCTTTGTCGTTCCCGGCATGGATTGCATTGCACCGCGTCACGCTTCCCGTTTCGACGCACGCCTCGCGCCCATTGGCCTGGTGTGTCAGACGAATCGCAGACGATTCATCCGGACACGCCGGCCGCGCATCCCCCTAGGTTCGATCCCCGTGGCGGGCGATCAGGGCCAGCAGGCGGCGGGCGATGGGGCCGAATGGCCAGGGTTTGCGCGGGGTTTTGCAGCCGTCTTCTCCTTCCGGCGCCGGCTCAGCACGCGGGTTGAAGCCCGGCAACGGCGGGATCGAGCCGAGATGGAAGGACCGGAACGGCACTTCCTTGTGATATTCCACGAGGAAATCGACCCAAGTGGTGTTCTTCAGGAAGTCGATCACCCCGCGCTGCAAAGGCGGGTCCGACTCGGGGTTGACCTCGACGTAGTAGGTCGAGCGCCAGTCCCAGACACCATCACGCATCGGATCGGGCAGGAAGATGTTCATGGCCAACGTGTCGGCACGGAAGTCCCAGCGGATCTTGTCCGTGCCGTCCAGCCAAGGCACATCGTTGTCGCCGTAGGCCTTGATGCCGCTCAGCAGCTTCACCAGGTAAGCGGCTTCCGACTGGATGGCCGGGTAGCCCACCGCTTGCTTTTGCAGCACCGCCGCCAGGCTGCACAGATCGGTCAACTGATCGGGGGTCTCCAGGTCCCAGCCGGGCTCGGAGTCGTACTGCTGCGCGTCGACGATCGCCTTCTGGATCATTGCGATCACCTTGGGACGCTCCGCCGGCGTCGCGCTCTGCAACGCCTTGAGCAAGGCATCCGACAACCGATCGACACCGTCGGCTATGCCTTCCATGCGCGACAAGGCGACAACCCCACCCACTGTCGGGTGACGGGGACGCGCCAGCAGTGCACTGTGGTTCTCTTCCGCGAACCAGGTGGCCAGTTGAGCGGCGGTGGCACTGCCGGCGGACTGAAGGCGCCCGAACACCTTGGGATAGGCCGCGCCCGAGGTGAAGAAGTTGTAGTTGCAGTAGCCGGTGGCGTAGTCGGCATAGGGGGCCACCGTGTGCAACACCTCGACCGCCATGTTGAAGCAGTTGTTGAAATGGATCACCGCCGGCCGGGGGGCGCCGAGTTTTTGCGCCATGGCCAGCGCCTGGCCGAGTTGGTAGGTGGACATATAGCTGCGGTTGACGGGCAGGCCGGGGTACCCACCCGGCAATCCCGGATAGCCACCAGGCAGGACCGGACTTCC
Organism: Ideonella sp.; assembly: GCF_036277275.1. Classification (GTDB taxonomy): domain Bacteria; phylum Pseudomonadota; class Gammaproteobacteria; order Burkholderiales; family Burkholderiaceae_C; genus Ideonella. The sequence continues at coordinate 56,102 of NZ_DASUNH010000027.1, read as the reverse complement.
CTCGGAATCCACTGGTGCGCAGTCCTTGTTCGAGAAGTGCCACTCGAACTTGCCTTCTTCGGTGACACGACCCCAGGTCAGGAATCGGCGATCGACATCGGGCAGGTAACCGGCCCCATGCCCCTCGATGGACAGCACCAACGCAGCGCGCGGGAAGCGTTCATGCGCATGGGCCATCAGGCCGGCAAGCGTTCGTTCAGAAGACAGGTCCTGCTTCCAGCGCGAAACCACCTGCATCGATTCGGGAGCGCCCGCCGGGATCTCGATCAGCCACGTGTTGTCCTCGACACGATCGACCAGCGCCACGACGTGCGTGCCCGCGCTGGCAACCCCTTTCAGGGCCGTGACCAGGGGATGGGTCTGCACGGTCGTCGTCTGACCTTCCGGGAAACCACTGAGCACCTCGTCACTGCCAAATGGCGCATACACCGCCAACACGACGCCGTCGGTCTTGAGGGCAGTATCAGAAAGGTTTGGCAGGGACATGATTGGTTCTCCTCTTGCTATCGGATCAATGGGTTCAGGCAGCGCAGACCGGGCCTGGGCAGACGGACGCACGTTACGCGTCAGCCATTACCATCCCCATGCATGGCTCACGGCCTGCGCCCGCGATGGTGTAGACGATCGCTGAACGATTCGTCCATCATGCGAATTGCTCCCCCTAGCTTGAAGTGGACCCGATGCCATCGCCTCGCCTTCATCCCTCGCGGCGCGCTGTCGAAGCGCTGCTGGCCGCAGGCCTGAACGCCCACCGGCGTGGTGGAGGCGCGGGCGAGTTGACCTCGCGCCACTCCCGTTTGCGACTGGCCTTGCAGCAGAGCTGGCTGAATACGGTCACCGGCACTCTGGGTGACGTCGTGTCGCCGGCGCGTCGCGGATCCGAGGCAGCGTTGCTGCTGCTGAGTTGGGGGCTGGCTCAGTTGCGTCCTGACCGCCAGCCGGGCCTGAGCGGCATCGACGAGCACGCGTGGCTGCACAGCACCAGCTGGCGCCCCCTGCTGGCCATTGCCTGCCATCACGGGTTGCTCAATGTCCCCTCGTTTCCCTCGCGCTACCGTCGGCGGGCCGACGAAGCCCCGATCGAAAACCTCTGCGGGCTCTGGGCGGTCGGCCACAGCACGCTCTACCGCTATCTGGAAAAAGGTCGCCGCCAACTGGGTGAGGTATTTGCCGCGGCGCCGACCGGTCAGCTGCGCCTGAGTCTGAGATGGCATGTCCAGGCTGCCTGCGCGTCCAGCGCAGAGCCGGCTCAAGGCTGGGATGCTTGGCACCGGACCCAGGCCAACGCCGCCATCCTCTCGGGTGCGATCGCTGACGCACTCTGGCACCTGTGGCGTGCTGGCGATGTTCAGGGCCTGCTCGATGCTCTGCAGCGCTACGGCACTGAAGCAGCGGGCTCATCCGAGATTGACGGCCTGCTGAACGAGTTGGAAAGCCACACGGCCCTGGCCCCCGAGCAACGCTTCGAACTGGCGCTGCGTTGGGCGCTGATCTGGCGCTATCGCCATGACAGTTCTCGAGAAGAAGAGGCGTTGCACCGAGCGCTGCGCTGCGCCCACGAGCAAGGTCATGCGCTTCTGGTCGGTGTGGCGCACGCGTCGATTGCGCGCTTTCATGAACTGCGCGACCGCGACAGGGCGTTCGCGAGCTATGAAGAAAGCATCGATCACCTGCGTCGGGCCATCACCGAAACTGACGAGTCAACACGTCAACGTGCGGTGCACGCATACGCGGATTCCATCGTCCGTTTGGCATGGCTGCACCTTCGGCAGAACAACCCGCGGGCCAAGACCTTGCTGGACCAGGTTCAGCGGATGGACGAGGAGATTGCGCTGCCGGGTGACATCGTCGCGCCGCTGGAGCAGACCTGGGGCGAATACTGGCGCTGCATCGGCGACACGCGCCGCGCGCTCGAGCACAAGCATCGGGCCCTGATCGTCTACGAACGATTGGGCGACCAGCGAGCCGTGCTGAACACCTACCGCAACCTCAGCCTGATCTATGGCGAGGCCCGCGATTTTGCTCGCGCGCTCGAATACGGCCAACGTGTGGTCGAGGCCGCCAAGGCTTTGGTGGTAGAGCCTGAAGTGCTGGCCGGTGCTCATGGCAACCTGGGCGTCACGCACTTCTATCGCGGTGAAATCGACCTTGCGATCGAGGAATATCAACAAGCGCTCCGGATCGAGCAGGAGGCTGGCCTTCGCACCCACCTCGGCATGTCGCACTACAACTTGGCTGAGGCGTACTACCGGCGATTTCAGAAGAGCCAGGACCCGGAAGATGAGGCCCAAGGCGACACGCACGCAGCGGCGGCCGCTCGCATCAGCGCACAGGACAATGCCCGCGGACTGAACGAATCGGCCCGCTCACTCAAGCGAGAAGTACTGGGCTCCGGCAGCAGCCCGGATCGCCTGCTGCCCGGCGAATACGTGGCGCACTTCGACGAGATGGCCGAGATCGATCGTTTGCGCGCCGCGTTGGCAGTGCCGGCTCCGCCGGCGCAGCAAGTGCGTTCGCACCTGGCCATTGCGCGCGCCTACCTGGCCATCGTCACCAAGGAGCGCGAAGCCGCGCTGGCGCTCGCCCAGCGGCATGGACTGGACGAGGACTTCACCTCTGAGGTCGATGCACTGCGCCAGACTTTCGAGCGCGAACTGACTCGTGAGCAGCAATGGGCAGCACGCTGGCAACAGCAGGCCGGAGAGTTGCTGCAGGCTGGACAACGTGCTGCAGCACTCGGACGACTGATAGCCACCGGCGCCATCAACAAGAGCGCCTATGCCGAGCTTTGCGGCGTCAGCTTGGCCACGGCCTCCAAGCACTTGGGGCTGCTGGCTGAACGGGGCCTGCTGGTGCAGACCGGCAAGGGGCCCAGCACACGCTATCTGTTGCCCGACGCTTCGCACTAGCGCCGCATGGCATCCCCCCAATGGGTGATGGCGGCCTACTGGATCGTTAGCAAAGATGAACCCGTTGCGCATCGGAACGGGGCTTCACGAAACGACCGACACGCAGCGCACGTTGCCATCCGCGCGGCCATACCTGGCCTTGGCACCGATGGCAATCGAACCGCCAACACGAGAGAAAGGCATGCCATGAGCGTGGCAACGACACCATCCCCTGCCCCCGTACCGCGTCCCTTGACGCCGACCGAGATCCGACAAGTTTCAGGCGGCCCCGGCGGATTCCCCGTGCTCAGCACACCACCGTCCCCTCCGCAAGGCGGCTGACAGCACGGCCCGCGTTTCGCCGCACCACCTACAGGGAATACCGAATGAACAAGCCACAACAACAGCCGATGCGTCCGTTGACGACACAAGAACTCAGACAGGTCTCAGGTGGTCCTGCCGGCTTTCCAGGGCTGGGCACACCGCCCCCGCCGACTCAATCCGATCGTCCACAGGGCTGCTGAACGAACCTCGCTGCGCCACAAGCACTCAGTTTGCCGGCGCATCCCCTGCCGGGCGCAGACGCCCGGCCGCCAGCACCACCACCCGTTCAGCCATCGCGATGGTCTCGGGGCGGTGGGCGACGATCACGCGGGTCAGCGCAAGGGCCTGCACGGTCGCGTTGACGGAGCGTTCGTTGCCCAGGTCCAGGTGGCTGGTCGCTTCGTCGAGCACCAGCATGCGCGGTTGGTGGTACAGCGCGCGGGCCAGCAGGATGCGCTGCTTCTGCCCACCGGACAGGCCGATGCCGGATTCGCCGGTCAGCGTGTGGAAGCCCATCGGCATCTCGGTGATCTCGCGCTCGACGCCGGCCTGGCGCGCGCTCTCGACGATGCGTTCCCACTGCGGGTCCGGGTCGAAGAAGCAGATGTTGTCGGCGATCGAGCCGGAGAACAACCGGTCTTCCTGCATCACCGTGCCGATCAGCCGGCGGTAGTTCGCCAGGCCGAGCTGGCCCAGCCGCATGCCGCCGACGACGATCTCACCCTCGGTCGGCTGCAGCAGGCCCAGCATCACCTTCACCAGCGTCGTCTTGCCGCAGCCTGAAGGGCCGGTGATGGCCACGCATTCGCCCGGTTCGATCCGCAAGTCCACGCCGTGCAGCACGAAGGGCTCGGTGGGCGAGTAGCGAAAGCTCACATTGCGCAGCTCGACCGACATCGACAGTTTCGACAGGTCCACCTCGGCCGGCAGGTCCTGCGCATCGCGCTCGGTCTGCTGCAGCACGATGTCGGCCACGCGCTCGCCATGCAGCCGCAGCATCGACAGCTCGGCCAGCTTGTCGACCAGCGCCGAGACGCGGGTCGAGAACTGCAGCTGGTAGGCCATGAAGGCGAACAGCATGCCGGCGGTGAACTCGTGCGACAGCACCAGCCGCGCCGCCAGCCAGACGACGATCACCCGCTCCAGCCCGCTGAGCAGGCCGCGCGCCGTGTCCTGGCTCAGCGTCAGGCGCTGGATGCGCAACTCGGCGTTGAACTGATCGGCCAGCATGTTGAGCCAACCGGCGCGACGCACATCGCCCTTGCCGAACAGACGCACGCTCTGGATGCCGCTCGCCGTTTCGATCATGTGCGTCTGCTGGCGGGCCGCATGGATGATCTGCTCGGCGCTGGCTTCGCGCAGCGCGCGGAACACCCCCCACCGCAGCAGCGCGTAGATCAGCATCGCCAGCACCGACACCAGCGTCAGGCTGGGGCTGTAGAACAGCATCATCGTCAGCGTGCCCAGCGTCATCAGACCGTCGACCACCGTCTGCGCGAACTGCGTGGTCAGCGTGCGCTGGATCATGACGACCGAGCCAAAGCTGGCCAGGATGTGGCCAATGTGCCGCTTCTCGAAGAAGTCCAGCGGCAGCCGAACCAGGTGGGCGAACACATTGCCCAGCCATTGGAAGTTCAAGCTCGTGCTGAGCACGACGACGAACCAGCCACGCGTGGCCGAGATGACGGCATGCACGATCACGAGCAGGCCGAAGCCGGCCGCCAGCACCATCAACATGTCGGCGTCGGCCGTGACGAGCACGTGATCGACCACCCACTGCAGGTAGAACGGCAGCGCCATCGCGATCAGCTCGAGCAGCACGGCCAGCAGGGCGATCTGCGCCAGCCCGCGCCGCAGGCCGGTGACCCGTCCCATCAGGCCACGCAACGACAGCTTGGGCGTCGGCGCCTGGCCGACGAACTCGGGGCTGGGTGACACCTCCAGCGCGACGCCGGTGAAGTGCTTGCCGAATTCGGCCAGGCCCAGGCGACGCTCGCCCACCGCCGGATCGTGGATCACCGCATGGCGCGCGTCGACCGACTTCAGCACCACGAAGTGGTTCATATCCCAGTGCAGCACGCAGGGCAGCTGCAGCTGAGGCAGGTGCTCCATCTCCAGCCGCAGCGCGCGGGTCTGCAGCCGCATCGCCTCGGCGATGCGCATCAGGGCTTCGAGCGTGGCACCCTTGCGTGAGATCGAGAACCGCAGCCGCAGGTTGGCCAGGTCGGTGCGGTAGCCGTGGTAGTTGGCCACCATCGCCAGGCTGCACAGGCCGCATTCGGTGGCTTCGGTCTGGATGAACACGGGCAACCGGTGACGCCAGCCTGCGAAGAAGGTTTCGAACATGCGGTGCTACAAGGTCTTGCCCACGCCCAGCAGCGGCGCCAATGCCCACTCGACCAGGCTGCGGTGTTCCAGCGCGACGCTCGCGCTGAGCAGCATGCCGGGCTTCAAGGGCAGCGCGTTGCCGGTACGGCTGCGCAGCGCGGCCAGATCCACCGCAACGCGCGCGCGGTACAACGAGCGTGCCGGGCCGGCTGCATCGGGCGGCGGCGGCAGGCCTGCGGCCAGTTCGGTGCTCGATACCGGGCTCAAGGACACGGTGCGCAGGCGACCCGGAAACAGGCCGTATTTTTCGAACGGGTAAGCCTCGAAACGCAATTGAACCGCCTGGCCTTCGTGCAGGTTGCCCACCGCCCGCGACGGCAGGTACAGCTCGGCCTCCAGCGTCGCCCCATGCGGCACCAAGGTGGCCAGTTCACCCTCGTCTTTCACCGCCTGGCCCGCATCCACCAACACGGCGGCCACCGCCCCATCGTGGGCGGCGCGGACGCTGACCTCGCGCTGCAGCTCGCTCTCGTCGAGCAGTTGCTGTACCTCGTCCATGTCGCGCCGCGATTCGGACTGCTCCCGCTGCGACAGCAGCGGGATCTGCGCCATCTGCGCGCGCACGGTGGCGAGCTCACGCTGCGCGTCGAGCCGGCCCCTGTCGATGCTCGCCAGCTTGGCCTCTTCTTCCAGCGCCTCGGCAGCCTTGGTCTGGGCAGCCAGCCGGGTCATCATGCCCTCGCGGGCCAGATCGGCGTGACGCTGGGCGATGTCACGCAGCACCTGCACGCGCTGCGCCTGCAGGCCACGCTCACGCGTCAGTTGCTCGATGCTGGCCTCCAGCCCGCGCGCGCGCGCGCCAGCCTCTTGCACGCGCATCTCGGCCAGCCGCCCCTGCTGGGCGACTTCGCTTTCAAGCCGGCGCAAGCGATTGGCCAGTGCGCCGCTGATGCTGGCCTGGTCCGTGCCCGCCGCGGTGGCCCGATCGCGCCGAATCATGAACATCACGTCGCCCGCTCTGACGGCATCGCCCGCTGTGACGCGCACCTCGCTGACCCGCCCGGCCAGCGGCGCCACGACGCGGATCAGGCCGCGGTCAGGGACCACCATGCCACTGACCATCTCCTTGCGAGTGAAGCCGAAGTTCCAGGCGAACAGGAGCAGCGCGAGCACCAACACGGCCAGCAGCGTCGTCAACGCCGCGAACGACCAGGGCCGCGCCAGCACCACCGTGCCGTGGAAGCGTTGCCGCTGGTGATCCACTGCCTCGACTCGAAAGAGGTCGCTCATGGACGGGGTGGTGCTGGAAGCCGGCGTTGCTGCGCACCAAGTGATCAGGTCGCGGCGAGTTTGCCACGGGCCATGCACGCCGGGAACGCCCGAATCAACCCGATGGGAAGGTCGCGAACATCATCTGATCGCACAGGTCGCCACGCGCATTGCGCTCGCGATGGTGCAGCCGCCCCTCGCAGCGAAAACCCAGCGCGTGCTCGGCAAAGTGCAGCGCGCGGTGGTTGTCGACTTCGGAGATCGCTTCGATGCGCGCCAGTCCCAACCTGAAGCCAAACGCGACCACGGCGAGCACCGCCTCACGCATCAGGCCCGCACCGGTCTGGCGGGCGTCGCCCACATAGCCGATCTCGGCCCGCGGCACTTCGAAATCGAAGGTGTGCAGATCGATGCGGCCGACGAAAGCCCGGTCGTCGCGCCGAAAGGCATTGAAGATCAGGCACTCACCATCGTCGACCATCTTCAGCCCGCCCTCGCAGAAGCGGATCGCCCGCTCCAGCGTCCACGGGGCTTGCGCCCAGGCGATGAACCCCAGCGTCGGCAAGCTGGTGTTGACGCTGTCATAGATGGCCGCCGCATGGGCCCGAGCCGGTGCCTCGAGCAGCAGCCGTGCGGTTTCGAGCCGGCGCGACGCCCGAGCCAATGTGTGGTGGTTCATCGCGGTGTCGCCGAGCGGAACCGACGTACCGGCGGCAGGACCGCCGGGTAGGGGATCAGGCGAGCTGGCCGTGGCAGGCCTTGTACTTCTTGCCGCTGCCGCAGGGGCACGGGTCGTTGCGGCCAACACGCGGCACCTCGGACGACCGGTCGGCCTCCTGGCTGACGCTGCCGTCTTCGTTCGGGTGGGTGTACGTCACGTTGGAGATGCGCTCGGCCTTGTCTTCCATCGCTTCGGCCGCGGCGTTCACCTGTTCCTGGGTCTGGATGCGCACCGTCATCAGCACCCGGGTGACTTCCATCTTCACCACGTCCAGCAGCTGAGAGAACAGCTCGAAGGCTTCGCGCTTGTATTCCTGCTTCGGGTTCTTCTGGGCATAACCACGCAGGTGGATGCCTTGGCGCAGATAGTCCAGCGCGGCCAGGTGTTCACGCCAGTGCGAATCCATCGATTGCAGCAACACCATGCGCATGAATGGCGTGAACTGCTCCGCGCCAACCATGTCGAGCTTGGCCTGGAACGTGGCGTTGGCGACCTCGATGACCTTCTCGAGAATGTCGTCGTCGGTCACCGAATCGCTGGCCTGCACCATCGATTGCAGCGCCACGTCGAGCTGCCATTCGTCGCGCAGCGTCTTTTCCAGCGCCGGCAGGTCCCATTGCTCTTCGACGCTCTCGGCGGGCACGTAGGTCCGCACCACATCGGTCATCGTCGCCTTGCGCAGGTTGGCGATCTGCTCGTGCAGCGTTTCGGCTTCGAGGATCTCGCTGCGCTGCTGGTAGATGACCTTGCGCTGGTCGTTGCTGACGTCGTCGTATTCGAGCAGTTGCTTGCGGATGTCGAAGTTGCGCGCTTCGACCTTGCGCTGCGCCGACTCGATCGAGCGCGACACGATGCCGGCTTCGATCGCCTCGCCCTCGGGCATCTTCAGCCGTTCCATGATGGCCTTGACGCGGTCACCCGCGAAGATGCGCATCAGCGGGTCTTCGAGTGACAGGTAGAAGCGCGAGGCACCCGGGTCGCCCTGACGGCCGGATCGGCCGCGCAGCTGGTTGTCGATACGACGGCTTTCGTGGCGCTCGGTCGCCACGATGCGCAGGCCCCCGGCAGCCTTGACCTGGTCGTGCAGGCCTTGCCACTCGTCCTGCAGCTGCTTGATGCGACGTGCCTTCTCGTCGGGTGGGATGGCGTCGTCGGCCTCGATGAACTGGGTCTGCTTCTCGACGTTGCCGCCCAGCACGATGTCCGTACCGCGGCCGGCCATGTTGGTGGCGATGGTGATCACGCCCGGGCGTCCGGCCTGGGCCACGATCTCCGCTTCGCGCGCATGCTGCTTGGCGTTGAGCACCTCGTGCGGCACCTTGGCCTTCTTCAGCAGGCCCGAGATCAGCTCGGAGTTCTCGATCGAGGTCGTGCCCACCAGCACCGGCTGGCCGCGCTCGCGGCAGTCCTGGATGTCGTCGACGACCGCGTTGTACTTCTCGCGCGCAGTCTTGTAGACCAGGTCGAGCTCGTCCTTGCGGATGGTCGGCTTGTTCGACGGGATCACCACGGTTTCGAGGCCGTAGATCTCCTGGAATTCGTAGGCTTCGGTGTCGGCCGTGCCGGTCATGCCACCCAGCTTGCCGTACATGCGGAAGTAGTTCTGGAAGGTGATCGATGCGAGGGTCTGGTTCTCGCTCTGGATCTGCACGCCTTCCTTGGCCTCGACTGCCTGGTGCAGGCCATCGGACCAGCGGCGACCGGTCATCAGGCGCCCGGTGAACTCGTCGACGATCACCACCTCGCCGTTTTGCACCACGTAGTGCTGATCGCGGTGGTACAGGTGGTTGGCCCGCAGCGCCGCGTACACGTGGTGCATCAGCGTGATGTTGGCCGGGTCGTACAGGCTGGCGCCCTCGACCAGCAGGCCAGCTTCGGACAGGATGCGCTCGGCGTTCTCATGCCCGTCTTCGGTCAGGAAGACCTGGTGGCTCTTCTCGTCCACCGTGAAGTCGCCGGGTACCTCGACGCCCTCGCCGGTGCGCACGTCCAGCTCGCCGATCTGCTTCTTCAGCTTCGGCACGACGGCGTTGATGCGCACGTACAGCTCGGTGTGGTCTTCGGCCTGGCCGGAGATGATCAGCGGCGTGCGCGCCTCGTCGATCAGGATCGAGTCCACCTCGTCGACGATGGCGTAGGTGAGCAGGCGCTGCACGCGGTCGGTCACCTCGTGGACCATGTTGTCGCGCAGGTAGTCGAAGCCGTACTCGTTGTTGGTGCCGTAGGTGATGTCGGCGCCGTACGCAGCCTGCTTCTCGGCCCGGTCCATGCCCGGCACGTTGACGCCGACGGTCATGCCGAGGAAGTTGTACAGCCGGCCCATCCACTCGGCGTCGCGCCGGGCGAGGTAATCGTTGACCGTCACCACATGCACGCCCTTGCCGGGCAGCGCATTCAGGTACACCGGCAGCGTCGCCATCAGCGTCTTGCCCTCGCCGGTGCGCATCTCGGCGATCTTGCCGGCATGCAGCACCATGCCGCCGATCAGCTGCACGTCGAAGTGGCGCATCTTCAATGCACGCTTGCCGGCTTCGCGCACCGCGGCAAAGGCCTCGGGCAGCAGGTCATCCAGCGTTTCACCCTTGGCCAGGCGCTCGCGGAACTCGTTGGTCTTGCCCTTCAGCGCCGCATCGTCGAGCTTGGAGAAGCTGGCCTCCAGCTCGTTGATCTGGTCGACGGTGCGTCGATAGCCTTTGAGCAGGCGGTCGTTGCGACTGCCAAAAATCTGGGTCAGGAGCTTGGGCAACATGCGGCGCTGCGTTTGATGTCTGGCTGTGGGGCGTCGGCTGGGCGAGGCGCAACACGGAGTGCCACGCGACGTCGACTGACTTTGGGGCCGGACACCGGCATTGCAAGCGCGGGTTCGCCCCCTAGGATGGGGATGTCGTCTTCTGGCCGCGCCGTCGCGTCACCGGCCGTGCGAAGGCCGCGCGAGTACAGGCGCGAAAGCGCGGGAGTTTAGCACCGGGGTGCGGCGCGTGATGCTCAGCGCCGCAGCACCGGCGACACCGCGGCGGCCGCAGCGGGGACCCCCGCCGACCCGGCCTGCGCAACCCCGGCAACCGACGGGGGCGGTGTGTCGGTGAGGAACTTCGCCGGATCCTGCATCGAGCCGTCGACCAGCACCTCGAAGTGCAGATGCGGCCCCGTCGAGCGGCCGGTGTTGCCGACCAGGGCGACCTGCTGGCCGCGTTTGACCAGATCGCCCACCTTGACCAGGATGCGTTGGGTGTGGGCATAACGGGTGTTCAGCCCGTTGCCGTGATCGATCTCCAGCAGGTTGCCGTACTGCGGGTGGTAGTCGGTCGAGGTGACCATGCCACCGGCGGCGGCCAGGATCGGCGTGCCGGAGTCGGCCGAGAAGTCCAGCCCGGTGTGCAGTGCGGGACGGCCGGTGATCGGGTCGGTCCGGAAGCCGAAGCCCGAGCCGACGGGCGCGTCGAGCGGCCGGCTGTTGGGCACCATCAGCGACTTCAGCCGCGACTCGAACAAACGTGATTCGGCCAGCGTGAGCATGTCGCCATGCTGATCGGCCAGTTGCTCCAGCACACCGAGTGTCTTGTCCAACTGCTCCAGGCTCGGGTGCTCGAGTGGCACATAGGGGCCGCCTTGGCCGCCGGGTGCGCGTGTACCGGCACGGTCGGGCGCGGAAGCCGGACGTTGCAACGCCTTCAGGTCGTCGGGCTTCACACCGGCCAGGCCGGTCACCCGCTCGCCCATGGCCTCGAGGTTGACCATGCGGGCCTGCATCTCGCCCACCTTGCGCGCCATCGCGTCCAGGTTGTCGCGCAAGACCTTGTCGCGCTGGGCGTTCTCGTCGCGCACCACCAGCTTGACCAGTTGGCTGACGACCGGCCAGCCGTCACGGGCGGCCTTCAGGAAAATGAAGTGGTACACGGCGCCAGACAGCAGCAGCAAGGTCACCACCAGGCCGCACAGGCCCAGGACGATCTGCAATCGACTGAAGCTCAGCACGCGAGTGCGCGCCAAGCCGCCATGGGTGATCAGAATCTGCATCGGTAAACTCCTTGGCCTTATGTCACCCCCGCCCCCCTCCCAGGCTGGCGGCCCGCACACGCGGCCGATCAACGAAGCCTTGGGCGCCAATGCGACCCTGGCTCAACTGCTTCAGCGGCTGAAGGAAGCCGAAGCGCGAATGGACACCGTGCGGGAAGTGCTGCCTCCCGGTCTCCGCACCCATGTCCGCGCGGGCGTGCTGGATGAGACGGGGTGGAACCTGCTGGTGCCCAACGGCGCGGTGGCCGCCAAGTTGCGACAGTGCTTGCCGGCCATTGAGCAGGCACTGGTAGTGCGGGGCTGGAAGCCTACTTCAGTCCGAGTGAAGGTTCAATCGGATCGGGCCTAGGGAGTTGGGTGGTGCCGGCTATCCGAATCGAACGGATGACCTTCCGCTTACAAGGCGGGTGCTCTACCAGCTGAGCTAAGCCGGCACGGCCTAAGCTATTGATTTTAGACGCTTTCCGCGTCTTCTGATCGGTCGCTGCGCAGCGGCTGGAACGAATGCGCAGGACGCCGCAGTCACTTGACGCGTTTGAGCGCCGGCCGCGGCGGCGGTGGCGGCTCGTCACCATCGGTAGCGTCTGCAGACGGGGCGGGCGGCGCCGGGGGCGGTTCGGAAGGCGTTTCGGTCCGCGCCAAGCGCAATCCCCGGATCGGGCGTTCGGCGCCGGTGCCACCGCTGTCCGGCGCCAGTGGCGTGCCGGCGGAAGCCTCCTCGGGGGCGTTCGACGGCATTGGGAACGCCATGCCCTGCCCGTTCTCACGTGCGTAGATGGCCACCACGTGGTCCACCGGCACGACGATCTCACGCGCCACCCCGCCGAAGCGGGCCTTGAACTCGATGAAGTCGTTGCCGAGCTTCAGGCCGCTGGTGGCCTCGAAGCCGACGTTAAGCACGATCTCGTTGTTCTTCACGTACTCGGTCGGCACCTGCACACTCGAATCGACGAACACCGCCAGGTACGGGGTGAAGCCGTTGTCGGTGCACCAGTCGTGCAGCGCGCGCACGAGGTAGGGCCGGGTCGAAGTGCCCTGGTTGTCCGGAGCGGAAGGTGGGGTCGGCGGCGTGGCAGTCATCGTGAGCGGGAGGCGGGGCTCGGCCTTACTTGCGCATCACCTTTTCAGACGGGGTCAGCGCTTCGATGTAGGCCGGGCGCGAGAAGATGCGCTCAGCGTACTTCAGCAGCGGCGCCGCGTTCTTCGACAGATCAATGCCGTAGTAATCCAGACGCCACAGCAGCGGAGCGATGGCCACGTCGAGCATCGAGAAGTCGTCGCCCAGCATGAACTTGTTCTTCAGGAAGATCGGCGCCAGCTGGGTCAGACGGTCGCGGATCTGGGCCCGGGCTTTTTCGAGCTGCTTGTCGTTGCCCTTGATGCCGCGGCCTTCGAGGATGTTCACGTTGGCGAACAGCTCTTTCTCGAAGTTGAACAGGAACAGGCGCACACGGGCGCGGGCCACCGGGTCCCCGGGCATCAGCTGCGGGTGCGGGAAGCGCTCGTCGATGTACTCGTTGATGATGTGCGATTCGTACAGGATGAGGTCACGCTCGACGAGGATCGGCACCTCGTTGTACGGGTTCATCAGCGCGATGTCTTCCGGCTTGGCGAACAGGTCGACGTCGCGGATCTCGAAATCCATGCCCTTTTCGAACAAGACGAAACGGCAACGGTGCGAGTAAGGGCAGGTGGTTCCGGAGTAAAGCACCATCATGAGCGTGGGCTCCCTTTAAAGAAGCGGGTCGAACAGCGGCCGAGAACGGCAGGGAAAAAGGCAAAACGCAGTGGCGCCGACAAGGCGCTCACTGCGCGAGCAGCAGGCCCGGCCGCTGTTGTCGCAGCCGGGCTAAGGTCATTTCACGTCTTTCCAGTACGCCGCATTCAGGCGCCAGGCGAACAAGGTGAACACGGCCAGGAAGATCAGCACCCACACGCCCAGACGCACGCGTTGGCCTTGCGCCGGCTCACCCATCCATTGCAGGTACGCAACCAGATCAGCAACGGCCTGGTTGTACTCTGCCTGGTTGAGCTTGCCGGGCGTGATTTGCTCAAAGCCCTTGAAGCGGTGGATCTTCTTGTCGTGGTCGTGCGGATCGGCCACGTCCTCGAAGACGGCGCGCTGCTGACCCTGCAGTTCCCACAGCGCATGCGGCATCGCCACGCTGGGGAAGACCAGGTTGTTCCAGCCGGTGGCCGTCGTCTCGTCGCGGTAGTAGCTGCGCAGGTAGGTGTACAGATAGTCGGCGCCGGTGCCTTGACCGGCGCGCGAGCGAGCGATCACCGACAGGTCTGGCGGCGCGGCGCCGAACCAGGCCTTGCCTTGCTTCGGATCGAGCACGACCTTCATCGTCTCGCCCACCTTGTCCGCGGCGAACATCAGGTTGCCCTTGATCTGATCATCGGACAGGCCGATGTCGCGCATGCGGTTGTAGCGGGCGAACGAGGCACCGTGGCAGTTCAGGCAGTAGTTGACGAACAGCTTGGCGCCGTTCTGCAGCGACGACAGGTCGGTCATGCGCTCAGTGGGGAACTTGTCCCACTGCATGCCGCCTTCCGAGGCGAACGCGCCACCGACCAGGCACAGGGCGGCGATCCAGCCGGCAATGAGTTTTTTGATCATGTGAGAAGCTCCTGCCGGTTCGTCAATGCGGGTGGAAGGTCACACGCTCGGGCACCGGCTTGAAGGTACCGAGCTGGCTCCACCACGGCATCAGCAGGAAGAAGCCGAAGTAGAACAGAGTCCCGATCTGCGACACGATGGTGCCGATGTTCGACGGCGGCTGAACGCCCAGGTAGGCGAGGATCAGGAAGAACACGACGAACACGCCATACATGTAGCTGTGCCAGTTCGGGCGGTAGCGGATCGACTTGACCGGGCTGTGATCCAGCCAGGGCAGGAAGAACAGGATGACGACTGCACCACCCATCACCACCACGCCCCAGAACTTCGCATCGAAGATGTTCAGCAGTGCGATGCCAACGGCCGCAGCGATCAACACACCGATCTTCGCGCCGCCACTGATGCGGCCCTTCAGCACCGTCAGGATCGCCCCGGCCCCGACCACGATGCTCAGAACCTTGATCATGTCGTCGGTCGTGGCCCGCAGCATCGAGTAGAACGGCGTGAAATACCAGACCGGCGCAATGTGCGGTGGCGTCTTCAGCGGATCGGCCGGGATGAAGTTGTTGTACTCGAGGAAGTAGCCACCGAGCTCAGGCGCGAAGAACAGGATCGCGCAGAAGACGATCAGGAACACGCCCACACCCATCAGGTCGTGCACCGAGTAGTACGGGTGGAAAGGAATGCCGTCGAGCGGGATACCGGTCTTCGGGTCCTTCTTGGCCTTGATCTCGACGCCGTCGGGGTTGTTCGAACCCACGTCATGCAGCGCCAGCAAGTGCGCCACGACCAAGCCCAGCAGCACCAGCGGCACGGCGATCACGTGGAAGCTGAAGAAGCGGTTCAGCGTCGCGTCGCCCACCACGTAGTCACCGCGGATCAGCAGCGCCAGATCCGGCCCGACGAAAGGCACGGCGGCGAACAGGTTCACGATCACCTGGGCGCCCCAATAGCTCATCTGACCCCACGGCAGCAGGTAGCCCATGAAGGCTTCGGCCATCAGGCACAGGAAGATCGCGCAACCGAAGATCCAGACCAGCTCGCGCGGCTTGCGGTACGAGCCGTACAGCAGGCCACGGAACATGTGCAGATAGACCACGACGAAGAACGCCGAGGCGCCGGTCGAGTGCATGTAGCGGATCAGCCAGCCCCAGGGCACATCGCGCATGATGTACTCGACACTGGCGAACGCCACCGGCACGCCGGCCGCGTTCAACGCCGCGTCGGGCTTGTAGTGCATCACCAGGAAGATGCCGGTGACGATCTGGATCACCAGCACCAGCAGTGCGAGCGAGCCGAAGAAGTACCAGAAGTTGAAATTCTTCGGAGCGTAGTACTCCGACATGTGCTTCTTGTATTCGTCGAACGCTGTCGGGAAGCGGTTCTCGAACCAGAGGGAGACCTTCTGGGCGATCGGCGCGTCGGCCGGCGCGACTTTGAATTCAGCCATGGTTGCCTTTCTTGGGGTCCTGTCGCGCCGTTCAGGCCGTCTTGCTCACGCCGATCAACAGCTTGGTGTCGGAGAGGTACATGTGCTCCGGCACTTCAAGGTTGTCGGGGGCGGGCTTGTTCTTGAACACGCGGCCGGCCATGTCGAAGGTCGAGCCATGGCAGGGGCACAGGAAGCCGCCCTTCCAGTCATCGGGCAGCGAAGGCTGGGCACCGGTGGCGAACTTGTCCGACGGCGAGCAGCCCAGGTGGGAGCAAATGCCCACGGCCACGAAGTACTCGGGCTTGATCGAGCGGTGGGCGTTCATCGCGTACTCGGGCGTCGGGTAGGCCTTGCGCTGCGAATTCGGGTCGGCCAGTTCGCCTTCGACGGTCTTGAGCGCGTCCAGCTGTTCCTTGGTGCGGCGAACGATCCACACCGGCTTGCCGCGCCATTCGACGGTCAGCTTCTCACCGGGCTTCAGCGCGCTGATGTCGACCTCGACCGGGGCACCAGCAGCCTTCGCACGCTCGGACGGGGCAAAGGTGCTGACAAAGGGCACGGCCGCCGCCACACCACCCACGGCACCCGCGCAGCTGGTGGTGATCAACCACGTGCGCTTGCCTTGGTCCACCGCGTTATCACTCATGGGGGTCCTTCTTGGAGCTCTGAAGACTTGGGAGACGCAGCAATCGCCTTGCCAAAAGGGGATCCGGTCTCGGGCAATCCGGCATTTTAGCGGACAAGACACGGCTGTCCGACCAAGCTGCAGCGGCGCAACTCGCAACACGCACTCGCCACGGGGCGTCGGCAGCCGATCCACATTGGCCAGACCCGGTGCCGAAGCGACAGCGCCGATTGACAGCGCCCGCTCAGCAGCAATACTGCGCCGGGCGGCACCCTTGCCGGCGCTTGCCAGAGGGTGCACCACCAACCACAAGGAGTTTCACATGGGGTTCGCGACGGAGTTCAGAGAATTCGCGATAAAGGGCAATGTCGTCGACTTGGCGGTCGGCGTCATCATCGGCGGGGCGTTCGGCAAGATCGTCGACTCGATCGTCGGCGATCTGATCATGCCGCTGGTCGGCGTCATCTTCGGCGGGCTGGACTTTTCGAACTACTTCCTTCCGCTGGCCGGCCAGACGGCCACCAACCTGGCCGATGCGAAGAAGGCCGGCGCGGTGTTCGCCTACGGCAGCTTTTTCACCGTGGCGCTCAACTTCGTGCTGCTGGCGCTGATCATCTTCGTCATGATCAAGCAGATCAACCGCCTCAAGCGCCACCATGAAGCGTCACCGCCGCCGGCGCCCCCCGCTGCGCCGCCGGAGGATGTGTTGCTGCTGCGCGAGATTCGCGACGCGCTGCGCAGCCGGTGACACCTCTCAAGGAAACGACGGCCGCTCGCGAGTGGCTGGATCCCCTTCTTGGGGACGGGCTCGACTGGCGCGCCTGGGGCGCTCAGCAGGCCGACAGGCGGCGCGCCATGCGTGCCGCCGCGATCAGGCTCGATGGATCGGCGCGGCCACTGCCGGCCAAGTCGAATGCCGTGCCATGGTCGGGGCTGGTGCGCACGAAAGGCAGGCCCAAGGTCACGTTGACGCCTTGCTCGACGCCGAGGTACTTGACCGGGATCAACCCATGGTCGTGGGTCATCGCGACGACGAAGTCGAACTCGCCTGCGTGCCCTGGCGCATTGCGGGCGCGCATGAAGACGGTGTCGGGTGCATGGGGGCCGGTCGCGTCGATGCCCTCGGCCCGCGCCGCGGCAATGGCGGGGCCAATGATGCGCAGCTCTTCGTCACCGAAGAGCCCGCCCTCGCCGGCGTGCGGATTCAGCCCGGCCACGGCGATGCGCGGCCGCGCGATGCCGCAGCCACGTGCCGCCGCATGGGTGATGCGCAGCGTTTGCAGGATCCCGGGCACGTCGAGCAGGTCGATCGCCTGTCGCAACGACACGTGGATGGTGACCAGCACCACACGCAGCTCGTCGTTGGCCAGCATCATGCGCACCGGGGGCGCCTCGACCTGCCCGGCATGCCCGGCCGCCAGTGCCTGCAGCATCTCGGTATGGCCCGGGTACGGCACGCCGGCCGCGGCCAGGGCTTCCTTGTGAATCGGCGCCGTGACGATGGCAGCCACACGGCCGGCCATCACCTCGCTGACAGCCGCTTCGATGCACCGTGCCGCAGCGGCGCCCGCTGCGGCGGAAATCCGGCCCCAGGGCAATTGCTGCAGCCCGGGTGCCAAGCCGGGGGGCTGCCAGACGGGCAGCGCATGGCCCGGGACCATCGCCCAGTCACCCGGCGAGTCGATGCAGGCGACCGGTCGCTGCAGGCCTGCGGCAGCCATCGCCCGACGCATCACGTGCACATCGGCGCAAACGACAGCGCGCCCCAACGCGCCTCGCGCCCAGGCCAGCGCAACGGTCTCGGGCCCAATGCCGCAGGCGTCGCCCATCGTCACCAGCAACGGCAGTTCGTCGGTCTTCATGCCGGGTTGTCGATGTCGATGAACTCGTGCGTCAACCCGAGCGACGTCGCCAGGTGCGCCGCCACTGCCGGGGCCCCATAACGCTCGGTCGCGTGGTGGCCGCAGGCCAGGAAGGCAACGCCGGTTTCGCTCGCCAGGTGGGCCTGTGGCTCCGAGATTTCGCCGGTCAGGAAGGCGTCGGCCCCGGCGGCGATCGCGGCCTCGAAATAACCTTGGGCGCCGCCCGTGCACCATGCGATTCGCCTCAATGGCCGACCGTCACCCGCCGCCAACACCGGCTCGCGCCGCAGGCGTTGCTGCACGATCGCCTGCAGCGCCTGCACTGAAGAGACACCGCCGGCCGGCCCGATGAACCCGAGCTCCTGGTCGCCGAAGCGGCCATCGGCCTCGAGCCCCAGCTCGGCGCCCAACCGGGCGTTGTTGCCGAACAGCGGGTGCGCATCGAGCGGCAGGTGGTAGGCGAACAGGTTGACGCCAGCCACCATCAGGCGCTCGACACGTGCCTTCAACCAACCGATCAGCCGGCCGTCCTGGCCACGCCAGAAAAGCCCGTGGTGGACCAGGATCATGTCGGCCTGGGCCTCGATGGCCGCGTTGATCAAGGCCAGGCTGGCGGTGACCCCGGACACGACCTTGCGGATCTCGCCGCGGCCCTCCACCTGCAAACCGTTCGGCCCATAATCCTTGAACCGTTCCGGTGCCAGCAGTTGCTGCAGAAAGCTCTCGACTTCGGCCCGTGTTGCCATCGGACATCCACCCCTTCAGCGTCATGCGCAGAATCTGGCTCGTATTCTCCCAGACGGTCACCGTCGCCGTGGCAGTGCTGTTCGTCGTCGGCACTTTCAAGCCGGAATGGCTGCAGCGCGGGGTGCTCGTGGGCGCGACGTCGCGCACCGTGATCAACCCGGAAGGCAACGTACCGGTGGCGCTGGCCGCCACCAGCGGGCCGCTCCAGCCGCTGACGGCCGCCGCCCGACGCGCCGCCCCGGCGGTCGTCAGCGTGACGGCCAGCAAGGCTCCAGCGGCCATCAACGACCCACGCCTGCAGGACCCGTGGTTCCGCTTCTTCTTCGGCCAGCAGCCGACACGGCAGGAACCGCAGATCGGGCTGGGATCCGGCGTCATCGTGTCACCCGAGGGCTACCTGCTGACCAACAACCACGTCGTCGACGGCGCCGACGACATCCAGGTGCGCCTGTCCGATGGCCGCGAAGCGCAGGCCAAGCTGGTCGGCACCGACCCCGAGAGCGATGTCGCGGTATTGAAGATCGAACTCGATCGCCTGCCGACGGTGACGCTGGGCAACATCGAGCAGATCCAGGTGGGCGACTCGGTGCTGGCGATCGGCAACCCGTTCAACGTCGGCCAGACAGTGACGTCGGGCATCGTCAGCGCGATGGGCCGCACCGGGCTGGGTCTGTCGACATTCGAGAATTTCATCCAGACCGACGCCGCGATCAACCCCGGCAACTCCGGCGGGGCGCTGATCGACGTCAACGGCAACCTGGTCGGCATCAACACCGCCATCTACTCGCGGTCGGGCGGCAGCATGGGCATCGGCTTTGCAATCCCGATCGACCTGGCGCGCCAGGTGATGGAAGGCCTGGTACGAGATGGCAGCGTCACCCGCGGCTGGATCGGCGTTCAACCACGCGACCTCGACCCGGAGTTTGCGCAGAGCTTCAAGCTGCCGATCCATGAGGGCGTGCTGATCACCGGCGTGCTGCAAGACGGCCCGGCCAGCAGCGCCGGCATGAAGCCGGGCGATGTGGTGACGCGCATCGGCGGCAAGGCGGTGCGCAACACGGCGCAGCTGATGAACGCGGTGGCGGCGCTGAAGCCGCAGTCCGAGACGTTGGTCGGTGTGCAGCGGGGCGAGAAGGCGCTGGAGCTGAAGGTGACCGTGGCCCAGCGACCCAAGTCGATGGCCGCGCAGCGCAACCCGGATTGATGCACGCAAGCAGAGGCGACATTCGCGCGCCCTCTGCCCTCTCGCGCCCCGCAGAGCAACAGCGCTGCGAGCGCTACTCGCTCGTTTCAGGCGCCTGGGTGTGTTTGTTGAACAGCCCGGCCGCCAGAATGCCCAGCTCGTACAGCAAGCACATCGGGATCGCCAGCGCCAGCTGCGATACGACGTCCGGCGGCGTGATGACCGCGGCGATGATGAAGGCAAGCACCACGAAGTAGCCGCGGAACGCCCGCAGCTTCTCGATGCTGACCACACCCATGCGTGCCAGCACGACGACAACGATCGGCACCTCGAACGCCGCCCCGAAAGCGATGAACATGGACAGCACGAAACCGAGGTAGGCCTCGATGTCGGGCGCCGCGGTGATGCTCTTCGGCGCAAAGCTCTGGATGAAGGCGAAGACCTTGCCGAAGACGAAGAAATAGCAGAACGCGACGCCGCCGAAGAACAGCAGCGTGCTGGAAACCACCAGCGGCAGCACCAGTCGCTTCTCGTGGCTGTAGAGCCCCGGCGCCACGAAGGCCCAGACCTGATACAGCACGATCGGCAGCGCCAGCAGGAAGGCCGCCATCAGCGTGATCTTCAGCGGCACCAGGAACGGCGAGATCACGTTGGTCGCGATCATCGTGGCGCCCTGCGGCAGCGTCGCCACCAGCGGCGATGCGAGCAGGTCGTACAGCCCACCGGGGCCGGGCCAGTACGACAGTGCAGCGAAGGCGATCCCCACGGCGATCAACGCCCGCACCAAGCGGTCGCGCAGCTCGATCAGGTGGGAAACGAAGGGGGCTTCGGTACCTTCCAGCTCATCCTTGGGTTCGGCGCTCATCGGGCTGCTCCGCCACTCTTCGGCGGCCGAAAGCGCGCGACCCGCGCGGCGCCTGATTGCACATGCCGCCGCACCCCTTCACGCTGTTTGTACCAGGCCGGCACCGCGCCGCGCTTCAGGCGCCAGTTCTTGTGGGGATGCTGGTACACCGGCGGGGCGGGCGTCCAGCCGACGCTGCCGTCGCCGGTGGCGTCGGCCAGCCCCTGCCCCAGGCCGGCGGTGGCGTCGTTCCAGCCTTGCGACAGGTTGTTCGACGCTTCCTGCACTTCGCTGCGCACGGAGCTTTCGACGTCGCGCGCGGCGGTTTCGAACTGCGACTTCATCTTCTGCAGTTCTTCCAGCTCGATCGAGCGGTTGACCTCGGCCTTGACCTCGGCCACGTAACGCTGCGCCTTGCCAACGAAATGGCCCACCGTGCGGGCCACGCGCGGCAGTTTCTCGGGGCCGATGACGATCAGCGCCACGGCCCCGATGAGGGCAATCTTGTCGAATCCGAAATCGATCATGGGACGCGCGTCAAGCCGCCGCCCGACCGCCGGCGGCGGCGGTCAGGCGGCGGGCCGGAAACCGGCTCAAACCTTGTTCTTGGCTTCGACGTCGACGGTATTGGCGTCGTTCGCCTTGGCCGACGACGTGGTCACCTGCTGCGACGGCGGCATCGGCTCGCCCGATTCGGCGCCGCCCTTGACCCCGTCCTTGAAGCCCTTGACCGCGGAGCCCAGATCGGAGCCCATGTTCTTGAGCTTCTTGGTGCCGAAAATCAGCACCACGACCAGCAGCACGATCAGCCAATGCCAGATGCTGAACGATCCCATGACGTTTCTCCAAAGACCAACGGTAGATTGTAAGAGTGGGGCGGGCCGTGGCCAGTTCAACCCACAGTGATCGCCAAGTCCCCAAATAGGTGGCAGGCCCGGGCAAAGCTCATCCTTTGGCCCAGGGGCGCGGCCCGCCAAAGACGTGCATGTGCACGTGGAACACTTCCTGGCCGCCATCGCGGCCCGTGTTGATGACCTGGCGGAAGCCGCCGCTGACGCCGGCGTCGGCCATCAGCTTCGGCGCCAGCACCATCATCTTGCCCATCAGCGCCTGATCCTCGGGCGTCACCGCCTCCATCGTCGCGATGTGGCGCTTGGGCACCACCAGCAGGTGCACCGGCGCCCATGGGTGAATGTCGTGGAAGACGAGCACGTCTTCGTCCTCGAAGGCTTTCCTGGACGGGATCTGCCCGGCGACGATCTTGCAAAAGATGCAGTTGGGATCGGTGCTCATGGTGTTGTCTCTCCCTGGCCGGCTCAGACCGGCATCGCCCGGCGCTCATTGAGCGCCAACCAGCCGCGCACGACGCGGTAAAGGAACCAGATCGAGATCGCCGTCCAGGCGATCCAGCCTGGAAGCACGAACAGCGCCCACAACGGTAGCGTCACGACGTACAGCCCCGCCGCCCACAGCACGCTGCGGATGCGCCAGCGGAAGTGGCTTTCCTGCCAGCTGCCGGCGGCATCCGACTGCTTGACCAGGTCGAGGATGAAAGCCACCAGCAGCAGCACGATACCGGGTTGGAACCCCGGCAGCACCGCGCCGACCGCCACGACGGCATGCAGCGCATAGCTGATGTGGCCCACCGTGCGCAGCCCTTCGTCGCGGCTCGGGTCGAGCGGGTTGGTTGTGCTCAGGTCGTTCATCCACGTTCTCCTTGCTCACGCTGTTGCGCCTTGCGCGCGGCAAACTCTTCGAGCCCGGACTGGCCTTCGCGCCGCTCCAGCTCGGCCAGCACATCGGCCGGGGTCAGCCCGAAATGGGCCAGCGCGATCATCGAATGAAACCACAGGTCGGCCACCTCGTAGACGATCTTCTGGCGATCGCCATCCTTGGCCGCCATGACCGTCTCGGTGGCCTCCTCGCCGACCTTTTTCAAGATGGCGTCGGTGCCTTTGTGGAACAGGCGGGCGACATAGCTCTTGTCCGGGTCGCCCTGGCGACGCAACTCGATCACCTCGGCCAAGCGCTGCAAGGTGTCGTTCGAAGTGGCAGGGACAGCAGACATCAAAGGCTTCACTTGGTGTAAATGTGGCCGGGGTCTTTCAGCACCGGGTCGATTGCCGTCCACTGCCCGCCGTCCAGGCGTTCGAAAAAGCAGCTGTGACGGCCAGTGTGGCAGGCAATCCCGGGCTCGTGGCCCAGTTGGGTGACCTTCAACAGCACCACATCCTGGTCGCAATCGAGGCGAATCTCGTGCACCTTTTGCGTGTGGCCGGATTCTTCGCCTTTGTGCCACAGGCGCTGGCGCGAGCGGCTGAAATACACCGCTTCGCGCAACTCGGCCGTGCGGGCCAGTGCCTCGCGATTCATCCACGCGAACATCAGCACGTCGCCGCTGATCGCCTCTTGCGCGATGACGGGCACCAAGCCTTGGTCGTCCCATCGGACGTGATCCAGCCAATCCATGGGGGCAGTGTAGCGATTGGAAACCTAGCTGCCGTGGGTGGGGCCGTCGTGGCCCCGCTCAGCAGCAAACCATTGCAGCACCGGGATGGTGCCCGGCAGCACCGGCGCGCTGGCCACCGGCAGCGATTCCCAGACCATGGCCTGACCCTCCCGCATCTCGAACGCGCCACTCCACTGGTAGACCTTGCGGAAGTGCAGGCGCACGCGGGCATGGGGATAGTCCATCACCAGTTCCTGCCAGGCGTGGCTGTCGCCGATCGTGATGCCCAGCTCTTCGTGCAACTCGCGCGCGAGTGCGTCGTGCACGCTTTCGCCCGCCTCCAGCTTGCCGCCCGGAAACTCCCAGTAGCCGGCGTAGACCTTGCCTTCCGGGCGCGAGGTCAACAGGAAACGCCCTTCGCGCCCGGCTGCATCACGCTCGACCAGCACGCCGACGGCGACGTCGACCGGCACCCGCTCGCTTTGCCCGCTCATGCGCCCTTCCCTGCCACGGCCAGCCGGCCCGCCAGGTCGCGCGCGAACTGGTGCGCGACACGGCCCGACCGCGAGCCGCGCTCGAGCGCAAACACCAGCGCCTCCGGCCGCGCGGCCTCGATCTGCGCCTCGTTCAGCCCGTGGTGGCGCAGCCACTGCGCCGCGATCGCCAGGTACTCTCCTTGAGTGAACGGATAGAAGCTGATCCACAACCCGAAACGCTCGGACAGCGAGATCTTTTCCTCCACCACTTCACCCGGGTGCACCTCACCATCTTCGGTGTGCTGGTAGCTCAGGTTCTCTTTCATGTACTCGGGCAACAGGTGGCGCCGGTTGCTCGTCGCGTAGATCAGCAGGTTGTCAGATGCCTGCGCGACCGAGCCGTCGAGGATCGATTTCAGGGCCTTGTAGCCGGGCTCGCCCTCTTCGAAGCTCAGGTCGTCGCAGAACACGATGAATCGCTCGGCCCGGCCGGCGACCAGGTCCACCAAGTCCGGCAGATCGACGAGGTCGGCCTTGTCGACCTCGATCAGCCGCAACCCGCGCGGCGCGTATTCGTTCAGGCAGGCCTTGATCAGCGAGCTCTTGCCGGTGCCGCGAGCGCCGGTCAGCAGCACGTTGTTGGCCGAGGCGCCAGCGACGAACTGCTCGGTGTTGCGGGCCAGCCGTTCTTTCTGCGCATCGACCTCCTTCAGGTCACTCAAACGGATGGTGGCCACGTGGCGCACCGGCTCCAGCACGCCGGAGCCGGCCCGCTTGCGGTAGCGAAAGGCGATCGAGGCCGCCCAGTCCGGCGCTGCCGGCGGGTGCGGCAACACGGCGTCAAGCCGCGTCAGCAGGCGGTCGGCTTTCGCCAGCAGCGCTTCGAGGGTCACAGGGGCAGTCACGGGATCCATGGGCACCGAGTGTAGTGAACACCCGGTGCCCCCTGCCCCCGGCCGGCGCCCGGCTTACGGACAGGCGGTGCCGCCGTCCAGGCGAACGATGCGCGGCTTGCCGAGGTTGGCGGCCAGCGGGTCGTACGGCGGGTTCGGCGCCTTGAAATCGGCCAGGTAACGCTCCAGCGCATCGATGTCTTGCGCACCACCCAGGCGATTCACACCGCCCTTCAGCACGCTGAAGCCATCCCCACCGTCGGCCAGGAAATTGTTCACCGTCACCCGCCAGGTCCGCGCGCCATTGACGACTTCGCCATTGCTGACCAGCGTCTCGGCGGCGCCGTTGACCGTCAGCGTGGCGTTACGCACCTTGGCGCCGCAGGCCTGAACGTGGTCCCACTCGTAGCGCAGGCCGTTGGACGGCAGCAGTACGCGGGCGAAGACGGTCTGGCCGAAGCAGTTCGGGAACTGCTGCTCCAGCACGTCGCGGATCTGCTGCGTCGTCAGCGTCATCGTCACCAGGCTATTGCCGAAGGGCTGCACGGTGAAGGCTTCGCCATAGGTGACGTTGCCGTCGCCTTCATTGGCACTGCTGTTCGCATAGGTGAAGCCGGGGTTGCGCACGCCGCCCGGGTTCATCAGCGCCAGTTGCGCGCCGCCGAAATCCGGCGCCGCGGTGGCAGCCAGCTGCGAATCGGCGATCAGGTCACCGGCCGGCATGTTGCAGGCGGCGTCGCGGGTGTTGAGCACATCGCGCGCAATGCTGCCGATCACGCGGTTGGCGATCGGCGTGACCAGCGTCTTGTAGTTGGCGACCAGCGTCGCGATCTCGGCACTCGGCGTGATGTTGACATTGCTGCGGTCGACGACCTTGTTCAGCGCCACCGCATTGGTCACGTCGTCCGTCGCGGTGTCGACGGTCAGGTCGATCTCGGTCACCACCCGACCCTGCGCGTTGGCACTGGTCACCGGGACCAGACGACCCGTGGACAGCGGCAGCTGGCAGTTGTAGGCCTGGTGAGTATGGCCGGTGACGACCAAGTCAACGGCGCCATCGAGTTGGCCGACGATGGTCTTGATCGGCGAGCCTTCGAGGCCACCGACACATGCGTTGATGTCGACCGGCGACGGCGCGGCCTGCACCCCGCCCTGATGGATCAGCACGACAATCGACTCGACACCTTGCGCGCGCAGTTGCGGCACCAGCGCGTTGACGGTCTGCGCCTCGTCGTTGAACAGAAGGCCCTTGACGCCCGACGGGGTGACGATCTGCGGCGTGTCCTTCAGCGTCATGCCGATGAAGGCCATCTTGACCTTCCTGCCGCCGATGTCGAACCTCTTGATGCCGTAGGGCGCGAACAGCGTGCGGCCGCTGTTCTTGTGCACCACGTTGGCGGCCAGGAAACGGAATTTGGCACCTTCGAACGGCACCGGCGTGCCGACGTCCGCGCCTCGGCACGAGTTGGCGGCGTCGGTCGGGTGGCAGCCGCCGCGCTGCATGCGCAGCAGCTCGTCCTTGCCGTCGTCGAATTCGTGGTTGCCGACCGCGTTGAAGTCCAGCCCGGCGCGGTTCATCGCCTCGATCGTCGGCTCATCGTGGAACAGCGCCGACACCATCGGGCTGGCGCCGATCAGGTCACCGGCTGAAACGACCACGGTGTTCGGGTTGGCGGCGCGCGCGGCGGCGATGTAGCCGGCTGCATAGTCGGCACCACCGGCGGGCACCACTGGCGCATCGACGTTCGCACGGAAGGTTCCCGGCGATTCGAGCTGGCCATGAAAGTCGTTCAGGGCCAAGATCTTGATGACCCCGGTAGGCTTGGCCTGCTTGGCCGTTGAGTTCGACGGCGCGGCGGCGCTGGCGCAGCCGACCAGGGCGGCGCTCAATGCGACGGCGGTCAGCACGTGACTGGCGGGGTGGGAGGGCATCTCGGGACTCGCTTCACAAGGAGTTGAAGGGGGCGAGCGCCGTCGCCGGACGGATGGCCGCGCCGGCGGGGCTCGATGAGGCCTGTATTGGAATATCGATTGGTGTCCTTTCGATGAAGTACACCGGCTTCCCCCCTAATTCTCAAATGTGATGGCGAGGCGTCAAGGCAGCCGAAACACCTGCACACCATCGGTCACGAAGCATTGGTCACCGGCCTCGCGCGCCACGGCCTTCAGGCCAGTGAACTCACCAAACGCCGGCAGCACCAGCACCGCACCAGTGCAGTGAAAAGCCGGCAGGCACAGGCGGTCGAAGCCCGTGCCGGTCACCAACGCGCCGGGGTGCAGATGGCCGGCTACGACAGCCTGGCCTTCACGCACTGCAGGGTGGTGGCACAACGACCACGAGCCCCGCGCAAACGGCTCGTCAACGACGCGAATGCCCAACTCGGCAGGCGGGTCGCCGGCACGCAGGTCGTGGTTGCCACGCACCAGGGTCAGCGGCAGCGAAGGCCGGGCTTGGTGCCACGCCGCGAATGCGTTGATACCCGGGGCGCTGCGGGCACGCGCCGAATGCAGGAAATCGCCAAGGAAGACCACCTCGTGCGCCTGCAGCCGGTCGATCAGCGCACTCAGGCGCGTCAGGTTCGCTTCGCTGGTGCCGCTGGGCACCGGCACACCGAAACGGCGAAAGCTGTGTGCCTTGCCGAGATGGAAATCCGCCACCAGCAGCACCCGCTCGCCAGGCCAGTAAGCGGCACGCTCGGGGCACAGCCAAAGCTGGCCGCCGCCCCAGCTCAGCGCGAGGTCCGCGCTGGTGGGCACCTCAGGTCAACAGGCCCAGCGCGATGTCCAGCTGCTCGGTCGGGCTGCGCTTGAAACCCGAGCGGGCATAACGCTGCAGACGGCCGACAATGAAGGCCGTCAATGCCGACGCCCGGCCATTGGCTTCGACAGTCGGCGTGTTCGAGCCGGTCTCGCCGGCGGCCTGGCGCAGGCTCTGGCGCAACTGCGACTCGACGCGGTCGAAGAACTGGTTCATGCGCGCGGTCAGGCGCTCGTTTTCGAACACCAGCGCATCACCCACCATCACGCGGGTCATGCCGGGGTTCTTCTCGCCGAACTGCAACACCACCTGGGTGATGCGCTGGGCTTGCACAGAGCCGCTGGTCTCGCGTTCGGTGATCTGGTTGATGAGGCCGAAGATGCTCGATTCGATGAAGTCGATCAGCCCTTCGAACATTTGCGCCTTGCTGGCGAAATGACGGTACAACGCCGCTTCGCTGACCGACAGTGCGGCAGCGAGTGCGGCGGTGGTGATGCGTTCGGCGCCGGGTTGCTCGAGCATCGAGGCCAGCGTCTGCAGGATCTGCACGCGGCGCTCGCCAGGCTTCGGGCGCTTGCGCGCGGGAGCCTCCGGGTTACCCACGGTGGAAGAACCAGCGGGGGGCTCGGCAGCCGCTTCAGGCTGGGGTGCCTCGGCCTGGGCCGCTTCGGTTTCTTCGGGCAGGTCAGGCATCACGGCACACGGCGCAACTGTTGGAGCGAGGCGATTCTGGCACACACATAGGCCGGCTTTCGGTGCAGGTAAACACCAACTTCAGGACCATGTGAACCCCGTCTCGCCCAACGCTGCATCCACACCGTGCGCATGCCGACGCCATAGGCCGATTTCTGGTGGACCAGCGTGTCTTCGACCAGCACGCACCGGCGCGGCGACACGCCCAGCTTGGCCGCCAACGCACGGAACATGCGCGCATCGGGCTTGGGTCGCCACTGGCCGAACATCGTCATCTGCTCGATGCCGATCACGCCGTCGAAGAACTTCAGCATGCCGAGCTGGCGCAAGACCCGTTCGGCATAGGCCAACGGTGCGTTGGTCAGGATGTACTTGCGGCCACGCAAGTGCCGCAACGCCGCCACGTCATGCGGGTGGCTCGCCACCTCACGCTCCAGCGTGGGCAGCAGGTGGGTGTGATGCAGAAAGTGTGCCGGCTTGACGCCATGGTGCCGCATCAGGCCCAGCAGGGTGGCGCCGTAGCGGTGCCAGTAGTGCTTGCGCAGATGGTCGGCCTCGGCGGCGCTGACACGCAGCTCGCACTCGATGTAGTCGTTCATCGCCCCATCCAGCAGACGAAACGACGACGCCGCCGCGTTGTGCAGCGTGTTGTCCAGGTCGAACAGCCAGACGCGTTCAGCGGCCATCAGGCGCTCGCACGCACCGCTGCCGACCGCTCGGCGTCGCGCTTGCCGAGCGCTGCGATGCTGGCGAGCATCAACACCGCGCCCAGCCACTGTGATGCCGACAAGGCCTGGCCCAGCAGCAGCGCGGCCAACAGCACCGCGGTCAGCGGCTCGACCAACGTCGCCACCGTCAACGCCGTCGGGGTCAACCGCGCGGCGCCCCAGCTGAATGCCAGCAGTGCCAGCGCCGCCGTCACCAGGCCCAGGTACAGCAACCACGCTTCGGGTGGAATGTCGTCGGGCCAGGCGAGCGGGGCGTACAGCACACTCAGGCCCATCACCGCGGCGGCCACCACGGTCAGGCCCATGGTTGCCGGGCCCGCGCCCAGCGCCTGCGACAGTCGGCCGCTGACCAGCGTGAAGCCTGCATAGAGCACGGCCGAAGCGACCGAGAACAGCACGCCTGCCACCACGGTGCCGGTCTCGGCCCCAGCGGCCAACCCACCATGGCGCAGCACCACCAGCGTGGTGCCCACCAGTGCGGCCAAGAGCGTGGCCACCAGCGGCACGTCGAGCGTCTCACGGCCGCGCAGCACGGCAACCAGCGTCACCAGCACCGGCGGCAGGCACAGGGCGATCAGCGTCGGTACCGCCGCGCCGATGCGGGCGATGCCGAGGAACCAGCACAGCACGTACAACGCCATGCAGGCGCCGGCACCGATCAGCAGCCATGCCTGGCTGCGCAAGCGCGGCCAATGCGCCGGCCGGCCGAACAAGGCAACCAGCAAGACGGCGCCAACCACGAAGCGCCAGAACGAAATGCTCTCCGGGCTGAGGCCGAACTTGGCGATCAGCAGGTTGACCACCAGCGCGCCGGTGCCCCACAAGAAGGCCGCGCCGCAGGCAGCCGCCATCGCAGCGGTGGATGAAGAGTGAGTCATGATGTGAACTGCCCGAGAGCCTGGCCGCGCGTCAGCGCACCAGCCTCAAGCGGCCGCCGTGGATCCGGCTCTGCCGGTCCATCAGCGGCGCCCCCTTGAGGGGGAAGCGCCGCAGGCGCTTCGGGGGTGGGCCTTCAATGCGAGCGAATCATCGTCCCGTAGGCCTGGTCGGTCAGGATCTCCAGCAGCATCGCGTGCGGCACCCGGCCGTCGATGATGTGCACCGCATTGACGCCACTCTTGGCTGCATCCAGCGCACCGGCGATCTTGGGCAGCATGCCGCCGCTGATCGTGCCGTCGGCAAACAGCTCGTCGATGCGGCGAGCTGTCAAGTCGGTCAGCAACTGGCCGGACTTGTCCAACACGCCCGCAATGTTGGTCAGCATCATCAGCTTTTCGGCCTTCAGCACCGTGGCCAGCTTGGCAGCCACGACATCGGCGTTGATGTTGTAGCTCTCGTTGTTCTCGCCAAAGCCGATCGGGCTGATGACCGGGATGAACGCATCGTCCTGCAGCGCCTTGACCACGCTCGGGTCGATTGAATCGATCTCGCCGACCTGGCCGACGTCGTGTTCCTTGCTCGGATCGTCCTTGTCGACCATCTTCAGCTTCTTCGCGCGAATCATGCCGCCATCACGCCCGGTCAGGCCCACAGCCTTGCCGCCAGCGGCATTGATCAGACCGACGATGTCTTGCTGCACCTCGCCGCCCAGCACCCACTCGACGACTTCCATCGTCTCTTCGTCGGTCACCCGCATGCCCTGGATGAAGGTGCCCTTCTTGCCCAGGCGCGACAAGGCCTCGTCGATCTGCGGGCCGCCGCCGTGCACGACCACCGGGTTCATGCCGACCAGCTTCAGCAGCACCACATCTTCGGCGAAGTCCTGCTGCAACTCCGGATCAGTCATCGCATTGCCGCCGTATTTGATGACCAGCGTTTTGCCGTGGAATTTACGGATGTACGGCAGCGCCTGGGCCAGGATTTCGGCCTTTTCGCGCGGCAGGATGTGGTCGACGTTGGCGGGCGCGGTGGCGTGGCTCATGGCATGCAACGAAGTGGAAGGGTGTGAATAATGGGCAATCAACGCATTCTAGGGAACCGTTCCCAGCCCGCGGCTGTCATCCACCAGGGCGCTTGAAGGGTTGTAGAGGTGCCATTGGAGACTCACGCCATGAACAGAACCTTCACCATCGCCTCGAGACACGAAGGGCCGTTCCCGAGCGTCTTGCCCCCCCTTCGGGGGCGGGCCGGGCGCAGCCCGACCCTGGGAGCGGTGATCAGCGGCATTGCCGCCACGCTGGCCCTGCTGGCCGCCGCGCCCGCCGGCGCGACGGAAGGCGAGGTGCGCAAGATCGACCACACCCACGGCAAGCTGACCATCAAACACGGCGAGATCAAGAACCTGCAGATTCCGGCCATGACGATGGCCTACAAGGCCAAGCCGAACACGCTGCTGGACGGCCTGACCGTCGGCGACAAGATCGAGTTCAGCGCCGACAAGGTCGATGGTCAGTACGTCGTGACGGCCGTTCGCAAGACCAAGTAGTAATCGGCGCGCCCGTCGTCCGCCCGCGGCTCAGACGTTGAGCAGATGGGTGCGATAGTGCGCCAGCTCGTCGATCGACTCGTGAATGTCAGCCAGCGCAGTGTGCGCCTGGGCCTTCTTGAAACCTTCCATCGCCGCGGGCTTCCAGCGCCGCGCCAGTTCCTTCAGCGTGCTGACATCCAAATTGCGATAGTGGAAGAAGGCCTCCAGCCCGGCCATGTGGCGGGCCAGGAAACGCCGGTCCTGGCAGATGGAATTACCGCACATCGGGCTCTTGCCGGCCGGCACGTAACCGGCCAGGAACTCGATCACCCGGGCCTCGGCCTCGGGTTCGCCGATGGTCGAGGCCTTCACCCGGTCGATCAGCCCGCTGCGACCGTGCGTGCCCTTGTTCCAGGCGTCCATCGCGTCCAGCGTTGCATCGCTCTGGTGAATCGCAAACACGGGGCCCTCGACACGCACCGTCAGCAAAGGGTCAGTGACGACAACGGCGATCTCGATGATGTGGTCGGACTCGGGCTTCAGCCCGGTCATTTCCAGGTCGATCCAGATCAGGTTCTGGTCGTTCTTCGAAAGCATCGTGGCGCTCATGGTGGGTAGCCCGGCGGGTTGAGGATAGGAAAGGGTCGGCGATTGTCCGACAACATACACTCTTTGCCATGCAGGCGTTGACCGTATCGCTATCGCTGGTGGCCGCCCTCGCCGCCTCGCAAGCCGTGAAATTCTGGCTCGCGGGGCGCCAGGCGCGCAGCGTACAAGCCCACCGCGGCGCCGTGCCGGCCCCGTTCGATTCGACGATTCCGTTGGGCGCCCACCAGCGCGCGGCGGACTACACGCTGGCGCGCCTGCGCTACGGCATGACCACCGAAACCGTCGGCGCGGTTCTGTTGCTCGCCTGGACGCTGCTCGGCGGGCTGGACGCGCTGAACACGCTGGTGCGCGACGCACTGCAACCTCGGTTCGGCGACCTGGTGTACCAGCTGGGGCTTTTTGCCGCCTTCGCCTTGATCGGTGGCCTGATCGACCTGCCGCTGGAATGGGTGCGGGTATTCCGCATCGAGCAACGTTTCGGCTTCAACCGCATGACGCCGAAGTTGTTCTTCACCGACCTGGCCAAAGGCACCGCGTTGTCGATTGCCATCGGTCTGCCGATGATCGCCCTGGTGCTGTGGGTGATGCATGCCACCGGCGACTTCTGGTGGCTGTGGGCCTGGGCGCTATGGGTCGGCTTCATCTTGCTGATGCAGGTGGTGTACCCGATCTGGATCGCGCCTTGGTTCAACCGCTTCGAGCCCCTGGCCGACTCGGCAATGGCCGAGCGTGTGCAGGCGCTGATGGCCCGTTGCGGCTTCACGGCCAACGGCTTGTTCGTGATGGACGGCAGCACCCGCTCGAGCCACGTCAACGCCTACTTCGGCGGCCTGGGAAAGGCCAAACGCGTGGTGCTGTTCGACACCCTGCTGGCCCGCCTGGGCGTGCGTGAGGTCGAAGCGGTGCTGGCACACGAGCTGGGTCACTTCCACCACAAGCACGTGCTGGTGATGACGCTGCGTTCGTTTGGCGTCGGCCTGCTGGCGATGGCCCTGCTGGGCTGGCTGGCGCGCCAGCCCGCGTTCTACGTCGGCCTGGGTGTCGAGCCCAACCTGCAGGCGGCGAACGACGCACTGGCGCTGTTGCTGTTCATGCTGGCAGCGCCGCCCTTCCTGTTCTTCGCCTCGCCGCTGTCGGCACGCTGGTCTCGCCGCGCCGAATTCGAAGCCGACGCCTACGCGCGCGCCCAGACCGACGGCGCCGATCTTGCCTCGGCACTGCTGAAGCTGCACGAAGACAACGGCAGCACGCTGACGCCGGACCCGGTGTACGCCCGCTTCTACTACTCGCACCCGCCGGCCAGCGAGCGCTTGGCCGCGTTGCAGACTTGAGCGCCGCCCGGCCGCGCCGTGTCCTGTCCCGCAAATAGCTGTCATTGCGACGGTCCGCAATGGGAATGATCGCGAGACGACGAGCCAGGTTGATACCTGGCGGTATCAGCCTGGCTTGGCGGCGCTGCGAGCGCCCCGGATTCGGCCCGCCAGAAATGTCGAAAGTAGGTTCGACCAGATGGCGCCCTCGCGCGCCCGGCCATCAGGGCAGATACGCTCGGTATCTGCCCACCCGCCCGAACGCACGATCATCACCATCTGGTCGAATCTCAATGGCTGTTATTTGCGGGACAGGACACTAGGCGCACGATGAGCAAATTCGCAGAACTCGACATCGGCCTGGTCGTCGGCGCCCATGGCCGCCACGTGATGATCGAGACGCCGGAAGGCCGGCGCCTGATCGGCCACCCCCGCGGCAAGAAAAGCCAATGCGTCGTCGGTGACCGGGTGCGCTGGCAGGTCTCGGGCGACGAAGCGGTGATCGAAGCATTGGAGCCGCGCCGCAACCTGCTGGCACGGCAGGACGAGTGGCGCACCAAGTCCTTCGCCGCCAACATCGACCTGCTGCTGGTGGTGCTGTCCGGAGAGCCGATGTTCAGCGAATCGCAGCTGACGCGTGCATTGATCGCGGCCGAGGATGCCGGCATCGCCAGTGCGTTGCTGTTGAACAAGATCGACCTGCCCACCGCCGCGCTGGCCCGCGAGCGCCTGCAACCTTACCGGGCGATGGGCATCCCGGTCATCGAGGCCGCGTTGAAGACGGCCCCCGATGCGGCGCGCTCCACGTTGGCGCCTTTGCTTGCTGGCAAAGCCACGCTGGTTCTGGGCCCCAGTGGCATGGGCAAGAGCACACTGATCAACCTGATGGTGCCGCGCGCCGATGCCCAGGTCGGCGAGATTTCGCAGGCACTGAATGCCGGGCGACACACGACCACCACCACGACCTGGTACTGGCTGGACGACAGCAGGACCGGCGCGCTGCTCGACTCACCGGGTTTCCAAGAATTCGGCCTGATGCATGTCACGCCGCAGCGCTTGGCCGAGCTGATGCCGGACATCCGTGCCCATCTGGGTCATTGCCGCTTCTACAACTGCACCCACCGCCACGAACCCGGCTGCGGCGTGCGTGCGGCCGCCGAGCGCGGCGCGATCGCGCCGACGCGCGTGCGCTTGTACGAAGGGCTGTGGGACGAACTGGACCAAGGGCAGCGCAAGGGTTAGATCTTGCGCTGCTGCGCCGACACACCCTTCAATGCTCATGCTGGAGCCCCTGCTCGGAAGGGGCCGGGGAAGCGCCACAGTCGGCCGAAGGCCAACCTGCTTGGCTAGCCAAGCAGGTTGGCCAGCTTCATCAGCGCCAGCAGCAGCATCCACAGCACCACCGAGCGCCAGACCAGGCCCACCACGCTGCTCAAGTGGCCCAATTGGGGTGGAATTCCCGGCGTGGAACCAGCCGCTTCGGCGGCTTCGGCGTCGCCGCCCTGGACGAAAGTCTTCGAACGGTCCGGCGTGACCCCGGGTGCCGCGCCCCCACCCAGTTGCACGCCAACCGCTCCTGCGGCCGCCGCGAGGATGATGCCTTCATTGGCGTGCTTCCACAGCTCGGCGTCGCGCCGCCAGCCGGCCACGGCTTCTTCGAAGTTGCCGACCACCGCGAAGCCGAACGCCGTCAGGCGCGCCGGCACGTGGTCGATGACACTGAAGGCACGTTGGGACAGGTCCTTCAGGTTCTCGTTCACCGCGACACCCAGCGAGCGGCTCTTGAAGGCCCAGTAGCGGCTGGCGAACTCCGCCATTCGGTAGGCCACCGCGCCGGCAGGGCCCAGGCCCAGCGCGGCCAGCACCACGTAGCAGAAGAAGACACCGAAGACATGGCGGTGCGCAGCCAGCAACG
Source organism: Ideonella sp. (assembly GCF_036277275.1). Taxonomy (GTDB): domain Bacteria; phylum Pseudomonadota; class Gammaproteobacteria; order Burkholderiales; family Burkholderiaceae_C; genus Ideonella. Next base: position 21,001 of record NZ_DASUNH010000027.1, on the reverse strand, counting down.
CGTGTTCGAGCACATGGCGCAGCAGCTCGGTGCGCGGCAGTTCGCTCGCGTCCAGGTGCCGCCATTCGGCCAGCAGCCGCCGCGCCTGGTCCTCGTCACCACGCTCCAGCGCCTCGCGGATGTCGGTGAAGTAGTGGCTGAACTGGCGAAATCCGAGGGTCAGGTAGACGATCGCGACATCGAACACCAGAGCTGCGATGACGCTGAAATGGGCGATCCCGAAGTGGATCCCCCAGGCCAAAAGCGCCGGCACGATCACGGTGACGAACCAGACCACCCGTGCATGCTGCGGCTTGCCGGCGTCGAAGTTGCGCCCGGTCCAGCCGACCCAATCGGCCAGCGTGTCGTGAACCCAGTTGTCGCGCGGCAACGGCTTGACCTGCTCGATCAGCAGCGCGAAAAGAACGGCGAAGAAACTCATCGCCGCGGATGATACCCAGAGGGTCAGTCCGAAAGCAGGTGGTAGAGGTTACGCAACATCGCTGCGGTGGCGCCCCAGACGAAGTATTCGCGCGGGTCGCCATGGCCGGGGCGCCAGGGCATCGACAGGAAACGGCGCCGCGCACCACCGAACTCGAACTCGTGGTGCTGGTGGTTGGCCGGGTTCATCAGGAAGTGCAGCGGCACCTCGAACGCCTCGGCCACTTCGAAACTGTCGAGGGCGAGGACGTAGTCCGGACGGACCAACCCAACCACCGGCGTGACAACGAAGCGGGTCACTGTCGTGTAGACAGGCAACTGGCCGATGACCTCGACCATCTCGTGCTTCAAGCCAACCTCTTCTTCAGCTTCGCGCAACGCAGTGGCCACCGCGTCGGCGTCGCTGGGCTCGGCGCGGCCGCCCGGAAAGCTGATCTGGCCGGCGTGGTCGTGCAGGTGGTCGGTGCGGCGGGTCAGCAGCACGTGCAACTCGCCCGGTCGCTGCACGAGTGGCACCAGCACCGAAGCCGCCGTGGCTTGGCGCTCGCTGAGCCCTTCCGGCCGCGCGCCATCGCCGCTGATGGGTGGTTGCCAATCGCCTATTTGCGCCAGGCGTTGGCGCAGGGCATCGGGCCTGAGGCGGTCCATCGCCACGGGCGACAGGTGAGCATCATGAGCGACCACCGGGATCAGGTGCGGGTCGCGGATCGACGTTCGGGGCGAGCGGGCGGTGATGGAAGACTCGTCAGAGGGCATGGCGGGCGAGCTTACGCCAGGAAGCAAAAAGCCGCCTCGAGGGCGGCTTTCAGAAATGGGCCAGCTTTTGACTCCGTCGAAAACTGGCTTCGCGCCTCGCACGACCTGCCACTTCGCGGCAGGCTGACCAAAAGATCAGGCCAGCTTCTCCTTGATACGGGCCGACTTGCCGGAACGCTCACGCAGGTAGTACAGCTTGGCACGACGCACATCGCCGCGGCGCTTGACTTCGATCGACGCGATCAGCGGGCTGTACAGCTGGAAGGTACGTTCCACGCCTTCGCCGCTCGAAATCTTGCGAACGATGAAGCTGGAATTGAGACCGCGGTTGCGCTTGGCAATCACGACGCCTTCGTAGGCCTGCACGCGCTTGCGGGTGCCTTCGACGACGTTGACGCTGACGATCACCGTGTCGCCGGGGGCAAACGGCGGGATCGTCTTGTTCAGGCGAGCAATTTCTTCTTGCTCAAGGGTTTGGATCAGGTCCACAGGGTTCTCCAAAATGATCGTGCCGGCGCGCTTGGACTGAGTAGGCGACACCCATGAGAAACCGTTGAAGCCCTTGGCGTTGAAGCCATTGGGCACGGCGGCTCGCGAGGTCACTGCTGCCCGGCAGAGGATCGAAAAGCCTTTGATTATATCGAAGTTGGATCGAGTGGCGGCAGCTGCGCCAGAAAACGCTCGTCGGCCTTGCTCAGCCGCCCAGCAGCACGTGCCGCTGCGATCAGCTCGGGCCGGCGTCGGGCAGTCAACTCCAACGAGCGCTCCCGACGCCAGCGGGCGATGTCGGCATGGTGACCGGACAGCAGCACCGGCGGCACCGGCAGCGGCCCTTCGGCACTGTCCAGCAGCTCCGGCCGGCTGTAGTGCGGGCAGTCGAGCAGGCCCTCTTCAAAGCTGTCTTGCTGGTGCGAGCGGGCGTCGGACAGCACACCCTCCTGCAGGCGCGCAATGCCGTCCAGCAGGGCCAGTGCCGGCAGTTCGCCGCCGGACAGCACGAAGTCACCCAGGCTCAACTCCTGGTCGACATGGCGATCGAGGAAGCGCTGGTCGATGCCTTCATAGCGGCCACACAACAGCACCGCACCAGGGCCCGTGGCCATCTCGCGCAGCAGCGCTTGGTCTATGCGCCGCCCGGTCGGGCTGAAATGGATCAGGGGCGCCGGCGCGCCCCGCGCCGCCTGCACGGCGGCCAACGCCCGCTCCAGCGGTTCAGCCAGCATGACCATGCCAGGGCCACCACCGAAAGGCCGGTCGTCGACGCGACGGTAGTTACCCTCGGCATAGTCGCGCAATGGCCAGAACTGCACATCGACCTGGCCCGACTCGAAGGCACGCCGGGTCACGCCCTGCACCAGAAAAGGGGCGAACAGCTCGGGGAAAAGGGTGATGACGTCGAAGCGCATGGACAAAACGACGGGAGCCGGCGTCAGTAGTCCAAGCCCCAGTCGACGGTGATACGGCGCTCGGTCAGGTCGACCTTGTCGACATAGGCGTCGACGAAAGGAATCAGGCGCTCGGCCTCGTCGGGCTTGGCGTCGGCCGGCGCATCCGGGCGCCGCTGCACGCGCAAAACGCAATGGGCACCCGTGTCGAGCAGGTCGATCACGGTGCCGAGTGCCGTGCCTTCGCGGTTGACGACGGCCAGACCGATCAGATCAATCCAGTAGTACTCGCCTTCTTTGGCGGTCGGGAAGCTCTGGCGGGAGATGAAGATGCGCGCACCGCGCAAGGCCTCAGCGGCGTTGCGGTCGTCAACATCCTGGACCCTGGCCACCACCAAAGCGCCTTGCTCGCGCACCTGGGTGATCTTCAATACCCGCGGCAGCTTGGCCGTGCTCGTCTTGGGAGCCGGCCCCACCGGTGGTTGCAGGAACCAGCGACGGGAAGAGAACAAGGCCTGAGGATCCGACGAGAAAGGCTTGACCTTGATCCCGCCCTGGATGCCCCAGGCGTCAACGATGCAGCCGACTTCGACCGCATCGTCGGGCCAGGCGGGGGTGTCGTCGAAGTCGGTGGTCTTGGCGACCGGCAGACTTTGAGACAAGGCACTCACCCCGCTGGCAGTCGCTCGAGCCCTCAGGCCGGGGCGACGACCTTGGCCTTGGCGGTGTCGACCAGGCGGCGCACGGTCGGCGACAGCTGGGCGCCGACGCCGGCCCAATAAGTCACGCGGTCTTGCGCGACGCGCAGGCCTTCTTCGCCTTCGGACGCCATCGGGTTGTAAAAACCCACGCGCTCGATGAAGCGGCCATCACGGCGCTCGCGCGAGTCGGCAACGACGATGTTGTAGAAGGGACGGTGCTTGGCACCACCACGGGACAGACGAATCACGACCATTTGTCGTTTCCTTGAAAAGTGGGGCGACCGCTGAAAACCCAGGAGACACCACTGAGCCAGCCGGTCTGCTTGCCCACCCGGCTGGCCTTTCAAGCCGACCCGGTGGGCGCACTTCGGCCCCGTAGATACGCCGCACCCGGATGGGGTCGACCGTGACCGAAACATGAGATTATAAGCGCTTACCCTCAACGGCGAAAGCACCCTGCTCTTCCCACCGAACCGCGCCACCCATGCCCGCCACTGCCACGACGCTGATCCGCCCCAGCACCGACGCTGACCTGCCCGCCATTGCCGCCATCTACGGCGAGGCCGCCCTCACCGGCACCGGCACTTTCGAACTGGAAGCGCCGAGCGATGCCGAGATGGCCAAGCGCCGCGCTGACGTGCTGGCCAAAGGCCTGCCGTGGCTGGTGGCCGAAGTGGAGGGCCAGGTGCTGGGCTATGCCTATGCCAACCACTTCCGGCCGCGGCTGGCCTACCGCTTCTGCGTCGAGGACTCGATCTACCTGCACCGCGACGCCCGCGGCAAGGGACTGGGCACCTTGCTGCTGGCCGAGTTGATGGGGCGCTGCGAAGCCGCCGGCGCGCGCCAGATGCTGGCCGTGATCGGCGACAGTGCCAACGCCGGCTCGATCGGCGTGCACCGACGGCTGGGCTTTCAGCATGTGGGCACGATGAAAAGCGCCGGCTGGAAGTTCGAGCGCTGGCTCGACGTGGTGGTGATGCAAAAGGCGCTGGGCCTGGGTGACAGCCAGCCACCCGAGGCTGACCGATGAGTCCCGCCCGGCCGCCCGCTGAAGCTCATTGCCTTTCGGAGCCGGCCACCGGCCGGAGGATGCGCCAATGAGCAGCGCGAAATCGAAAACACTGGCGACCTGGATCGCCTTGCTCGGTGGCGGCCTGGGCCTGCACCGGCTCTACCTGCACGGCGGCCGCGACCCGTGGGCCTGGGCGTTCTGGCCGCCGACGCTGATCGGCGTGGTCGGCGTGCTGCGCATGCGCAGCCTCGGCCAGGACGATATGCTGTCGTGGGCCCTGATTCCATGGCTGGGCTTGTCATTGTCTGCCGCGATGTTGAGCGCGATCGTCATCGGCCTGACGCCGGACGAGCGCTGGACAGCACGCTTTGCGGCTGGTCATGCACAACGCCCCAGTGGCTGGGGCGCGGTGCTGGGCGTCATTACTGCGCTGCTTCTGGGCGGCATGGTCTTGATGGGCACCATCGCCTTTGGCGGCCAGAAGTTCTTCGAGTGGCAGCAGCAGTCCGAAGCCGCTGCTGCGCGCTGATCGATCAGAACAAGGTCAGGCTGAGCCAGTAGAAGGCGCCGGCGACAAAGGCCGCCGCAGGGATCGTGAAGACCCAGGCCCAGACGATGTTGCCGGCCAGGCCCCAGCGCACGGTGGATGCACTGCGCACCGACCCCACGCCGAGGATGGCGCCGGTGATCGTGTGCGTGGTCGACACCGGAATCCCCATCCCGGTGGCGATGAACAGCGTGATCGCGCCGCCGGTCTCGGCGCAGAACCCGCCGACCGGCTTCAACTTGGTCAGCCTCTGGCCCATGGTCTTGACGATGCGCCAGCCGCCGAACATCGTGCCCAGGCCGATCGCGACATAACAGGCCCAGATCACCCAGGCCGGCGGCGCCGTGGCCTCGACGGCCACGTAGCCCGACGCGACCAGCAGCATCCAGATGATGCCGATGGTCTTCTGCGCGTCGTTGCCACCGTGACCGAGCGAGTACAGCCCGGCAGAGACCAGCTGGAGACGTCGGAACCATCGGTCGACCCGCAGCGGCGAGGTGCGACGGAAGACCCAGGCCACGCCCACCATCATCAGCGAACCCAGCACGAAGCCGAGCGTCGGCGAGATGAAGATGAAGGCCACGGTCTTCAGGATGCCGCCGGCGATCAGCTTGGCGCCGCCGGCTTTGGCCATCACCGCACCGACGATGCCACCAATCAGCGCGTGCGAGCTGGATGACGGAATGCCGTACCACCAGGTGATCACGTTCCAGGTGATCGCGCCGACCAGCGCGCCGAACACCACGTGGTGGTCGACCACCCCCGGCTCGACGATGCCTTTGCCGATGGTCTTGGCCACGCTCAGGTGGAAGATCGCGATCGCGATCACATTGAAGAAGGCGGCGAACAACACGGCCTGCTGAGGCTTCAGCACGCCGGTGGACACGACGGTGGCGATCGAGTTCGCCGCGTCGTGGAAACCGTTCATGAAGTCGAACGCGATCGCCAGCAGGACGAGGATCGCCACCACCCAGAACGAGACGGACACTGCATCCATGTCGTGCCGGGGCTCAGGAGTTCTCGAGGACGATGCCCTCGATCAGGTTCGCGACGTCTTCGCAGCGGTCGGAGATCGTCTCCAGGTGCTCGTAGATCGCCTTCAGCTTGATCAGCTCGCGCACGTCTTCTTCCTCGCGGAACAGGCGCGACATCGCGCTGCGCATCACGCGGTCAGCGTCCGATTCGAGGCGGTCGATCTCTTCGCAGGTCTTGATCGCGGCTTCGGCGACTTCGGCCTGGTTCAGGCGCGGCAGCAGCGACACCGCGTGCTGCACCCGCTCGCAGCACTTGACCGAGATCTCGCCCAGGCGCAACACGTCTTCGGTCACATGCCGCACGTCGTACAGCGCCATTACCTCGCTGCTGTCCTGCAGCAGGTCGGTGATGTCGTCCATCGCGTTGATCAGGCCGTGGATCTGCTCGCGATCGATCGGCGTGATGAAGGTGCGGTGCAGCAGCCGGTTGACCTCGGCGGTGATCTTGTCGGCGCCGCGCTCGGCGACATCCACCTCGCTCGCGTACTTCTCGCGCAGATCGGCGGTGCTGTAGTACTGAAGCATCGACATGAAGGCGCGGGCGCCTTCAGAGATGTACTTGCCGTGCTGGTTGAACAGCTCGAAGAAGTTGCCATCCTTGGGCAACAGTTTGCCGAAAAGCATTCGGGTCTCTCCTCGTGGTGACGCGCGGGGTGCGTTCACAGATATGTCACCGAAGCGTCATCGGTGTGTCCGGGCGCGATTGTAGGCAGCCGGGATGGCGATCAGTTTCGGAAGATGAAATAGACGGCACCCACCAGACACAGTCCCGCCCAGAGGTAGTCGAGCTTCAGCGGCTCGCCCATGTAGGCGCTGGCAAAGACGACAAACACCGCCAGCGTGATCACCTCCTGGCCGATCTTCAGCTGCGCCAGGCTCAGGCCGCCGGCGTAGCCGATGCGGTTGGCGGGCACCTGCAGCAGGTACTCGAACAGCGCGATGCCCCAGCTGACCAGCGCCGCCATCCACCAGGCCTGACCCGCCTGGTGTTTCAGATGGCCGTACCAGGCAAATGTCATGAACAGGTTCGACAGCACCAGCAAGCCAAAGGCCTGGACCGAGATCGGCAATGCAGTGAGTTGACTCATTGGAGGCTTTCGGCGAAGGGCCTGGCGTGGTCTTGGGCCCGGCGTTCGGCTCCGCCGCTTCAGGGCAGGCGCTCTATGACCTGATCAGCCACTGCCGGCAGCAGCCGCTGCAACGGCCCCTGGCCCGGCAAAGACAGGTCGGGGGCCAGTTCGACCAGTGGCAACAACACGAACGCCCGCTGGTGCAGACGCGGGTGTGGCAGCGTCAACTGCGGTGCGGCCAGGCAGGTGTCGCCGTGCAGCAGCAGATCCAGGTCCAGTGTGCGGGGCGCGTTCGGGTACGGGCGTTCGCGGCCGAAGCGGGTTTCGATCGCCTGCAATGCATGCAGCAACGCCAATGGGGTGAGCCGGCAGTCCAGCGCCGCGACGGCGTTGACATAGTCCGGGCCGCCAGCGTCCACCGGCGCGCTGCGGTACATCGACGAACGGCCCGCCAGCTGCAGCCCGGGGCACGCGGCCAGTGCTTCGAAAGCTGCTTCGACCTGGGCCCGCGCATCGCCCAGGTTGGCGCCCAGGCCAACGTAGGCGCGTACCGGTGTCGTGCTCAATCGACGTCGTGGCCCGGCGATGGCACCGGCAGCGGCGCGCCACCCGAGTCCGCTCCGCCACGGTTGCCCGACGGCTTGCGGCGCCGACGGCGACGCTTGCGAGGTGCATCACCACCTTCGGCGCCGGCGGGTACGTCGTCAGCAGCATCGTCGCCCTGAGGGGCCGCCGCCACCGTGGCAGCCGGCGCTGCCGCGGCCCGGCGCGGGCCCGCACCACCAGCGCCCCGCTTGGGCCGGCTGGTTTCGCGCACCGCCTCTACCAGAGCCTCGCGTTCGGCGTCGGTGCCGAGCGAGAAATCTTCCCACCACTCGGCCAGGTCGACAGGCATCTCGCCGGCATCGGCGCGCAGGCGCAGGAAGTCGAAACCCGCGCGGAAACGAGGTTGGTCGACCAGCGAATACGGCGCGTTGCCGTTGCGTCGCTCGAAGCGCGGCTGCATCAGCCAGATCTCGCGCATGTCGGTGGCCAGCTTGCCGCGACCCGAGATGTCGCCGATGCGCGCGTCGAATACCGCGTCGATCGCCTGGCTGAGCGCCGGCATCGGGTGCTCACCCTGCTCGCGCAGCTTGGCCCACTTGGCCTCCACGTCGTGCCACAGCATGCAGGCCAGCATGAAGCTGGGTGCCACGGCCTTGCCTTCCGCGACGCGGCGGTCGGTGTCGGCCAGCGCGAGGTGGACGAACTTCTCACGTGCGCTGCCTTCGGGCGCATTGGCCAGCACCGCTTCGAGCACCGGGAACACGCCGCGGTCCAGGCCGTGCTTCTTCAGCTCGGCCAGGCTGGCCAGCGCATGGCCGGTCTGCAGCAGCTTGATCATCTCGTCGAACAGCCGCGAAGCCGGCACGTTGGCCAGCAGGCTCGACATCGTGCGCAGCGGCTTCAGCGTCTTCGGCTCGATCGTGAAGCCCAGCTTGGCCGCGAAGCGGATCACCCGCACGATGCGCACCGGGTCTTCGCGGTAGCGCGTCTCGGGGTCACCGATCATGCGCAGCGTCTTCCCCTTCGCGTCCTTCAGGCCGTGGTGGTAGTCGACCACGATCTGGCTTCGCGGGTCGTAGTACATGCCGTTGACGGTGAAGTCGCGCCGCACGGCATCCTCGATCTGAGGGCCCCAGACGTTGTCGCGCAGCACGCGACCGCTGGCGTCGACGACATGGCTCTTGCCGGCCATGTCCTCCTTCGAGGTCTTCTCGTTGCCTTCGACCTGCTCGGCCGCCGCGTTGTCCATGTAGGCGCGGAAGGTCGAGACCTCGATCACCTCATGGTCGCGGCCTCGGCCGTGGATCACGTGGACGATGCGGAAGCGCCGGCCGATGATGAAAGCGCGGCGAAACAGGCCCTTGACCTGTTCGGGCGTCGCGTTGGTCGCCACGTCGAAGTCTTTGGGCCGACGCCCCACCAGCAGGTCACGCACGGCGCCGCCGACGATGTAGGCCTCGTAGCCGGCGTCCTGCAGCGTGGTGACGACGCGCACGGCGCGCTCGTCCAGCAGCGTCGGGTCGATGCCGTGCTCGGCGGCTGGCACCTCGACCCGCTTGCCCAGCGGAATGCGCGCCACTTTGGCACCGGCGGCCGGCTTGTCGCCGGCGGCGGGCTTGCCCAACAGCTTGTCGATGAATTTGCGGATCATGCAGTTTCGGTAAGAGGCGTGATTATCAGTGAAGCGTTCGCTCGACAGATCGAGCGACCGAGATTCCAATCGCTTCCTTGGACCGACTCGTCGCGGCCGGCCGCGACGGGGCCTCAGCCGGCGCCCGCGGGTGACCAATCCACCGCCGTGTCAGGCGACTGTTGGGCAAACCAAGCCACCCGTCTGGAAACAAGGTCGAACCGCAGGCTGTACGCTGCTGACGTATCGGCCGGCAGGCGAACGCTTCCGGATACTTCGACCGCTGCACCCGGTGCAACCTCGTCGGCGGGCAATGAAAAGCGCGCGTAGTCCTGTTGCAGCACGCGGCCGTCGGCGCCAATCTTCATGACACCGAGTCGGACTTCCCCGCAGCGGCGCTCGGTGCACAACCAATGCGCGAACCCGTCGTTGCGGATGGCGATACGAAACCGTAGCAGTCGGCGATCAGCGTCGCGCGCGGCTTCGATGAGCGTGAGATGAGCCCGAAGCCCTTCAGCTCGTCGGCTGTCGTGACGCTCGTCTCCTTTGCACAGGTAGAAGCACTGCCCATCGGTCATCACCGAGATGAGACCTTGCACCAAGCGACGGGCCTCGTGGCTGCCAACGCCTTGCGTCGTCCAGCGTGCAAATTGATCGAACGGCATCCTCACCGGCCGTTGAAATTGCACCAGCATTTCGGGAGGCTTCAGACCACTCTGCGCTGCGTACTGGGCAATGGCAGACATCGACACGTCGTTCTCGATCACACGAAACTGCAGCATTTCGTGCTGAGACTGCGGCGTCGTCGAGTGATGCGGCCCCGGTTCGACAAAGGCGATGCGTCCGCCCGGCCTCAATACCCTTGCCAACTCCGCGATCGTGGCGCGCTGATCGATCACGTGATGGAAGGCATCAAAGCACACGACGCGATCAAATGTTGCATCGGCAAACGGCAGACTCATGCCGTCATAGACAGCAAAAGTTGCGGAGCCGTCCGTCTTGTCGAGTTCGCGCTCAGCAGCGCGGCGCGCCAGGTTCACAGCGGCCGGCGAGATGTCCAGCCCGGTCGCGTTGCAGCCCAGCCGCGCCAACGCAATCGTTAGCCAGCCAGTGCCGCATCCGAAATCCAGAACGTCCGCATCTCTGGACAGGGCCGCGGCTTCGAACAGCAAACCCAACTGCGAACACAACTGAACGCTCTCTGCCGGCCCCATGAAAGGCTTGCGACACTGAGGGCTGGCCAGCGTCATCCCCGAGAAATAGGCATCGGCATGGGCCCGCAGCTCCTGGGGATCAAGACTGGCAATAAGGGCTTGCACGTCGACAGCCAACGCAGAGCGGTCAGGAACCTCCCGCGCTGGCACGATGCGTGGCCAGAATCGCCACGGCGCACGCCGCGCCGCGGCGCGGGTCAATCTCCCCAAAGTCTCCAGCGTGTGCATTGTTTTCATAGGAGCAACTGACAACGAGTCATTTCCGCTCGATACTGCCACGCATCCATGACGCCAATTGAATCAAGCAGCCATCTTGGCCCAGCTTGGTGACATCGGGTACTTACGCACACCAAGGCAACTTCAGGATGCGCCAGCCGCGCTCGCGGGCGATGGCTTCGAGGGCCGGGGTCGGGTTGGTCGCGATCGGCGTCTGCACGCGCTCCAGCAGCGGCAGGTCGTTGGTCGAATCGCTGTAGAACAGCACCTCTTCGAAGTCCCCCCATTGGTGGCCCAGCGATTGGAGCCAGGCTTCGACGCGCACGACCTTGCCCTCGCGGAAGGTCGGCACGCCCCGTGCACGGCCGGTGACCCGGCCATTGTCGTCGCGCTCCAGGTCGACCGCCAGCAGGTGCTGGACCCCGAAGGCGCTGGCGATCGGGCGGGTGACGAATTCGTTGGTCGCGGTGACCACCGCCACCAGGTCACCGGCCTGCAGGTGGCCGTCGACCAGCGCCCGCGCGCTCGGATGCAACTCGGGCTCGATCACCTCGCGCATGAAGCGCTCCCGCGCGGCTTCGGCCTCGTCCACGGGGCGCGTGCGCCAGGCGGAGGTCGCGAAGTCCAGGTACTCGGCCAGATTCAGCGTACCGGCCTGGTACTGGGCAAAGAACACGTCGTTGCGTTCGCGCCAGGCCACGCTGTCGACCCAGCCGATTTGGACCATGAACTCGGCAAACGCGTGGTCGGAGTCATTGGGCAGCAAGGTGCCGTCGAGGTCGAACAGAGCCAGCTTGCGGGCCGTGGGCGTTGTGTGGCTCATGCGTGGCTGCCCTCTTCATTGACCATCTTCTTCAGCAGCGGCACCGTCACTGCGCGGCGCTCGGCAAGCGAGAAACGGTCGAGCTGGGCGAGCAGGGCCATCAACGAGCCCAGGTCGCGGGCAAATCGGGTCAACAGGTAGTCCATCACTTCGTCAGACAAGAAGATGCCGCGCCGGTCGGCCTCGCGGCGCAGCGCGGCGCGGGTACCGGCTTCGGTCAGCGGTTTCAACGCATGCACCTGGCCCCAGCCCAGTCGGGTGCGCAGGTCGTCGCGCACGGTCAGGTCGACCGGCGGGAAGCGACCCGCCGCGGCGATCTGCGCGCCGTGCGTGGCGGCCTCGACAAAGAGTGCGAATGCAGCATGCTGGCGCTCGGCATCGAGTCGCTCGGCACCGTCGATCACGACCAGCCACCAGCCTTCGTCGAAGTCCCAGGGCAAGGGCGTGTCGGCATCGAACCAGCCCACCCGCGCACCTTCGGCGCGCATCTGGCGCGCCAGCGCCGCCAGCAAGTGCGTCTTGCCGGCTCCGGCTGGCCCCCACAGGTAGAACGGCGCCGACGGGACGGCCAGCCGACGCATGGCATCGACGGCCGCCGCGTTGTCGCCGGCCACGAAGTTGTCGAAATCGGGTTCCGCGTCGACGCCGATCGGCAACGGGATCTGTTTCATCATTCTCGGTACAAGGCACTGCCCAGGTAGGCGGCCGTGATGCGCCGGCCGGCCACCAGTCCGACAGCCGCCAGCGGCAAGGCCACCAGCACGCCGACAAAACCAAACAAATGGCCAAAGGCCAGCAACGCGAAGATCACCGCCAGCGGCGGCAGCCCGATGCGTTCGCCAACCAACCGCGGCGTCAGGAAGAAGCTCTCGACCACCTGGCCCACACCGTAGACCACTGCCACGGCGATCGCCCCGTACCAGCCGCTGAACTGCAGCACGCCGGCCACCAGGGCCATCACCAATCCCAACCCAAAGCCCAGGTAGGGAATGAAGATCGCCAGGCCGGTGAATACGCCCACCGGCAGCGCCAGTTCGAAGCCGGCCAGCGCCAGCGCCACGGTGTAGTAGGCGGCCAGGATCAACATCACCAGCGCCTGGCCGCGCAGGTACTGGCCCATCACGCCGTCGCATTCTTCGAGGAAGTTGTCGACCTGCCCCCGGTGCCGCGGCGGCACCAGCGACAGGGTCTTCGCGATCAGGTGCGGCCAGTCCATCAGCAGGTAGAACAACACCGCCGGCACCAGCAGCGCAGTGCCGAGAACCGCCAGCACGATGCTGCCGCCGATGCGCGCCGAACTGAGCAAGGTGCTTGTCCACTCTTCGAGATTGCCATCCAGCGCGCTGAGCACCATCGCCTTGATGCCGGCCACGTCCAGCGACACGTCGATGCCGAACTGCGCCAGCCAGGGCGACAGGCTGCGGTTCATCCGATCGGCCAGCAGGGGAATCTGCGCTTTCAGCAGCGGCACCTCCTTGGCCAGGATGGGCACGACAAGCAGCAGCACCGCCAGCACGATGACCACGGTGCCGACAACGACCAGCGACACGGCCAGCACCCTCGGAACACGGCGCGCAGCCAGGCGCTCGACCGCGGGGTGCAGAGCGTAGGCCAGGCCGGCACCCAGGATGAAGGGCATCAACACCGGCGCCAATGCCCACAGCACGGCCAGTGCGACGGTGGCGATCAGCAACCAACTGAGGGTTTGGCGCTGGGCGGGGGTCAAGGTCATGGGGGGGTCATCGTAGGGCCTTCGGTTGCCAAGGCCGGGGGACCGGGCCACGGCGGGCGGATTTTAGGTGTCGGCGCCGGCCGTGGCGTGGCTCTTGGCCCGGCACCGCGATCGGGTAGATTCCCACGCATCTGAAACAGTTGTGACGAGCGCGATGTCCGATGTGCCTGCCAGCCGAGCGAAAAAGAGCCTCAAGAGCGCGATGGGATCGATCCGGCGCGCCGGCGCGGCGCTGAAGAGGCTGAAAGTCCAGGCACCCAGCCCGGCTGCCGCGGGGACCACCTTCAAGGAGCGCCGCCTGGCGCGGCGAACCACCTCGGGCTTGCGGCTGGTGCTGTCGGACCGGATCGACTTCGTCAACCCGCAGCACTGGGATGCGCTGGCGGCACAGACAGTGTTTCTTTCGCGGCCCTATCTGCGGGTTCTGGAGGAACACGGGCCCGGGAACGTCGAACCGCGCTATGCGATGGCCTACGACAGCACATGCAAGCCGGTTGCGATCATGCTGTTCCAACGGGTCAACGTCGATGGCGAGCAGCTGCGCAAGCCACGCACCAAACGCAGCCTGCTGGACAAGCCGGTGGCGGGCCTGCAGGAGAACCTGCTGCTGTGCGGCAACCTGCTGGTCTGGGGCGCACGAGCGATCGCGCTGGCACCGGGAGTGGACGCAGCGCTGGTGTGGCAAGGCGTCGGCGAGGCGGCCTACCGCCTGCGCCGTGCCGACAAGCTGCTGGGCGAGTCTGACGTCGTGATGGTCAAGGACTACGCGGCCGGCGAGGCCGTCACCAAGGAATCGCTGCGCCTCCTGGGCTACCGCAGCGTCGAGACCGAGCCCGACATGGTGCTGAGCCTGAAGCCCGAGTGGACCCGTTTCGAGGACTACCTGGCCAGCCTGACCTCGGGCTACCGCAGCAACGCGAAAAAGCTGCAAAAGGACTGCGCGACCGCCGGTATCGCGTTGCGGGTCATCGACGCCACCGAGATGCAGGCGCGGCAGGACGAGATCCATGCGCTGTACGAGCAGGTGCACCATGGCCAGTCGCTGCGGCTGGCGACGCTGGAGCCCAGTTACCTGCCGGCCCTGGCCGAGGCGCTGGGGCCACGCTTCGTTTGCCGTGTTGCCGAGCGCGAGGGCCGGCTGGTCGGCTTCGTCACCAGCGTGTCCGACGGTGCGACAGCGATCGGCTACTACATCGGCTACGACCGCGCGACCAATGCCGAGGCGCCGGTCTACCTGACGCTGCTGCAGTCGACGGTCGAAGACGCGATCGGCTTTCGTGCACAGCGCCTGTCGCTCGGCCGCACGGCCCTGGAGCCGAAAGCCAAGCTGGGCTGCCAGCCCGAGCCGCTCGCCTGCGCGGTGCGCCACCGTGTGTCCGCACTGAACCTGCTGGTCAGCGCGCTGGTGCGCACCGCCGCGCACGACGAGCCGCCGCAGCGCAGCCCGTTCAAGAAGGAACAAGGCGCGGCCGAGGCGGCCTGAGCGCGCTCGCGTTCAGTGCAACAGCGGCCGGGGCGTGTCGCGCAGCTCGGCCAGCATCTGGCGCATCGGCTCGGCGTCGACCGCATCGGGCACATGGTCGAGGTACGCCGTCAGGTCTTCGGCGGCCGCGTCGGGCTGGCCCAGCTCGGCGAAGGTCAGGCCGCGGTCTCGCCGCTCGTCCCAGGCGTCGGGCAGCAGGCAGACCAGGCGGTGCTGCACGGCCAGCAGGCTCGCGAAGTCTTCGGACTGCTGGTGGATCGACTTCAGGTTGCGCAGCATGCGGGCAATGATGTCGCGCGGCGCGGCCGACTGCAGGAACAGCCCCAACGGCACCTCGAAGTCGCCGACCAGCCCTTGCTTGCGGCGCAGCGGCTCCAGCCGCTCTTCGAGCTCCTCGCGCGACAGCGAACGTCCATTGAACGGATCCATCACCGCCTCACCGTTCGGCAACCGCAGCTTGACGAGGAAGTGGCCGGGGAACGACACGCCTCTCGCCACCAAGCCGGCGTGGCCGGCGAGCTCGATGTAGACCAACGCCAGCGAAATCGGTATGCCGCGCCGGCTGGCCAACACCTGGTGCAGGTAGCTGTTGCCGGCGTCGTAGTAGTCGTTGACATTGCCGGCGAAGCCCAGTTCGCGGAAGAAGTAGCGGTTCAGCGTGCGCAGCCGGTGCATCGCGCTGGCATCGGCCGGCAGGCGGCGCTTGAGCTTGTCGCCCAAGGCTTCGATCTGGTCCAGCACCGCCTGGGTGTCCAGGTCAGGCTCGGCGTCCTGCCCCAGCGAGACGGCGGCCTCCAGCAGCGCGAAATGTTCGTCCTCGGCCACCAGCGACGCGAAATACTCCAACGGGCTGATGGCTTCCAGGCGCAGCGGGAAACTCATGGCCTGAGTGTAGGACTTTTGGCCCGTCCGACCCAGGGCGGGCGCTGCCGGGGGTTCAGGCCCGCCGTGCAAACTGGCGCAGGTCCACGCCGCTGAGCCGCAGCACGCCAAAGTAACCCAGCACCGAAGCCGCGATCACACCGGCCAGCCAAGCCACGCGCAAACCAGGCTGGGCCTGCATGCCCAGCCAATCCAGCGCGGTGGACGCGAAGAACAACCCCCCGCCCAGCAGCACGTTGGCCGGCAGCACGCGCGCAATGAAGGCGAACCAGCCCGGTCCCGGCCGGTAGTGGCCCTGACGGCGCAGGCCCCACAGCAGCCAGCCGGCGTTGACCAGCGCCCCCAATCCGATCGACAGGGCCAGGCCCGCGTGGCCCAGCCACGGGACGAAGGCCAGGTTCATCAACTGGGTGAAGACCAGCACCGCCACCGCGATGCGCACCGGCGTGCGCATGTCCTGCTGGGCGAAGAAGCCGGGCGCCAGCACCTTGACGCCGATGATGCCCATCAAGCCGCAGCCATAACCCTGCAGCGCCCGCATCGTCATCTCGACCGCGTTGGGGCTGAACTGGCCGTAGTGGAACAGCACGGCCACCAGCGGCTTGGCGAACAGCCCCATCGCCACCGCGAACGGCAACGCCAGCAGCACCACCAGCCGCAGGCCCCAGTCGAGTTGGGCCGAGTAGCCGGCATCGTCGTTCTGTGCGAGCCTGGCTGACAGGCCCGGGATCAGCACGACGCTCAACGCGACGCCCAGCAGCGCGGTCGGAAACTCCATCAGGCGGTCGGCGAAAAACAGCCACGACACGGCACCCGGCCCCAGGTGCGACGCAATCTGCGTGTTGATCAGCAGCGACAACTGCGCCACCGACACCCCGAGCAAGGCCGGTCCCATCTGCGTGAGCACACGGTGCACGCCGGGGTGGTGCCAGGCCCGGCGCCATGCCGCCGGGCTGAAGCCGATGCGGGGCAGGCAGCCGATGCCACGCAGCGCCGGGATCTGGATCGCCAATTGCAGGATGCCGCCGATCATCACGCCGGCCGACAACGCGTGGATCGGCTCGATGCCGCGCTGCTTGAACCATGGCGCGAGCAACAGCATCGCGCCGATCATCGACAGGTTCAGCAGCACCGGCGTCGCCGCCGGCAACGCGAACCGCCGCCAGGTGTTCAAGATGCCGGCCGACAGCGCCACCAACGACATGCAGCCGATGTACGGGAACATCCAGCGCGTCATCACGACCGCCAGATCCAGCTCTTGCAAGCCAGCACCGAACATCCAGACGATCACGGGCGCACCGACAACCCCGACCGCGCAGGTCGCGAGCAGAGCCCAGAACAGCACGGTGGCGACCGCGTCGACCAGCGATCGCGTGGCATCGTCCCCTTCCTTGGCGCGGGTAGTGGCGAGAATCGGCACGAAGGCGGCTGAAAAAGCCCCTTCGCCGAACAGGCGGCGCAGCAGGTTGGGAATGCGGAACGCCACTTGGAAGGCGTCAGTCAGGGCGCCAGCGCCAAAATGGCTGGCGATCAGCTGGTCACGCACCAGGCCGGTCACCCGCGACAACAGCGTCCACAGCGACACCGTCGATGCGGCCTTCAAGAGATTCATGGGCGGGCCAGCAGCTTGCTCCAGGCGGGAAAGGCGGCGGATTGTAGCCACCGGGTCAATACGACTTGACGCCATGCGCCCCGCCTTCTTGCGGTCACTCGGCCGAAAATGCTATACTCGACAGTCTTTTCCCACCGGAAAACCTTAAACACCCATGGCCACCTCCTCCAAAGCCAAGAAGCGCACCGTGCGCCTGGCCTCGGGCCGCAAGCGCGCCCGCCAAGACGTCAAGCTGAACGCTGCCAATTCGTCGCTGCGTTCGAAATTCCGCACCTCGATCAAGAACGTGCTGAAGGCTGTCGCCACCGGCGACAAAACCAAAGCCACCGAGATGTTCAAGACCGCCCAGAGCGTGATCGACTCGATCGCCGACAAGGGCCTGTTCCACAAAAACAAGGCCGCTCGCCACAAGAGCCGCCTGTCGGCCAAGGTCAAGGCGCTGGCCGCCTGAAGCCTTTTTCCTGGTGGGATGCAAAGGGCTCGCAGTGCGGGCCCTTTTTCATTGGGCTCGATCAACGGCCTCCCCTCCTGATCAGGACAGGGATCAGCGTTCATCTACGCCGCCTGGGCAACAGGCGCTTCGCGCTCGTTTGCTCGCTCACCCTGCGCGACGCGCCCAGCATGGGCACACGATCTTCGGATGCAACGGCCCACCATGCGGTCGAGCCCTTTCCGCTATGGCCGGTACGCCGGCTCACATGCCCGGACGAGCCTTCGGCGGCGGATCCGGCAGCAAGCAGGCGTCGGCCACCTGCAGCCCGTTGTCGCGGGCGAAGTTCATCACGAAGTCCCAGGCCATCGGCTCGATCTCGCGCAGCGCCTCGTTGACGATCACGCACTTGACGCCGTTGATCACGGTCGGCACGCAGTAAGGCGAATAGCCGATGTGGGCGCCCGGCCCCCCCACCACACCACCCGGGCGGAAGCACGACATGGCGCCCGCCAGGCGCTCGGCCCAGTCACTGGGTCGAAACGCTCGGCCATCCTGGGTCAGGCCTTGGATGAAGACTTCGCGGGGCTTGGGCAAAGACATCGGCAGGGGCGTGTGCGACACCAGTGACAGCAGCGTTTGGCGTCGGCGGCGAAAGGCGTATTGTGCCTCGGAGTTGTTGCGCCGCAGCAATCAAGCGTTCGCGAGCGGACATGGATCACGCTGGCGCCGGCCTGCTTCACAGCCCCCCTTTAGAATCGATCGAGGGCTGGCGCGCGACCGAGCTGACGCGACCGGCCCTTGTCTTTTGCACGCCAGGAGCTGAGCGATGACCGCCTCGATGCCGCATGTGATGAACACCTATGGCCGCCTGCCGATTGCCCTGTCGCACGGCCAAGGTTGCCGTGTCTGGGACACGAACGGCAAGCAGTATCTGGACGGGCTGGGCGGCATCGCCGTCAATACGCTGGGCCACGCGCACCCGAAACTGGTGCCTGCGCTGCAGGACCAGGTCGCCAAGCTCATCCATTGCTCGAACTACTACGAGAACCCTCTGCAGGAACGCCTGGCCGCCAAGCTCTGCGAGTTGTCGGGTCTCTCGGCCGCATTCTTCTGCTCGACCGGGCTGGAGGCCAATGAAGGTGCGCTGAAAATCGCGCGCAAGTTCGGCCACGACAAGGGCATCGCCAGGCCCGAAGTCATCGTGTTCGAGAAGGCCTTTCATGGCCGCTCGATCGCCACGCTGTCGGCCACCGGCAACCCCAAGGTGCAGGCCGGCTTCGAGCCGCTGGTCGAGGGCTTCGTGCGTGTGCCGCTGAACGACATCGATACGGTGCGCCAGATCGCCGACAGCAATCCGAACGTGGTCGCGGTGTTCCTCGAAACCATCCAGGGCGAAGGCGGCATCCACGCCGCGCGCTGGGACTACCTGCGTGCGCTGCGCACGCTGTGCGACGAACGCGACTGGCTGCTGATGCTCGACGAGGTGCAATGCGGCATCGGCCGCACCGGCAAGTGGTTCGCCCACCAGTGGGCCGGCATCGTGCCAGACGTGATGCCGCTGGCCAAGGGCCTGGGCTCGGGCGTGCCGGTCGGCGCGATCGTGGTCGGCGACAAGGCCAAGAACGTGCTCGGTCCCGGCAACCACGGCACCACCTTCGGCGGCAACCCGCTGTCGATGCGCGCCGGCATCGAGACGCTGGAGATCATGATCGCCGATGGCCTGCTGGACAACGCAGCCAAGGTCGGCGCGCACCTGAAGGCAGCGCTGGAGCGTGAATTCGAGGGTCTGCCCGGTGTGAAGGAAGTGCGCGGCGCGGGCCTGATGCTCGGCATCGAGTTGGACCGCCCGTGCGGTGCGATCCTGACCCGCGCGATGGAAGCCGGGCTGCTGCTGTCGGTCACCGCCGACAGCGTGATCCGCCTGGTGCCGCCGCTGATCCTGACCATCGCCGAGGCCGACGAGATCGTCGCGCTGCTGGCGCCGCTGATCAAAACCTTCCTCGCCGAAGCCCCCGCCACGTCGCCATGAAACCGGGCTACAGCCTCATGAAGCACTACCTGCAGTTCAAGGACTTCCGGGCCGAGGAATACGCCTACCTGTTCGAGCGCGCCCGCGTCATCAAGCAGCGCTTCAAGAACTACGAGAAGTACCAGCCGCTGGTCGACCGCACGCTGGCGATGATCTTCGAGAAGGCCAGCACCCGCACGCGCGTCAGCTTCGAAGCTGGCATGTACCAGATGGGTGGCTCTGTCGTGCACCTGACCACCGGCGACAGCCAGCTCGGTCGCGCCGAGCCGATCGAAGACTCGGCCCGCGTGATCAGCCGCATGGTCGACATCGTGATGATCCGCACCTACGAACAGACCAAGATCGAGCGCTTCGCCGCGAACTCGCGGGTGCCGGTGATCAACGGGCTGACCAACGAGTACCACCCCTGCCAGATCCTGGCCGACCTGTTCACCTACCTCGAACACCGCGCCCCGATCAACGCCCGCGGCTATGACATGGACAGCCTGAAGGGCAAGGTCGTCGCCTGGGTCGGTGACGGCAACAACATGGCCAACACCTGGCTGCAGGCGGCCGAGATCCTGGGCTTCAAGGTGCATGTGAGCACGCCGGGCGGCTACGAGGTCGACCAGAAAGTGGCGGGCATCAGCGACCCCGGCTGCTTCAAGGTCTTCAAGGACCCGCTCGAGGCCTGCCGCGGCGCCCACCTGGTCACCACCGACGTCTGGACCAGCATGGGCTACGAGGCCGAGAACGAAGCCCGCCTGAAGGCCTTCGCCGACTGGTGTGTCGACGCCGACATGATGGCCGTCGCCCAGCCCGATGCCCTGTTCATGCACTGCCTGCCGGCACACCGCGGGGAGGAGGTCTCCGCCGAGGTGATCGACGGGCCCCAATCGGTCGTGTGGGACGAGGCTGAGAATCGAATGCACGTGCAAAAGGCACTCATGGAGTACCTTTTGCTCGGTCGGATCGGCTGAAGGCCGAGCCGATGGCCCGTTAGGGCCAGCAGTCGATTCGGGGTCGGCTCACATCGCTTGCGATGTGAAGTCGCCAAAGGCGGCGGGCCGACACCAGAACAGGATGCACGTACAAAAGGCACTCATGGAGTACCTTTTGCTTGGCAGGATTGGCTAACAGCCATTCCTGCGGCCCGCCGTGCCGGCGTTCTGTTTTGGTGGCTCATGTCAGTTTTGCAGACGTGAAGCGGCCTTGGGCCGTCGTTTCGATTGGCCGGCCGATACACCGCCCAGGCGGGTTGGCTACCGCCAGCCTCGGCCTCCCAGACCGCGCGGCACACCCATTGCTCCAGTCGCGTGAGCACGACACCGAAGGCTCAGGTTGACGTCAGGCCCGCTCGGCAACATGGTGCGCTGGAGACAATCGGCTCATGAAACTCGCCTTGATCACCGACCTGCACGCCAACCGCGAGGCGGTGCAATCGGTGCTGGACCACGCCCGTGGCCAGGGTGCCGGTCGCTACGCGTTCCTGGGCGA
>NZ_DASUNH010000026.1:0-11764 GCF_036277275.1 Ideonella sp. | reverse complement strand
GGCCGTCCATCGAGAAAGAGGGTCGTCGGGCCCCATTCGGGCAGCAGCATGGCCTGGTGGACCGACAGCTCCGACGTGGCCAGCACACCGATCGGGCCGCGCCGCAGCTCGTAGCCATGGCAGTACGGGCAGTGGAATACCCGCCGTCCCCAGCGTTCGGTCAGGCCGGGCAATGATGGCAGTTCGTCGCGCACGCCCGCTGCACGGCGTCGACCTGGGCGCGAAGCCACTCCACCGTCTCGTATTCCATCAGCTGCGCACGTCCTTGCGCCGCCACTTCGTCAGGGGAGACGCCGTCTTGCGTCAGGAAGCCGTGTGACGTGCGGGCGAATCGGTTGCGGCGCAACCCCGCGTCGATCACCAGCACCGAACGCCGGGCGCGCGCCAAGGGCAGCCCGGCCGACAGGCCGGCGTAGCTGCCGCCGATGATGATCACGTCGTGGTCCATGGCGTCACACTCCTCGCGGGAATCAAGTATCTTTTAATGATACGTGATGAGTCGCATTCGTGCAGACCTCGCCCGAGGCGGCCGCATCTGCGTGAGGGTTCTGCTGAGTCCGGCGGCGTCAGCGCTTGGGCTGATGCCCGCGAGGCCCGCCCGAGCTTCTCGCCGGATGCTGTTCGCACAGCGCGTCGAACTTGCCGGAGAGGTCGTGCAGCGTGACCGCGCCCAATCGCTTCAGCAGCAGCGCTTCGGCCGTTTGCAGCGCATCCGCGAGGGCTTCATTGACGACACGCTCAACGGCGCAGTCGGGGTTGTCGCGGTCATTGCCGATCGCGAAGACCTTCGGCCCGCCTACCGCGCGGTGCACGTCGAGCAGCGTGATCTTGCGCAGGTCCGATGCAAGGCGCCAGCCGCCGTTGTGGCCTTTCTCGGACGACACGAAGCCGGCCTTGCGCAACCCGGCCATCGTGCGCCGGACGACCGCGGCGTTGGTGCCGAGCATCGCGGCGATCTGCTCCGACGTCATCGGATCGTCGTTCCTCGACATGTGCAACAGCACATGGAGCATGCGGGAAAGTCGGCTGTCGGTGCGCACCGGCCATTCGTTCCGGGTGGTGGACGGCGGATTGTGCCCGCGATGGGGCAGCCGGAAACGACAAAGGCCCCGCGCGCGGGGCCTTCGACAGGTCGGGGCCGATCAGGCGGTCTCTTGGGCTTGCTCGATCAGGCCCATGTCGGCGGCGCTCATCAGCGCGGTGATGTCCATCAGGATCAGCATGCGCTCGCCGACGTTGGCGATGCCGGTGATGAAGCTCATGTCGACCTGGGCGTTCATGCCGGGGGCCGGCTTGACCTGGTCGGTCGACAGCTCCAGCACATCGGAGACCGAATCCACCACGGCGCCGACGACGCGGCCCATGATGTTCAGCACGATCACGACCGTGAAGGCATTGAAGTCGGCGCTGTTGCAGTTCAACTTCACGCGCAGGTCGATGATCGGCACGATCACGCCGCGCAGGTTCACCACGCCCTTCAGGAAGGCCGGCGAGTTGGCGATGCGGGTCGGCTGCTCGTACGAGCGGATTTCCTGCACGCGCAGGATGTCGATGCCGTACTCCTCGCCACCGAGGCGGAAGGTCAGGTACTCGCCGTGGGTGGCTGCTGCGGCGGCGCCCCGGGCGCCCTTGCCAGCCCGCGCGGCCTCGTGCTTGGCCACCTGCTTGGCTTCGGTGATCATGTCCATGGTCTTGGGGTCCTTTGCGTGGAGGGCTGGGCTTCGAAGATTGCCCGCTGTATGGCTTATCGGCTGTTGCGCGGCAGGGTGAAGCTCAAAAGCTTTCCCAATCGCTGTCGGATTTGGCGGTCGGGGCGCTCAACTGCGGCCGGGCGACCGGGGTCGGGCGGTCGCGGCTGGTGTCGCGGGCCGTCTGGATCACCACCTGCGCGACGCGCTCATGCGGAGCCTGCGGCGCGGTCGCCCGCACGGGCTCGCTGGCGAGCTGGAAGGCCGAGACGACCTGGGCCAGGTGCTCGGCCTGACGCTTCATGCTGTCCGCGGCGGCGGCCGATTCCTCGACCAGCGCCGCGTTCTGCTGCGTCATCTGGTCGAGCTGGACGATGGCCCGGTTGACCTGGTCGATGCCATCGCGCTGCTCGGCCGCGCCGGCGGTGATCTCGCCGATGATGTCGGACACCCGGCGCACCGAGCCGACGATGTCGCTCATCGTCGCGCCGGCGTCGTTCACCAGGCGGGCACCGCTGTCGACCTTCTCGACCGAGGCCCCGATCAGGGTCTTGATCTCGCGCGCGGCTTCGGCGCTGCGTTGCGCCAGGCTGCGTACCTCGCCCGCCACCACCGCAAAGCCGCGGCCCTGCTCACCGGCGCGGGCCGCTTCGACGGCGGCGTTCAGGGCCAGGATGTTGGTCTGGAAGGCGATGCCGTCGATCACGCCGATGATGTCGCCGATCTTGCGGCTGGAGGCCGAGATGTCGTTCATGTTCGACACCACCTCGGCGACCACCTGACCGCCCCGCTCGGCGGCTTGCGCGGCTGATGCGGCCAGCTGGTTGGCCTGGGATGCTGCGTCGGCACTCTGGCGCACCGCGCCGGTCAGCTGCTGCATCGAGCTGGCCGTTTGCTGCAGGTTGCTGGCCGCTTCCTCGGTGCGTTGCGACAGGTCGACGTTCCCGCTGGCGATCTCGCCCGAAGCGTTGGTGATGCCGTCGGTCGAAGTGCGCACCAGCCCGACGATGCGCGTCAGGCCCGTCCGCGTGGTTTCGACCGAGCGCAGCAAGCGGCCGACTTCGTCTTCGGCACCGGTTTCGACGGGCTGGCTGAGGTTGCCCTCGGCGATTGCGCGCAACGCCGCGTCGGCCACGGCCAGACGCCGGCGCAGCGAACGCGCCAGCCAGTGGACCCAGCCGAACACCGCGACCGACAAGGCCACGGCGACGGCGAAGCTGGTGGCCGCAAACGTTATCGCCGCGGCGCGCACCTCGGTCGTGTAGACGCCCGAGCCCAGCACCCAACCCCAAGGGGTGAAACCGGCGACGTAGGAGCGCTTGGGCTCCGGATCCTGCTTGCCCGGTTGCGGCCACAGGTAGTCGACGTGGCCGGCACCCTGGGCCTTGACCATCGCGACGAATTCCTGGAACAGGAACTTGCCGTCCGGATCTTTCATCTGCGACAGGTCCTTGCCGTCCAGCTCGGGCTTGATCGGATGGGCCACCATCCGCAGGCCCATGTCATTGATCCAGATGTATTCCTTGCCCTCGTAGCGAATCGCCTTGATCTCGTCGACGGCCTTGGCCTGGGCTTCGGCGGTGGTCAGCTGACCGGCCTTCTCCTGGTCGTGGTAACGCTGCGCGATGGCCATCGCCTGTTGCACCACCATGCGGGTGGTCGACAGGCGCTGGTCGAGCGACGCGGTGTGGAAGGCGCGGCCGGTGTGGGCCGCCACGGCCAACACGGCAACGGTGACCAACGCGGCCAGCCAGTACAGGCGGGCGCTGAGGGACCAGGAACGACGCATGGGTTTGTCTCCAATCGATGGGGCGGCGACACCAACGGCCCCGTTCGGGGCCGTTGCGGCAGAGGGGGGTGTTGTTGGGCGCTGATGGTCAGAACGAGGTCCACTCGTCCTCGGCCGTCGCTGGCGCGGCCACCGGGGCGGAAGCCGCGACCGGCGCCGGCGCTGGCGCGGGCTGGGGATGAGGCGCCGGCGCTGCGGCGCGCACGGGCGCGGGCGCGGCCCTGACCACGGGCGCGGGTGGGGCGACCGGGGCCACGGCCAGCGAACCGGTGTTGTCCAGGCGGAAGGTCGCGACCACCTTCATCAGGCGCTGGGCCTGGTCCTTCAGGCTTTCGGCAGCGGCGGCCGACTCTTCCACCAGCGCGGCGTTCTGCTGCGTCATCTGGTCGAGCTGGGTGACGGCGGTGTTGACCTGGCCGATGCCGGTGCTCTGCTCGCTCGACGCGGCGGTGATCTCGCCGATGATGTCGTTGACGCGGCGCACCGAGCCGACGATCTCGGTCATCGTGCTGCCGGCGTCCTGCACCTGGCGGGCGCCGTTCTCGACTCGGTCGACGCTGGTGCCGATCAGGCTCTTGATTTCCTTGGCGGCCTCGGCCGAGCGCTGGGCCAGCGAACGCACTTCGGCGGCCACGACCGCGAAGCCGCGGCCCTGCTCGCCGGCACGGGCCGCTTCGACGGCCGCGTTCAGCGCCAGGATGTTGGTCTGGAACGCGATACCGTCGATCACGCCGGTGATGTCGGCGATCTTGCGCGAACTGGCGTTGATCTCGTCCATCGTCTTGACGACCTGGGCGACGACCTTGCCGCCGCGCTCGGCCACCTGGCTGGCCGACGAGGCCAGTTGCGTCGCCTGGGCGGCCGACTCGGCGCTGTGGCGCACGTTGCCGGTCAGTTCGTGCAGCGACGCGGCGGTCTCCTGCAGGTTGCTCGCGGCGTGTTCGGTGCGTTGGCTCAGGTCGAGGTTGCCGCTGGCGACTTCGGCGCTGGCGGTCGAGATGCTGTCGGCGCTCGCGCGGACCTGGCCGACGATGTCGCGCAGCGACTGCTGCATGTCGCCCAGCGCACGGACGAAGGCCGAGACCTCGTCCTTGCCGTTGTCGACGATGTTCTCCGACAGGTCGCCGCGGGCGATGCGCTGGGCGCAGGCGGTGGCGGTGACCAGTGGCTTGGCGATCGACCGGGCGACGGTCCACATCAGACCGAAGAAGATGGCCAGCACGAGCAGCGCACCGCCGAGGCGGATGTTGCTCTGGATGGTGCCGACGCGTTTGGTTTCGGCGCGCTCGGCGGTGATGCGGTCTTCGGTCTCCTTGACCATCGCCGAGAACGTGGTGCGAGCCTTCTCCAGCTCGGGCAGCGAACGCTGGGCGTAGGCGTAGCCGGCGGTGCTGTCGAGCTTGGCTTCGACCACCTGCTGCAGCACCGGGGCCAGTTCTTTCGCGTAGGCGGCAAGGCCGGCCGCGCCTTCGGCGAGGTGCTTGGCGCGATCGGCGTCGTCGGTCTTGGTGCTCAGCAGCGACGTGGTCGCGGCGACTTCCTTGTCCCATCGGCCCTTGTGGTCGGCCGCCTCGTTCGGGTTGTTGCCGTTGAGGAGCACCGATTGCTCGTAACGCTGGATGCGATCGAACGCGGCCAGGATCACACCGGTATCCCGGCTGACCGAAGCCTGCGCGTCGAGCAGTTCGTCGGTCTGCGACTGCAGGCCCTTGTAGCTGACGGTGGCCCAGATCCCGAGCGCCATGATGAGCACGCTGACGACGAGCATGCCACCCAACAACCGGTGACGGATCGAAATGCTGCGGAGGAAGGTTTCCATGGTGGTGCTCGGTGAAGGCTTGGGATTCAGTGCACGCTGGCTTCGCTGAGGTGGAAGCGGGCGACGAGACTGTTCAGCACGCTGGCCTGGCCCTTGAGACTCTCGGCAGCGGCGGCCGATTGCTCGACGAGCGCGGCGTTCTGTTGCGTCATCTGGTCCAGCTGGGTGACGGCGGTGTTGACCTGCCCGATGCCCTGGCTCTGTTCTGTCGAGGCGGTGTTGATCTCGCTGATGATGTCGTTGACGCGCTTCACCGAAGCGACGATCTCGCTCATCGTGGCGCCTGCGTCCTGCACCTGGCGGCTGCCCGAGTCGACCTTCTCGACCGAGGCGCTGATCAGGGTCTTGATCTCCTTGGCGGCCTCGGCGCTGCGCTGGGCCAGCGAGCGCACTTCGCCCGCCACCACCGCGAAGCCGCGGCCTTGTTCGCCGGCACGGGCCGCCTCGACGGCGGCATTCAGCGCCAGGATGTTGGTCTGGAACGCGATGCCGTCGATCACGCCGATGATGTCGCCGATCTTGCGCGACGCGACGTTGATCTCGTCCATCGTCGTGACGACCTGGGCCACGGCGGCGCCGCCGCGCTGGGCGACGGCCGAGGCCGAGTTCGCCATCTGGCTGGCGTGCGTGGCGGCGTCGGCGCTTTGGCGCACGGTGCCGGTCAACTGCTCCATCGAACTGGCGGTCTGCTGCAGGTTGCTGGCCGCCTGTTCGGTGCGATGCGACAGGTCGGCGTTGCCCGAGGCGACCTCGTTCGACGCGGTGTGGATGCTTTCGGAGGCCTGGCGGACCTCGCCGACCAGGCCGGACAACGATTGCTGCATGTGCGACAGCGCGCGCAGCAGGTCGGCGGTTTCGTCCTTGCCATCGGCGTCGATGCGGTGGGTCAGGTCGCCCTGCGCGATGGCCAGTGCCACTTCGCGGGCATGGATCATCGGGCGGGTGATCGAGGCGGAGTTCAGCAGCGTCGCGGGCACCACCAGCAGCAGCACCAGGCCGAGCACGCCGACGAAGGTCACCAGCGCGTTGCGCATCGAGGTGCGAAATGCCTCATGCGTGGCGGCGGCCTCGCTGTCGATGATGCTCTGAATGCCAGCGACGTTCTGCTCGACCAGCGTGATGTGTTCCTTGGCCTTGGCCAGCATCTTGTCGGCCGTACGGGCGTTGTCGTAGGCACCGTTCTGGATCTGCTCCAGCACCTGCTGCGTCGCCTTGGCGTAGGCGTCGATGCCTTCGATGGATTTCTTGGCCAACGCGTTGTCGGCGTCGTCCTGCCCTTCGAGCAGCTCGCCGAGCGCCTTCTTGGTCTTGTCGATCGACTTGGCCCACAGTTCGCGGTGCTTGAGGACAGCCACGCCGTCCTCGTAGTCGATCACCATGTTCTTTTCGTGTTGGCGAACTTCGCCGACACCACCCCGGATGTCACCCAGCGTGTAGACGCGCTTGACGGCGCGTGACATGACCTGGTCGTTCAACGAAGCCAGATGCTGCCCGCTGAGCACACCGGTCAGACCGACCAGCGCGAACAGCGACAGCACCAGGGCGATCGCGCCGCGCATGCGCCAACGTATCGTGAAGGCTCTCATCAGGTTCATGCGCTCTCCTCGTCGGGTCGTTGGTGGCAGGGTGCTCAGGCGGCCGGACGGCGCCTCAGAAGGTTTCCCAGTCGCCGTGCTCTTGCGTGGCGGGCGCGGGCGCTGCGGCCACCGGTTGGGGGGCGGCAGCCTTCGGTTTGGCGGCCACCGGTGCCTTGGCCGGTGCTTTCGCCGGTGCTTTTGCGGAGGCCGCGGGCGCTGCGGGGGCAGGGCGGGCTGCGGCCGCAGGGGCGCTGGTGCGCGGTGCGGCGTGGCGCACGTCGGCCTGGCCACCCAGGCGGAAGCTGGCGACGACACCGGCCAGGCGGTTGGCCTGGTCCTTCAGGCTTTCCGCGGCGGCGGCGGACTCTTCCACCAGCGCGGCGTTCTGCTGCGTCATCTGGTCCAGCTGCACGACGGCGCCATTGACCTGGCCGATGCCGATGCTCTGCTCGCTGGCGGCGGCGCTGATCTCGCCGATGATGTCCGACACGCGCTGCACGCTGGAGACGATCTCGTTCATCGTCGCGCCGGCGTCCTGCACCAGGCGGGTGCCCGATTCGACGCGGTCGACGCTGGCGCCGATCAGGGTCTTGATTTCACGCGCGGCTTCCGCCGAGCGGCCGGCCAACGAGCGCACTTCGCCCGCCACCACCGCGAAGCCGCGGCCTTGTTCACCGGCGCGGGCCGCTTCGACGGCGGCGTTCAGCGCGAGGATGTTGGTCTGGAAGGCGATGCCGTCGATCACGCCGATGATGTCGGCGATCTTCTTCGAGCTGGCGTTGATCTCGTCCATCGTCGTAACGACCTGGCTGACCACTTCGCCGCCGCGGCGCGCCACTTGCGTGGCCGAGCTGGCGAGTTGGTTGGCTTGCGCCGCGGCATCGGCGCTCTGGCGCACGGTGCCGTTCAACTGGCTCATCGAGCTGGCGGCCTGCTGCAGGTTGCTGGCGGTCTGCTCGGTGCGGGCCGACAGGTCCTGGTTGCCGCTGGAGATTTCGGTCGCGGCCACGGTCACGCCGTCGGCGCCGGTGCGGATCGCGCTGATCGAGCGGCGCAGTTCGGTCTGCAGCGTCTGCAGCGAGCGCAGCACGGCAGCCGAGTCCGAGTTGCCGCCTTCGATCGCGATGTCCACCGACAGGTCGCCTTCAGACAGGCGCCGTGCATGGGCCGAGAAGGTGACGAGGAAGTTGCGCAGCACCGACAGGCCGCTCAGGTAGATCGCTGCACCCAGCGTGGTGAAGGTCAGGCTGCTGCCGATCACGGCAGCGCTGGACCAGCCCGCGCTCAGGCCGATGGCCACGCAGGCCTGGCCGGCGACGAGCAGGATCAGCGTCAGCATGGCGCGCTGCGTGGAGGAGAGGAAGGAGAGCATGGGTGTCCCGTCTGAAGAATGAGGCAGCGTGAGGCGAGGGCGCGGGTGTCAGTGGCGGCTGTGGCGAACCAGGGCACCCACGTCCAGGATCAGCGCCACGCGGCCGTCACCCATGATGGTGGCGCCGGACACGTCCTGCACCTTGCGGTAGTTGGCTTCGAGGTTCTTCACCACGACCTGCTGTTGACCGAGCAGTTCGTCGACCAGCAGGGCGACGCGGCCACCTTCGGCTTCGACGACGACCATGATGTTGGAGACGTTCTCGAAGTCGAAGCGCGGCACGTCGAAGACCTTCTCGAGGTCGATCACCGGCATGAACTCGTCGCGGACTTCGACCACGCGGCCGGTGCCGCCGATCGTCTTGATCATCGAGGCCTCGACCTGGAACGACTCGACCACCGACGACAGCGGCAGGATGTAGCACTCGTCGCCGACGCCGATCGACATGCCGTCCATGATCGCCAGCGTCAGCGGCAGGCGAACCTTCACGCTCATGCCGTAGCCTTCGGCCGAATCGATCTCGACCGTGCCACCGAGCGAGGTGATGTTCTTCTTGACCACGTCCATGCCGACACCGCGGCCGGAGACGTCGGTCACCTGATCGGCGGTCGAGAAGCCCGGCGCGAAGATCAGGCCGTAGACCTCCTGGTCGCTCATCGAATCGGGTGCGTCGATGCCACGCTCGCGGGCCTTGGCCAGCAACTTGGCGCGGTTCAGGCCGCGGCCGTCGTCCCGCACTTCGATCACGATCGAGCCGCCCTGGTGCGAGGCGACCAGCGTGACGGTGCCATGCTCGGGCTTGCCCTTGGCGATGCGGTCGGCGGGTTGTTCGATACCGTGGTCGCAAGAGTTGCGCACCAGGTGGGTCAGCGGGTCGGTGATCTTCTCGACCAGGCCCTTGTCCAGCTCGGTCGCTTCGCCCTGCGTGACCAGCTCGACCTTCTTGCCCAGCTTGGCGGCGAGGTCGCGCATCATCCGCGGGAAGCGGTTGAAGACGACCGACATCGGAATCATCCGGATCGACATCACCGCTTCCTGCAGGTCGCGGGTGTTGCGCTCCAGGTCGGTCAGGCCGCTCAGCAGTTGCTGGTTCAGCGCGGCGTCGACGTTCTTGCTGTTCTGCGCCAGCATCGCTTGCGTGATGACCAGTTCGCCGACCAGGTTGATCAGCTGGTCGACCTTCTCGACCGACACGCGCAGCGTGGCCGATTCGGAGCCGGCGGCAGCGGCGCGGGCTTCGGCCCGGCCGGCCGGCTTGGCCACCGGGGTGGCCGGCGTTGCGGGCGTGGCGGCGGCTTCAGGGGCCGATTCCGGCGTGGCGGCGGTATTGACTTCGCTCGCCTGCACCGGCGAACCGGGGGCGTCGTCGAAGAAGCCGTAGCCCAGATCCGGCGGCGACTCTTCCTTCGGGGCGCCGGCGTTCTCGTGGAAGAAGCCGTAGCCGGCGTCCATCGGCTCGATCCGCATCAAGTCGCGGGCGATGTGGAAGGTGAACAGGTCCAGCAGGTCGTTGTCGCTGGAGGTCGTCACGATCTTGAAGCGGCGCATGCCTTCGGCGCTCTGGCCGTTGGACAACGCCTCGATCGTCCCGAGGTTGGTGATTTCCTTGAACAGGTCGAACAGGCCATCGGCCACGCCCGGGTCTTCCAGCGGGCCGACGGTCAGTGCAATGGCCCGGGCGATCACGCCGTTCTTCGGCATGGCCAGCGGCGCGGGCGCAGGGGCGGCGGCCGCGGGGGCCGGTGCCGGGGCACTGCCGCCTTCGGCCAGCGCGCGGATGTGGGCGACCAGTTCGCGCGTGTCGACGGCATCGCCGCCCGCGCCCTGGTGTCGCGCCAGCAGGGCCTTCAGCGCGTCGCCCGAGGCGAGCAGCACGTCGACCATCTGCGAATTCGGTTGCAGCTCATGGCGGCGCAGCTTGTCCAGCAGCGTCTCCATGTGGTGCGTCAGCTCGGCGACATCGGAGAAGCCGAAGGTCGCGGCCCCGCCCTTGACCGAGTGAGCGCAGCGGAAGATCGCGTTCAGCTCCTCGTCGTCGGCGGCGTCCACGTCCAGTTCGAGCAGCTTCTGCTCCATGTTCTCGAGGTTCTCGCCGGCCTCCTCGAAGAACACCTGATAGAACTGGCTCAGGTCGATGCCGTCGCCCAGGCTGCTGTTGTCGCTCGTCATTTCGGCCATGTCTGGCTCCTCACTTCTTACGTCTATTGCCCTCGTGCCCTTCCAGGCTCACCCGCTGGTCAGCGGATGACCTTGCCGATCACTTCGATCAGCTTGGCGGGGTCGAACGGCTTGACGAGCCAGCCGGTGGCACCGGCGGCGCGGCCGGCTTGCTTCATCTGGTCGCTCGACTCGGTGGTCAGGATCAGGATCGGCGTGGCCTTGAACTTCGGGTTCTCGCGCAGTTTCTTGGTCAGGCTGATGCCGTCCATGCGGGGCATGTTCTGGTCGGTCAGCACCAGGTTGAAGTCGCGGCTGCCGGCTTTCTCCCAGGCGTCCTGGCCGTCCACCGCCTCGACGACGTTGAAGCCGGCGTTTTTGAGGGTGAACGCCACCATTTGGCGCATCGAGGGCGAATCGTCCACGGCAAGAATCGAGTGCATCGCTTTTCTCCGAAAAGTCTGGAAGGGATTGGGGGCGGGGCTTGAGCTGGGAAGGGGTCAGAACAATTCGATGGATCCGGCGTCCATCTCGTCCTGGGTGACCGGGTTGGGTCGGCCAGGACCGTCCTCGACGATGGTGGAACCATCCTCATCGTCTTCGCCCATCGCATCCCGGGCGATTCGGTCGGCACACGAGCGCAGGCGCTTTTGCGTGTGGGCGATCAACTGGATCGCCATGTCGTGAAACTGAAGCGCGGTGATCGCGCCGGCGAGGTTCTGCATCGCACCTTGCATGGCTTCCTGGTCGGCGCCCGGCAAGGCAGCCACGAGCTGCATCAGCTCGTTGATCTGGCTGGAGGCCCCGTAAAAATGGCCGGACAGCGTCTCGCTGGCGTCGTCCAGCAGACGCTGAAGACGTTCCAGATCATTGCTGGCCACCATCAGGTGGTCCTGCAAGTCCGCCGCTGCCATCAACGGCAGGCCGGGGCTGTTGTCCGGTACGGGGCTTTCTGAATTCAGCATCGTGGCTCCGCGGTGCTCTTCGTGGATCCGGGCGCTGGCCATCGTTTGGCCTGCTCGGAAGTTGTCAGGGATTTTTCGGCAGTACTGGCATGCTTATTGACCCGATGACCGGGTCAAAACAGGGCCTAATTCCGCCAAAGGGCCCCGCACCTGCACCTGAACGGCTGCGCGATACTCGACCCATGAAGGGCGATATCGGCGCAAACACGCCAAGCCGTAGCCTGCGCGTGCTGCACATCGAAGATTCGGAACTCGATCACGAGTTGGCGATGGCGCACCTGCGGCGCGGCGGGGCCCAGGTCGAGGCCGTGCGCGTCGACAGCGAGCTGGGGTTCCGGGCGGCGCTGCGCGAACGCTGGGACGTGATCCTGTCGGACTTCAACATCCCCGGCTTTTC
>NZ_DASUNH010000025.1:0-118261 GCF_036277275.1 Ideonella sp. | reverse complement strand
ATGAAGCTGATCGGCAGCGAGCACCCGCGGCACCGCGCAGCGCTGCAGCTGGCGGTCGACAAGAGCGGCTACGGCAAGAAGAAGCTGCCGGCCGGCCGCGCCTGGGGCGTCGCGGTGCACGAGTCGTTCAACACGGTGGTCGCCTATGTCGTCGAAGCTTCGGTGCAGAAGGGTCAACCGGTGCTGCACAACGTGACCGCGGGCGTGCATTGCAATTTCGTCGTCAACCCGCGCACCGTCGAGGCGCAGGTGCAGGGTGCGGCGCTGATGGGCCTGTCGATGTGCCTGCCCGGTGCGGCGATCACGCTGAAGGACGGCCAGGTCGAACAGCGCAACTTCGGCGACTTCGCCGTGCCGCGCATCACCGACATGCCGAAGATTGCCGTGTACACCGTGCCGAGCGCCGATGCGCCCACCGGCATGGGCGAGCCGGGCCTGCCGCCGCTGGCGCCCGCTTTCGCGAACGCGATCGCGAAGCTGACGGGCAAGACGCCGCGCGAGCTGCCGTTCAAGACGGCGTAGTGTGGTGAAGACGGGCTGGTGGCGCCGCCCACCAGCCCGCCGATCACCGGGTGGAAACCTCAGTCGATCTCCATGAAGACGACATCACCGTCGTTGCAGGTGAACGCGCCGTTGTACTCGTAGTACGGGCCGTCCCATTGCGCCCCTCCGGCGTGAAGGTAGTACTTGAGCTTGAAGTCCGTCGACTCGCCGTCGACGCCCGGCAGGTTGATCGTGTAGGTGATGCCCCAGCCGTCCTCGAGCTTCTGATGGCCGTCGACGCCGAAGATGCCCGTCTTGGTGTTCCAGACGCCGTCCTTCCTGTACTGCAGCTGCGTCATCTTGATTTCATGTCCGGTGTAGTTGGCCAGCGTGAGCTCGACATCGGAGCATGTCGCCGCCTGCGCCGTGGCGCAGGCGAAGAGTACCGAGAAAGCTACGATGGGCAGCGAGGTGAGTCTTGCAAACAACGAATTCATGGTTCGGCTCCTTCAAGTTTGTTGAGTGAAGTGAATGCGGCGACGGCCCATGAGATTTCCGGGCTGACGCCGTCAAGGTGTTGGCGTTCCGAATCCAGCACCTAACGCACGGAGTACGACAGCAACGATTTCGTACATGGTGCGAATCGAATCGGCCGCTCATCGCCGGAAAGCAGAAGGGGCGCCGCGTGGCGCCCCATCTGCCTTCGGCGGATCAGCTCTATTTCGTCAACGGGCAAGGGCCCAGTGACGCTGCTGCGGTGTCGACTGTCGCAGCCACGTCCACATGCTTGAAGTTCGCCGGCGCGTTCGGGCCGCACATCGAGACGGCGCGAGACCGGATCCTTATCGCAACGGCCGCGGGTGACCAGCCGTTCGGGCCAGGGTTCTGGCTCCTCACCAGCGCTGCCAGCCCGGCCACGATCGGTGCGGCCATCGATGTGCCGCTGATCGTGGCCCGCGACCCGTCGTAGAACTGGCTGAGGATGCCGTAGCCCGGCGCCGCAAGGTCGACATACGTTCCCGAATTGGTGAAGTAGGCAGGCGCGCGAACAAGCGTCTCCCGGTTGTCGCTGGCGGCCACCGCCATCAGGCCCGGAACGTCGCTGTAGGCCGCGGGGAACATCTGGATGCTGCCGCTCGCGTCGTTTCCCGCAGCGGCCACGACCACCGCCTGAAGGTGTTCGGCGCCGAAGCAGCGTGCGTCATCGGAAACCCAGACATTCCTGTTGGGCACTTCGCTGCACGTCACCACATTGGCTGCCAGTCGCAGCACCTTGGTGTTGGCTCGGGTGTCCAAGCTAAGGTTGATGACGTGGGCGCCCGTGTTCGCTTGCCCGTCGCCGTAGGGATCGATGGCCCAGAAGATGCCTTTGGCCGTCAACCATGTTGTCCCGATGCCGTTTGGGTCCAGGATGCGCCCCACCATGAGTTGCGCCGCCGGCGCGATCCGGTGGACGATGCCGGTGACATGCGTCCCGTGGCCGACGCTGGAAACGCCGAAGTCGTCGATGTTGGTGACTTCATCGCCTTCTTCCATCGCCACGAAGTCGTCGTCGATGACATCCCGCTGAACTCCGAAGTTCACGCTTTCGAAGTCGACGTGGTCGAAATCGGCGCCGGTGTCCAGCACGGCGACACGCACGCCCGAGCCGCGACTCAGACGATGCGCCATTTCCAGCCGCAACAGTTCCCTCACCGCCTGCGGCTCGCAATCGGCGTTGTTGTCGATGCAGGTCATGCCGTCGCCGATCGCCAGGACCGAATTGAGCTTGGCCTTGGTTGCAGGGTCGTACAGCCGGGGGTCGGAGCTCACCGGATAGTTCAGCTCAGCGAAAACTACTTCCGGCCGCTCACTGAGCTGCGCGACAGCCTGCTGTGGCGTTCCCGATGTGATCGTTAGCAGGTAGACGGGTCGCTGCGGAATGCGGTCGGTCTTTTGCGCTTCGATGCCAGCTTGTGCCAGCCTTTCGATGAGCTCGTCCAAGGTGTCCACATCCCCGCTGTGCAATTGCACGACCACCTGTTGCGCTGCCTCTGCCTTCAGGTCCCTGGCGCCGGCAGTGCTTGCCATCGCGACACCGACGGTCACGATGGCGGCGCAGGCCAGTACCGCGACGTGGCGCAATGCACGCCGCTGCGGCGCACCGCAAAAACGTCTGTTCAACATGGAGCCTCCTTGATTGGCTGTTGGTTCGACGATCCACGGAGCGCGTGGACGGCGCCAAAGTACAGGCGCTCGAACTTAAGCCAATGCGTGGGCGACGAACGCCCCCCATTCGTAGGGGTGCGCGCCGCGCGCCGCGGCGGCCGACTGCGCGGCCTGCAGTGCCGCAGCCGCTGACCGGCCCGCGCGCAACCCGGCGTAGAGGCCCGCCATCAGCGCCGTGGTGGCCGCATCGTCGATCGCCCACAGCGAAGCGACGACTTCGCGTGCGCCGGCCAGCGCGAAGGCGCGCACGAGCCCCACGGCTTCGTCACCCGGTGCGACCCGGCTGGCACCCGTTTCGCAGGCCGACAGCACCACCAGGGGCGCCGCCGCCAGTCGCACACGCGCCAGCTCGTGCATCGGCAGCGGACCGTCAGCCAGCCGGAGGTACGAGAAGGTCGGGTTGTCGGCGCGAAAGCGTGCGTGGCAAGCCAGGTGCAGCAGCTCGGCATCTCGTGCGGCCTCACAGAAGGCCTGCCTCGTTGCGCCGTCGTCGCGCAGCACCATCGCGGCGGGGCCCAGCGTATCGGCCACTGTCTGCAGTTCCGCCGTCACGTGGTGGAGATCGTCACCCGCGACGCCGACGACGACCGCGCGTCTGGTGCGCGCTTCACGCGGCGATGAGCAGCCCTGGGCGGCGGTCCATATGGCCGCGCTGGGGGCTTGGTTGAGCACATGACGCTCGACCAGCCACGATTGCCCGTCGTGCAATGCGGCGAACGGCAGATTGTGCAAGGCGCCGTGCGGCACGACGACGACCTGCTGGCAGCCTCCCACCAGGGCTTCGAGAGGCGACCACAGCTGGGTGTACAGCGCTTGTGCATGGACGAGCAGGCGCTGCCGCAACTGCGAGGCATGCCGGCCGAGCGCCGGCGGCGCACCGCGCGCGGCATCGATCTGGAGCCGCAATGCCCGGATGCGCTGGGTGAGATCGCCGATCGGCGCCACCAGGTGCTCGATGCCTCGCGCCGTGACGACCAGGCTCAGCAGCCGGTCGCCGTGCAGCCGGAACAGCACGAACGCCCGCTCAGGCCCCAGCGCGGCCTGCAGCGATCGAGGGTCGAAGTGGCTGGCCGCCGTGGGCCGGGAACGCTCCGCGGCGAGATCGAGTTGGCGCCAACCGCGGGTCAGCGCCTGTTCCAGCGCGCCCACTTCGCGGGTCAGGCCGGCCAGCCGGTCGGTCTCGCCGGCCACCAGCGCCTGGCGCCAAGCTTCGCGCGCAATGGCCATTTGCTGGTTGACTTCCCTGCCGGCGATGTCAGCCTCGTTGCGCGGTCCATCGGCCAGTCCCAAGGCCAGCGCCCGCGCGCTGCCACGCTCGATGTCCACCAGCAGCTGTTCCGCGTCACCAGCCATGAGCGACAGGTCGATCAATCGGTCGTGCACGCCGGCGAGTTCCACACCCAGCGCACTGCGCAGCTCATCGCCCGGCAGCGTCGCGCGATCGGTCTCGACGCTGGCCAGCGCGCGCTCGAAGGCGGCGCGCGCCGGCGCAGCGCGGCCCAGCGCATGCCGTGCCGCACCGAGGCCGGCCAGGCACTCGAAAATCACCGGCGTCAGGCCATGGGTTTGCGCCTCGGCCAGGATCGCTTCGAACAAGGTCTCGGCCAGCGCGGGGTCGCCAGCGTCGCAGCGTGCCGCCGCCGCGAGCGTGCGGGCCTCGAGCTGCCAGTTGGCGATGCCGCTGCCCGCGAGGGCGGTGCCCGCCTGCTCGGCGCTGGCCAGTGCCGCCATCGCATCGCCCAACCGTCGCTCGACGCGCACACGGCACAAGTCCACCGCGGCGACGAAGGCCGTGTTGCCGAGCTGCTCGCCCAAGGTTCTCGCCTCGGCCAGGCCCGGCAGCGCATCAGCTGGGCGCTCGGCTCGGGCCAGCAGGCGCGAGCGCTGCAGCAGCGCCCACGCCAGCTCCTTGGGGGCTCCGATCTCGCGTGACCACGCGGCCACCTGCTCGTAGCGATCGAGTGCCTCTTCAATCAGGTTGACCGACTGGCAGGCTTCGGCCAGCGCCGTTTCGGCCTCGAGCCGTCGCTGCGGCGAGGCACCGGCGCGCGCGAGGATCTCGGTGGCTTGCGTCAATGCCGTCAGCGCCGCCAGCCGGCCGCCGCGGTTGATCTCGATGCGGCCGCGTGCCTCGAACGATTGCGCCAGCAGGATCGTGAAGCCATGCGTGCGCGCGAGATGCTCCGCACGGTCGCAGGCCGCCAGCGCCTCGTCGGCGTTGAACTGCCAGGTCAATGCATTGGCCAGGCCGACCTCGGCCATCGCGCGCAGTTCGGCGTCGCCCTCGCTGGTGCACCGTGCCGCCGCGCCGCGGAACATCCGTTCGGCCTCGACATGCCGGTCCAGCCGCGACAGCGTCGTGCCGAGATTGATCTGCACCTTGCCCGCCGAGCGCTGGTCGTCGATGGCTTCGAAGCGCGACAGCGCCAACTCACCGACGCGGACCACCTCGTCCTGGTGGCCCAGCAGCAGGTGCGCGACCATCTGCGGCAGCAGTGTTTCGGCCTCGTGGCGCGTGTCGGCGAGGTCGGCGAAGCCCTGGCCCGCCGACTCCAACCGGGCCAGCGCCGCCGGCAGGCGTGATTCCGCCAGCAGCGCGATGCCCTCGACCCAGTCACGAATCGGCGCCAAGGCGGCGCGCACGTCGGCCGGCGCATCGGTGGCCGCGTCGACCATCGACGCCAGCTCATCGGCCAGCACGCGCGCGCGGGCCGGCTCGGTGTGCCAGGCCTGGTAGCAAGCCTCCTTCAGCTGCCACGCCTGTTCCAGCAAGGCCGGCTGCATCGTCCGTCAGCCGTTCGGCGGCAGCTCGAACGGCGGCAGGGTCATCTCCCACCGATCGGTGCGCAGCACGAGCTCGCAAGCGCCCGCCGGCACCGGCTCGAGGCTGAACTCCCAGTGGGGGCTCGAAGCGGCCTCGATGCGCTGGTCGCCGCAGCTTAGTTGCACGTGGCCGGGCCCGTCGTCGCCGAGGCACTGGCCATCGATGCGCCAGCTGCCGCGCTGGCGGCCGGGCGTCACGCTCAACGCCACGTCAAGGTCGCCGGCGTTGAAGACCAGGCGACGCGCGACCGGGCCGGCCGCACGCACCGGACTCAACGCGGTGCCCATGTCATCGAACGAGAGCACCGCCAACCACCGCTGCAGCAAAGACGTCGGCGGCTCTTGGGACTCAGCCGCGCGGCGCGGCGCCTGGAAGGCATCGAACACTGTCTCGAGCAGACGCTCCGGGGCGTGCTCGAGGCCACGGCTGCGCGCCAGCAGCTTCTTCAGGGCCTGCAGCTGGGCGTCGTCGGACTCATGCATGGTCGTACCTTGTCAGGCTCGCTTCACGGGTTCTCGAGAAGGAGCCGCAGCTTGCGCAGACATCGCTGGCGGGTCGGGCTGAGGCCGCTGGAGGGCATGCCGAGGCGATCTGCCACCTCGTCATAGGACAGGGGCGTCTCGGCCAGGTAGAGCCACTCGATGATCTGCCGGCAGCGCTGCTCGAGGCGCTCGAGCCCGCGTTGCACGGCGTGCCAGGTCTGCACCTCCGCGAGGAACTCTTCGGGCAGCGGCTGCGAGTCTGCCAGCGACTCGAGTGCCTCCTCGGACGCCGGCTCGGTGCGGGTTGCCTCGCGCCACTGGCGCCAGGTTTCGAACTTGGCCGTGGTGACCAGCCACTCGCGCACGCGGTCGGGCTGATGCAGCCGGTCCAGGTGTTCGAGCAGGCGAAGAAAGGTGGTCTGGAAAACGTCGTCGACTGCGGCATCCGGCAGACGGGCGCGCCTCGGGATGGTGTAGACCAGGGCCTCATAGCGTCGAACCAGGACGCACCAGGCGCCGCGGTCGCCCGCCGCGCAGCGCCGGACCAGATCGCCGTCCGAAATTTCGTTCCAATCCACACAGCTCCCCCAACTGGCTGGCGTGCGGATGATGATGCCACCAAGGATCCCGCAAGTCGACCGGCCCCGCATGGTGGTGGTAGTGAGCAACACGTCTGCATCTGACTTCTCACGGCTCGAACGGCAAGTACCGCGCAGCCGCACCCCACACAGAGCACGGCGTTCGCCTGAACGTACACCGGTGGGAAGCCGGGCCGCCTCTCACGTACGAAGGCGCGAGGCCTGCACTCTGTGCGGACAAGCACAACCGATGGAGGTGCGCCATGAGAGCCGACACCACGAAGGACGATGCAGGTCGCATGCACGAATTGCGGTTCGCCTTGCTGTTCGACCGGGGACGCGGCATCACGGTGCCTTGCGACGAGCAGGGCTGCGTGGACCTCGACGCGCTGAGCGAGCGGATGCGAATCTCGTACTTCAGCGCACGTGCGCGCATGGGCCGCGACTTCGCCTACCCCGTCGTTCGGGCCGTCGGCGAGGACGTCGGCTCGAACGAGCTGGCGGCGGCGCTCATCTGTCGTTCGCGTGGCATGTACTAAGCGGGCGCGCGAGTGCTCTGTGCGGCAGGTGCTGCCAGACGTGGCAACACCTGACACGACGTTTCAACGATCACTCAAGGAGTTCACCATGAACCGCACCATCCGGCCCGCTGCACGGGCCATTGCCGTACTGCTCAGTGCCATCGTCGCGGCGCCCGCGTTCGCCTGTTCCGATGTGACCTTCAGTTTCGCGAACACCCAGGGCACGCTGATCCGCGTGAACCGGGTCACGGTCGCCAACGCCGCGACGGGCGTCCAGACCAACTTCTCGGTCTTCAAGAACTGCCCCGCCGGCTTCCCCTGCGTCACCCCCGCGATCAATCTGGCTCCGGCCGTGAACGTTGGGGACAACATCACGGGGGTCCGATTCCGCTATCAGGAGTGGACCGGCTCGGGCTGGAGCGGCAACTACCTGAGTCCGGTGTTTGCGCCGACGCTCCAGGTGTGCGCGACGCACCGTGACTACGGAACCTACCCGATCTAGAAGGCGGTCCCGGGCTGCCCCCGGCGCCGGGCGGCGCCACTGGCGCCAGCGAGCCGCAGGTCAGCCCGGAATCTCGGGCTCCACCAGCTTGGTCAGTTGATCGAGCGATTCCTGCCAGCCATGGAGCGCATCTCGACCGGGAGGAAGGCGTGGCAGCACCTGGCTAGCACGACGCTTCAACGATCACTCAAGGAGTTCACCATGAACCGCACCCTCCGGCCCGCTGCGCGGGCCATCGCCGCACTGCTGAACGTCGGCCTTGCGACACCGGCGTTCGCCTGTTCCGACGTGACCTTCAGTTTCCAGAACACCACGGGCTCGAGGATTCTGGTGAACCAGGTCACGCTCATCAACGGCACGACCGGCGTGGTGACCGTCTTGCCCGTCCTCAAGCAATGCCTCAGCGGCTACACCTGCGCCACGTCGGCCGCCAATCTGGCCCCCGTGGCCGTCGGTAACGCAATCACGGGCGTCCAATTCCAGTATCAGCTCTGGACCTTCGCAGGGTGGGGCCCCAACAACTTGACTGCGTGGTATTCGCCTGCAATTCCGCAGTGCGTTTTCCACCGCGACTACGGAACCTGGCCCATCTAGCAGGAGGTCGCGGGCGGCTCCCCCCGCGGGGCGGCGCCATCGGCGCCACCGAGCCGCTGGTCAGCCCGGAATTTCGGGCTCGACCAGCTTGGCCAGCTGCTCGAGCGATTCCTGCCAGCCCATGTAGCACATCTCGACCGGGATCACCTCGGGCAGGCCCTCCTGCACGATGGTCAGCTCGGTGCCGCATGACACCGCGCGCAGCATGATGGTGGTGCGCATCTCGCCCTTCAGGTTCGGGTCGTCGAAGGCGTCGGTGTAGAGGATGCGCTCGTTCGGCGTCAGTTCGACGTACTCGCCGCCGAACGAGTGGCTGTTGCCGCTCGTGAAGTTGGTGAACGACATCTTGTAGCGGCCGCCGACCTTCACATCCATCTCGTGGACTGTGCAGGTGAAGCCGTAGGGCGGCAGCCACTTGGCCGCTGCGGCCGGGGTGAGAAAGGCGCGGTAGACGCGCTCGGGCTTGGCGCGGAGGACGCGGTGGAGACGGACGGTGCCGGTAGCCATGGTGAATCCTTTCGGTTGGCAGTGAACGGGCCGCACAGCGGCGCCTATTCTCACGACGATCGGGTCACCCTGAAATCGACAACGGCGGCGACAGCACGTGATCGATCGGGCCGCCGGCCTGTTGATGGGCTGGCGGCGGCCGGCCCATTGCGCTGGCTGTGGATGAAATGGCATGAATCATGGACGAAAGGATGTGAATCGTCCGGGTATCGCTTTCAGACTCGGGTGGTGCCTCGATGCACGAGACCAACCCGAAGGAATACAGACCATGAAACCAAGCACTCGAACCCTGCTGCTCGCCGCACCGCTGTCACTGGCACTGGGCCCCGTCGGCCTGGGAACGGCCCATGCGCACGGCACCCATGCCGGTGGTGTGCAGGCTGCAGCGGCGCCGGCCGTCCAGGCGCCCTACGACATCCTGCATGCCAAGGTCACGACGAAAGGCCATGTCGCGGTGTTCCACATGCACACCTCCGGACCGGCGGGGTCGGTCAAGCCGGCCGTCATCGGCAAGCTGGCCGGCAGCACGGTGCACTCCTATGTCTGGCCCACCTCGCTGGACCCGTCCGCGGTGGGGTTCGAAGCCAAGAGTGGCATCCTCGCGTTCGCGGTGACCGCGCACCCCGACTTCGACGACACACCGCTGTTCCCGGCGCCGTTGGGGGCCTGGCATTCGCACTGGGTCGTGCTGCAGGCTGACGATGCCTGCGGCAAGGGCGCGCTCAAGGTGGTCGACATCCCCGAGGGCGCCAAGCCGAAGTTGCCGAAGACCTGGCCCGGCCTGCCCATCCTGATCGACAGCCCGGGGTGGGTGCCGCGCTTCGATGGCCAATCGGTCGAGGTCCACGTGCCGTTCGACGACATCGGAGCCGTCAACGCAGCGTCGTTCGATGCAGTGACCGCCGCCTTGCGCGTCAACGCCAGCGTTCACAGCCCTTTGCTGTGCGTGGCCGATGTGTTCAAGGTCGCTTCGGGCGACCTGTCGCTGCCGGGCAAGGTGAACCGGTGATGCCCGAGGGAGCCGACCAGGTTCAGTCTTCGCTGGCGGCGCCGGCCGCGCTGAACTGCGCCTGGTGCAACCTGGCGTAGTGCCCACCGCGCGCCAGCAGCTCGCCATGACGACCCTGCTCGACGATGCGGCCCTGGTCCATCACGACGATGAGGTCGGCGTGCTCGATCGTCGACATGCGGTGCGCAATGATCAGCGTGGTGCGGCCGACCATCAGCTCGGGCAGCGCCTGCTGGACCTGGCGCTCGCTCTCGTTGTCGAGCGCCGAAGTCGCTTCGTCGAGGATCAGCACCGGCGCGTCCTTCAAGAACGCACGGGCGATCGCGATGCGCTGGCGCTGGCCGCCTGAGAGGTTCAGCCCGTTCTCACCGCAGGGCGTGTCCAGCCCCTGCGGTGCTTTCTCGATGAATTCCCACGCATGGGCGGCGCGCGCGGCGCGCTCGACCGCTTCTCGCGGCACGTCGGGCCGGCCGTAAGCGATGTTGGCGGCCAAGGTGTCGTCGAACAGCACGACCTGCTGGCCGACCAACGCCAACTGCTCGCGCCACGCGGCCAGTGGCAGCGCGTCGATCGGCGTGTCGCCGTACAGGATCTGGCCACCCTCGGGCAGGTAGAAGCGCGCCAGCAGGTTGGTCACCGTCGACTTGCCGCTGCCCGACGCACCGACCAGCGCCACCGTCTGACCCGGCGTCAGCACGAGGTTGAAGTCGGCCAGCGCCGGCTTGGCCTGGCCGGGGTAGGTGAAGCCGACGTGGCGAAACTCCAGCGGCCGGGCCTTGCCGTCGACAGCGGCCGGCGTCGGCTGGCCTTCGCGTTCCGGCTCGACCGGGGTGTCCAGCAGCGCGAAGATGCCTTGCGCGGCGGCCAGGCCGTTCTGGATCGTCGCATTGACATTCGACAGTCGGCGGATCGGCTCGAACAGCATCGCCATTGCAGCCACGAAGGCGCCGAAGTCGCCTGGCGTCAGCGGGTTGGTCGAGGTGACGGTGGTGGCCATGAAGATCACGCCCGACACCGCGGTCGCCGCCAGCACCTGCACCAGCGGCACGTTGGCCGCCTGCACGCGGATCGTCTTCATCGTCGCCTTGCGCAGCCGTTCCGCCAGTGCGTTGAAGCGGCCGGCCTCGTAGTCACGCGCACCGAAGATCTTGATCTCCTTGACGCCGTTCAGCGCCGATTCGACCTGCCCGGCGACCTGGCCGACAAGTTGCTGCACCTGCTTGTTCGAGCCGCGCAGCTTGCGGCTGGCGCTGCGGATGATCAGCGCGACGATAGGCGCGGCGACAACGATCAGCAGCGTCAGCTGCCAGGCGGTGTAGAGCAGGAACGCGGTCAGGCCGATGATGATCATCGTGTCGCGCACGACGATGATCCAGGCGTTCGACAGGGCCTGGCCGACCTGCGGGATGTCGTACAGCACGCGCGAAAGCATCCGGCCGTGCGTCTGGGCCTGGTGCACCGCCAGCGGCAGGCCCGTCTGGTGGTGGAACACCTGCTGCCGCAAATCGGTGATCGCCCGCTGCGCGATCCATTGGCTGGACAGGTTGGCGCAGTACTCGGCCAAGCCTTTGGCGAGGAATACGCCCATCAGCAGTGCCGGCAACTGCCACGCCGGCCCGCCGCCCTGGCCGGAAAAGCCGTGGTTGATCAGCGGCTTGAGCAGTGCCGGCAACACCGGCTCGA
Organism: Ideonella sp.; assembly: GCF_036277275.1. Lineage (GTDB taxonomy): Bacteria > Pseudomonadota > Gammaproteobacteria > Burkholderiales > Burkholderiaceae_C > Ideonella. Next base: position 106,870 of record NZ_DASUNH010000025.1, on the reverse strand, counting down.
GCAGCGCCGTCACGATCATCGCCAGCAGCGAGATCGCCACCACATGGCGATAGGGCTTCACGTAGCCCAGCAGCCGGCGGTACAGCATCAGGCTGTCATTCACGGTGCAGCACCTTGTCGAGGATCCAGTCGCCGATGCCGTTTTCCTTGCGCAGCTGGTGGAAGTCCTGGTGCAGCGCCTTCTTGACGTAGCGGTGACGCGCCCAGTCCATGAAGTCGATCGGCTCTTTCGCGTTGTCGGCCAGGTAGCGCTCGAAGAAGTAATCGAGGATCGCCGTCTTGCCGATGCGAAAGTGGCCGAAGCGCCAGTTCAGCTCGCGCTTGGCCTCGGCGATCGGCACGCCCATGCGGAAGTGCTTGTACAGCACGCTGCCCAGGCCCGCGCGGTCGGCGCCCGATTTGCAATGGATCAGCGCTGGATACTCGATCGAATCGAACAAGGCCTGGGTCGCTTCCAGCGTCGGCAGGTTGGGCGCCTGGCGTGAGTACAGCTTGTGGTCGACCAGCGTGATGCCGAGCTCCCGGCAGGCCTCGGCTTCCATCGCGTACGAGCCGTAGCCGTGGTCGCCGCGCAGGTTGACGATGGTCTTGATGCCGAAGCGCTCTTTGTAGGCGCGGATCTGCGCCGGGCTGGGCTGCGACAGACGGTACATGCCGCCGCCGAGATCGTGGAAGTTGTTGTAGACCGCGCGGATGAAGCCATGGTCCACCAGGTGCATGCTGAGCCAGGCCCGGAGGCGGCCGAGGCGGGTGGAAAGGTCTTGGGGCACGTCTGGGAGGCCGCTCGGGCTGTCGAGGGGCTGGATTCTAGGGCCGACCCCAATGGCCGGCAGGGCGGGCGCTCCCCTTAGCATCAACGCCTGGCATCGGCAGGAGATGAGGTATGAACCGGGTTCGTCAAGGTCTGTCTGGCGTGGGCTTCGCCGCGTTGTCCGCCATCGCGTCGGCCGAGGCGCCGGTCGAGCCGCCCAAACCGGCGTTCGATGCCGAGCTGGCGCGCTCGGTCGGTGCCGACGAGCGCGGCATGCGACCGTATGTGCTGGTGATCCTGAAGACGGGCCCCAAGCAGATGCCGAAGGGCCCCGAGCGGGATGCGATGTTCGCCGGCCACTTCGCCAACATCAATCGGCTCGCGAAGGAAGGCAAGCTCGCGGTCGCCGGCCCGCTGGACGGCGTCGACGGCTGGCGCGGCCTGTTCGTGCTGGCCACCGACGACCTCGAAGAGGCACGGGCGCTGGTCGCCACCGACCCGGTGGTGATCAACGGCGAGATGGTGGCCGAGTACCACAAGCACTACGCCTCGGCCGCGCTGATGCTCGTCAACGGCGCGCACGCGAAGATCGCGAAGAAGTCGTTCTGACGCCGTCCGGGCGCGGGTCAGTGCAGCTTCAGGCGGCCCGACACGCGCCGCTGCAGCAACCGCGCCAGCGCCAGCACGAAGGTGCCGCTGGTGCCGAGGATCGCGCGGTGGTGCATCAGGTGCAGCGACATGTACATCCACTTCGCGAGCAGCCCCTCGACGAAGAAGTTGCGCCCGCCCAGGCCGCCCATCAGGTTGCCGACGCCCTTGTTCTCGCCCAGCGAGACGAGTGAGCCGAAATCCTTGTAGCGGAACGTGCCGCTCGGTGCGCGCTCGTGCAGCAGGCTCTTCAGGGTCGCGTAGAGGAAGCTCGCCTGCTGGTGCGCGGCCTGCGCGCGCGACGGCACCCACCTGCCTTCGTTGCCCTTGCCGCCCCACGGGCAGGCCGCGCAGTCGCCCAGCGCATAGACACCCGGCACCGAGGTTTCGAGCTTCTCGTTGACGATGAACTGGTTCGCCTTCGTCGTTGCCAACCCCAGGCCGGCATTGGCTTCGGCCGCTTTGATGCCGGCGGCCCAGACGATCAGGTCGGCCGGGATCTCGCCCTGGCTGGTGACCAGGCGGTCCGGTTGCAGCCCCTGCACGCGGGTGTCGACCATCACCCGCACCTGCTTGCGCTCCAGCGCGGTCTTGGCCTGCGCCGAGATGCGCTCGGGCAGGCCGGCCAGGATGCGCGGCGCCGCCTCGACGATCGTCAGGTCGAGCCGGAAGGCGTTCTCGGTGTCCAGGCTGGCCAGGGTTTCCTGGTGCGCCTCGATCAGCTCGGCCGACAGCTCGACGCCGGTGGCACCGCCGCCGACGATGACGATGCCCAGCCGCTTGTCGGCGGCGAACGCGCTGCGCGTGAACGCGGCCTGCAGGTGACGGCGGAAGCGTTCGGCGTCGGCCGTCTGCTCCAGCACGTACGCATGCTCGGCGCCGGGCGTGCCGAAGAAGTTCGAGCCGCTGCCGATCGCCAGCACCAGCCAGCGGTAGCTCAAGGAACGTTCGGGCACCAGCAGCTTGCCGTGCTCGTCGTGGATCGCGCCGAGCTTGAGCGTGCGGTTGGCGGTGTCCAGCCCACGCAGTTCGCCAAGCGTGAAACCAAAATGGTTGCGCCGGGCCAGCACCGTGTAGCTCAGGCCCTCCTGGTGCGAATCGAGCGTGCCGGCGGCCACCTCGTGCAGCGTCGGCTTCCAGATGTGGAACACCGAGCGGTCCACCAACAGCACCCGCCGCGGGCCGGCACGTCGCCCCAGATTGCGCCCCAGGCGCGCGGCCAGCTCCAGCCCACCCGCGCCGCCGCCGATCACCACCACATCATGGTGCATGCACCCTCCGCCCAAGCCCCGGAATCTAGATACTAACCCGCAGGTTTGTCAGTGCGCTGCCGATCGGTTTGGCCCTGGCCCTGCGAACACGCCGCGCCGGATGGGAAGATGCGCGCCGATGAGCACGACCCTAACGACTCAGATGCCGGCGCCGACCGCCGCCGTCACCCACCGCCAGCCCGGCCTGGACACACTGCGCGCCCTGGCGATCGCTCTGGTCTTTTTCTACCACTACCAGGTCTTCGTCAGCCGCGCGCCGACCTTCGGCTGGCTTGGCAACGTCGGCTGGACTGGGGTCGACCTGTTCTTCGTGCTCAGCGGTTACCTGATCGGTCACCAGGTCTTCGCCGGCCTGGCGCGCGGCGAGACCTTGTCGCTGCCGGCGTTCTACGCGCGCCGCCTGTTGCGCACGATGCCGGCGTTCTGGGTCGTGCTGGCGCTTTACTTTCTGTTCCCGGCGGTGATGGGTGGCAACACGCCGCCGGCGTTGTGGCGCTTCTTGAGTTTCACGCAGAACTGGAACCTGCAGCCTGGCACCGCCTTCTCGCACGCCTGGTCGCTGTGCATCGAGGAGCAGTTCTACCTCGTGTTGCCGCTGCTGGTCTGGGTTGGCATGCGCGCAGCCACGGCCTGGGGCCTGAAGGTCCGCACGCTGTGGGGCCTGATGGCCGGCCTGACCCTGGCGGCGATGGCCCTGCGCGCATCGTTGTGGGAGCAATTCGGGCGCGAGGTGGCCGGCGGTGGCCTGGGTACCGCCGGCTACTACCCAGCCGTCTACTACGCCACGCTGACCCGCATCGACGAGTTCATGCCCGGCCTGGCGGTGGCGCTGTGGCGCCATGCGCACCCGGCCAGCTGGGCCCGCGTCACGGCCCATGGCCGGGCCTGGTTCTTCGCCGCCATCGCCGCGACGGCGCTCGCCTGGTACGGCGTGGCCAATCATTACTACATCGATGGCTATGGCTACGGTGCCTTCATGTCGATCGCCGGCTACTCGCTCGTCGCCTGGGCCTATGCCGCGCTGGTGGTGGCCGCGCTGTGTGCCGGCTCGCCACTGCGCCAGTGGCGCGTGCCCGGCGCCGCGGCGCTGGCCGCATGGTCGTACTCGGTCTACCTGACGCACAAGGCGGTGGCGGTGATCGTGGCCAAGGCGCTGGCGGCCTATGCCTTGCCGCAGCCGCTGCTGATCGCCCTCGTCACCGTGGTGTGCCTGTTCGCCGGCTGGGTGCTGTACCGCCTGGTCGAGAAGCCGGTGATGCGCTGGCGCGACCGCCAGGTGCCGACGCTGTTCCCACCCGCCGCCGAATGCTCGGCAGCGCGAGCGGCTCAGGCCTAATCGCGCCAGGCCGGAAACGGCGCTTGGCGGTTGAAGAACGCGAAGTCGTGGTTCGGCCACAGCTCGGCGTTCTCGGCCCGCGCCAGCGCGTTCAGCTTGCGAATGCTGGCCAGCGCCAGCGCCTCGTTGTCCTGCCAGCAATAGCCCGGCGCCACCTCGTCGGTGAGGTTCTCTTGCAGGTCGGCGGCGTCGCCGCACAGGATCACCGGCCGACCCTTGGGCAGCTCGACCAGCATCGACATGTGGCCGGCGGTGTGGCCGGGTGTCGCGATCGCGTGTACGCCGGTCGCCACCTGGTATTCGCCGTGCCGAAGCTGCCAGCTGGTGGACTGCGCGATTTCGTCGTCGAACACGCCGTCGTCTTCGCGTGACTGGGCGGCGGTCAGTTCATCGCGCTGCACGTGGACCTCGCAGCCAGGCAGATCGCACAGGCCGCCGGCGTGGTCGAAGTGCAGGTGGCCGAGGAAGACCAGGTCGATGTCGCGGTGCGTCAGGCCCAGCCGGGCCAGGTAGCGCGGGATGCGCTGCTCGTTCGACATCTCGGGCGGGTCGAACAACGGCCGCATCGGGTCGAAGTATTTCGCGCGCAGTACCGGCGTCGCGATCTTCGCGTAGTTGCAGCCGACGTCGTAGAGGATGCGGCCGTTCGGCGTTTCAATCAGGTAGGCGAGGATCGGCGCGTGGATGTAGAGGCCGTGGCCTCGGTTGCGGGTCGAGACCAGTTTCTCGTAGCGGTGGGTGCCGGTGAGCAGCGGCCACAGGCGCAGGGCGCGGGACATGCCTGACTCTCCAAAGTGGTCGGGGTCGTCCCCGGGATGAAGGTGGGCGTGTGAGCAGGGTCGTCCCCGCGGCCGGGCAGGAGCGTACCCCAGCCCGCGAAGTCCTGCTGAGCGCTGGTCTCTACGTCCAGGCCAGTGGGTCGACCGCGTAGTAGCGGGCCAGCTCACCGTACAGCGCGGCATGGCGCTCGGCCATCGCGCGCGGTTGCTCGAAGAAGACCTCGGACGCGACAGCGAAGAACTCGGCCGGTTCGGTGGCCGCGTAAGGCGACAGCAGCGTTTCTTCGCCGCGCGCCAGCTGCTGGCGCAGCTGGTGGAACTCGCCGTTCATCACCTGGGCCCAGCGGGCATAGCGGCTGCGATGGCCGAGGAAGGGTGCCCCGGTCGCGCGGCCGCGCTCCTGGTCCAGCTGGTGCGCAAATTCGTGGATCACCAGGTTCTGCCCATCGCCCGGGTCGGCGGCGCCGGCCAGCACATCGGGCCACGACAGGATCACCTGGCCCTGCACCCACGACTCGCCGCTGCGCGCCTCGCGCCGCTCGTGCTGCACGCCGCTGCCGTCGCCCTCGCGCCTGTCGACCCAGTAGGCCGACGGGTACAGCAGCACCTGGCTCAGGTTCGGGAAATATTCGCTCGGCCGGTTCAGGATCAGCAGGCAGGCCTGCGCTGCGACCAGCACCCGCATTTCCTCGTTCACCTTGAGCCCGTTGCAGCCGATGAAAGGCTTTTCGGCCAGAAAGACCTGCATGTGGCGCTTCAACTGCAGCTGCAGATCGGGCGGCAGGCGCCGCAGCATCGGCATGCGGCGACGCAGGATGCTGCGCCAGGCCGCCGGAAATGGCTGCTGCCAGATGCGGCGGCGGCGCCAGGTGCGCCAGGCGCGCGGCCCCCACAGGCCGGCCAGCAGCAACGCGGCGAACGCGAGGCCACCCAGCAGCAGCGACAGGGCATCGAGCGAGAACGGCACGCCGGTCCTTTGGCAACGCCCTTCCGGGGCGGAACTCACCAACTGGGTACGCCGCGCCGGCTTTCAATGGGGGCGTGCACCCACCCGCCATTTGGCGTGATCGACCCTCGCCCTGTGCGGTAGGGCGCAGGTTGCCGAGAGGCCAGGAGACGCTGGCGTCGTTCAGTCGGGTTTGGACTGGTTCAGCTCGATCGCGCGTGGGGCCTGCTTGGATTTCGCGCGCGCGGCGGCGCGCTCGGTGAATACCGCGTCGCGGTCCTTGAAACTGATGGGCAGGTTCGCGCAGCGCGCATTCAATTCCTTGGCGCGGGCGTTGTGCTCGGCCTGCTCGCGGTCGTATTCGTCGCTGCGCCGATTGATCACTTGGGCACGGGCGTTGAGTGCCTCGAGCTTCGTGTTGAACGCCTTGATGGCGTCGCCGCCCTCGGCCATCACCTGATCCTGTGTCGCCACCAGCGCATCGATCTCGCTTTGCAGCCGCTTCAACTCGGCGTTGTGCGCGGTGGTGTTCTTCAGCAGGGCAGCACGCTGCGCTCTCAATGCTTCTTCATCGTCGAGGCAGGCCCGGTATTGCTCGCGGGTGCCGACATTCGGCCCGGGCGAGACCTGGGCGGTGGCGTTCAAGCTCACGCCCGTGAGCACAACGGCGGCCAGGAGGATCAACGCTGCCGCAGCCCGGCTCATTTGCGCCCCTTGGCCTGACGCTCGAACTTGCGCCAGTACTGGAATTCTTCTTCATGGACCTCGATGTCCACTTCGGCGACTCGCATCTGCAGGCGCTCCTGCACGTCGGCCACGGCCTGGTTGTAGATGCTCGGGCCGACCTCTTCGAGAAAGAAGCTCAGCAAACCGCTGGCGGCAATGTTGCCGATCTTCTCTTCCATGTTGTCGCGGAAATAGCGCTCGATCGAGGCCACGGCTTCCTTGTGGACCTCTTTGGACAGTTCGATGGGCATGGGTGTATTCAAGCGTGATGGCGCGTTGGTGCGAGACGCTACACCACGACGTGTGGCGCGCGGGCCGCTGCCAGCCAGCCCAACCCCGCAGCCGTCCCACCCGGCGCGGCGCCGCGCCGCGGGTTGTACTCGGCACCGATCCAGCAGGGGTCGAGGTCGTGCCCGGTGGCCAGCCGGTCGATCAGCGCGAACAGGTACGGTGCGTTCAGCTCACCGTCGTCCGGCTCGTGGCGACCCGGCACGCCGGCGATCTGCAGGTGGCCGACGCGGCCGCTGGGCAGGTGCTGGCGCAGCTTGGTCGCCAGGTCGCCTTCGCTCACCTGGCAATGGTAGAGGTCCATCTGCACCTTCAGGTTCGGCGCGCCGATCACCTGTACCCAGCGGTGTGCGTCGGCCTGCGTGGCGAGCAGGTAGCCGGGCACGTCGCGCGGGTTCAGCGGCTCGATCAGGATGTCGCAGCCGGCGCCGACCGCCTGCCGTGCCGCCCAGGCCAGGTTTTCGGCGTAGGTGGCCAGGCAGCGCTGGCGGTCGGCCCCGTCGGGCATGACACCGGCCAGCGTGTGCAGCCGGCGACAACCCAGCGCGTCGGCATAGGCCAGCGCGGTGTCGATGCCGCGACGAAACTCGGTTTCACGGCCGGGCAGGGCGGCCAGGCCGCGTTCGCCACCGGCCCAGTCGCCGGCGGGCGTGTTGATCAGCACCCAGGGCAGGCCGGCGTCGGTGGCGCGGGTGGCCAGCTCGGCGGCCGGCCAGTCGTACGGAAACTGGCATTCGAGGCCATCGAAACCATCGCGTGCCGCCGCGCCGATGCGCTCGGCAAAGCCGAGGTCCGGGTACAGCAGTGTCAGGTTGGCGGCAAAGCGCAGCATGGATGGGCTGAACTTTACGCTGAAGGGATGGGTGGCTCGACGCCCGGCAGCACAGGCGGTGGACCCGTCAGGCGCCGGGAAATGGCCGCCCGCCGCACTCCGTCACAGGCACGGGGGCCCCGGGTGGGATAAGCTCTGTCGGCGCTCGTCCGGAGGGGAAAAAGAATGCGTCGCGCCGTGTCGTGGGTCGTCGCCCTGGCCATGTTCGGCCACGCCGCGGCGCGGGCGGCCGACAAGCCCGACTGCGAGCGGCCCTTCAGCCTGGCGCTGCATGAGCATGGCCTGCTGTATTCGGCCCAGACCGGCGAGGGCATCGACAAGGACATCGCCGACGAGCTGATCCGTCGCAGCGGCTGCAAGGTCGCCGTCACGGTCATGCCGCGCGCCCGCATCTGGCAGCTGATCGAATCCGGCGCTCTCGATTTCAGCCTGTCGGGCATCAGCAACGAGGCCCGCGAGCGGTTTGCCGCGTTCGGCTGGTACTTCTCGAACAAGTACTACCTGCTGGTGCGCAAGGACGCCGGCGTGCAGCGCCTGGCCGACTTCGAGCGCCAGGCGGGGCTGAGGCTCGGCGTGATCCGCAGCTTCCGCTACAGCCCGAACGCCAACAAGCTGGTCGACGCGCTGGACGCCGGGCACCGCGTGAGCTACTCCACCAGCCTGGACCCGCTCTACCAGATCCTGCTCGGCAACCAGGTGCAGGCGATGATCATCGAGCCCTTCGACTATCCAGCGATCGAGAGCGGCCCGGTGCGTGAGCAGACCACGATCATGGAGTTCGACGATCCGTCGGTGCCGCACGGGCTGATCATGTCGAAAAAGGCGTTGAGTGGCGCCCAACAGCAGGCCTGGCGTGCGTTGATCGACGGCATGCGAGCCGACGGCACGGTGCTACGCATTTTCGAAAAGTACTTCACCCGCGATCTGGCCCGTGCCATGACGCAGTTCTGAGCGCGGCATGCAGGTCCGTCGCGCCTTGCCCGTGCTGTTGCCGCTGGCTGTGGGCGCGGTGTCGCTGGCCGTCACCGCCGGTTTGTGGCGCCACGAGCAACGCAGCGCGCAGCAGGCGCTGCGGGCCGATTTCGACGCCAGCGTGCGCCAGACGGCCGGCCGCATCGAGCAGCGCATGGCCAGCTATGAGCAGATGCTGCGTGGCGTGCAAGGCCTGTACCAGGCGGTCGAGCGGGCCGACCGGCGCGATTTCGTGGCCTATGTCGACACGCTGCTGGCCGGCGCCGACTATTCCGGCATCCAGTGGTTCGCCTATGCGCCTTGGCGGCCGGAGGGCACCGCGCGCATTGCCGAGGTGGCCCCGGCCGCCGGCCTGAACCTGCGAGCCCTGGGCGAAGACACCTTGGCCGACGACACCAGGCGCGGCGCCCTGATGCTGGCGCGCGATTCCAGCGGCCTGTCCATCACGCCGCGCCTGATGCTGCCGGCCGACGCTTCCGGCAAGCAGGAGCCGGGCTTCCTGATGGCACTGCCGGTCTACACCCGCCAGCAGCCCGCGGGCACGGTGGCCGCACGGCGTGCGGCGATCGCCGGCTGGGTGTTGGCGGCGGTGCGCATGGGCGACCTGATGTCCAGCCTTTACGGCGAGGCCGCGCGCGGGGTGCAGATCCGCGTCCACGATGGCGTGGAGGTCAACGACGGCACGCTGATGTATGCCTCCGGGCCACAGCGCGAAGGCTCGACGCCGGTTTTCGAGGCGCGCGAGTACATCGGCTTTGCCGGCCACTCGTGGACGATCGACGTGCAGGCGCTGCCGGAGTTCGAGCGCCGCCCTGGCGGGATGGCGGCCACCATCATGGCGCTGTCCGGCATCGGCCTGAGCCTGGTGCTGGCGCTGCTGACGCATCAGCTGGCCACCGGCCGCCAGCGGGCCCACGAGGCGGCGCTGCGCATGACCGTCGCGCTGCGCGCCAGCGAAGAGCGCTACCGCCGCATCGTCGAGACCGCCGACGAAGGCATCTGGGTCACCGATGCCGATGGCCGTACCGTCTTTGCCAACCCGAAGATGGCCCAGATGCTGGGCCTGACCAGCCAGGCGCTGCTGGGCCGCCCGATGGCCGAATTCATCGAGCCTGACAACGTGGCGGGTGCGGTGGTGGCCAAGGCGATGGGCCTGGTCAATGGGCAGACGCTGGGCCCGTCGGCGGCGGCCGAGCAGCACGGCGGGCGCGAGCGCCGGCTGCGCCGTGCCGACGGCCGACGCATGTGGGCGTTGGTGTCCACCACGCCGATCGTCGACGCCGCCGGCCACTTCGACGGCTCGCTGGCGATGGTGACCGACATCACGCAGCAGAAGCAGGCCGAGATCGCGCAGGCCGAGCTGGAGTCGCAGCTGCGCGCTTCGCAAAAGATGGAGGCCATCGGCACGTTGGCCGGTGGCATCGCGCACGACTTCAACAACATCCTCGCCGCGATCCTGGGCAACGTCGCGCTGGCGCAGCGGGATCCGGCCGAGGCGCACGAGCGCCTGGCGCAGATCACGCAGTCGGCCGAGCGGGCGCGCAGCCTGGTGCAGCAGATCCTCGCGTTCAGCCGGCGCCAGCCGCACAGCCTGAAGCGCCTGGCACTGGCGCCGGTGATCGAAGAGTCGGTGCGCCTGTTGCGGCCGCTGTTGCCGGCGATGGTCGAGCTGGAGCTGGTGCTGGCCGATGCCCCGATGACGGTGCAGGCCGATGCGACACAGCTGCACCAGGTGCTGATGAACCTGTGCACCAACGCCTGGCATGCGATGAACGGCGCCGCCGGGCAGATCGAGATCCAGCTCGACCGGCAAACGCTGGACGATGACGCGGCCCAGCGCCTGGGCCTGCAGCCCGGGCCACATGCCCACCTGGTGGTCAGCGACAGCGGCTGCGGCATGGACGAGGCGACGCGTCAGCGCCTGTTCGAACCCTTCTTCACCACCAAGCCCCTGGGGCAGGGCACCGGGCTGGGCCTGGCGGTGGTGCACGGCATCGTCTCGGCGCACGAAGGCGCGATCGGCGTGACCAGCGCGCCGGGCCGCGGCAGCCGCTTCGACCTGTACATCCCGCTGCAGGCCGAGCTGCCAGAGGGGGCGGCGCCCATGAGCGGGCCGAGCGCGGGGCCGCCGGCTGCCGGCCACCACGTGATGTACCTCGACGACGACCCGGTGATGGTGGTGATGGTCGAAGGGTTGCTGCGACACGCGGGCTACCGCGTCACCACCTTCGAAGACCCGCGCGAGGCCATGGGCCGGCTGCGGGCGTGGCCGGACGAGGTCGACCTGGTGCTGACCGACTTCAACATGCCGGGGCTGTCGGGGCTGGACGTCGCGGCCGAGCTGGCGACGCTGCGGCCGGGCCTGCCGGTGGTCATCAGCTCGGGCTATGTGACCGAAGCGCTGCTCGATTCGGCGACGCGGATCGGCGTGCGCAGCGTGATGCAAAAGGAGTTCACACTGGAGCAACTGCCGCCGTTGCTGCGTCGCCTGCTGGCCGAACCGTCGGCGACTGTTTGATCGCCTGAACACTGTGTTCGGGCTCGCGCAGGCGGGGTTCGGCGAAGATCGACGTTCTGCCATTGCCGTTGTTCATCCATGAGTGCTGAGTTGCCTGCCGACATCGCCGACCTGCTGCAGCGCGCCGGCGTGCGCCAGGTGGAGTGCCTGTTCCCCGACGTGACCGGCTACCCGCGCGGCAAGCTGATGCCCGCGGCCGCCTTCCTGGCCGGGCAGGAGCTGCGCATCGCGCAGGCGATCCCGATGCAGGCGGTGACCGGTGAGTACTCGTACGACCCCATCTTCCCGGACGACGATCCCGACGTGCGGCTGGTGCCTGATATGTCGAGCGTGCGCCTGGCGCCGTGGGCGCCGGTGAACCAGCCACGTGCGATGGCGATCCACGACTGTGTCGAGCTGGACGGACGGCCCTGCGCGTTCGCGCCACGCCAACTGCTGAAGACCGTGCTTGCGCGTTACGCCGAGTGCGGTTGGGCGCCGGTGGTGGCGCCGGAGATCGAGTTCTATCTGAGCGCACCCTGCGTCGACCCAACCGAGCCGCTGCGCCCGCCGCCCGGGCGGTTGGGCCGCGCCGAGGTTGGCCAATCGGCCTTCAGCCTGAACATGCTCAACGAGCTGGCTCCGTTCTGGGGCGCTTTCCAGCAGGCGATCGAGACGCTGGGCATCCGCGCCGACACCTGGATCCATGAGGTCGGCTGCTCGCAGTACGAGATCAACCTGTGGCACGGCGATGCGGTGTCGGTGGCCGACCAGGCGTTCCTGTTCAAGCACGCGGCGCGCGAGATCGCGATCCAGCACGGGCTCAACGCCGTGTTCCTGGCCAAGCCCTTGCCCGATGAGGCCGGCAGCTCGATGCACCTGCATGTCAGCCTGGTCGATCGCGATGGCCGCAACGTCTTCAGTGCAGCCAATGGCGACGAGCAGCCGTTGTTCCGCCAGTTCATCGCCGGGCTGCAGACCTACCTGCCGGATCTGATGCTGCTGCTGGCGCCGCACGTCAACTCGTACCGGCGCTTCGTCAAAGGCAGCCAGGCGCCGATCCATCTGGAATGGGGCTACGACAACCGCACCGCAGGCTTGCGCGTGCCGCAGAGCGGGCCGGCCGCGCGGCGCGTCGAGCAGCGCGTGGCGGGCGCCGATGCCAACCCGTACCTCGCGGTCGCGGCGACGCTGGCCGCAGGCCTGGCTGGCATCGAAGAAGGCCTCTCGGCGACCGCGCCGATCAGCGGTGACGGTTACGCGCATGGTCATGCCTTGCCGCGCAGCCCGCGCGAAGCCTGGCAACGCCTGGCCGACAGCGCCCATGCGCGCCGCCTGCTCGGTGACGATTTCGTCACCGGGCTGCTGGCGGTCAAAGAGGTCGAGTTCGACCACTACGACCGCGAGGTCAGTGCCTGGGAACGGCGCTTCCTGCTGCCGCAAGTTTGAGAGAAAAAACGCCCCGTGCCGCTTGGACGGCCGGGGCGCGGTGCATGGCGGCCCGCCGGCCACCATGCGAAAGTGGGTCAAGAACCCACCGGAGAACTCAAGGCAGGCTGTCGAGTGCCGCGCGGGTCGGCTTCGAGAAGTTGTAGCCGTCGTGCCGGTCCCAGTTGATCGACCAGGTCATCGCGCCGCGGTAGGTCGGGTACGCGACCTTGGGCTTGATCGTGCCGCAGTTGGTCAGGCGCGTCAGGCAGTTCAGCGTGGCCGACACGGTCGCCGGGGTCACGAAGCCGGTGTTGGCCGAACTGGGGCCTGACGGCACGCCGAAGGCCACCTGGTCGGGCCGCAGGCCGACGAACTTCCAGCCGGTGTTGTAGTCGGTCGTGAAGCCTTCGATCAGCATCAGGCTGCCGGCGACCAGGCCGTCGACGGTGCCTTCCTGCACCATCGTGTACTTCGGCGGGTCGTTGTAGGTGAAGCCGCCGTTGTTGTAGAACTGAACGTGGATCACGTTCAGGTCGTCGCGCAGACCGTCGATGATCGGCAGGTAGGCACCCCAGATGCCGGCCAGCGTGACCAGGCCGCCCTGCACATACGGGTGCTCCGGCGCCATCGACAGGTAGAAGCTCGCGCCGACCTTGGCCTTCAGCAGCTTGATCGCCTTGACCAGATTGGCCTGGATCGGCGCGTCCTTGTAGACGCCGTGCTCGATGTCGATGTCGACGCCGTCGAAGCCGTACTTCACCAGCAACGCGTAGGTGCTGTTGACGAAGTTGTTGACCTGCTCGTCGTTGTCGAGCGAGACGGTGCCGTTCTGGCCACCGAATGACAGCACCACCTTCTTGCCGGCGGCCTTCTTCGCCTTGATGTCGGCGATGAACTGGGCCTCGGTGCCGGCGTTCGGGTCGAGTGTGAAGCTGACATTGCCGTTGCCGGCGTTGTCGGCGAAGGCAACGACGATCACGTCCCAGTCGTTGCTGACCTGGGCGATCGGGAAGGTGTTGCCCGACGGGTTGGTGAAGTTGTGCCAGTAGCCGATCAGGTGGTGGCCACCGGGCGGCGGCGGGGGCGGCGGCGGCGTGTCGCAGGCCTTGGTCTTGCGCCACGGCTCGCCGCTGCCCTTGGGCCCGCTGTTTTCCGATGGGTCCTTGCCGATGCTCTTCAGCACCGCCCGGTAGCCGACGTTGTCGTCGGTCACCAGCGAGCCCTTGAGGTAGCGCACGTCGGCCTGCCACGGCTCGCAGTCAGCCGGCGGTGGGGGCGGCGGTGGCGGGGGAGGTGGCGGAGGCGGCGGCGGGGGAGGTGGGGGCGGCGGCGGCGGTGTGCCGCAGCTCGAGGCCTGCGTCCACGGCTGGCCGCTGCCGTCGCCGCCGTTGTGGGTGGCCGGGTCTTCACCCTTGGTCCACCAATTGGCGCGGTAGGTCAGGCCGTTGCGTGTGACGGTGTCGCCTTGCACATAGGCGATGTCGGTAGACCACGGCTGGCAGGCAGGGGCGGCCACCTTGACCGGTGCGGCCTGGGCCACCACCGGGGCGGCGCCCGCGGCGACCGCGACGGCCGCCGACAGCGCCATCAGCCAGTCGAGCCGCGCACGCCGCGACGAACTTTGGTCGGACATGGTTCCAACTCCTTGGTTTGATCTCTTGAACGGACCACAGGGCACGCGCTGCGTGCCCCTCGGCCGTGATGATCCGGCCTGGCATCTCGGCCGTCACGAGAGAAAACCACTACAAGACCAGTAAGACCAGTTAAGCGATGTCGGCTGAAAGACGAAGCTAAGTTACGAGGGAATCAATCCGTTTCAAACGGGGAGCTGGCTCAACAACTGGTATGCCTTGCGCCCGCCAACGCACCGCCGGTGGCGGCCGGCCGGCGTGATCAGCAGCCGACTACCGGGCGACGGGCTTCAATCGGAAGATCCTGTACTTCGGGTCGCCGGCGAAGTCGCGGACCATGCCCATCACGAGGATTTCGTTGTGGCTGTTGATGCTGGTGGCCCGGTGCAGCGGGTAGGGCTCGCCTTCGTCGTCGATGCAGCCACCGGCCGACAGCAGCGTGTTCAGGTCGACCGGCGGTTGATCCAGGCCGTACCAGATCACGGCCCGCTCCTTCAGGTAGTCGAGGCGGCTGAAACCCACCACCACGCCTTCATCGTTCAACGCGGTAGCCCGGCTGGTGCCGTCGCCGGGCAAGGCGCCCAGATCGATGACGGCGCCACCGTGCCACGCGATGGCGTGAACATTCGTGAGGTCCCCCGTTTGGTAGCTGCCGTGGCCGACGATGGTGGCGGTGCTGTTGATGGCCACCGCGTGTGAAATCAGGTCAGTTCCCGGCAGTGTGCCGAGATCGACGATGGTGCGTGGGTTGTCCCAGCGCACCGCATGCGGCGTGCGGCGTCGATCCGCATCGCTGGTGCCGACGATGACGCCGGCGGCGTTGATGTCACGGGCTTCGCTGCGCTTCAAGTGCTGGCCCTTGCGACCGCCCAGGGTGCCCAGATCGATGACCCGCCCGTCACGCCAGAGCACGGCGTGGACAGTGTTGGTGGTGTTGTTCACGATGCCACTGGTGCCGACGATATGGCCCTTGTTGTTGAGAGCGCGAGCCTTGGGGGCGACGCCGTCTGGCAAGGGGATCAGCTTGTGAGGTACTGCCCGGTGATCCGACCAGACAAGCGCATGCTGCTCGCGAACGTCGTCCATGCCATAGCCGACGATCTGGCCCTGGTCGTTGACGTCGTAGGACACGGAATGGCTTTTGGACAGCGAATGCAGTTCGACGGTCTGCCCATTGCCCTTCCAGAGCGTGGCACCGCTGCTGAATTGGTTGCTGTAGCTGCAGCAACCGACCGCGACGCCCCGGCGGTTGATTGCATACGGTTCGACGATGTTGTGGCCGCCTTCGGTGGCGAGGTGGGTGCACGTGTAGGTGGTGAGGGCGGCGTGAGCGTTCAGGCCGGCCAGGGCGAGCAGGCCCGTGGCGCCGAATCCGATGACGGTGCGGTTCATCTTTGCTCCCTGAGGTTTGGACAGGGGGCCGATCTTGATACCGCCGCGGCGGTGCGACATCCCTAATTCCGCAGGCCAGCGGAGTTCGTTCGACGATTTCAGGCGATGCTCAGCCGCAACCGGTTGACATCCGTCGCCCACAGCGGCGCCATCGCTGACCAGTCGATGCGGGCACCGCCTTCGCGGTAGGGGTTTGGCTCGAACGTGAAAGGCAAAGCCGTGCCGTTCAACTCCGCCGCCAGCACGCCGTGGCCGCGCGAGCCCACCTGACAGTCGATCGAAACCCGGTGGCCCGCCAGCGTGGTCTCGGCTTGCAGCGTGCCCAGCAACGGTGCGATCACCGGGTCGATCACGCAGACGTCGGCCCGTGGGCGCAGGCCGAGCAGGCAACGCTGCACCAGGCCGAGTGCAATGCCGGCGCCGCTGGAATAGACGCGCCAGCCGCCCTCGAGCGGCACCTCGCCGCGCAGGGCGCGCTCGTACTGCGCGCTGGCTTCATGGCGGTCGGCGAAGGCAGCGTCGGAGCTGGAGAAGTAGCAGTTGGCCTGGCGTGGCGCAGCGCTCGGCAGGCGTTGCTTCAGCTCGACCGGGTGGGCGAGGTTCAGCGCCTGCCAGAACGCCTCGGCCCGGCCCAGGTGGGCCAGCGCCTCGGCATAACGCAGGTGGGCGTGGGTGTACATCAGCCCGATCTCGCGGCCGAAGTGGCTGCTGCTTTCGGCGCGCTGGAACAGCTGCTGCGGCCCGCCGCGGTAGGCGAACGGCGCATCGAACAGGCGCGCGCCGTCCGGGCCCAGCAGGTGCTGCTCGATCAGCGCGAAGTGCGCTTCGGCCTCGTCCAGGCTCAGCAGATCGGCCAACACCGCGTGGATCATCGGCAACAGGCTGTAGCGCACGCCGGTGTGCGGATCGCTCGGGTGCAGCAGCGGCCGCGGCGATGGCCCCGGCGGGTCGAACAGCGCGTAGCCGGTCAGTACCGCTGGCGCGTTCGGGGCTGAGGATGTCGGCGGCATCAGCCAGCGCCGGAAGTCCGCCTGAACCTGCTGCCGCTCCTGGTGCATCGCCTCGGCGCGGTGGGTCTGGCCCAGCAGGCCGAAGGCTTCGGCCAGCGTCGCCAGCACCTGCGCGTGCAGTGTCACGCTCCAGCTGCTGCACAGGTGCTCGCGCAATCGCGGGTCGGCCGGCTGCAGCGAATCGTTCCAGTCGCCGTGGCCGTAGGCGGCCAGCGCAGTGCCGGGGATGCGGCGCTGCGCGATGACCGTCAGCGCCCGTTCGACGTGTTGCCACAGCGTTGCGTTGTCGGCGAAGTCACCCGGCGCCGCGTAGAACGGCAGCGGCTCGTCCAGCAGGCCGGCGTCGCCCGAGGCGAGCAGGTACTGGCCCAGCGCCAGCAGCGGCCAGAAGACGATGTCACCGTGCGAGTCACCGGCGCGGATGGCCCGGTCGCGCTCGAAGAAGGTGAACCATTGGGGCCAGTCACCATCGGCGTTCTGCGCGCTGAAGACGCGGCACAGCAGGTCGCGCGCCGGCGCGAGGCTGCCGTGCGCCAGCAGCAGCTCGATCGGGCCCTGGCAGACATCGCGCGTGCCCCAGCCGCCACCCGAGTACTGCTCCAGCCCGCGCGGCGCCAGGTAGTGCACCAGCGCGTTGTGCTGGAACCAGGGCAGCGCGGTCGACAGCGCCGCGGCCTGTCCGGTGGGCGATGACAACCGCGGTGGCGCCAAGGTGTCGAGCGTCGGCGCGCCGGCCGGTGCGGCCTCGACCAGCTCGCCACGGATGCGCAGCGCGATCTCGGGCGTGGCGGCGAAGCGCAGGCACAGCATCGGCACGCCGTGGTCGTCGCCGTCGTCGAACAGGGCTTCGGCGCCGGACACCTCGAGCAGCCGGCTGTGTTCGCCGATCGGGGCAATGGTGAAGCCGCCGTGCGGGAAGCGCGCGAGCAAGCCACTGCCGGGCGGCGGCGCGAGCCAGACGCTGCCGTCGGCGCTGCTGGGCGTGTCGATGCGGCCCGGCACCTCACCGTCGTCGCCGCTGAGCGCGAGGTGGTGGGTCACGAGGCAGACGGCCGGCGGGCCTTCGAGAAAGCGCAGGTGCAACGACAGCTCCGGTGCCTGCGCCGCGGCCGCGGCGACGACCTCGATCAGGCCTTCGTCGTCGCGGTACCACCAGCGCACGCGGCGCTCGCCGATCGCGAACGCCGACGGCTGGTCCAGCAACTGCCAGCCGCGCGTGCGGCGCACGAACACACGCTGCCCTTGCGAGTGGCTCTGGCCCAGCCAGCCGTGAACGGTCGACAGCAGGCGGTTCAGGCTGACATGGCCTTGCGTGGCCATCGAATGGAAGACACCCGCCATCCAGCAGGTCGAGGTCATCGCGGCCTCGTCGGGCACCAGGTGCTCGCCGCTGCGCAGCAAGTGGCCGTGCGGCCGCAGCACCGCCCGCTCCTTGGCCGGCAGCACGACGTGCTCGCCGTCGGGGGTGAAGAACGACCACAGCGTGTCGTCCGGGCCGCGCTCTTCATGAGCGCGTTGAGGGCCGAAGTGGGCCTCGCAGTCGGCTTCGTCGAACGCGCATGCCACCAGGCGCGGTGCGTGGCTGAACAGGCTGGGTCTCGGCGGCTGCCAGCTGGCCTGCACCACGGCGGCCGGCAGCGCGAGCGGCGGCGCGGCTTCCGGCAGCGCGAGCAACTGGTCGGCCCAGGCCGCATCGTCCGGGCCACTGGCGGCGGGGTGGTTCGCCTGCAGGCCACCGAAGAAGCCGAGCGTGGCGCGTTCACCCGGGGCCAGGCTCAGCGGCGCATCCTGCAGCGCGGCCATCGCCTGCTCGTGCTGCAGCCGCGCATCGGGCAGGCCATGGCGCCAGGCCGCCGGTGCCGCGCCGAAGCGGTGGCCGAGGCCGAGCACCTGCAGCGCATCGGTCGCGTACGCCTGGGCGCGGCGCAGTGAGCCGAGCAGCGCCCACGGGTGCCTGCCGCCGACCGGCTGGTTCTGCCGCACCGCCAGCAGGCGGCCGCGCTGCGGGTGGTCCAGCGGCGTGAAATCGATGTAGTGGCTGACGTAGTACTCGTTCAGGCGCACGGCGGAATGCGGCGCCAGCGACAGGTCCTGCTGGTACAGCAGATCGACCATGCAGGTGGCATCGCCTTGCACGTGGTGCAGCGCCAGGTGCCAGAACCACGCCGGCTCGTTGGCGGCCAGCAGCAGCGTCAGCTCGAAGGCCAGGCCCTGCCACTCGCCGCGTGCGATGAAGCGGTCGTCTTCGGCATGCCAGCGTGCCGGGCTGTGCGGGCCCAGCAGCGGTAGCAGCTGAGCGTCCCCGGTGCCGGGCCAGCGGCGCAGCACCAACTGGGTCGAGCCGGCCTCCAGCGCGTTGCCGGGAAACAGATGCAGGCACAGCTCGTCGCCCCAGCGCAGCTCGCGCAGGCAGCCGTTGGCGTTGAAGCTCGCGGCCAGGCCCGACGGGCTGCTGATGCGGTGCACTGAAGATGGAGCCATCGTCATCAGGCGGGTCGCACCCGCGCCAGCAGCCAGGCCAGCAGCCCGGGGTCGGCATAGGCCGGGTTCCAGGCGCGGTTGTCAGCGGGCGGCGGGGCCGCCTGCGCCGCCGATGCGGCGACGAGCGCGGCCGGCAGGCCCATCAGCGTGCGGCGATCGATGTGGTGGGTGGTCATCATTTTCTCTGGTTGGTCTCAGGCGCCCGATCGGCCAGCGTCAGGGACGCCGGCAAGCTGTCGATGCGCTGCTCACCGCCTTGCCAACGCCAACGAAGGCCGCCAGGTGGCAGATCAAGCCCGGCGTCGATCTCGACGTGCAGCCCTTCGGCCTCGCGCCGGGCGCGGTAGCTCAGCCGGCCGTGGGGCGTCGGCAAGTCGCGTACCGCCACGCCGTCATTCAGCCAAGTCTGCGGCAGGCCGGCGGCCAGCACCAGGCCGTCGCCGTCGTCGTGCACGAACAGGTCCAGCAGCGAACGGATCGCGTCGGACGCGACCCAGGCGTGTGGCATGTCGCCGAGGAAGCGTATCTCGCGCGGGTCGCGCATCACGACCTCGGCCCATTGGTTCCAGCCGGCGGGGCGCTGGTCGGCGAAGAAGAAGTCGAGCATCGCCAGCGCCCGCTCGGGTTGTTGCAGCCGCACCAGCGCACCGACGCTGCGTAGTTCGTACGGGGTGTAGTCCTTCCAGGCCCGCTTGCCGCGTGTGCGTTGTTGCGATTCGCGCCAGTAGCGCTCGAATGTCGCGTCCAGCAGCCCGGGCGGCAACAGGGCTTGTGCCTGCGCGGGGTTCAGCGCGACGGTGGTCGAGGTGGCGTCGAAGTCGCCCAGCTCGGCTGCGCCGGGCATGAAATCGATGCGGTGCTGCGCGGCGGCGGCGCGGATCGATGCCGCCAGCTCGGCGGCGAATTCGTCGCGCCAACCGGCGAACTCACGCGCGGCGGCTTCATCGCCGACGGCCTGGGCCAACAGCACCGCGTCGTTGTAGCCGCGCAAGGCCCAGAAGTCGTCCCAGTACGAATGCATCGCCTTCTCGGAATAGCCCTCGTGGCTGATCGAAGCCGGCATCAGGCCGTAGAAAGCTTCACGACCCGGCTGCCGGTTGGCCGGCGTGCGTTCGCTCTGTCGCAGCTGCTCCATGTAGCGCACGGCGCGTTGAACCGCGGGCCAGTGGCGTTGCAGCCGCGTGCGGTCGTGCGTGAAGCGCCAGAGTTCGGCGACCGAGTAGACGAACTGCCCGTGGCTGTCGTTCTCGGGCACCGGGTCGGCGCCGCGCGCGTCGACGCAGCAGGGCACCTTGCCGCTGGCGAACAGCTGCGTCGCGTACCAGTCGACGAACTCGCGCGAGGCCTCGGTCTCTCCCAACCGCAGCAGGCCGGCGACCATCATCGCGCCGTCGCGTACCCAGCTGCGCGCATACGAGCGCGTGCCTGGCTGCAGTGCCGCACCGCGCCGAGACAGCAGGATCTGCGCGAGCGCGCTGCGCAGCGTGTCATGCACGCGCTGACCGGCGGCGGGCAACTGCAGGCCGACGCGGTTCAGCCGCTCGCGCCAGGCTTCCGCGCTGGCAGCGAGGCCGGCGTTGACGTCGCCGAGGTGAGGCGGCAGTTCCTGCACGCCGGTCATGCGCCAGCTCAGCGCGAGCTGCGCGTCGCCACCGGCCGGCAACTGCAGCGGGTAGGCCAATGCCGACTCCGCGCGGCCCTCGGCGTCGCGCCACGACGCGGCCTCCCGCAGGGCTTGAACCGGCGCGCCGTTGGTCAATGCAAAGGCCACCGGCCAGTCGGCCCCGCCGCCGGCCCAGGCCCTGGCGGGGGCTGGCGTGGGGCGCAATGCCAGCCTGTCGTTCAAGTGCCAAAGGCCGTCTTGCCAGGCCACGCGCGACAAGGGGCTGGCGCCGCCCGGCTGGTTCAGGAACTGCTGCGGTGGGTTGACTTGCCACGGCCGGGCGACCAGCAGCAGCGTGGCCTTCAACGGCCGCTCGCCGGCCGCACGCAGCGTGTAGCGGGCGTGGCCGGTCGGGCGTGTGCCGTCGCCCGACGCGCCGGCGTCGATGTCCAGCGTGAAGGCCGGGTGTGCCCAGCGCACGCGCGGTTGCGGCAGGTAGCCCTCGGGCAGCGAGTGGCTGATCTTCACATCGGCCCAGCCGACGAGGGTCGGCGGGTTGCCGCTGTCGCCTTCGAGCAGCACGAACGGCTCGATGCTGGGGCTGCCGGGCGCCGGCTCGACAGCGCCATCTTCCGACAGCAGTGCCGCGTAGCCACCACCACCATCGACGCCGAACAGCGTCCAGTAGTTCTGGTCGCCGAGGTAGGTGCGCGGGTACAGCCCCGGCGGCAGACGTTTCGCGCGTGCGGCGGTGGCGTCGTCTTGCGACCGCCACGCGCCGGGCTCGACCGGCTCGATGCGCAGGGCAGCCAGGCCCGCGCGCGTGCCCTCGCCGGAGGCGGCCGTGATGCGCAGCCGGCGCGCTTCGCGCTCGGGCAGGAACAGCGCATCGAGCGGACCGGCGCCGCGGCGCACCTGCGCCAGCCGCCGCCAACGCCCTGCTTCGTCTTGGGTGTCGATGGTGTAGTCGCGCGGCCGCTGGCCCGTTGATGGCCAGTGCAGCTGCAGGCCGCTGAACTCGCGCGTCAGGCCGAAATCGACCGCTGCCGAGGTGCCGCGCACCGTCAGGCGCGGAGCGGGCCACGCAGCCGGCGGCGGCGCACGTTCGACGAAGTCGAGACGCTCGAAGCAGACTGAACCCTGCCCGCCGCCGCTGCCGGTGGCCACCACCAGCTCCAGCGCCTCGGGATGGCGCAGCACCTTGTCGGCCGTCGGGCCCCAGGCGAACTGGATCTGGCGCCGCTTGAAGCGCAGCTCGCGCGGCCGCGCGCCGAAGCGCATGTCGGGCCGGTTGACCCACCAGACGTTGTCGCCGCTGGCGTCGGTCAGCTTGAACTGGAAGTGGTTCGCCGGGCCGTGGCCGCGCACGCGCAGGCGGTATTCGTAGTTCGGTGGCAGGTCGACTGGTGGCAGGGTCCGCCGCGCAACGGCATAGCCCGAAACACCGTTGAAGTCGTAATCCAGACAATGCCCGCGCGCGTCGGCACGCCAATGGGCTTCGACCTGGTCCGACGCGTCGATCCTCCAGCCTCCGTTCGGTCGGAAGCTGTCGATCAGAGTGACGTCGCCCGGTGAAGCCACGGCCGCTGCAGCGCACCCCAGCAGAATCCCACACACGCTGCGCTTCATTGCTTCACGCCCCCCATCGTCAGCCCTTGCAGGTAGTAGCGCTGCAGAACCAGGAACAGCGCCAGCACCGGCAGCACGGTGATCACGGCGCCGGCCATCATCAGCTCGCTGTCTTGCACATGCTCGCGACTCAAGCTGGCCAGCGCCACCGGCAAGGTGTGCAGTTCGCCGTCGGTCAACACGATCAACGGCCACATGAAGTCGTTCCAGCTGCCGAGGAAGGCGAACACCGCCAGCGTCGCCAGCACCGGCGTCAGCAGCGGCAACACGACCGAGAAGAAGATGCGGAACTCGCCGGCACCGTCCATGCGCGCGGCCTCGATCAACTCGTCCGGGATGCCGCGCGCGTACTGCCGCACCAGGAAGATGCCGAAGATGCCGGCCAGCGATGGCACCAGCACGCCGGCGTAGCTGTTGACCAGGCCCATGCTCTTGAGCATCAGGAACAGCGGCAGCATCGCGACCTGGGCCGGGATCACCAGCGCGCCGAGCAGCAGGCTGAAGAGCTTGTCGCGGCCGGTGAAATGCAGCTTCGCGAAGGCGTAGCCGGCCAGTGTGTTGAAGGTGGTCGACAGCAGCGTCGCGGCGATCGCGAGCCCGAGGCTGTTGGCGAACTGGCGCACGATGCCGCCTTGCGTGATCAGCGCGCGGTAGTGGTCCAGCGTCGGCTCGCTCGGCAACAGCGGTGGCGGGAAGCTGCTGGCCTCGCCCGAGCGCATCAACGACGCTGCCACCATCCACAGCAGCGGCGCCACCGTCAGCAGCGCGGCCAGCGCGAGCACGCCGTTGACGGCGACCGTTTGCACCGTGCGGCCTTTCATGCGGCCTCCTGGCGTTGTGCCAGCAGCATCAGGCCGCGCGTGACGGCGACGATGATCACGAACAGCACGAACGCCACCGCCGACGCGGCGCCGAGGTTCCACCAGCGAAAGCCTTCTTCGTACATCAGGTACAGCACGCTCACCGTGCTCTGCAGTGGGCCGCCCTGCGTCATCACGTAGGGTTCGGCAAAGAGCTGGAAGTAGCCGGCGATGGTCAGGATGCTGACCATCAGCAGCGTCGGCCCGAGCATCGGCAAGGTCACGTGCCAGAACTGGCGCCAGGCGTTGGCACCATCCAGCCGTGCGGCTTCGTACAGGTCTTCGGGTACCGCTTGCAGCGCGGCGATGAAGATGATCATGTTGCCGCCGAAGTTCTTCCACGCCGCGAAGACGATGATCGCCGGCATCGACCACTGCGGGTCGCCCAGCCAGTCGATCGGCGCGATGCCGACGTGACCGAGCAACTGGTTGATCCAGCCGTAGCGCACATGGAAGAGGTAACGCCAGACGACGGCCACCGCGACCAGCGTGGTGACCACCGGCGCAAACAGCGCGGTGCGGAACAGTGGCTTGAACCGCGCCAGCTTCGACTGCAGCAGCACCGCGCAGCCGAGCGACAACACGATCGACAAGGGCACACCGAGCACGACGAAGTAGGCGGTGTTGCCCAGCGCCTGCCAGAACAGCGGGCGGGTCAGCACGTGGTGGTAGTTTTCCAGCCCGACGAAGCGCAGGTTGTCGAGCGAGGCCAGCGCGTAGAGGTCGAAGTCGGTCAAGCTCAAGGCCAAGCCGGCGAGCACCGGCACGACGAAGAACAGGCCGATGACCGTGAGCGCGGGCAGCACGAAGGCCCAGGCGACGGGGTTGCGTTTCATCGCGCGCGATCCAGCATCCAGCGCCGCTTGGCCAGGAATTCGTCGACCCGCATGTCCAGCGCCCGTGCGACCGCAGCCGGGTCGGATTTGTCGTGTGCGGCACGCGCGGCGAAGAGCTGCATCTCCTGCGCGATGCGCTCCCACTCCGGCACTGCCGGCGCCGGCCGCACGCGTTCGAGCTGCTGGGCGAACGCCAGGGCCTGAGGGTCGCGCCCCAGGCCGTCGGCCGACCAGCTCGCGCGGCGCGGCGGCAGGTTGCCGGTCAGGCGGTAGAACTGTTGCTGCACCTCGGGCCGCGACAGGTACTCGATCAACGCCCAGGCCTCGCGCCGAGCGCGCGAGCGGCGGAACATCACCAGGCTCGAGCCGCCGGCGATCGATGCGCCGGGGCCGTTCGGGCCGGGCAGCGGCGCGGTGGTCCATAGGCTTTGCTGCTCCGGCCCGAGCCGGCGGCGGAATTCGCCCAGGTTCCAGGGCCCCGAAATGTAGAGTGCGAACTGGCCACGGCCGAACTCCTGCCACAGGTTGGAGACCTGGTTGTTGGTCAGGCTGGGCGCGAAGCCGCGCTCGAACATCTGCAGGTAGAACCCCAGCGCGCGTTCGAAGCCGGGGCTTGAGAAGTTGCCGCGACGTCCACCGTCGCGCAGCAGCTCATCGTCTTGCTGCAGCGCCAGTGCCAGCAGCGGCTCGAACTCGTTCAGCGGCAACAGCTGCGGGTGCGCAATGCCCAGACGCTGCAGACCGAGCATCGCCTGCTGCCAGCCGGCCCAGGTGTCGGGCATGCGATTGAAACCGGCCTTCGCCAGCAGGTCGCTGCGCACGTAGAGCAGCCGCGTGTCCACATACCACGGCAGGCCTTGCAGCTTGCCGTCGATCAGGTTGGTGCGCCAGATGCCGCTGAAGTAGTCGTCCGGTGCGATCGTCGGGCTGCTGTGCAGCCAGGTGTCCAGCGGCTCGACGGCGCCCAGCGCCACCATCTCCGGCAGCCAGGTGTTGCCGATCTGCGCGACGTCCGGCGTCGCATCTCCGGCAAAGGCAGTCAGCAGCTTTTCGTGCGCGGCCGTCCATGGCAACTGCTCGATGCGCAGCTCGACATGAGGCTGTTCGGCGCGAAAGCCGGCCAGTAGCTCATGCGCGACCTCGCCCTCGCGGCCCATGGCCCAGAAGCGCAGCGTCGTGCGGCCGCCGCTGCGGCGCCCGCAGCCGGCCAGTGGCAGCGCGGCGGCCACCAGCGACGCGCGCCGCAGCCAGCGGCGGCGCTCAGGCAGGCTGGGCGATCGGCCGGTCATGGGGCGAAACAGGGCGGGCCGGGGCGTCCAGCCAGCCACCGGCGAAGCCGGCGCGCGACAGCCCGCGCCGCAGGTGCGCGTTGCCGCGCATCGTGCGCCAGATCAGGTCGTGGCGGTGGTTGGCGATCATGGCGACGATGGGGCCTTGGTCGATGCCCAGGTAGTCGGTGTCGACCCAGCCGAAGCCGGGCGCGACGCGGCCATTGGACAGCTTCGCCGACGCATCGACAAAGCTGGTGTTGAAGGCGTCGAGAAAACCGTAGCGGCCGTAGATGTGGGCACCGAAGCGCTGGTGCATCGCCTGCAGCGCGGCGGTCACTTCGGTCGGCGCGAAGGGCAGCGAGGCGGCGGCGGCGGTCGGCGCGATCGTGCCATCGTCGAACAGGTCGGCCTTGCCGGCGCCGCGGGCGCGGTAGTCGTGGAACTCGCGCACCCGGCCGCTGTGATCGGCCGTTCGGATCGAGCCCGGGCCATCGCAGGCGGTCAGGCCCCAGACGTTCGCGCCGTAGTCCTTCCACCCACCGGGGTTGCTGATCGCGTAGGCGCGCTGGGCCAGCGTCGCGCGGCGGCTGTTCTCGAAGTAGTCGAACCCGTGCGCGCGCATGAAGGCGTCCTGGATGCCGCGGAAGTCGACCCAGACGTGCGAGTACTGGTGCCAGAACAGCGGTGCGCCGCCCAGGTGCACCTGGCCCATGAAGCTGCCAAAGGTGCGCGGGTACGTCGAGCAGAAGGCGTCCCAGCTGTCGTCGCGCGCAGGGTGGGTGGGCGAGCCGAGCGCGAGCAGGACCAGCAGCATCGCCTCGTCGTAGCCGTGGTAATCGACGAACGGCCCGAAGCCGGCGCCGGGCACCCAGCCCATCGCGATGGTGCCGCCGCGCACCTGGGCCCAGCGCCAGTCGACGCGGGTGTAGAGCGTCTCCGCCAGCTGCCGGATGCGCGTCTCGACGGCATCGGCGCCGGTGAAATACGACTGCGCGGCCAGCACGCCACCCATGAGCAGCGCAGTGTCGATCGTCGACAGCTCGATCTGCTCGTTGAAGCGCTCCCCGCTGGCCATGTCGAGGAAATGATAGAAAAAACCGCGGTGCCCGCTGACGCCGCGTGCGGCCTCGCCCTGGGGCGCATGGGCCAGGAAGTCCAGCGTGCGGCGCACACGCTCGGCCGCCTGGGCGCGCGTGACGAGGCCCCGCTCGGCACCCACCAGGTAGGCCGTCAGGCCGAAGCCGACCGAGGCGACGCTGGCCATCGTCGGTGCTGCGGGCCAGCGGTCCGGCACGAGGCCGGTGACGGGATGGGCGGTCTCCCAGAAGAAGCGGAAGGTGCGCGCCTCGATGTCGTCCAGCAGCGCCGCATCGCCGAGGCGAGCAGGCGTGTGGCCTTCGCCAAAGGCCATTGGCTGCGGTGTGCTGCCGCAGCCAGGCAGCCAGCCGGCCAGTGCGGCTGCGCCCGCCGCGACGAGCAGGCGACGCCGGTCCGGGCGCTCCAGATGAAGAGTCATCGACGCAATGAGGTGGACATCAAACCGGAGCCTGCCACGACCTCATCGATCGTGGCGGGCCCATGCAGCAGCGGCAATCGGCTCGCTGCAGTGGCGATCAGAACTTGTAGCCGAGCACCAGGCGAAGCGTGCGCATCGGCCCGCGCATCGAGTTGGGCTTGCCGAGCTCCGGATTGAGGGGTTCGCCCTGGCCGCCGGCCCAGTCGTTGTAGCCGCCGTAGTTCTTCGTGTCGAACACGTTCAGCACGTCGAGCCGGGTGTTGAGCTTGCCGACGCCGATGGCCCAGTCTTTGGCCAGCCCCACGTCGAACTGGTTGAACTCGCGGCTTTCGCCTTCCACGTAGACACAGGCGCTCCCGCCGGCCCTGCAGTCGGTGATCTGGCGCGGCTTCCCGCTGGCCCAGACCGCCTTGGCCGACACCTGGATGCCCCAGGGCAGCAGGCCGTCGGTGACCAGTGCGGCGACCACGCGGTGCTTGTCGACCAGGCGCGAGGCGTTCCAGTCGGCAGTGTCGCGGCCATAGGTCCAGTCGAAGACGTCGTCGTCCCAGTTGCGTGCGGTGGTTTGCGCGTCGGTGTAGGTGTAGGCCAGCGTCAGGCCCCAGCCGGACTCGCTGCTGTAGGGCTTGTCGGCCTTGACGAAGACCGACGAGGTCTTGTTCTCGCCGACGAAGTCGCCCAGCACCAACGTGCCGAAGCCATTGGGGCCGCCCCACAACGGATCGATCGGGCTCTGCGCGCCCCAGCCACCTTGTGGGTCACGGTTGCCGCCGAACCAGATGAACTGGTTCTGGGCATGCACGTGGCTGTAGGCGACTTCGGCGTTCCAGGTTCCCAGCGCCTGCCGCAAGCCCAGCGTGTACTGGTCGGCATAGGGCATCTTGAAGTCGTTCTTGATGAGCCAGATCTCGCCGTTGGCCTGGGCATTCTTCTGCTGCTCGTCCAGCGCGTGGTTGGCCATGGTGCGGTCGTAAGACCGGCCCCAGCCGCCGAAGACGATCGAGTTGCGGTCGCCGAACAGGTCGTACGACGCACCGACGCGCGGTGCGAACGCGCCCTTGAACGGCTTGCGTGAGTTGCCGTCGGCAATGTAGTCGCCGATGTTGATGCCGCCCAGGGCGAGCGAATCCGCATACGTCTGCCCCGGCGGCGCGATGATGCCGGCGATGTTGCGGCCGTCCTCGGCGTACAGCGCCGTGACGCGCTCGGCCGGTGTCACGTAGCCGTTGTTCAGCATATTGGTTTCGTAGTCCCAACGCACGCCGAGGTTGACTTCGAGCTGCTTGGTCACGCTCCAGTCGTCCTGGATGTACAGGCCGAACTGCCGGTTGCCATAGCCCACCGTGGCGGGCGCCAGCGCGCGGTCGATGTGGCACTGGTCGGTGCTCTGCACGCCGCCGGTATCTGAGAGGTTGTCGCCCAGGCAGTTGGTGCCGTCGTAGTAGAGGAAGCCTTCCACGGGATCGATCAGTGCCTGGACCATGTCCACGCTGCGCGAGGTGCCCGAGAGGCGGTACTTCATGTCCTTGACCTTGATACCGCCCTTGACCACGTGGCCTTTGGCGCCGGTCCAGGTCAGCTCCTCGGAGACGAAGGTGCCGCGTTGCTGGCGGAATTGCGCGTCGGGCGAGCCGCCGTCGAACAGCACGTCTTGCCAACCGTCCTTCGTGCCGGAGGTCGAGCCCTTGTATTTGATGAACGGCTCGGTCGAGGCCGACTTCGGGTTGTAGGTGTATTCCTCCCAGCCAAGGCGGGCCTCGCTGAACAGGCTGCCGAGCGTCCACTCGTGCTTCAGGTCGACGCGGGTCTCGTCGTTCTTGCGGGCCTTGTCGTTGCCCGGCACGCTGAGCCGCGTGTCTTCCGGCACGCGGTCGGTTTCCTTGCGCACCTTGACGCTGAAGGTCAGGCGCTGGTCGTCGTTGAGCTGGGCGTCGATCTTGCCGAGCAGCAGGTCTTCATGGAACTTGTCGACCGTGCTGCCGGCCTTGGCCAGCAGCCCGGGCACGATGCCCCTGTCCAGCGGCAACAGGTTGGTGTTCTGCGCCACGACCTGGCGAGAGTTGTCGATCTGCTTGCCGTCGTAGGCGGCGAAGAAGTGGATGCGGTCCTTGACGATAGGGCCACCGACGGCGCCGCCGTACTGCATCTGGGTGGATGGCGGGCGCGGCACGCCGTTGCGTTCGGCCTCTTCCTGGAACGGGTTCTTCTCGGTCCAGTTGGTGCCGGTGCGGTCGACGTAGATGTCGCCGTGGAATTCGTTCGTGCCGGACTTGGTGATCGCGGTGATCGCGGCGCCGCTGACCTGGTCGAACTCGGCCTTGTAGTTCTGCGTCAGCACCTTGTACTCGGCGATCGCCGATTGCGGGAAGGGGTTGCCGCGGGTGGCATCCATGCCCGAGGCACCGTTGCGCAGGATGTTGTTCTTCTGGCCGACGCCGTCGATGTAGACGTTGATGTTGTTGCGGTCCTGCCCACCGCTTTGCAGGTTGACCTGGCCGGTGTTCGGCGACTCGGTGTAGGCGACCCCCGGCGCCAGGTCGACCGAGCTGAGGAAGTTGCGCGTGCTTTGCGGCAGGCTCTCGATCTGGCGCCGGGTCACGTTGGTGCCGAGTTGCGAGTCCTTCACGTCCTTGCGGTTCAGCGAGCCGACGATCGTGACCTGCTGCGTGCCGCCGACCGTCAGGTCCAGCGTCGCGGTTTCGCCCACCTGCAGCGTGACGACCTCGCTCGCCGCGCCACCGACGCGCACTTCGTAGCGACCCGGTGCCAGGCCGACCAGCACATAGCTGCCGTCGGCGGCGGTGGTGGTGCGGTAGGTGTTGCCGTTGTCCTTGTTGACCACCTGCACCGGGGTGCCGGCCTGCGGAGCGGCGGCGCCGGAGCTGATCACGCCACGCAGCGTGGCGGTGCTCAGCTGGGCCTGGACCAGGCTGCTGCCGGTGGCCAGCAGCAGTGCCGCGGCAGCGGACAGTGCGTGGCGATGTAAACGTTTACGCGAGGTCGTCATGATCATGAGAGTGTCTCCGTTCGTTCTGTCTTGCTTCGGGCTGCGAAAGAGAGCAGTCGTGCCCGCCCGGGTCAGGCCGGGCGCTGGCTGGACTGGCGCACCACCAACTCGGCGCGCAGCGTGCGCGTGCCGGAAAGTGGGCGATCGGGCACCTCGATGGCCGAGGCCAGCTCGGCCAAGGCCAGGGCGCCCAGTTCGACGATCGGCACCCGTACGGTGGTCAACGGTGGGTGCACATAACGGCAAATCGGGATGTCATCGAAGCCGGCCAGCGCGATGTCCTGCGGCACCGACAGGCCCCGCTGCGTCAGCACTGCGAGGCAGCCGAGCGCCATCATGTCGTTGCCGGCGAAAACCGCGCTGGGGCGTTGCGACAGCGCCAGCAGCTCGTGGCCGGCGCGCTCGCCGCTGGCATCGGTGAAGTCGCCGGGCAGCACCAGCTCGGGTGTGCCGGGCAGGGCCTCGGCCAGCGCGGTGCGGTAGCCGCGCAGCCGCTCTTGGGCTTCGTGGTTGTGCTCGGGGCCGGCGATGAAGGCGATGCTGCGGTGGCCGGCGGCGACGAGGTGGCGCACCATCGCCTGGGCGCCGCCGAAGTTGTCGACCCGGAAGGTCGTGTGCAGCGGGTCGTCGACACCCGAGTTCATGATCACCGCCGGCATGCCGGTTGGCAGGCTGCCACTGATGGCGATCGGGTCCATGTGCGGCGACATCAGCAGCAGCCCGTCGACGCGGCCGTGCATCGCGCGCAGCGCCGCCGAGGCCTCGGCCTCGTTGCCGTGCGAGCTGGACACCAGCAGGTGCAGCCCGCGCGCGCGGGCCGCGACGTCGATGCCGCGGATCAGCTCGGAGAAGAACTCGCCGTGAAGGTCCGGCAGCAGCGCGCCGACGGTGTGGGTGCGGCGGGTGATCAGGCTGCGCGCGGCGCTCGACGGCGTGAAGCGCAGCTCTTTGGCGATGCGCTGGATACGTTCGCGCGTCTCGGGCGTGACGGCGGCGTGGCCGTTCATCACGCGCGAGACGGTGGCGACCGATACACCGGCCTCGCGGGCGACGTCTTTGATGGTGGTGGCCATGGGGGGGCGTTGAGGTTGGCGAGGCCGCAGCGCACGCGCCGGCTCGTTGACAAGCGCATCTGCTGCCTGCCACGCCATGGCCCGCGAGGCGACCACGGGGCCTCGGAGAAGAACGTTGGCCGCATTAGACGCCATCACCAGGACCCCGACTTGAGCGTTTCTACCGTGAGACCGGGAGCAGCCCGGCGGACGGCGGGTCGACCGTGTCGTTCAGGCAACGCCCCTGGCTGGCGATCACCTGGGCGTACAGCGCGGCAGTGACTTTGGGCGTGCGCTTTTGGGTTGCATAGTCGACATGGATCAGTCCGAAGCGCTTCGAGTAGCCATGCGCCCACTCCAGGTTATCCAATAGTGACCAAGCGTAATAACCGTGCAGATTGACGCCACCTGCGCGAGCCGCATGCAGCGCCCGCAGGTGGCGGCGCAGGTAGTCGACGCGCAGCGGGTCTTCGAGCCAGGGGCCGTCGACTGTCGGCGGGTCGTAGAAGGCCGAGCCGTTTTCGGTCACGTAGAGCGGCAGGTCGCCGTACTGCTGCTTGAACCAGAGCAACGTGTCAGTCAAGCCTGGCGGGTAGACCTCCCACGCGGTTTCGGTGTGCGTGGCCTGCACCTGGCGTACCGGTGCAGCGCGCTGCAGCCAGACGGCGGGGTCGTCGCGCACGACGGCGCGGGTGTAGTAGTTGATGCCGACGAAGTCCAGCGGCTGCCGGGCCAGGGCCAGCTCTTCGGCCGTCCAGTCTTCCCACGCCTCGCCGAAAACCTCGGGCAGCTCGGGCGGCGTCTGGCCGCGCAGCGCTGGGTCGAGGAACTGGCGGTTCATGTAGGCGTCGGCGCGCGCCGCGGCCGCGTGGTCAGCGACGCTGCTGCTGGCCGGGTACTTGGGCTCGATGTTGACGACCAGGCCGATCTTTCGCTCGGGTCGGTCGGGCCTGGCTGGCACCAGTGCCCGGAAGGCTTGCACGGCGCGGCCGTGGGCGCCCATCAGGCGGCGCGCGGCGATCGCCGCTTCGAACGCGCTGCGGTGTCCCGGCGCCAGCGTGCCGTGCAGGTAGCCGCCGTCGGTGATCACCCACGGCTCGTTCAGCGTGGCCCACATCGGCACCCGGTCGCCCAGAGCCTTGAACAGCACCTCGGCATAGTCACCGAACCACTCGACGATGTCGGGGTTGAGCCAGCCGCCGCGATCGTCCAGCGCGGCCGGCAAGTCCCAGTGGTAGAGCGTGATGTTCGGTGCGATGCCGGCGGCCAGCAGCGCGTCGACCTTGCGCTCGTAGTGCGCCAGGCCGGCCGGGTTCACGCGGCCGCGGCCCTCGGGCAGGATGCGCGACCATGAAATGCTGAAGCGGTAGCTCGTCAGCCCAAGCTGGCGCATCAGCTGCAGGTCCTCGGGCCAGCGGCGGTAGTGGTCGCAGGCGATGTCGCCGGTGTCGCCGTCGCGCACCCGTCCAGGCGTGCGCACGAAGCGGTGCCAGCTGCTGATCCCGGCCCCGTCGGCCAGCGGGGACCCTTCGACTTGGTAAGCAGCTGTCGCAGCGCCCCACAAGAAGTTAGCGGGAAATTCGATCGGAGCTGGGGCAAATGGAGGCATGAAGACTGCCGTTTCGCAAATGGAAACGTTTACATCGTGAAAGCTATCATAGGATCGCACCACATCGTCACGCTCTGGTGTTAACCCGGTACGGGTGAATCCCTCCCCAACTCGTCAGTTACATCCCCGTGCCTGGGCGATGGACACTTGCGCCCGCCCCATGGAATGTCGAGGCCTGCCGTGCTGATCACCGACAAAGTCGTATTCGTCGAGCTGCAAAAAACCGGCTCGACCCACATCAAGAACCTGCTGAAGGAAACGCTGGGCGGAAAGAACGACGGCAAACACAACGTGCCGACGCCCGAGCTGCTGAGCAGCGGCCGCGAGTTCCTCGGCTCGGTGCGCGACCCCTGGGGCTGGTACCTGTCGCTGTGGTCGTATGGCTGCCAGCAACAGGGCAAGCTGTACCAGCGGTTGACCAACCCGAAGCGCTGGGAGCGGGTGCAGCCCAAGCTGGTCGAAGCGCGCAAGGTGCAGAAGGAAAAGGTTCGCAGCCTGGCCGCCGGCCAGGGCCCGAAGAAGTGGAAGCCGATCCTGATCCCTGACCGTCTCGGCGTGGATCGGGCCAAGAACTTCTACTACAAGGACCCGGCCGACGCCGAAGCGTTTCGCGAGTGGCTGCGCCTGGTGTGTTCACCCTACGCACGGCGCCTGGTCGAAGACGGCTTCGCCAAGTCGCCGTTGGGCAAGCTCGGCGGCTTGATGACCTTCCGCTACTTCAGCCTGTTCGTGCCGGGGTCCGATGAGATCCCGCCGACGATCAGCACCCAGAAGATGCTGCGCAAGTTCGAGGCCGACCGCGTCGCCGTCAAGCACATCGTGCGCCAGCACACGCTGGCCGACGACCTGGTGCATGCGCTGGACAGCTGCCAGATCGTGCTGACCGACAAGCAGCGCGAGAAGATCTACGAGGCCAAGCCGACCAACAAGTCGACCCGGCCGCACCCGTTTGCGCACTACTACGACGTGACCAGCATCGACATCGTCGCCAAGCGCGAGAAGTTCATCATCGATCGCTTTGGCTACGAGCGACCGAACGTGGCTTGACGCGCTGATTCGCCGCCAGGGACGAACCCCGGGCGGCTGCCCGAAGAGTTGATTCGACGCTGTCAGGAAATGGGTGCTTCACAAGTCACCGTGCATGGCACCGGACGGTGGGGATAGGGTCGGCGTGAGCGTCTGACGCGAGCCCGGCCGTATCCTCGCCGTCCGCTGTGCAGGCCGCTGCCAACATCCTGCCGATGCGCGACTTCTCATCGCGCTCCTGCTGGCGAGGCGAAAAGGGCATCCGCGTCCCGCCCGCCTTACGCCAGACGCTCACCGGCGCGGGAGCCCCTTGCTGGCTGCCAACGTGAATGACTGGGCAAGGCGTCCGTCATTCCCTGCTTCTGCTCGGTCTTGTCGGCCTCGTGTCAGTCGACGGCGCGATCGTGAGGTCTCCCGCGCACGCATGCAGGGTGGGCGCCGATTCCGCGGCGTGACACCTTGTTGCGCCAGAAGCATTTGCCCCTAGGTAGAACGCCCATGTCGATGCAGCAAGCCGCCGGATTTCCGTCGCGCGGTTGCGGGCCGAAGATGCGGCCCACATTCCACCCTGACGAGGAGAGACGCGTGATGATTGCTGTTCGACCGATGGTATTGGCCGGCTTCACGCTGGCGGCATTGACCACTGCCTTGCTCGGCGGTTGCGGCGGCGGTGTCGAAGACGACAGCGCGTCGACCGACACCGCGCAGAACTCGCCTCGCATCGGGCTGCGCCTGCAGCACGGGCCCAGCAGCCCGGGGGCGCGCGCCGATACGACGGGGGCTGAAACCGCGGGGGCCGAAACCCCCGACCAACAGGCCAGCGTTGCCGACGATCAGGCCGAGCGCATCGCACCGCAGGCCGCGGCCCGGCCGTTCCCCTACCACGTAACCTACACCTCGGGGGCGATCAAGCCGAACAACGTCAGCCAGTCGGCGATGGACAGCAAAGTCACCGCCCACTACAACGCCTGGAAGACCAATTACCTGCGCACACTCGGCGGCCAGGGCACCTGGGTCAAGTACGACGACACCAACTCGACGGTGTCCGAAGCGCACGGGTACGGCATGGTGCTGGCTGCCTACATGGGCGACAAGACCAACTTCGACTCGATGTACAAGTACTTCACGAAGCACTACAGCAACGTCGGCCCGCATCTGATGGCGTGGAAGCAGACGTACTCCGGTGGCGTGATGAAGAACGTCGAGGGCGGCGACTCGGCCACCGACGGTGACCTCGACATCGCCTACTCGCTGCTGCTGGCCCATGTGCAATGGGGCTCGTCGGGCAGCATCAACTACAAGGCCCGCGCGCTGGAGGTGATGCACGACATCCTCAACTACGAGGTCAACCAGAACTACTGGAACCTGACCCCGGGCGACTGGGCGTCGGGCAGCGATGCGAACCACACCCGGCCGTCGGACTTCATGACCGGCCACATCCTCGCGTTCGCGAAGTACGACACCGCGAACACGACGAAGTGGAACAACGTCTACAACACGATCTCGCAGGCCGTGAACTACCAGTACACCCACGGCAGCGGCGCAACCGGGTTGATGCCGGACTTCATGGTCCGCTCGGGTTCGAACTGGGTGCCGGTGTCGGGCACCTACCTCGAGAGCAAGCACGACGGCGACTTCAACTACAACGCCTGCCGCACGCCGTGGCGCCTGGCGATGAGCTGGCTCAACAACGGCCGCACCGACATGCGTGCGCCGCAGCAGAAGATGGCGTCGTGGATCAAGGGCAAGGCCGGCTCGCCGACGGGCATCCGCGCCGGCTACTACGTCAAGAACGGCCCCAACGGCAACTCGTACGTCAACTACGACGAGCTGGCGTTCACCGCCCCTATGGCCGTCAACGCGATGATGGGCGGCTCCGCCGCGCAGAGCTGGCTCAACAGCCTGTGGACGTCGATCACCGGTGGCGACTACGGCACCAAGGTCGACTACTTCGGCGACGCGATCCGCCTGCACGTGCTGATCACCGTGTCAGGCAACTGGTGGACGCCATGAGCTGAATCGGCCGCGGCCCGCCGGGGGGGCGGGGCCGGGCCATGCGTGTCTTGCCATCGGCGTGGCCCGCGTCGACCTTGACGGGAGTCAAGGTCGTGACGGGGACGGCGGGTGATCATGAAGCTGTCGGAGAAGCGCACGGACCATTCCGCGATGCGCTGCGGCACGCGGAGTCAACACCATGTCGGCCAACGGATCTGACGTCACTGTTCGAACGGTATCGAGTCCGGCCCACCCGCATGCGGGCGCTGCACGAGCCGAGACGCCGCCCGCCGTTCGTTCGACAAGCCGTGGCCAGTGGAGCTGGGCGCAGCTGGTTCGCATTCCAGGCTCGGCCCAGTCGGCGATCGCGCGCATCAACGAGGGAAGCGCGGCACTCGACGTGCGGGTGAACCGGTTGACGCGCCTGTCGCGCGGGTTGCGCAAGTTCCTGATGAACTTCCGCGAGCTCATCATCGCGGCGCGCGCGGGCGGCATCCGCACCGCCTACGACGTGGCCCACCTGAAGAAGCAGGTCGACATCACGGCCAGCAAGGCGGAACTGCAGCGCAAGGACGCCGAGGCCCTGTCCGCCGATGCGGCACGGGTGACCCGGCTGTCGACCAACGCCGAGGCGGCGGCGAAGGTCATCACGCAGATGTCGGAGCGCTCGATGGCCGCCGCGGCCACCTCGATGGAGGAACTGGAGCAGGTCCGACAACGCATCGCCCGGATGGAAACGACCGTCGCGCAGTTCGCCGGCACCGTGGCCCAGCTGGCCGAGGGCGCCAAGGCGATCGGCGATATCGGCTCGGTGATTCAGGGCATCGCGATGCAGACCAACCTGCTGGCCCTGAACGCCGCGATCGAAGCGGCGCGCGCCGGTGAAGCCGGAAGAGGATTCGCGGTGGTGGCCAATGAAGTCCGGGGCCTGGCCGCGCGGGTCAATGCGGAGACCAAGGAGATCAGCGAACGCAGCGACACGATGCTGCGCCTGGTCGAATCCACCACCGCCGGAGCACGGCAGATCCACGAGGGTGTCAGCACCTCGGTGACTGGCGTGAGCAGCACCGTGGGCCGGTTCGAAGCCTTCATGCACGACTTTCGGGAGATGGCGCACAACGTGGCACAGATCGCCAGCGCGATCGACGAGCTCGGCGCCGTGAACCGGGAGATGAACGCACGCATCGACGCCGTGTCGGCGTCGGCCGGCGAGGTCCATGCGTTGATGGTCAACTCGGCCGAGCGGGTCGACCAACTGCGCTCGAGCACCGAGGAGATCCAGGCCTCGCTGGCGATCTTTCGCACCGGCGGCACGGTCTTCGACGACCTGGTCGAATCGACCGCCGCCTTGAGAGAACGCACGGCCAGCTGCCTGGCCCGCCACCAGGCCAAGGGCCTGGACATCTTCGACCAGCGCTATCAGCAGATCCCGGGGTCCAACCCACCGCGCTACACCACGGGCTACGACGCACAGGTGGAAGCCGATCTGCAGGCGCTGTACGACGAGGCCATGGGCCGGCTGGAAGGTTGCGCCTATGCGCTGGCGGTCGACACCAAGGGCTACGCGCCGGCGCACAACAAGATCTTCTCCGAGCCGCCGAATGGCCACTACGAGCATGACCTGGCGCGTACCCGCCACAAGCGCCTGTTCGACGATCCGGTGGGCCGCAAGCTGGCCGCCAACACCAAACCCACGCTGTTCCAGTGCTATCTGCGCGACACCGGCGAGGTCATCAACGACCTGTCGATGCCGATCCATGTCAACGGTCGTCACTGGGGCGCCGTGCGGGTCGGCATTGCCAACAGCCGCCTGGTCTCCCGAGGCGGCGCTGGCGCGCCCTCTGCTTGAGGCGCCGCGACGCGTCGCTTCAAGGGTCGGCGCCGGATGCCTGGGCGACGTAGGCCGCCAGCGCTGCGATCTGTGCGTCGCTGAGCTTGCCCTGGTAAGACGGCATCGCCCCGATGCCGCCACGCAGGGCCTTGGCGACGCGGGCGGCGTCGGGCTTGAGCTCGTCGAGCACCGGGCCCACCGCGCCGGCCGAGCCGGCATCCTGCAAGGTGTGGCACAGCGCGCAGGCCGGCACCGCGGTCTTGGTGAAGAGCTCGCGGCCCAGGGCCAGTTGCGCCGGCTCGGCCGACCAGGCCGGCGCGGCGGTCGCGAGCAGCAGCAGGCCGGTGGCCAGCCGCTGCAGCGCCGGCCAGCGTCGCGCGAGGCTCATGCCACCGTCACGCGCACCGCGTGGTCGGCCCAGCTGCTGTTGTTGTAGCCACCGGCGTTCTCCAGGCGGACTTCAGGCTGCACGTTGCCGGCGGTGTCGGTGGCGCGGCTGGCCAACGTGAACTCCCCCACCGGCAAGCGCGTGGCCAGCACGAACTGGCGCCAGGCGTAGCGGCCGAGGTCGGGCCCGACGAAGCGGGCCATGTGCCAGCTCTTGCCGCCATCCAGCGACACCTCGACCTTGGCCACCGGGTGCAGCCCGCCGAAGGCGACGCCGTGGACCTGCACCGCGCCGGCCTTGAGCGGCTTGCCATCGGTGCCGGGGCCGTTGATCCAGGACTTGACGCTCATCTCCTGGACCGAGGGTTGCGACGGGTCGCCCTTGCCGCCCGGCGGGGACATGCGGTAGCCGTGCGACATGATGCGGGCGTCCGATTCCTGCGCGGTGAAGGCCAGCCGCTTGACGTACTTGATGTTGTTGACGCCGGTGTAGCCGGGCACGATCAGGCGCAGCGGCCCGCCGTGGGCCAGCGGGATCGGTGCGCCGTTCATCTCCCAGGCCAGCAGGGCGTCGGCCATCGCGGCCGTCGGCACCGAGCGCTCGACGACCACGGTCTTCGGGTCCACGCCCGCGGGCAGCACCTCGCCGCCGGTGCCGGTCATGAACTTCATGCCTTCGGTGACGCCGCCCAGGGCCTCGGCCACCCAACGCACCGGGACGCCGCTCCACATCACGCAGCCGGCCGCCCCGACCTGCCACGGCGTGCCGCTGGGCTTGCTCGGGAAGTAGCCGCGGCCGTTGCCGGAGCACTGCAGCACCATCGCCACCGTCTCCAGCCCCAGGCCCTTGAGTTCACGCAGCGTCAGCGGACGCGGTGCCTTGACCCCTTCGACCGTCAGCACCCAGGCGTCGCGATCGGCCAGGATCGCAGCGTCCGGCGGCGGCAGGTTGTTGCGGATGTAGAGCTGCTCGGCGGGCGTGACGATGCTGGTGCCGAACACGTGCCGGCGGGTTTCGACCGTGGTGCTGCTGTGCACGATGAGGCCGGTTGCGTCCTTCCAGCCGGCGTAGGGCGGCAATGGCTTGGCGGTGGCGACGGGGGTTTCCGCCGCCGCGGCACTTCGGCCCCAGACGGCCAGGCTGGTGGCAGCGAGGGCGGCGCCGCCGCCGGCAAGCAGGTGGCGACGCGGCAGGGAGGGCAGGTCTTGGCTCATGAGGGCTCCAGATCTTGTGTGGTGGGCGTGTCATGGTGCACCGCGAGGCAAGGGCACAAGGCCGCTGCCGGGCATGTGGCGCCCTGCGATTCTGCTGCAGCTGGAGACCGGCGCCGGCCGCTACCAGCGCTCGCGCAGCCGCTTCGCCAGATCCAGCACCGGCCCGGGGGGCGGTGTCAGCGGTCCGCTGGCCCAGGTGGGTGCGCTCGGGCCGACGCTGTCGAAGTGTGCCGCGACCTCGGGCGGAATGAAGCGCGACAACCCGCCGTACAGATGGCGGTCGCCGAAGCGGCGCTGCTGCGTCACGTAAAAGCGCTGCGGCACCATCAGCGCGAGGTGGTTGCGCGCGCGCGTCATCGCCACATAGAGCAGCCGGCGTTCTTCCTCCAGCTGGATGCGCGTGGCCGTCGACAGGTCACCGGGCAGGCAGCCGTCGACCACGTTCAACACCGTCACCGATGACCATTCCTGGCCCTTGGCCGCGTGGATCGTCGACAGGATCAGGTAGTCCTCGTCCTGGTGCGGGTCACCTGCCTCGTCGCTGGTGGCCTGCGGCGGGTCCAGCGTCAGCTCGGTCATGAAACGCTCGCGGCTGGCGTGACCACCGGCCAGCCGGGCCAGTTGCTCGATGTCGGCCTGGCGCGGGGCCGGGTGATCGTGCAGCCGCTCCATCTGCGGCAGGTACCAGTCGGCGACCGTCGCCAGCTCGTTCGGCCAGTCGGGGGCTTCGCTCAACTGGCGCAGCAGCGCGGCCAATGGCGCCCAGTCGCCGCGGGCAGGCGCGGGCGGCTCGAAGGCCTGCAGCGCGGCGTGCGGATCGGCGCCGGCGTCCATCGCGTCGAGCAGGCGGCGCGCCGTGGCCGGGCCGATGCCGGGAACCAACTGGGCGACACGAAAGCCGGCCAGCCGGTGGCGCGGGTTGCTGGCCCAGCGCAGCACCGACAGCACGTCTTTCACATGTGCCGCTTCGAGGAACTTCAGGCCGCCGTATTTGACGTACGGGATGTTGCGGCGCGCCAGTTCCAGCTCCAACGCGGCGCTGTGCGACGACGTGCGGAACAGCACCGCCTGTGACTTCAGCTTCAGCCCGCCCTCGCGCCGCGCCAGCACGCCGTCGACGACCCAGCGCGCCTGCGCCGATTCGTCGTCCACCGCCACCAGCTGCGGCCGCTCGGCCCCGGGCCGCTCGGTCCACAGCTGCTTGGCGAAGCGTTCGGGCGCCAGCGCGATCACCGCGTTGGCGGCGTCCAGCAGCGGCTGCGTCGCGCGGTAGTTGCGCGCCAGCGTGACGATGCGGGCCGGCGGTGAGAAAGCGGCCGGGAAGTCCAGGATGTTGCGGACCTCGGCGGCGCGGAACGCGTAGATCGACTGCGCGTCGTCGCCGACCACCGTCAGCCCGTCGCCCTGCGGCTTCAGCGCCAGCAGGATCGCGGCCTGCAGCCGGTTGGTGTCCTGGTACTCGTCGACCAGCACGTGCGTGAAGCGCTCGCCCAGCCAGGCGGCGATGTCGGGCTCGCGCATCATCTCGGCCCACCACAGCAGCAGGTCGTCGTAGTCCAGCGCCTGCTGCTCGCGCTTGGCTGCTTCGTAGGCACGAAACAGCGTGCGCAGGCCGGCTTCGCAATCGGTGCACCAGGCGAAGGCTTCACGCAGCACGTCGCCCAGCGGTGCCTGGCTGTTGACGACGCGCGAGTAGATGGCGAGGCAGGTGCCTTTGAGCGGGAAGCGGGCGCCGCCCGTCCCGCCCGCCGAGGGAGGCGAGGAATCCAGGGCCGGCCCTGCGATTGCTTGGCCGGCCCGCGCCAGCCCCTGGGCTTCGCGCACCCAACCCATCAGGTCTTCGGCGTCGCCGCGGTCGAGGATGCTGAAGTCTTCCGACAGGCCCAGACGCGTGGCCTGCTCGCGCAGCAGGCGGGCGCCGATCGCATGGAAGGTGCCGGCCCACGGCAGCTGCGGCGCGGCCGCGGCCGACAGGCCCAGCGCGGCCTGCAGCATCGCCGCGACGCGTTGCTGCATCTCCTGCGCCGCACGGCGCGAGAAGGTCAGCAGCAGCAGGCGGTTCGGGTCGGCGCCATCGAGCACCAGTTGCGTCACCCGGGCCGCCAGCGTCGTCGTCTTGCCGGCCCCGGCGCCAGCGATCACCAGCAGCGGGCCACGGCCGTGGGTGGCGGCTTCGCGCTGCTCGCCGTTCAGTTGGGCCAGCGGGTCGACACGGCCGACGGCGGCCGGTGGGGCGGGGCGGGATGGGGCGACGACGACTGACACCCCGCCAGCATACTGGATGGATGCCCAGTGGCCATTGGGCCGGGTCCGCCACCAGGCGGCCATGGGGATGCGCTTGCTTGTCGGGCCAGGCCGCCTGCACTACCCTCGGGCGGCTACGGTGCAGGGTGGCGCTCGCCCGCCTGCTGCCGTGGCGCCGACATGAAACCCGCGCGCACCTTCCTAGGCCGACTGCTGTTGCTGGTCGGGGTGGTCACCCTGCCCTGGCTGCTGGCGTTGGCGCTCGACATCTTTCACGAACGCCAGGCCGCCGAAACCCGGGTCCTCGACAGCGCGCAGAAGCGTTCGCAACTGCTGGCCGAAGAGATCGACGGCACGCTGCAGCGCAGCCGCCAGCTGATCGACTTCCTCAGCAGCCGGCCCGAGATCCAGAACGTCGACGTGACCGGCTGCAAGGCCTTGCTGGCCGGCATGGTGCGAGTCGACGCCCTGCTGGCCAATGCCGGCCTGGTCAGCCCGGACGGGCGGGTGCTGTGTGCGTCGGTCGACGGCGCGCGCATGCCGGTCTCGCTGGCCGACTTTCCCGAATTCCTCGCCGCCCGCCATGGCACCGGGCTGATGCTCGGGCGGCCGCGCTGGGGCCCGGTGGCCGACAAGCTGGTGCTGCCGATGCTGCGCAGCGTGCCCGGTGCGGACGGTCGACCGGTCGGCATGCTGCTGCTGACGCTGGACCTCACGGCCTGGTCCGAAAGCTGGCGCCGCCATGCCGAACCGGCCGGCAGCACGGTGGTGCTGCAGGACCGCGAGGGCATCGTGATCGGCCGCTATCCCGAGCCGGCGAAGTGGATCGGCCGCGACGAGTCCAGCCGCTTGGAAGGGTTTCGCCGCCAGCAGCCCGAAGGCCGTGGGCTGGGCGTCGGTGTCGACGGTGTGCGGCGCTTCTACGCCATCGCACCGGTGGGCGGTTGGGGCCTGACGGTGGTGGCCGGCGTGCCGGAAGAGGCGGTGCTGGAGCCGGCGCGCAACCAGGCGCGGCAGGCGGTCGTCGCGTTGGGGCTGCTGTCGGCGCTGGTGTCGTGGCTGGCCTGGCGCCTGTCGCACCGGCTGGTCGCGCCGCTGGCGCATCTGGCCGCCACCGCACGCGCGGTGGCCGAAGGCGAACCACAGGCCCGCGCCGACGAGGAGCTGCCCGGCGAGTTCCGCACCGTGGCCAGCGAGTTCAACCGCATGCTCGACGGCCGCGACCGTGCGCAGGCGCGGCTGGCCGAGTCCGAGCGGCGGTTTCGGGACATGCTGGACACGGTCGAGCTGTTCGCGATCGCGGCCGACCGGGAAGGCCGCATCACTTACTGCAACGAGTTCTTCCTGCAGCGCACCGGTTGGCAGCTGGAGGAGTTGGCCGGCGCCGATTTCGGCGACCGTTGCATGCCACGCGGCAGCGTGGACGAGCGTGAGGCCTGGTACCTGGCTTTGCGCAACGGCCACCTGCCGGCCCACAACGAAGCGCCATTGCTGACGCGCGGCGGCGAACATCGCCTGGTGCGCTGGAGCAGCACCGTGCTGCGTGACGAACGCGGCCTGGTGGTCGGCCGCGCCAGCATCGGCGAAGACATCACCGACCAGCGCCGTGCCGAACAGCAGGTGCTGCGGCTGTCTGGGTTCCTGACCGCGTTGTCGCGCACGCAGCGCGCCATCATCCACCGGGCGCCGCGCGAAGACCTGCTGCGGGAAGCCTGTGACGCTTGTGTCGATGCGGGCCAGGCACGCATCGCCAGCGCCTGGTTGACGGACGGCGACGCGCTGGCGGCGGTGGCCTGGGCGGGGCCTGCCGAGCGGCTGTTCGGCAACATGCCGGCGCGGCGCGATCGGCAGGCCGAGGGCTTTGCCGACACGCTGACCGGCCGCGCGCTGTTGGCCGGCCTGCCCGGTGTCTGCAACGACTTGAGCGAGGATGCGCATGCCGCCGAGTGGCAGCAGCACGCGGCCGCCGGAGTGCGGGCAATGGCGGTGTTCCCGCTGCGCTGTGCCGGTGCCATCGTCGGGGTGCTGCTGCTGCACGTGGACGAGACCGACTGGTTCGATGACGCCACGGTCGACCTGCTGCGGCAACTGACTGACGACCTGGCCTTTGCGCTGGACAACCTGCAGCGCGAGCAGGCCCGGCTCGAAGCGCAGCGCCAGGCCGCCACCGACCACCGTCGCTTCAAGAGCATCTTCGATGCTTCGCCGACAGGCATCTCGGTGCGCGCGCTCAGCGACGGCCGCCTGCTCGATCTGAACCCGGTCTTCGCGCAGCGCGTCGGCCGGGCGCGCGAACAGCTGCTCGGCCACAGCCTGCATGAGCTGGGCCTGGGCATGTCGCGCGAGGACTACCAGCGCCTGATGTCGGCGATGCAGGCGGAAGGGAAGGTGCGTGACTTCGAGGCCAAGGTGGTCAACGCCGACGGGACCGAGCGCATCATCCTGGTCAACGGCGAACTGATCGACTACGACGGCCAGGCGGCGGTGCTGACGATCAGCCACGACATCACCGCGCGCCGGCGCGCCGAACAGGGGCTGCAGGCCCGCGAACGCCAGCTGGCCGGCATCGTCGAATCGGCGCTCGACGCGATCATCACGCTCGATGCATCGCAGCGGGTGGTGATGTTCAACCGGGCGGCCTGCGAGATGTTCCGCGTCAGCGCCGATCAAGTGATGGGCCAGATGCTCGATGGTTTCATCCCGACCGAGCTGGGCGAGCGGCACCGGCGTGGCCTGCAGGCCTTCATCGACAGTGGCCGCGAACACACCATGCTGGGCCGCGACCGCCTGCTCTATGGCCTGCGGGCCGACGGCGAGCGCTTCGCGTTCGAAGCGGCCGTGTCGCGCCAGGGCGAAGGCGCCGAGACCACGATGACGGCGGTGATCCACGACCTGACCGAGCGGCTGGCGGCTGAAGCCGCGCGTGAAGCGCGCATCGTGGCCGAGGTCGCCAGCCA
This sequence comes from Ideonella sp., assembly GCF_036277275.1. Classification (GTDB taxonomy): domain Bacteria; phylum Pseudomonadota; class Gammaproteobacteria; order Burkholderiales; family Burkholderiaceae_C; genus Ideonella. Next base: position 62,841 of record NZ_DASUNH010000025.1, on the reverse strand, counting down.
GGCCAAGACCGAGTTCCTGTCGCGCATGAGCCATGAGCTGCGCACGCCGCTGAACGCGATGCTCGGCTTCGCCCAGCTGCTGAGCGACGACCCGCGCGAGCCGATGAGCACGCGCCAGCAGCGTCACCTGGCGCTGATGCGGGAAGCCGGCTGGCACCTGCTCGCGCTGATCGACGATGTGCTGGACGTGTCGCGCATCGAGGCCGGCGAATTCGACATGCAGTTGGAGCCGGTCGCGCTGCAGCCGCTGATCGACGCTGCGTTGTCGGTGGCGGCCCCGTTGGCAGCACGGCACAAGGTGCAGCTGTGCCAGGCGCAGAACCCGGGCGATGCCGCGCCGGCCGTGCGTGCCGACGCGACGCGGCTGCGCCAGGTGGTGCTGAACCTGCTGTCCAACGGCTGCAAGTACAACCGGCCGGGCGGCGAGTTGCGGATCGAGCTGGTGGACGAAGGTGAGATCCTGCGCATCGACGTGGTCGACAACGGCGTCGGCATGACCGAGGACCAGCTGGCCCACCTGTTCGAGCCCTTCAACCGCCTCGGTCGCGAGCGCAGCCTGGTCGAAGGCACCGGCATCGGCCTGCACCTGACGCGCCAGCTGGTGTTGAAGATGAACGGCACGATCAGCGTGCAGAGCAGTGTCGGCCACGGCACGCGCATGAGCGTGCGGCTGCCGCGCGTCAGCGAGGCCGAGACGTGGCAGCGTTTGACCGACCCTGGCAGTGCGCACGGCGCGGCGGTGCAGGCGGAAGACAAGCTCGAAGGCTCGATCCTCTACATCGAGGACAACCCGGTGAACCTGATGCTGGTCGAGGAGTTTCTGCTGCGCTGGCCGGGGGTGGCGCTGAGCAGCGCCGCCACCGGCGCGGCCGGCCTCGCCCAGCTGCAGCAGGCGCACGGGCGCGCAGCCCCTTTCGACCTCGTGCTGCTCGACATGCAACTGCCCGACATGCACGGCACCGAGTTGCTGCAGCAGCTACGGGCGGAGGATCTGCTTCACGGCTCGCCGGTGGTGGCGCTGTCGGCCAGCGCGATGCCCGAAGCGGTCGATGCGGCGCTCGCCGCCGGTGCCAGCGAGTACTGGACCAAGCCCCTGAACCTGACGCGGCTGGGCGCCGACTTGAGACGCTTTCTGCGCACTTGTTGACCCCCCACGCCCGCTCCGGCGGGCTGTCTCCCGAGGGGGCTGAGCCCGGACATGAAAGGTCCAGTGGACCATTCATGCCTGGCGAAGCGGCGGGCCGCTGGCCCGCCGCGGTCTGCAAGACCGCGCACGCCACTTGAGGGCGGCGGCGCTGCGCGCGCCTGTTCGCTCTGAGCTTGTCGAACGGCGGGCAGTTCAGTGAGCGGACAAGCTGATTGCGGCGATGCCTGAGACGATCAGGCCCAGCGCCCAGATGCGGTCCAGGTCGAACCAGGTGGCCCTGAGGGCCCGCAGGCCGAGGTAGCGGTAGACGACCCACGCGAGGCCCAGTCCGGAACCGATCATGGCCGCGGTGTGCACCAGCGAGACCACGAGCGCGGTGACCAGGCCCGTGCGCATCAGCTGCATCACCGCCTCGTGATCAAAGGCGCCTGTGGGTGCCGAGGCTGCAGGCGTTGCACACAAGCCCAGCAGAATTGGCAGCAGCATCAGCGCCGCGCCATGGGCGGTGGCCATCAGGAACGACCACAGCGCGAGCTGCGACGGTCGCACGCGCACCAGCCAGCGCGGATGGCGCCGCCACAGCAGCCGCGAAACGCCGAACAGCAGCACCAGGCTGCCCGCGGCGAGGCGGATCTCGCTGCTCCATTGCAGCAGCCAGCTGAGCAGCGTGAACGGCACCAGCACCAGCGCCATCGCCAGCAGGTGGCCGGTGCCCAGCGGCAGCCAGGTGCCGAACACGGCCGCGCCGCGCCGCTGGCCCAGGCCGTTGGCCACCGCCAGCGGCCAGCCCATCGCCGGGTTCAGGCCGTGGTACAGCCCGATGGCGACGACGCCGGCCCACAGCGTTGCGTTGGCCACGGCGGCGGTGCGCTCAAGCCGACGGGTAGCAGAACGAATCGGTCGAGCAGTCGCCGCCCTGCAGCCGGATCTGGTGCGCGCTGTAATCGGGCCCGAAGTTGACGACGAAGTTGTCGTCCAGCCGCAGCCCACCGTCCTTGCCGGCGTGGCACAGGACCTGGCGGCCTGGCACGCCGTGAGGGTAGAACTGCTGGTCCCAACTGCTGTAGAGCGAGTTCGTGAAATACACGCGCCGGCCGTCGCGGCTGACCTCCACCATCTGCGGCCCGCCGCCGAAGGCCGAACCGTTCGAGTGCGGCGTGTGGCGCGCGATGCCGCCGATGCGCACGCTGCCGGCCAGGCGTGGGTTCATCGGGTCGGTCACGTCGTACTGCCGCAGCTCGCCGGTGCCCCAGCAGGCGACGTAGAGGAAGCGGTCGTCGAGCGACAGGTCGATGTCGCTGATCAGCGGCGGCACCGCGCCGAAGCCCTTGAGCAGCGCCGGCAACCGCGACGCATCCGCTGGCTCGGATGGGATCACCGCGGTCTTCTTCGCGTGGAACTGGCCGCCCTCGCGGTACCAGGTCCAGATCGAGCCTTCGAGGTTGGTGGTGTCGATCACCACGCCGAGAAAGCCGTACTCCCTCGTCGGGTCGTGGGCCGGGCGGATCTCGAGCGCCATCTGGTGGTTGGCGCCAAGGTCGATGGTCTGCAGATGGCGGCGCGCACGCAGCTCCCAGAAATGCAGGCGGTGGCCATAGCGGTTGGCCATCAGGTCCTCGGCGACGATGCCGTTCTCGAACTGCGGCGGCAGGCCCCATTCGCTCGACACCATGTAGTCGCGCGGCAGGTTCCACCAGAAGTCGTAGTGCAGCTTCTGCGGGCCGGGGTCGATCTCCCACTGGCCGAGCAGCTCGAAGCTCTCGCAGTCGAGCAGGAACACGCCCGGCCGGCCCTGCGTGCCGTCGGCGCCGCCACCGCCCAGCGTGCTGATGTAGATGCCCTCGGGCCCGCAGTGCACGGTGTGCGGGCGCGAGTAGCCGGTCTTGCGCATCACCTCTTCGGGCTCGATCACGCGGGCGACCGTCGGCCGCGTCGGGTCGGGCAGGGTGTCGACGATGTACAGCCGTGACGAGCGCAGGCCCGGGATGACGAGGTAGCGGCGCTTGACGAACGCGTGGCCCGACATCGGTGACAGTGCCGAGCTGCAGGCGTTCCAGCCGAAGTGGTGCAGCTCATCGCCGCGGTACGGCATGTCCAGCCGGTGCAGCACCGTGCCGTAGGTGGCCGAATCGGGGTCGAGATCGACCACCGCCAGCGCGTCGGGCTTCGAGCCATCGGGCGACAGCAGCGCGGTGTAGGCGATGCGCTCGCGCTCGGCTTCCATCGCCAGGCGCGGCGAGGGGTGGAAGGTGGGGTCGGTGCGCAGTGAATCGAACATGCTTGTCTCCCTGGCTGTTTGCGTGGCGCGGGTCGTGGCCACAACGTGATGAACTGGTGTTCTGTCCCGCAAACATCACCATCTGGTCGAATCTCAATGGCAGTTGTTTGTGGGGCAGGACACTGGGCAGTGTGGTGTGTCCCGGTCGCCCGGGGCGTGGATGCCCCGGCCCGCGGCGCGGGTATGAGCAACGGCGGAAACGGCGCTTGTCCGGCGCCGCGCGCGATGTCAAACTCGGCCGGCGGGACGGAGGTCACGATGGAGTTCCCGGACAAGGCCGATTCGCCGGGCAAGACGATCCTGATCGTCGACGACACGCCGGCCAACCTGGCGGTGGTCTCTGACCACCTCAAGGGCCATGGCTACTGCGCGCTGGTCGCGCTGGGTGGCGAGGAAGCCATCGCCCGCGCCGAGTTCGCGCGGCCCGACCTGATCCTGCTCGACGCGCTGATGCCCGGCCTCGATGGTTTCGAGACCTGCCGTCGCCTGAAGGCGCGCGAGAGCACGCGCGACATCCCGGTCATCTTCATGACGGCCTTGGGTGAGACCGGCGACAAGCTGGCCGGCTTCGCCGCGGGCGCGGTCGACTACATGACCAAGCCGCTCGACGGTGCCGAGGTGCTGGCGCGCATCGAGACCCACCTGGCGCTTTACACCTTGCGCCGCCAGCTCGCCGCGCGCAACGAGCAGTTGCAGCAAGAGATCGCCGCGCGCCAGGAGATCCAGGCCGCACTGGAGCGCTCGAATGCCGAGCTGGAGCAGTTGGCCTACGTAGCCTCGCACGACATGCAGGAGCCGCTGCGCATGGTCGCGAGCTACCTGCAGCTGGTGGCCCAGCGCTACCAGGGCCGGCTGGATGCCGATGCCGACGAATTCATCGGCTTCGCGGTCGATGGTGCGATGCGCATGCAGGCCCTGATCAACGACCTGCTGGCCTACTCGCGCGTCAACACCAAGGCGCGGCCTTTCCAGCCGACCGATTGCCGCCGCATCGTCGAGACGGTGCTGGCTGACCTGCGCGTGGCCATCGAAGAAAGCGGCGCGCGCATCCAGGTCGACGAGCTGCCGACGGTGATGGGGGACGCGACCCAGCTCACCCAGTTGTTCCAGAACCTGATCGCCAACGCGATCAAGTTCCGCCGCGCCGAGGCGCCCGAGGTCCGGGTCTCGGTCGAGCCGGTGGCCGAGGGCTGGCGCTTCGCGGTCAGCGACAACGGCATCGGCATCTCGTCCGAGTACTTCGAGCTGATCTTCGTGCTGTTCCAGCGCCTGCACGGCCGGCGCGAATACGCCGGCACCGGCATCGGCCTGGCGCTGTGCAAGAAGATCGTCGAACACCACGGCGGCCACATCGGCGTGAGCTCGCAAGAGGGCCGCGGGTCGACCTTCTTCTTCAGCCTGCCCCGGCCATGACGGCCGGTGACAAGACGGGGCGGAAGGCGCAAGATGATCGTTGTCCCAGTTCGCAGGCCATGGGTTGGCCTGGAGACGCTGGGCAACGACAACGGCCAGGGGAGTCCATTCGAGGTCGCGGCCGAAGCGACCCCCACGCGTGAGGCTGCCATGGGCGCATCCAAGTGGCGGGGCTGGAGAACGTCGATTCTTTTGCTGGCGCTGTGCGCGCCTCCACCGCTGATGGCCGAAGGGGCGCAGCCCGCTGCGGCCGCCAAGCCGGTGGCCAGGGCCGGCGCCTTGGTGCCGCCACTGGTGGTGCCACCGTGCACGCCCGCGCATTGCCTGTTCGCCGGACAGTCGGTGCGTGTGATCGTCAACGCCGACCTGATGGGCACGAACCTGCGCGAAGTGAAGGACGAGTTCGAGGCGGCCACCGGCGCGAAGCTCGAGATCTCGGCGGTCTCGCTCGACGAGCACTTCGCCAATTTCATCTCCGACGTCACCAACCACACCGGCAAGTACGACGTCTCGATCGCCGGGGCCTGGTGGTTGGGCGCGCTGGCCGGGGGTGACTTCATCACCTCCTATGACCGCTACTACGGCGATCCGCGCTTCCCGAAGTGGAGCATCGACGATGTGCTGCCGGGGCCGCGCAGCCTGCTGCTGTATGGCGGCAAGAGGTACATGGTCGCCAACGACCACGACGGCCAGGTGATGTACTACCGGCGCGACCTCCTGGCCGACGCGCGCCACCAGGAAGCGTTCAAGAAGCAGTACGGCTACGCACTGGCGGTGCCGCAGACCTGGGACCAGTTCCGCGACGTGTCCGAGTACTTCAACGGCAAGGACCTCAACGCCGACGGCGTGCCGGACCACGGTGTGTCGCTGCACCTGAAGGTCGGGGCGCAGGGCATGTTCCACTTCATGTCGTTCTCCGCCCCCTTCGTCATCGGCCCGCGCAACCCTAAGCTGTACTGGTTCGACCCGAAGACGATGCGACCCTTGATGGACAGCCCGGGCCACGTGCGCGCGCTGAGCGCCCTGGTCGACCTGGTGAAGTTCGGGCCGCGCGACATGCTGGGCTGGGACCTGCGCCAGAGCTGGAACCACTTCCTCGCCGGTCGAGCGGCGCTGACCTTCACCTGGGGCGACCTGGGTGCACTGTCGCAGGAAGAGGGCAGCAGGATCAAGGGCAAGATCGGCGCGGCCCCGATCCCCGGCACGCGCGAGTACTACAGCATCGCCGACGGCAAGTGGATCAAGACCGAGGCCCCGAACCGGGTCGGCAACGTCACCGGCGGCTCCTGGGCTGGGGTGATCTCGCGCGACTCGAAGGTGCCCGAGGCGTCCTACTACCTGCTCGCGCTGATGGCGAATGCAGGCAAGTCGCTGGTCTACGCGGCCCGTGGCACCGACGGTGTCGACCCCGGCCGCACCAGCCACTTCCTGCCCCCGCGCGGCAGCGCGAAGATCGAGGACTACCTGCGCTTCGGCTGGGATGAAGGCGACATCCGCGAATACCTGCAGGCCTACTTCGACAACTACAACAACCAGTTGCAGGTGCCGTACCTGCGGATCCTCGGCACTTTCAGCTACTGGCAGGCGCTCGACATCCACTTGGCGGAGGCGGTGGGCGGGCAGCTCAGCCCGGAGGCGGCGCTGCGGGCGGCCGTGGTCGACTTTGAAGAGATCACGCTGCGGCTGGGCCGTGAAGAACAGCGGCGTGTCTATCGGGCGTCGATGGGGCTGTAGTGTCCTTCCCGCCAACAACTGTCATTGAGGGGTCGACCAGATGGTGATGATCGTGACAGGACACTGACATGGGGTGGCTGAGGCGGATTACCCCCCAGTCCATCGGCAGCAAGTTGACCCTCGCGTTCGGCGCGTTGATCGGCATCACGTTGCTCGTCGTCGCGTTGGGCTTCGTGGCGGGACGCCGCGCGACCCAGGACATCAATCTGACGGAGGGCGTACGCGCTCCAGCGTCGCTGGCGTCGGCCGAAGCCCAGGCCAGCCTGCTGCGCATGCAGCTGCATGTGCGCGGCTACCTGGTGCTCAGTGATCCGCAAGATCTCGAGCAGTACCAGACCGCCAAGGCGTCGTTCGAGCGCAGCCTGGCCGAGCTGCAGGCCATGTCGGGCCGTTGGGCCGAAGAGGACGCCCGTTCGGTGACCGAGCTGACGCAGCGCTATGGCCGATGGGCCGAGCTGCCGCGGCAGCTGTTCGAGCTGCACGACAACCCGCTGCGCAATCGCCCCGCGCTGCGGCTGGCGCGCGTCGAAGTGCAGGAGCGGCGCGTGCACATCCTGGCGGACCTGGACGGGATGATCGGCGACCAGAAAGCGCGCGAAGCCACGTTGCAGAACCGCGAGCTATTGGCCGACCTTCTGCGGTTCCAGACCTCGTTCGATGCGATGGCGACCAACCTGATGGCCTATGGCGCTTCGGGCGAGCTGAATTTCAAGCTCGCCTATGGACCGCAGCTGGCCACCAATGCGGCGATCTGGAACCAGCTGGTGGCCAAGCGCGGCCGGCTCACCGCCGAGCAGCGGGCCATGTTCGACAACGTCACGCGTTTGCGTGCCGAGGTGGCCAGCCTGGCGCTGGAAATCGTCGCCATCCTCAGCGGTGACCGCGCCTACGAAGACCTCTACCTCTACCGCACCCGGGTCACGCCGCAGGCCGAGGACATGCTGGCCTTGTTGGCCACGGTGACGGTCAACCAGCAGCGCGAGCTGCAAAGTGGCCTGGCCCGTGCGCGCTTGAGCCTGGCCGACGGGCGGCTGCAGACGGCTGTCGGCGGCTTGTTCGCCGTGCTGATCGGCGTGACGATGGTGTTCGCGTTCCGGCGCAGCATCGTCGAGCCAGCGCAGCGGCTCACCGCGGTGGCGCGGCGGGTGGCGCAGGGTGACCTGTCGGCCCGCGCGGCGGTCGAGTCGCAAGACGAGATCGGCGTGCTGGCGCGCAGCATCACGACGATGACCGAGCGCCTGGTCGCGACCATCGCGCACCTGGAGAGCGTGTTCGCCGACGCGCAGCGTGCGCGCGACGCGGCCGAGAGCGCGAATCGGGCCAAGAGCGTGTTCCTGGCCAACATGAGCCATGAGCTGCGCACGCCGCTGAATGCGGTGCTCGGTTATGCGCAGATCCTGCAGCGCGAGCCGGGGCTGAGCCAGCGCGAAACCGCCGCGCTCGACACCATCCGCCGCAGTGGCGAGCACCTGTTGACGCTGATCAACGGGGTGCTCGACCTGGCGCGCATCGAGGCCGGCAAGGTCGAGCTGTACCCGGAGACCGTCAACCTGCCGCTGATGCTGAACACGGTCAACGGCATCATCCGGCTGCAGGCCGAAGGCAAGGGCCTGGCCTATCGCTGCGAGGCTGGGCCCGAGCTGCCGCAGCTGGTGCACGTCGATGGCAAGCGGCTCGACCAGGTGCTGCTCAACCTGCTGAGCAACGCGGTGAAGTTCACCGAACACGGTGCGGTGACGCTGCGCGTGCAGCGCCTGGACGGCCACCACGACCACCCGGGAGCGCCGACGGTGAGCCTGCGCTTCGTCGTCGAAGACACCGGCATCGGCATTGCGGAAGACCAGCTCGGCGGCATCTTTCGTCCGTTCGAGCAGGGCGCCGAGGTGCAGCGGCGCTATGGCGGCGCCGGGCTGGGGCTGGCGATCAGCCAGCAGCTCGTCGGCCTGATGGGCAGCGAGATCCGGGTCGAGAGCCAGCGTGGGCAGGGCAGCCGCTTCTGGTTCGACCTGGAGCTGCCGCTGGCCGAGTCGACCGAGCCGGTGGAGGTGGCGCCCCGGCTCGGCCGCCGCATCACCGGCTACCAGGGCCGGCCGCGCCAGCTGCTGGTGATCGACGACGTGGCCGGCAACCGCGCCATGCTGGTCGACTACCTGGGACCGCTGGGCTTCCAGATGCACGAGGCCGCCAGTGGCGAGGCCGGGCTGGAACTGGCCGGCACGCTGCGGCCGGACCTGGCGCTGATCGACAACGTCATGCCCGGCATCAGCGGCCTCGAGACCACGCGCCGGCTGCGCCAGTTGCCGGGCCTGGCGACGCTGCCCATCATCATGATCTCGGCCAGCGCCTCGGCGGCGGATGTGCAGAGCAGCCTGGCGGTCGGGGCCGACGGCTTCCTGCCCAAACCGGTCGACTTCGACCTGCTGCTCAGCGAGATCGGCCGCCTGCTCGGCCTGCAGTGGCTGCCGGGGCCGGACGTTGTGCCGGCGCCGCCGCCGGCGCAGGAGGCGGCGCCATCGAAGCTGCCGAGCGAGGAGTTGCAGGCGCTGTACCGGCTGGCGCAGATGGGCAACATGAGCGGCATCCGCGCCCAGGCCGAGCACCTGGAAACGCTCGGCCCGGCCCATCGGCCGCTCGCGCGCCGCCTGCTCGACCTGGCCGAGCGGTTCCAGTCGGCCGCGATCCTTCAGCTGGTCGAACGCCTGCGCGACGACACCGCCGCCAAGCTCGAACGCGCCGAGGAGGAATGATCGCCTTTCCGCTCCGCTGGCCGTCGCAGTAACCCCCGGTGACAAGGGGATCCGGAAGGCGCAAGATTCAACGTAACGGCCAGGGACTGGACATCGAAGTCGACCGCCAAGGGCGACCGAACGCGTGCGAGGACACCGAGGAGGCGTGAGATGTCGACGCAGCTCCCCAACAGCCTGCGGGCCATCGAGATCCTGATGGTCGAGGACAACCCCGGCGACGTGCGCCTGACGCGCGAAGCGCTCAAACACCACAAGGTGTCGAACGAGTTGCACGTGGTCGAAGACGGCGTCGCCGCGCTCGACTTTCTGCATCGCCGGCCGCCCTACGAGCAGGCCCCTCGGCCGGACCTCGTGCTGCTCGACCTCAACCTGCCGCGCAAGGACGGCCGGCAGGTGCTGGCCAGCATCAAGTCGGACGAGCTGCTGAAGACGATCCCGGTCGTGATCCTGACCACCTCGCAGGCCGAGGAAGACGTGGTGCGCGCCTACAAGCTGAATGCCAACTGCTACGTGACCAAGCCGGTCGACTTCGAGCAGTTCAAGCGCATCGTGCAGGGCATCGAACAGTTCTGGCTGACAGTGGTGACGCTGCCGCCGCGACAGCCGTGACCCCCCCCATCCATGTGCTGCTGATCGAGGACAGCCCTGGCGATGCGCGGCTGATCCAGCTGATGCTCGCCCAGGCCAAGGGGCTGAACTTCGATCTGACCTGGGTCGACAACCTGGCCGAAGGCATCGACAAGCTGCGCGCAGGCCGCATCGATGTCGTGCTGCTCGACCTGGGCCTGCCCGGCAGCCGCGGCCTGGACACCTTGCAGCGCCTGCTCGACCAGGACGCGACTGTGCCGACGCTGGTGGTGCTGAGCGGCTTGACCGACGAAGAGGTGGCCGTGCGTTCGCTGCAACGCGGCGCGCAGGACTACTTGGTCAAAGGCCAGGTCGACAGCGCGTTGCTGGTGCGGGCGATCCGCTATGCGATCGGCCGCAGCCACGCCGACGAGGCCCTGCGCCACGCGCACCGGGCGCTGCAGGAGCGCACCGCTGAGCTGATCGTCGCCAAGGAGCGCGCCGAGGTGGCCAACCGCGCCAAGAGCGCGTTCCTCGCGCACATGAGCCATGACCTGCGCACGCCGCTCAACGGCATCCTCGGTTTTGCCCAGTTGCTGCAGCACGACGCCTCGCTCAACGAGCGCCAACGCACTGCCGGCAACGCCATCCTGCAGTGCGGTGAGCACCTGCTGACGCTGATCAACGACATCCTCGACCTGGCCAAGATCGAGGCCGGCAAGCTCGAAGTCTGTCCGGGCGACGTCGAGCTGACGCCGTTCCTGAACGGAGTGTGCGAGGTCATCCGCGTGCGGGTGGCGCAGAAGCCGGGGCTGGCGCTGGCCTGCGATTTCGCGCCCGACCTGCCGGTGGGCATCCGCGCCGACGAGCGGCGGCTGCGCCAGGTGCTGCTGAACCTGCTCGACAACGCGGTGAAGTTTGCCGACCACGGCCGTGTCACGCTGCGCGTGCGCTACCTGCCTTCGGCGCGGCTGCGCGTCGAGGTGGAAGACACCGGCGTGGGCATGGACGAAGAACAAATGTCGCACCTGTTCCTGCCGTTCGAGCAGGTCAGCGACCCGTCGCGCCGCAGTGGCGGCACCGGGCTCGGGCTGGTGATCAGCCGGCAGCTGGCGCGGCTGCTGGGCGGCGACGTCGAGGTGACGAGCCGGCCGGGCGAGGGCAGCACCTTCGCTGTCGAGATCGCCGCGCCGGTGGCGCAACCCGCCGCGCCGCCGCCGGCCAACCGGGCCGTCGACGGCTACCAGGGTGCCCGGCGGCGGGTGCTGGTGGTCGACGATGTGGCCGACCACCGCGCCCTGCTGGCCGGGATGATGCAACCGCTCGGCTTCGAGGTGGCCGAGGCGGCCGGTGGTGACGAGGGCGTGGCGCGTGCCCTGGCGCACCGGCCCGACCTGATCCTGATGGACATCGTGATGCCCGATCTGAACGGGCTCGACGTGATCCGTCGCATGCGCCTGCTGCCTGGCTTGAGGGACGTGCCGATCGTTGCCGTCTCGGCCAGCGCCGGCCCCGAGGACCAGCGCCTGGCGATCGAAGCCGGCGCCCAGGCCTTCCTGGCCAAACCGGTCGACCGCGCCGCCTTGCTGGACCAGGCGGCGGCGCTGATGTCCTTGCGCTGGGTTCGTCTGGACGACGAGCCTGCCTCCGCCGGCAGCGCGTCAAGCCGCGGCTGACAACCCGCGCGTGGTGCCGTGCAAACGGTACCGGAACACATCGAGATGCAATCAAACCGACGGATACCGCCAAGTGCCCGAGTGCACTTGTATGGTGCGTCGCGGGATCGTCATGCCCGCAGAAAGACTCACCAGAGGAGAAATGAATGAGACACACCACCCCCGTCATCGCTGCGCTGACCTTGGCCGTTTGGGCGGCCATCGCCTCAGCCGATGAAGGCAGTGCCAAGTTCACTGCCGCACCAGAAGAAGGGAGGGGTAACGCCGAGGCCATCCTCACTGCACGCCACGGCGGGCTCGATCAGGCTGTTCGACAGGCGGTGCTCGTCGCGCTCGGCGATCAAGTGCGCGCAAGCTATGGTCACGTGACCGCGCCGGTGGTCGAGCCGCATCGCCAGTCGGCTGATTTCCACTGGCTGACCGGCGGCGTTTACTTCCCCGTGCCGGATGGCGTGCATGCCAGCCCGGTCGCTGTGCAGTTCATCGCCAGGCATTCAATGCACGGCTGGGAGGTCGCGCTGGAAGACAGCGAGCGCTTCAATGCGCTTGCCAAGCGCGCACCGGACAGTGTGATGAGCGCAGACGAGCGCGAGCTGTTCGCCGAGCGGCTGGTCGCGATCCGCGCGCGCGAGGCGGCGGGCGAGGAATCGACGCTCGCGGTGGACGTCGGCCTGGGGATGCCGTTCAAGAAGCTGGGCTCGACCTGGGGCACGGCCGGCGTGCACGGCGACAGCGGCTCCAGCCGCCCGTACAACGCGATCGATTTCTGGGGCGGCGACGCCCGCGTGCTGGCGTCGCGCAAGGGCACCGCCTACAAGTACTGCACCAATTCGCGCTGGCCCTACATCAAGCTGATGCACAAGAACGGCTGGGCCACCGGCTACTACCATCTGCGCAACCAGGCCGCCATCAGCAACGGCCAGGTCCTGGTCGAAGGGCAGTTCATCGGCAATAGCGGGGTCGAGCTGCCCTGCGGCGGCAGCGCCAGCGGTGACCACGTGCACTGGACGCTGTGGCGCGACAGCGGTGCCGCCGAAGCCGTGCACAACAAGCTGATCGGCGGCTGGGTCTGGTTCGAAGGCAGCCAGCCCTACAGCGGCTACGCCGAGCGCAACGGCAAGCGCGTGTACGCCGGCCAGTCGGGTCTGATCAACTACGGCCACGGCAAGACTCCGCCGCCCGGTGACCCCTGCACCGGCGAAGGGTGCGACAAGTACACCGGCAGCTTCACCGGCTCGAACGGTGTCAACTACCACCCGAGCAGCAGCGGCTTCAGCTTCGCCGGCGGCAAGCTCAGCGGATGGCTGCGGGGCGCGGCCGGCACCGATTTCGACCTGATCCTCGGGCGCTACAACAGCAGCACCGGCGAGTGGGACCGCGTGGCCGGCAGCGACGGCCCCGGCGCGGACGAAAGCCTGACCTACAACGCAGGGGCGGGCACCTACCGCTGGCGCATCAACCAGTACAGCGGCACCGGCAGCTACACACTGTGGACCTTGCGCGAGCCGAACTGAGCACCAGCCTCACCGGGCCCCCACGGCGCCCGGGTGCCCGGGCCGGTGGGGCCGCGTCAGACGGCGAGCGCTTCGCGCGCGTCGTCCGTCTGGCGCTGCATCACCCACCAGGCGGCGAAGTCGTCGGCGGCCATCGGCCGGCCGAACAGGTAGCCCTGGCCGGCGTGGCAGCCCAGCGCCGCCAGCGTCTCGGCCTGGGCCTCGGTCTCGACACCTTCGGCCACCACCCGCAGCGCCAGCGCGTCGGCGACCTGCACGGTCGACTTGACCAGCGCGGTCTGGTAGGAGCTGTGCACCATCTTCATGACGAACGAGCGGTCGATCTTGACCGTGTCGATCGGCAACTGGTCGAGTGACGCCAGCGACGAATAGCCGGTGCCGAAATCGTCGAGCGCGAGGCTGACACCCATCGCGCGCAGCTCGGCCAGCACCGCCTGGGCCGACTCGCCTTGCATCGCCAGCGTCTCGGTGATCTCCAGCCGCAGCGCGGACGGCGCCAGGCCGGTGTCGTCGAGCGCGGCCCGCACCGCGGCCGCCAGGTGACCGGGGCGCAGCTGGGCGCGGCTCAGGTTCACCGCCACCGATTGCGGGGCGGCCCCGCCCATCTGGCGCTGCCACGCGGCCAGGTCGGCGCAGGCGCGGCGCAGCACCCATTCGCCCAACTGCTCGATCAGCCCGGCCTCCTCTGCCAGCGGCACGAACTCGGCCGGCGAGACCAGCCCGCGCTTCGGGTGCTGCCAGCGTGCCAGCGCCTCCAGTCCGACCGGGCGGCGGCCCTGCAGCGCGACGATGGGCTGGTAGACGACGTAGAGCTGCTCCTGCTGCAAGGCCTGGCGCAAATCGGCTTCGAGGTCCATCGCATGGCGGATGCGGCGGTGCATCTCCGGGTCGAACACCACGTAGCGGCCACGGCCGCGGCGCTTGGCTTCGTACATCGCCGTGTCGGCGTCGCGCAGCACCGATTCGACGCTCGCCGAAGACACATCGCTGGTGACGATGCCCAAACTGACGCTCGACTGCACCGAGCGGCCGGCCACCTGGTACGGAGCGGCCAGCGCGTCGAGCAGCCGCTGCGCCACACTGGTGGCATCGCTCGGCTGGGTGATGCGTTCGAGCAGCACGACGAACTCGTCGCCGCCCAGGCGACCGGCCACCTCCGGCAGGTCGGCCAGGCGGGCGATGTCGTCGCCGGGACGCAGCGTCAGCTTCACGCGGGCGGCAATCTGGCGCAGCAACTCGTCGCCGGCGTCGTGGCCCAGGCTGTCGTTGACCAGCTTGAAGCGGTCGAAGTCCATGAACAGCACGGCGAAGACGGCGCCCGGGCTCGCGTGCACACGCTCGACGCAGCGGGCCAGTGCCTGCTGGATGCCGGCGCGGTTGGGCAGCTGGGTCAGTGTGTCTGTCAGCGCGGCATCGCTCAAGGCCTGCTCCAGCCGCTTGCGGGCATGGATGTCGACGTTGACGCCGGCCATGCGGCGGCCGCGGCCGTCCGGCCCGCGCTCGATCACCGCGCCGGCCGCCAGCACCCAGCGCCAGTCGCCGGACTGGTGCCGCATGCGGAACTCGGTGCGGTAGGGCACGTCGGGGTCGGCCAGGTGGGCCCGCAGCGCGAGCCGGGCCTGTGTCGCATCGTCGGGATGGACCAGGTTTTGCCAGCTGTCCAGGGTGCGCGGCACCTCGTCCGGCCCGAAGCCGAACATCCGGGCCCAGCGGTCGTTGTAATCGATGCGCCCGGTCTGCATGTCCCAGTCCCAGGTGCCGACGCCGGCGCCGTCGATCGTCGTGCGCAACAGGTTGCGCTGGGCGCGCACCTCGGTCTCGTCGAGGAAGCAGGTGACGACGCCTTGCGGTGACCCGTCGGGGCCCCTCAGCGTCTGGGTGTTGACGCGCAACCAGCGGCGTTGGCCCTCGGGCGTGCGCACGCCGATCGGCCGGTCTTCCAGGGCCTCGCCGGTGCGCAGCGTGACCAGCGACGGCAGATCGACCGGCCGCAGCGGCAGGCCTTCGGCGTTGACCATCGCCCAGCGCGGGTCGACGCTCTCGCGGCCGATGAGTTCATCACGCGGTATCCCGGTCAGCTGCTCGGCCTTCTGGTTGGCATCGACGATGCGGCCTCGCGCGTCCTGCACCAGCAGGCCGGCGGGCAGCGCGCGCAGGATCGCGTCCAGGTACTGGCGCCGTTCGACCTGCGAGGTGATGTCGGTCTCGACCGCGACGAAGCCGGTCAAGGTGCCGGCGTCGTCGCGCAAGGGCTGGATGTCCAGGTCGACCCAGTAGCTGCGGCCGTGCTTGCCGCGGTTGAGCAGTTCGACCCGCAGCGGCGTGCCTTCGTCCAGGGCCCGGCTCAGCGCGACACGGGGGGCCGATGCAGCGGCGTCGTCGGTCTCGCTGGCCTGCATCAGCGTGCCCAGGCGAAGGCCACAGGCTTCTTCGAGGCTGTAGCCCGTGACGCCGGTGAAGGCGGCGTTGGCCCAGACGACGCGCGCCTGGGCGTCGGTGATCACCACGGCGTTCTGGGTGCGGTCGGCCACCAGCGCCAGCCGCTGCAGCTGCTGCGTCTGCGCCGCGAGCTTGGCGTGGTGCTGCTGGATCCGCCGCGCCAGCGGCTCGCCCAGACCGAGCAGCAGTGTCGTGATGCCCAGCGCCAGCAGGCCCACCAGCACCGCATGGGCATGGCGGGTCTCGCGGTGGCGGTCTTCGGCGGCCGTCTGCAGCTCGCTGACGGCCTGTTCCATCGCGGTGATGAACTGGCGTGACTCGCCTTGCACCCGGGCCACGTAATGCTCGAGCTGCAGGTCGCCACGTTCGCGTGCCATCTGCAGCGACTGGGCCGCTGCCCACAGCCGCTCGCGCCGCGCGGTCCAGTGCCCGGGTTCGTCGTCACCGCTGCCCCAGACCCCTCGCAGCTCGTGCAGCCGGACCGCGTCGGTTCGCATCTTGTGCAGGGTCTCTTCGAGCGGCAGCGCACTGTCCACGCCGTTGCCGGCGGCCAGCGCGTCGGCGGCCATGTGTTCGGCCAGAAAGACCTGGCGCCCTGCGAGGTTCAGCGCCTCGGCGTCGCCGGCGCTGGACACCGCCAGGTTGTCGGCGGCGGCTACGAAGGCCCAGGCCGCCAGGATCAGGACCGCGACCACCACGCCCAGCAAGCCGCGCAACCACACCGCCTCGCCCGCCTGCGGCAGGCGCTCCAGCGCGGCGGCCAGGGCATCGCCGGTGGACGCGGCGCCAGGTGCGGCGTGGCCGGTGGGCGGGATCGGACGGGACATCGGGCGGGGCAGTGGGCGGGCAATGGCAAACGGGCACCACGCTTGCTTGTGGTGCTTGTCGGCTTATCGGCCCGCGATCCCGCTGCTTGACTCGATTTACCGTGCAGACGGCCGACTCGGCGTCGGCTCCAGCGTCGCGCCCTGGCTGAGTGCCCGCAGACAAGCCAGGCACAGACAGCCGGTGTAGCGGGCCCTGAGCGTTGCGCGTAAGTCCTCACTCAGCCGGAGAGTGCTGCAAGCGCAGGGGGTGGTGTCAGCGACACCGCAATGAAAGCCACTGCCGCAGCGCGGGCAGCGGTCGGACTCTTCAAGGGACGACGTGGTCAATAGATCCTCTCAATAAGACGAATCAGATCAATCAATCATGCAAATGCTGCAACGCACCTAACATTCGTCCCATCCGTTCAACCCCTGCTTTATAGAAGGAATCTCCACCATGTCGCTGATCAACACCAAGGTCCAACCGTTCAAGGCCGAAGCTTTCCACAATGGCAAGTTCATCGCGCTCACCGAGGAGTCGCTCAAGGGCAAGTGGTCGGTGCTGATCTTCATGCCGGCCGCCTTCACCTTCAACTGCCCGACCGAGGTCGAAGACGCGGCCGACAACTATGCCGAATTCCAGAAGGCCGGCGCCGAGGTCTACATCGTCACGACCGACACGCACTTCGCGCACAAGGTGTGGCACGAGACCTCGCCGGCGGTCAGCAAGGCCAAGTTCCCGTTGGTCGGCGACCCGACCCATGTGCTGACCAACGCGTTCGGCGTGCACATCCCTGAAGAAGGCCTGGCGCTGCGCGGCACCTTCGTGATCGACCCGGAAGGCACGATCAAGACGATGGAAGTGCACGACAACGCAATCGCCCGTGACGTGAAGGAAACGCTGCGCAAGCTGAAGGCGGCCCAGTTCGTGGCCAAGAACCCGAACCAGGTCTGCCCGGCCAAGTGGAACGAGGGCGCCAAGGCGCTGACCCCGTCGCTGGACCTGGTCGGCAAGATCTAACGAAGCAGCCCGTCTCCCTGCTGCGCCCGCCAATCTCGGGCCTGCGCTGCTCGCCGTACGGGAGTACGGCTGTGCGGCTCGGCTCCGACCTTGACGGGCTCGCAACGGGATCCAGGCTACTTCGTTCCGCTTACTCACTTTCCCCTCTCTCAGTTGCGCAGAGGCTGGCATTTGCCAAGCCGAGTGGGCGCAGCCTTGCCCGATCACAAGGAATCGACCCATGTTGGACACCGCCACCCAAGCCCAGTTGCGGGCCTATTTCGAGCGCATCGCCCAGCCGATCGAACTGGTGGCGAGCCTCGACGACCGGCCGGCCTCGGCCGAGATGCGCGAGCTGCTCGGCGAATTGGCCGAGTTGGCGCCGGCTGGCCAGATCAGCGTGCGCTACGACGGTGACGATGCACGCCGGCCGTCGTTCTCGATCAACCGCATCGGTGCCGACATCGGCGTGCGCTTCGCCGCGATCCCGATGGGCCACGAGTTCACCTCGCTGGTGCTGGCGCTGCTGCAGGCTGGCGGCCACCCGCCCAAGGTCGAGCCCGACGTGATCGAGCAGATCCGCGGTCTCGAAGGCGATTTCGTCTTCGAGACCTACATGTCGCTGACCTGCCACAACTGCCCCGATGTCGTGCAGGCGCTGAACCTGATGGCCGTGCTGAACCCGCGCGTGCGCCATGTGGCGATCGACGGGGGCCTGTTCCAGCGCGAGGTCGACGAGCGCCAGGTGATGGTCGTGCCCTCGGTCTACCTGAATGGGCAGCCCTTCGGCACCGGCCGCATGGAGCTGGCCGAGATCCTGGCCAAGGTCGACAGTGGCGCCGCCGAGCGCGAAGCCGCGAAGCTGGCCGAGAAGGCCCCGTACGACATGCTGGTCGTCGGTGGTGGCCCGGCCGGCGCGGCCGCGGCGATCTATGCCGCGCGCAAGGGCATTCGCACCGGCGTGGTCGCCGAGCGCTTCGGCGGCCAGGTGCTGGACACGCTGGCGATCGAGAATTTCATCTCGGTGAAAGAGACCGAAGGGCCGAAGTTCGCGGCGGCACTCGAGCAGCACGTGCGCACCTACGAGGTCGACATCATGAACAACCAGCGCGCCGACAAGCTGGTGCCGGCGGCCGAGCCGGGTGGCCTGGTCGAGGTGCAACTGGCCAATGGCGCATCGCTGAAGAGCCGCTCGATCGTCATCTCGACCGGCGCGCGCTGGCGCAACGTCAACGTGCCCGGCGAGGCCGAGTACAAGAACAAGGGCGTGGCCTACTGCCCGCATTGCGACGGCCCGCTGTTCAAGGGCAAGCGCGTCGCGGTGATCGGCGGCGGCAACTCGGGTGTCGAGGCCGCAATCGACCTGGCCGGCGTCGTGCAACACGTGACGCTGCTGGAGTTCGCCGACGCGCTGCGCGCCGACGCGGTGCTGGTCAACAAGCTCGACAGCTTGCCGAACGTCACCGTGCACACGAAGGCGCAGACCACCGAGATCACCGGCGACGGCCAGAAGGTCAACGGGCTGGTCTACACCGACCGCGCCAGCGGCCAGTCGCACCAGGTGCCGCTCGAAGGTGTCTTCGTGCAGATCGGCCTCGTGCCCAACACCGAGTGGTTGAAGGGCGTGGTCGAGCTGAGTCGCCACGGCGAGATCGTCGTCGACGCGAAGGGCCAGACCAGTGTGCCGGGCGTGTTCGCCGCTGGCGATGTGACCACGGTCCCGTTCAAGCAGATCATCATCGCGACCGGCGATGGCGCGAAGGCCGCGCTGGGCGCGTTCGACCACCTGATCCGCACGCCGGCACCGGCCACTGCCAACGCCGCCTGAGCGAGAGCGGCCCGCTTCAAACGAGGGGGGACACGCCGCAAAAGAGGGACAGACCCCCTGCTGTCTGCGGGGGTGACGCACGTCGGTGTGCCTTCGAACATGCACGGCCTGCCGCCGAAACAACGGTGGCAGTGGGCCGAGTGCCCCCGGGCCTCGGCAGCTTGTTCGTGCCATACCAAGTCTGGAGGTCACCCGTGTCCCAACTCCTTAAGCTCTCGCTGGCTGCCGCCGCAGCCCTGGCCATGTCCGCCGGCGCTCAGGCCGGCAGCGAGCCGCCTGGATCGAAGGCGGTCAGCAAGGTCTCGCCGATGGCGATCAGCACCTCGCACAAGCTGCAGAAGACCTTCTTCGACACCTCCAGCACGTCGACGCCGCTGGCCGTCGGCAACAACGACATCGGCACCGTGCTGACGGTCAACTGCGCGAACACGGCCGGCTGCACCATCGCCGGCAACATGAATGCGCAGCTGGCCGCTGCGGCGACCGAGAACGCCGCGGCGATCTGCCTGATCGTCGACGGCTCCAGCGTCAGCTGCCCCTTCAACGGCATCATCCGCGCGGGCAGTGGCTTCCAGGTCATGAACTACCAGACCTTCACCTCCGTGGCGCTGGGCAACCACACGGTGCAGATGCGCATCTTCACGTCGGTGGCCACCAACCTGCATCGCTGGAACAAGGAGTTCAAGCTGTATCGCCCCTGAGCGGTCT
The DNA here is from genome assembly GCF_036277275.1 of Ideonella sp. Lineage (GTDB taxonomy): Bacteria > Pseudomonadota > Gammaproteobacteria > Burkholderiales > Burkholderiaceae_C > Ideonella. The sequence goes on along the minus strand of NZ_DASUNH010000025.1, from coordinate 42,984 downwards.
CGACGTTGAACGGGTCATGCTGGCATCGGCGGCGCTGAAACCGCCGGTGCGGCATGGCCCTTTCCCTTTCTTCTCCCGCACAACTGGCCCACTCACGGCCCGACGCAGCCGGGCGCACCCACGTCGTCTGCGTCTTGCACCAGCACAGCCATTCGCCTGAACCGGGAGCACAAGCTGCAGTGGGGAGCCCCCCAAGAGGCCCCACGAGCAAGGGGGGCGGACCCTTCGGATGCAGGGTGTCGCACGGCGAGGCCCTTCTCAACAATGCGCACGCCAGCCGCAGTTCACCGCGGCAGGTGGGGCAAGAAGGGCACACAGCCCACCGCGCCCCAACCCCCAGCAATTCAGGAGGTTCCATGTCTTATGTTGCCAAGTTGTCCCTGGCTGCCGTCGCGGCCGCTTTCGCCTTCAGCGCCTTTGCCGGCGGCGAGCCCCCGGGCGTGCATTCGGCCAAGAAAATGTCGGCCGAGGCCATCAGCACGCCGCACGCACTGAAGAAGACCTACTTCGACACCGACAGCGCATCGGTCGCGATCAACCCGGGCTTCAACGTCGTCGGCACCACGCTGACGCTGAACTGCGGCAACGCCGCCGGTTGCACGATCGCCGCCAACATGAACGCGCAACTGGCCGCCGTGGCGACCGAGAACAACGCCGCGGTCTGCTTGATGATCGACGGCAGCTACATCAACTGCCCGTTCAACGGCATCATCCGTGCCGGTGGCGGCTACCAGGTCATGAACTACCAGACCTTCGCCAGCGTCGCGCAGGGCTCGCACACGGTCGAGATGCATGTCTACTCGGGCCAGGCGACCACGATGTTCCGCTGGAACAAGGAAATCAAGCTCTACAACCCCTGAGCTTGGGCGTCGGCGTCGTGCGGCGCGGCGGGCATACTGCCCGTCGATGCCACACGACCTGATCCTGTTCGATCTCGACGGCACGCTGAGCGATCCGCAGCTCGGCATCGGCCGCTCGATCAACCACGCGCTCGAACGCCACGGCTTCATGCCGCTGGCGCCGGGCGCGGTTTCGCGTTTCATCGGCCCGCCGCTGGACGAGAGTTTTCGCGCCATCACCGGCCGCGACGACGACAGCACGATCCACGCGCTGGTGGCTGCGTACCGTGAACGCTATGGCGACATCGGCTATGCCGAGAACCAGCTCTACGCCGGTATCCCCGAAGCCTTGACGGCGCTTGCCGATGCCGGCGTGCCTTTGGGGCTGTGCACCTCGAAGCGGCGCGATTTCGCCTGCAAGATCCTGGCGCTGTTCCAGCTCGACCACCTGTTCCGGTTCGTCGATGGCGGCGAGATCGGCGTGCACAAGTGGCAGCAGATCGAGGCGCTGCGCGCGGCCGGTCAGGTCGGCGATGCCAGCCTGATGGTCGGTGACCGCGCGTTCGACCTGATCGCCGCGCACCGCAATGGTCTGGCCGCGGCCGGTGTGCTGTGGGGTCATGGCAGCCGCGACGAACTGCAGGCCGAAGCGCCGCGCTACCTGCTCGACACGCCAGCGCAGATCACCCAATGGCGTCGGCCGGAGGTGCCGGCATGACGGCCACCATCCGGCGCCTGGGCCCCGCCGATGCCGCGGCCTTTCAGGCGCTGCGCCTGCAAGGCCTGCTCGAATGCCCGTCGGCATTTGCCTCCAGCCACGCGGAAGAGGCCGGCGAACCGGTGACCGAGGTCGCTGCGCGACTGGAGGGCGAAGGGATCTTCTGTGTCTACGGCGCGTTCGCCGCGGACGACTGGCTGGTGGGTGTGGCCGGCCTGGGCCGCGAATCGATGGCCAAGATGGCGCACAAGGCAGTGCTGTGGGGCATGTATGTCGCGCCCGACTGGCGGCGGCAGGGTGTCGCCCAGTTGCTGGTGGCCCACGTGCTGGCGCAAGCCGCCGGCGAGCCGAGCCTGCGCCAGGTGATGCTGGGCGTGAACGCCCACAACGGGCCGGCCCTTGCGCTGTACCGGTCGCTGGGCTTCGTGGCCTGGGGCACCGAACCGGCGGCCGGCTGGGTCGACGGCCAGGCGCAAGACGAAACCTGGATGGTGTGCCCGTTGCCGGGCAGGTCGCCGGTGCTGGCCACGCGCCCGGCGATGGCGGTGCTGATCCACTGCGCCGACCCGGTCGCGGCGCTGGCCTGGTACCACCGGCTCTGGCCCGCCGCGCGCCTGGTGCACTTGATCGACCCTGCGCCCTTCGATCTGCTGGTGCATGACGGTGTGCAGATGGAATTCGTGCCGGCCGATGCCAAGGTCGCCAGCGGCGCCGCCGGCTCGGTTGTCTACTGGCCGGTCGACGACTTCCAGGCCATGCGCGCGCATGCCGAAGCCCTGGGTGCGCAGCTGTACCGTGGCCCGATGCTCATCGACGCGGGCCGCACGATGGCCCAGTTCAAGGACCCGTGGGGCAACCTGTTCGGCTTGCGCGGGGCCTGAGAAGCTGTGAACGAATCCCCCCACCCGCTCAGCCCGCCCAAACGCGGCCACTCGTTGTTGCAAATGCTCGCCATAGCCCGAGCTATGGCTGTGCTTTGCGTCTAGATTGGCCACGCTTGGGCGACCTGCTCGGGCGCGCCGGATTCATTCACAGCTTCTGAGCGGCACACGCACACCGCCGGCGGGCCGGAACTACCCAAGGCCGGCCCGCCGGGCTGGCGTCACCAGATGCGGATGCGCTCGTCCGGGGCCTTGAACATCTTGTCGCCGGCCTTGGTGCCGAAGGCTTCGTGGAAGCCGTCGTGGTTCACCGCGGCGCCGTTGGCGCGGAATTCCGGCGGCGAGTGCGGATCCGTCGTCAGCAGCTGCATCGCGCGCTCTTCACGCACCTTCTCGCGCCAGGCCTGCGACCAGCCGAGGAAGAAGCGCTGCGTGCCGGTGTAGCCCTCGATCACCGGAGCCGGCTTGCCCTTGAGCGAACGCTGGTAGGCCTTGTAGGCGATCTGCAAGCCCGACAGGTCGGCGATGTTCTCGCCCAGCGTCAGCTTGCCGTTGAGCTTCTTGCCGGGCAGCGGCTCGTAGCCTTCGTACTGCGCGATCAGCTTGCTGCCCACCGCCTCGAAGGCCTTGCGGTCGTCGTCGGTCCACCAGTTGCGCAGCACGCCTTCGCCGTCGAACTGGCTGCCCTGGTCGTCGAAACCGTGGCTGATCTCGTGGCCGATCACCGCACCGATCGCGCCGTAGTTGACGGCGTCGTCGGCAGCCATGTCGAAGAACGGCGGCTGCAGGATCGCGGCCGGGAAGACGATCTCGTTCAGGCTCGGGTTGTAGTAGGCGTTGACGGTCTGCGGCGTCATGCCCCACTCGGCGCGGTCGACCGGCTTGCCGGCCTTGGCGGCGATGCGGTTCCACTCGAAGCGCGAGGCCCGCTGCGCGTTGCCCAGCGCGTCGCCCGAGCGGACCTCGAGCTTGCTGTAGTCGCGCCACTGGTCGGGGTAGCCGATCTTGGTCATGTACTTGGCCAGCTTGGCCTGCGCCTGGGCCTTGGTGGCCGGCGTCATCCAGGTCAGGCCATCGATCGACTCCTTGTACGACGCCAGCAGGTTGCCCACCAGCTCCTGCATGCGGGCCTTGTATTCGGGCGGGAAGTGCTTGGCCACGTAGAGCTGGCCCACCGCTTCGCCGAGCGCGCCGTTGACCTGGGCGATGCCCAGCTGCCAGCGCGGCTTCTCCTCCTTGGCGCCGGTCAACGCCGTGCCGCGGAAGGCAAAGCGTGCATCACGGAAGGCCTTGGGCAGCACCGGGCCGGCCTCGTCCAGGCTGCGCAGCTTGAAATACAGCTTCCAGTCCGCCAGCGGCACCTCGGCGTACAGCTTGGCGACGGCGGTCGCGGTGCTCGGCTGCGACACCGACAGGCGCTCGACCTGCCCCAGGTTGGCGGCCTGCAGGAAGGTCGCCCAGTCCAGCCCCGGCGCGGCCTTGGCCAACTCGGCCACCGTCATCGGGTTGTAGATCTTGACCGGGTTGCGGTTCTCGACCTTGTCCCAGTGTGCCTCGGCGATGCGGTACTCGATCGCCATCACGCGCTTGGCGGTGTCGGCCGGGTCCTTCAGGCCGGCCAGCGTGGCCAGCGTGGTCAGGTAGGTTTCGTACGCGGCGCGGGCCTTGATGAAGCGTTCTTCTTCCTTCTTCAGGTAGTAGTCGCGGTCCGGCAGGCCCAACCCGCCTTGCCAGGTCAATGCCTGGTTCATCGTCGGGTTCTTGAAATCCGCCATCACGTAGAGCTGGATCGGCGCCTCGACGCGGCCTTGCACCTTGCCGAGCCAGGTCGCCAGCTCCTTCGGCGTCTTGATCGCGTCGATCTCGGCCAGCGTCGGCTGGATCGGGCCCAAGCCGGCCTTGTCGATCGCGTCGGTGTCGAGGTAGGTGGCATAGAAAGTACCGACCTTCTGGTCGACGCTGCCGGGTTTGAGCTGCTGCTTGGCCAGCTCTTCGACGATCGCGCGGGCGCGCCGGTCGGACAGGTCCCGCAGCTGGATGAAGCTGCCGTACTCCGACTTGTCGGCGGGGATCTCGGTGGCCTTGATCCAGCCGCCGTTGGCCGCATGGAACAGGTCGTCCTGGGCGCGCACCGCGGGGTCGAAGCCCGGGCGGTCCAGGCCCGCGACAGGGGCAGCGGCGAAGCTGGCCGCGGCCAGGTGTACGAGGACGGCGAGCGTCGACAGTTTCAGGGTGTTCATCAGCAGCGGTTTCCAACAAGCGAAAGGCGCCGTGGATAGGCGCCCGGGTCTAACCCGTCGGGCGCCGGTGGGCGCTTGACGGGTGATGGGCACCTTAACTGCAAGCCGTTACAAATACGATCCGGGAAAGGACGAAGCGTCCGATTGGCGGGCTGAAGCGCCGAAAACCCGGACGAAATGCCAAGGTGTTGCCGTAGAGCGGTGGCCTGGGCTTCGACAAGCTCAGCCCGAACGGAGAAGGAAACAACTCCCGCGCAACTACAGGCGCCCGCAGGGCAGCCGTCCATCAAGTGGCGTGCGCGGATCCGGCTTTGCCGGTCCGCTGCGCGAGCCCCCTCGGGGGGCAGGGCCCGGAAGGGCCCGTGGGGGCTCTATTCAGCGACCCGCTTGGCCAGGTGGGCGAGCGCTTCTTCGACCTGGTCGACCAGCACCAGGCACAGGTCACCCGGCTCCAGCCGCGCCAGCGCGGTGTCGATGGCGATGAACTCGCCGGTGATTTCCTGGATGTGGCGGGTGCGCTGCGCACCTTCCAGGCCCTGGCGCAGCAAGGCCAGCACCTCGCCGTCTTCGCGGCCCCGTTGGCAGGCGTCCTGGTACAGGATCACCTCGTCGAAGGCGGTGCCCAGGATCTGGGTCTGCTCGCGGATGTCTTCGTCGCGGCGGTCGCCGGCGCCCGAGATGACGACCGAGCGGCGCTTGGCCGGCATCGCGGCCACGGCGGCCACCAGCGCGCGCATCGCGTCCGGGTTGTGGCCGTAGTCGGCGATCAGCGTCGCACCGCGATAGTCCATCACATTGAAGCGGCCGGGCGCGTTGTCGGCATCGTTGACGAAGCTGGCCAGACCCGAGCGGATCGCGTCCCAGCTCAGACCGACGCCCCACGCGGCGGCGATCGCGGCCATCGCGTTGTCGATCTGGAAGCCGATCGTGCCGTGGCGCGTCAGCGGGATGTCCCGCAGCGCGACGAACTCGCGCCAGTTGCCTTCGGCGACGACGATCTGGTCGCCTTCGACGTAGACGCAGCGTTGGCCCTGCGCGCGGTGCGTGGCCAGCACCGGGTGGTGGCGGTCCTGCGCGAAGTAGATGATGCCGCCGGGGCAGGTGGTGGCCATGTTGACGCAGTGCGCATCGGTCGCGTTCAGCACCGCGTAGCCGGTGGGGGCCACGTTCTGCACGATCACGCGCTTCAACACCGCCAGGTCTTCGACCGTGGTGATGTAGTTCAGGCCAAGGTGGTCGCCGGCGCCGATGTTGGTGACGACGGCGACCTGGCAGCGGTCGTAGCCCAACCCCTCGCGCAGGATGCCGCCGCGTGCCGTTTCGAACACCGCGGCGTCGACCTGCGGGTTCATCAGCACGTTGCGCGCGCTCTTCGGGCCCGAGCAGTCGCCCGAGTCGATCTGGCGGCCGTTGACGTGCACGCCGTCGGTGTTGGTCATGCCGACACGCAGGCCGCTGGCGCCGAACAGGTGGGCGATCAGCCGCGTGGTGGTCGTCTTGCCATTGGTGCCGGTGACGGCGACGACCGGGATGCGGCCATCGTCGCCCGGCGGATACAGGTGGTTGATGATGGCTTCGCCGACCGCCCGGCCCTTGCCGTACGACGGCGACAGGTGCATGCGCAGCCCCGGCGCGGCATTCACCTCGACCACGCCGCCATGCTGTTCTTCGAGCGGGCGGATCACGGTCTCGCAGACCACGTCGACACCGCAGATGTCCAGGCCCACCATGCGCGCGGCGGCCACCGCACGCGCGGCGACCTCGGGGTGCACGTCGTCGGTCACGTCGGTCGCGGTGCCGCCGGTCGACAGGTTCGCGTTGTTGCGCAGCGTCACGCGCTGGCCCTTGGGCGGCACCGACTCCGGCGTCAGCCCCTGCATCGCCAGCCGCGCGACGGCGATGTCGTCGAAGCGGATCTTGGTCAACGAGGTCGCATGGCCGTCGCCGCGTTTCGGGTCGGCGTTGACCTGGTCGACCAGCTGGCGCACCGTGTGCACACCGTCGCCGCTGACCTGCGGCGGGTCACGCCGCGCGGCGGCGATCAGCCTGTTGCCAACCACCAGCATGCGGAAGTCGCTGCCCGGCAGGAACTTCTCGACCATCGGGTGGCCGATCTCCTCGGCCGTCTTGTAGGCCGCAGCCAGGCCGTCGGTGTCGGTGATGTTGACGGTGACACCCTTGCCCTGGTTGCCGTCCTGCGGCTTGCAGACCACCGGCCAGCCGATCTCTTCGGCCGCGGCGATCGCATCCTCGATGCTGGCCACCGGGCGGCCCAGCGGCACGGGCACGCCGGCGGCGCGCAGCAGCGTCTTGCACAGGTCCTTGTCCTGCGCGATCGATTCGGACACCGCGCTGGTCGAGTCGACCTCGGCGGCCCAGATGCGGCGCTGCTTGGCGCCCCAGCCGAACTGCACCAGGCTGCCGCTGGTCAGGCGGCGGAACGGGATGCCGCGGGCGATGCCGGCGTTGACGATCGAGCCGGTCGAGGGACCAAGGCGAATGTCTTCGTCCAGTTCGCGCAGCGCGTGGATCGTGGTGTCGCAATCGAACGGCGCCACCGATTCTTCGGCCAATGCCGAGCGGATCAATGCCTCGGCGGCTTCGAGCGCCTGGCGGCCGACCTTTTCTTCGCTGTACTCGACGACCACCTGGTAGACGCCGGGATCCACCGTGGCGGTGCAGCGGCTGAAGGTGACCGGGCAGCCGGCCTGCGTCTGCAGTGCCAGCGTGGCGGCTTCGAGCACATGGGCCAGCGAGGCCTCTTCAGGCCGGCGGCGAAGCGCGCCCAGGCCGGGGAACAGGGCGCGCAGCCGGGCCTCGAAACCGGGCAGCGTGCTCAGCGCACGCTCGGGCTCGGTACACGAGACGATGGCCTCGACGGCGGTGTGGCGGCTCCAGAGGTTGGGGCCACGCAGGGTGCGGATGCGGGAAATGTCCATGGGGCGGTCGTCGTCAGGTCTTGTGCTGCAAGGGCGATCAGGCGCGGGCCGGGCCGACGTCGAACGTCTCGACGCCGGCGGCGATCAACTCTGGCGAAATGCCGAAGGCCCAGGCCGCGGCAACGGCGGCCAGCAGCGCTTCGGACAGCGCGGCCAGCTCGCCGGCACCGCCGTGGCCGTGGCGTCGCAGGATGCCGTGCAGGTCGGGCCCGGCATGTTCGCTGGCGCCGGTCATCAGCATCACGCGGCCGTTGCGCAGGATCGCCGCGCGGCCGCCGTCGAGGCTGTGGTCGCGCAGCAGCTGCGGCGCGTCGCCGCCGCCGTCGATCGCGTAATACAGCACCTCGCCATCGCTCAGGTCGGCCAGTTCGGTGATGCGCGGGTCGTTCGCGTTCAGCACCGAGACACCGTCGTCCAGCACCACGTCGATCTGGGTGCGCAGCACCTTGTACAGCTGGTCGGACTCGCTGATGTCGTGCCGCTTCAGGTCGTGCGCGCCGTCGAAATCGGTCACCACGCCGACATGGCAGCGGTCGTACGGCAGGCCTTCGTCGAGGATCAGCGCCGGGCCGTTCTCGAACACCGCGGCCTGGGCATCGCGGTTCATCAGCAGGCGGTGGCTGGCTTCCCAGTAGGCCGAGCTCTTGGCGACGGCCGGCTCGGTGCGGCGTTGGCCGACGAACAGGCCGCCGCGGCAGGCCAGCGCGGTGTGACGGCCCGACAGGTGCACCAGCCAGGCGATCGCGCGGGCGATCACGTCGGTGTTGCGCGTGCCGGCGACGCCGACGATCGGGATGCGGCCGGGGTGCGCGTCGTGCTCGTCGCTCGGGAACAGCTGCTCGACGATCGCCTGGCCGACCGGCCGCGGCTTGCCGACCGCCGGCTTCAGGTGACTCAGCAGCCCGGGGCCGGCGTTGACCTCGACCACTGCGCCGCCTTGCTCGTGCAGCGGGCGGCTGATGTCTTCGGCGACCACGTCGATGCCGGCGATGTCCAGCCCGACGGCCCGCGCGGCCAGCGAAACGTAGTGGTCGACCTCGGGGTGAACGTCATCGGTGCAGTCGATCGCGACGTTGCCGTTGCGCTGCACCAGCACCCGCTTGCCCGCGGGGGGCACCGAGTCTGGCGTGAAGCCCTGGCGCTGCAGGTCGAGCAGCATCACGCCGTCTTCGCGCGGGTTCAACCGGTTCAGCGGGTGGTCTTCGGTGGTGCCGCGGCGCGGGTCGTTGTTGATCTGCTGGTCGACCAGGTCGGCCACGTTGTGCTGGCCGTCACCGGTGACCCAGGCGGTTTCGCCACGGGCGGCGGCAACGACGCGGCCACCGACCACCAGCAGCCGGTGCTCCTGGCCAGGGATGTAGCGCTCGACCATCACCTCGCTGCCGTGGCGCGCGGCCACCTCGTAGGCGGCGTGCACGTCGGCTTCTTGGGTCAGATCGAGCGTCACGCCACGGCCGTGGTTGCCGTCGGTTGGCTTGACGACGACCGGGGCGTCGAAATCCTGCGCGGCGCGCCAGGCCGCGGCCGGGCTGTCGACGATCTCGCCTTCAGGCACCGGCACGCCGCAGGCCGTCAACAGGCTCTTGGTCAGGTCCTTGTCGCAGGCGATGGTCTCGGCGATCGCGCCGGTCAGGTCGGTTTCGGCCGTCCAGATGCGGCGCTGGCGGGCGCCGTAGCCCAGTTGCACCAGGTTGCCGTCGTTCAGCCGGATGTGCGGGATGCGGCGGTCGGTGGCCGCGGCGACGATGCAGGCGGTGGAGGGGCCCAGGTAGCAGTCGTCGATCGCGTCGCGCACCTTGGCGACGGCGGCGGGCACGTCGAACGGCTTGTCGTTGATGGCTGCCATCAGCAGCGCATGGCCTTCGGCCAGCGCGGTGCGGCCGACCTGTTCATTGCGCGAACGGAACACCATGCGGTAGACGCCGTGCTGGCTGGTCGAGCGCGTCTGGCCGAAGCCGGTGGGCATGCCGGCCAGATTCAGCAGCTCGATCACGCAGTGTTCCAGCACGTGGCCGGCCCAGGTACCTTCGCGCAGGCGCTGCAGAAAGCCGCCGCGCTCGCCGACGCCGCAATGGTGCTCGGCCAGCGCCGGCAGCAGCAGCAGCAGCCGGTCGGTGAAGCCGGGCAGCTTGTCGGAGGGGTGGTCTTCGAGTTCGCCGAGGTCGAGCCAGACTTCGAGCACCGAGCGGTAGGTCCAGATGTTGGGGCCGCGCAGGTAGGTGATGCGCTGGAGCTGGATGTCGTTCTTCTGGGCGGTCATGGATGGGTTTACAGGGTGGGCAGGCCAGGGAGCGCTAGTTGCCGGCGGCTGGCGCGAGGAGCGAATTTTGCGCCCGCCGCGCCTCGGCCGCTGCCTGGGGCTGGCACGGGGGGCGCGCCAGCCGCGCTTTCAAGGAAAATGCCGCGCTCAGCATGCAACATCAACAAAATACCCCGGCTGCCCCTGCGGCAGCGCCCCTGGCTGCCGGGGACAACGTGCTCGCCGCGCTCCAGGTTGACCTTGACGAGGACTTGCACTTTTCCACCGGCCAGCTGGTGCTCAGCGAGGGTGCATTGTTGGCGCGCCTGGGGCCCACCGGCGGCTGGCAACGTTACGACCTTGTGCCTGGGCTGACGCTGCGCCACCACGACCACGCGGGCGTCGGCACGCTGGAACTGGCCGATGCGCATCGTCTGATTACCCGCTGGCGCTTCACGCTGGGGGCAAATGTCCAGGCGCTGCGGCTGGTCAAACGTTTCGAACAGTTGCAACATGCCCGCGCCTTGGGCGTAACGCCGGAGGGCGACGACCCGACCCGGTGTCCGAGCTGCCGCGCCCCGCTGCCGCCGGACTCGGACGAATGCCCGATGTGCACCCGCGAGCTGACCGAGCCGCCGTCGACCTGGGTGCTGCTGCGGCTGTGGCGCTTTGCCAAACCCTACCAGGGCCGGCTGTTGATCGGTTTCCTGCTGACGCTGGCGTCGACCGGCGCGCACCTGGTGCCGCCTTACCTGACGATTCCGCTGATGGACGAGGTGCTGATCCCGTTCCAGAACGGGCAGAAGATCGATCCCGACTACGTGATGCTGCTGCTGTCGGGGCTGCTGGGCTCGGCACTGCTGGCCTGGAGCCTGGGCTGGGCGCGGACCTGGCTGCTCGCGATCGTCTCCGAGCGCATCGCTGCCGACCTGCGCGTCGGGGCGTTCGAGCACCTGCTGCAACTGTCGCTCGACTACTTCGGCGCCAAGCGCACCGGCGACCTGATGAGCCGCATCGGCTCGGAGACCGACCGCATCTCGGTCTTCCTGTCGTTGCACGCGCTCGACTTCGCGACCGACGTGCTGCTGCTCGGCATGACCTCGGCGATCCTGTTCTCGATCAACCCGTGGCTGGCGCTGGTCACCTTGCTGCCGCTGCCCTTCATCGCCTGGATGATCCACATGGTGCGCGACCGGTTGCGCACCGGCTTCGAGAAGATCGACCGTGTCTGGGGCGACGTGACCAACGTGCTGGCCGACACCATCCCCGGCATCCGCGTGGTCAAGGCGTTTGCGCAGGAAGCGCGCGAGGCCGGGCGCTTTCGCGACGCGAACAAGCAAAACCTGCTGGTCAATGACCGCCTGAACAAGACCTGGAGCCTGTTCGGCCCGACGGTCTCGCTGTTGACCGACATCGGCCTGCTGGTGGTCTGGGCCTTCGGCATCTGGCAGGTCAGCAAGGGCGAGATCACGGTCGGTGTGCTGACCGCGTTCATCGCCTACATCGGGCGTTTCTACGGCCGGCTCGATTCGATGAGCCGCATCGTCTCGGTGACGCAAAAGGCCGCGGCCGGCGCCAAGCGCATCTTCGACATCCTCGACCATGTGTCGAACGTGCCCGAGCCGGCCAACCCGGTGAAGTTGAGCGAGTTGCCCGGCGGCGCGCTGCAGGGCGGCGTGACGATGGACGGCATCGGCTTTCGCTACGGCAACCGCTCGGTGATCCGCGGCCTGAACCTCGAGATCAACCCGGGCGAGATGATCGGCCTGGTCGGCCACAGCGGTTCGGGCAAGAGCACGCTGGTCAACCTGATCTGTCGTTTCTACGACGTGACCGACGGCCGCATCCTGGTCGATGGCGTCGACATCCGGCGCTTCGCGGTGTCCGACTACCGGCGCCACATCGGCCTGGTGCTGCAGGAGCCGTTCCTGTTCTTCGGCACCGTGGCCGAGAACATCGCCTACGGCAAGCCCGGCGCGACGCGTGACGAGATCGTCGCCGCGGCACGCGCGGCGCATGCGCACGAGTTCATCCTGCGCTTGCCGCAGGGCTATGACTCGCTGGTCGGCGAGCGCGGCCAGGGCCTGTCGGGCGGTGAACGCCAGCGCATCTCGATCGCCCGGGCGCTGCTGATCGACCCGCGCCTGCTGATCCTCGACGAGGCGACGTCGGCGGTCGACACCGAGACCGAGAAGGAAATCCAGAAGGCGCTCGACAACCTGGTCAAGGGCCGCACGACGATCGCGATCGCGCACCGGCTGTCGACCCTGCGCAAGGCCGACCGGCTGGTCGTGATGGACCGCGGCGAGGTGGTCGAGGTCGGCCCGCACGACGAGTTGATGGCCAAGCAGGGCGCCTACTGGCGGCTGTACGAGGCGCAAGCCCGCAAGGCCGAGGCCGAACGCAGCGACGGCGAGGGCACCGACCATGACGCGGTGCTGATCGCCAGCACCTTGCAGCAACCGTCGGCACACGTGGAGGCGAGTCAATGAGCGCCGTCGGATCGGAAATGGGAGATTTCCAGCTGTCGCGCGACGCGTTGGGGCGGCTGGTCTTCATCGGCGGCGACGGCGCGGTTCACGAGGGCATCACGCCGGTGCGCGCGTTCCCGATTGGCGCACCTGACGAAGGGCTGTCGCTGGTCAGCACCGAGGGCCGCGAGCTGGCGTGGGTGCCACGGTTGTCGGGCCTGTCGCCGGCCATCCGTGCGCTGCTCGAGGAAGAGCTGGCCAGCCGCGAGTTCACGCCCGAGATCAAGCACCTGTTGAAAGTGTCGACCTTCTCGACCCCCAGCACCTGGGATGTCGAGACCGACCGTGGCCCGACGCAGCTGGTGCTCAAGGGTGAGGAAGACATCCGCCGCCTGCCCGGCAGCCACGCCGCGTTGCTGATCACCAGCGGCCATGGCATCGTCTTCAAGGTGCCGAACCTGCTGGCGCTGGACCGGCATTCAAAGCGCTTGCTCGAACGATTCCTTTGATGTCGAGGGGACCCGTCTTCTAAGGCGCGCGAAGCCCCGCCGCCGACCAAGTGGCGTGCGCGGATCCGGCTTCGCCGGTCCGCTGCGCGAGCCCCCTCGGGGGGCAGGGCCCGGAAGGGCCCGTGGGGGCCAAATCACCCCGCTCGAACGAGCTGCATCAGCTTCTTGATATCGATCGGCTTGGTGAACCAGTGGTCCACCAGGTCGAAAGTGGCGGCCACCGTCTTGTCGGCCGGGCTGCCGCCGGTGATCGCGATCAGCACGATGTCGTTGCCGTGCCGGTCGCGCAGGCGCTGTGCCAGCGTCAGGCCGTCCAGCCCCGGCATCTGGATGTCCAACAGCACGCAATGTGGTTCGAAACGCTCGATCAGCTCGAGTGCGCTCAGGCCGTCGCTGGCCGAACGCACGGTGCAGCCATGCTCTTGCAGCGCCGCGACCAGCGAGGCCACCGCGTCCGGGTAGTCGTCGATGACGACGATGCGGGTCTCGTCGTCATCGCGTTCGGGCGCGGCGCTCATCGGTGGACGTCCACCACGGTGCGGCCACGGATGCGACCGGCCAGCAGGTCGCCGCTGGCCTGCACCACGTCGCTCAAGCCGACCTCGTGTGTCATCTGTGCCAGCTGTGCGGGCTTCAGGTGCTCGGCCAGCAGCGCCCAGGCCTGATCGCGTACGCCGTTCGGCTGGAACACGCAGTTGATGCCGTACAGCGTGACGCCGCGCAGGATGAACGGCATCACCGTGCCGGGCAGGTCGCTGCCGCCGGCCAGGCCGCAGCCGGCGACCGCGCCGCTCCAGCGGGTCTGTGCCAGCGCGTTGACCAGCGTGTGGCTGCCGACCGAATCGACGACACCCGCCCAGCGCTCGCTCTGCAGCGGCTTGCCGGGCAACGACAGCTCGCTGCGGTCGACGATGTGCCGTGCGCCCATCACGCGCAGGTAGTCGGCCTCCTGCGGCCGGCCGGTCGATGCGGTGACCTCGAACCCCAGGCCGGCCAGCAGCGCCACGGCCACCGAGCCGACCCCACCAGTGGCACCGGTGACCAGCACGTCGCCGTCGCCGGGCTGCAGGCCATGCTTTTGCAGCGCCATCACGCACAGGGCGGCGGTGTAGCCGGCGGTCGCCACGGCCATCGAGTCCCGCGTCGTGAAACGCTCAGGCAGGCGCAGCAGCCAACCGGCCTTCAGGCTGGCTTTCTCCGCCAGCCCCCCCCAGGCGGTTTCGCCCAGGCCCCAGCCGTTGACGACGACCCGGTCGCCGACCCGCCAGGCGGCGTCGACGCTGTGCTCGACCACACCGGCCAGATCGATGCCCGGCACCATCGGCCAGCTGCGCACGATCGCGCCGCGGCCTGTCACGGCCAGGGCGTCCTTGTAGTTGAGGCTGGAGTAGTCGACGCGCACCCGCACGTCGCCGGGTGGCAACGCGGCCTCGTCCAGGTCGACCAGGGTCGCCTGGGTTTGCTTGTCGTGCTGCGTCAGCATGAGTGCCTTGAACATCAGGTGACCTCCGACGGCAATTGCGGTGCCTTGCTGGCGAACGGCGCTTCGATGACCACGTCGCCCGGTATGTCGAGCGCCGGTAGCGCCACGCACGGCAGGATCCAGCCCTCGGCTTTTTCTTCCGCCAGCAGGCCTGGCCAGTCGATGCGGTAGCGCACCTGGCCATGCAGCAGCTTGCAGCGGCAGGCGCGACAGCTGCCATTGCGGCACGAGCGCGGCAGTTGCACGCCGGCGGCCTGCGCCGCTTCGAGCAGGCTCTGGCCGGGCCCGACCGGCAAGGCCCAGCCCTGCGGCTCGATGAGCAATCTAGGGGAGGGGGAGACCGTGGTCACTGCCCCGATGCTAGCCTTCTCGCTGACGACACAACGACAAGGCGGAGTGATGGGGCCTTTGCATGGACTGAGGGTGATCGAGCTGGCGAGCATCGGGCCCGGCCCGATGTGCGCGATGCTGCTGGCCGACTTGGGCGCCGAGGTGGTGCGCATCGACCGCATCGAGCCGAGCGGGCTGGGCGTGCCGGTCCAGACGCGCTTCGACGTGCCCGGCCGCAGCCGCCGCTCGATCGCGCTCGACCTCAAGAGCGACGCCGGCCGCGAGGCCGCGCGCCGGCTGATCGGCTCGGCCGACGTGCTGATCGAGGGCTGGCGCCCCGGTGTGGCCGAGCGCCTGGGTTTGGGGCCGGAAGACTGTCATGCGCGCCACCCCGGCCTGGTCTACGGCCGCATGACGGGTTATGGCCAGACCGGCCCGCTGGCGCAGACGGCGGGCCACGACATCAACTACATCGCGTTGACTGGCGCCTTGCATGCGATCGGCGGTCACGATGGCCAGGCGGGCGCACCGGTGCCGCCGTTGAACCTGGTCGGTGACTACGGCGGCGGCGCGCTGTACCTCGCATTCGGCGTGCTGGCCGCGCTGTACGAACGCCAGCGTTCAGGACGCGGCCAGGTGGTCGATGCGGCGATGGTCGACGGGGTCGGGTCGCTGCTGGCGCTGTTCCACGGCCTGGCCGCCGGTGGCCAATGGGATGTCAGCCGGCGGGCTGCCAACCTGCTGGACGGTGGCGCGCCGTTCTATGCGACCTACGAGACGGCCGATGGTGGCTGGCTGGCGGTCGGCGCGCTGGAGCCGAAGTTCTTTGCCGAGCTGGCCCAGCTGGTGGGGCTGGGGGCGCGCTTCGTCCAGCGCCAGTACGACCGCAGGCTGTGGCCCGAGATGCGGGAGGCGTTGGCGGCCATCCTGCGCAGTCGCCCGCGCGACGAGTGGGCGGCATTGTTCGAGGGCAGCGATGCCTGCGTGACGCCGGTGCTGTCGATGACCGAGGCCACGCAGCACCCGCAGGCGCAGCAGCGCCAGTCGTTCGTCGACGTCGACGGCGTGACGCAGCCCGCACCGACACCGCGTTTTGGCCGCAGCCGGCCCGGCACGCCGCGGCCGGCGCCGTTGATCGGCCAGCACACCCGTGAGCTGCTGGCCGAGGCCGGCTACAGCGAGACCGAGATTGCCACGCTGCTGGCAGGAGGAAGCGCCAGGCAGACAATGCCGGCATGAGTGCCATCCCTGCTGCCGACAAGCCCGTCGTTGCCGACGACCGCGACGCCGAGGGCGCGCGCCGCGCCGCGAGCGTGATCGTGCTGCGCGACGGCGCCGACGGTGCGCCCGAGGTGCTGCTGTTGCGGCGCGCCGAGCGTGACGACGACATGCGCAGCGGCGTCTGGGTCTTCCCCGGTGGCGTGCTGGACGCCGAAGATGAAGCGCTGGCGGCCCGTTGTGACGGTGACAACGAAGCCAGTGCGAACGAGCGGCTGGGCTTGGACGCCGGCGCGCTGGCCTACACCGTGGCAGCGTTGCGGGAGTGCTTCGAAGAGGTGGGCCTGCTGTACGCGACGGCGGGTGATGTCGACGCGGCGGCGCGCGAGCGCGCGCTGGTGCGACGCGGCGAGGACTTCGTCGCGCTGTGCGAGCGTCACCACCTGCGGCTGGATGCTGGGGCACTGGCGTACCACAGCCACTGGTTGACGCCGCCGGGCATGCCCAAGCGCTTCGACACCCGTTTCTTCGTCGCCCGCGCTCCGCAAGGCCAGGCCGCGGTGGTCGACGCCGGTGAGGCGCTCGAGTCGGCCTGGTTGACGCCGGCGCAGGCGCTGGAGAAAGCGCGCGGGCTGAAGCTGCTGCCGGTGACCCGCGAAACGCTGAAGGACCTGGCCCGCTTCAGCAGCGTGGCCGATTGCCTGGCCGACGCCCATGCCCGCCGCCATCCGCCGCGGATGATGCCGCGGCTGGGCCGCGACGCCACCGGCAAGGTGCGGCCGGTGCTGCCGGGTGAATGGGCGTACGCCGAGATCGGCCGGCTCGACCCGGTGGGGCTGGGCAACGTCTGCTTCGAGTTGCCGCCGCTGCAGCCGGTGCGGCTGTCCGACCGCGTCACGCGCGTCACCTGCTCGAATGGCTCGGTGATGACCGGCCCGGGCACCAACACCTACCTCGTCCGCTCGCCCGGCAGCCAGGAGGTGACGGTGATCGACCCCGGCCCGTTGGACGACCACACTGACGGCCACCTGCAGGCCGTGCTGGCCGCGGCCGCGCCGGGCAAGATCGTGCGCATCGTCGTGACCCACACCCACAAAGACCATTCGCCGGCCGCGCAGCGACTGGCGGCCCTGACCGACGCGCCTTTGATCGGCCGCGTCGCCGACCACCCCGAGTGGCAGGACACCGCGTTCCACCCACGGCAAACCCCGGTCGACGGCGAGCGCATGGTGCTGGGGCCGAACGCGACGCTGCGTGCGGTCGTGACGCCGGGCCATGCATCCAACCACGTCTGCTGGCTGCTCGAAGAAGAAGGGCTGCTGTTCACCGGCGACCATGTGATGCAGGGCTCGACCGTGGTCATCAACCCGCCGGACGGTGACATGGCGGCCTACCTCGCCTCACTGGAAAGGCTGTTGTCGATCGACGGCCTGCAGTGGTTCGCGCCTGGCCATGGCTTCCTGATGGCCGAGCCGCAGACGGAAGTGCGCCGGCTCGTGCTGCATCGGCTGGCACGCGAGGCCAAGGTGGCGGCCGCGCTGCAGGCGGCCGGCAGCGGCACACCCGAGGCCCTGGTGCCGGCGGTATACGGCGACGTGCCGAGTTCGCGTCACGCGATCGCGGCGCGTTCGTTGACGGCGCACCTGATCAAGCTCGAACAGGACGGCCGCGTGGCGCGCCAGGCCGGGGTCTGGCATTGGCGGCAAGAGGCCGGCACATGAGCGGAGAAGGGTTTCCCATCGAAGGGGGCTGCGATTGCCGGGCCATCCGCTACCGGATGGAAGCGCGCCCGCTGTTCGTGCACTGCTGCCACTGCCGCTGGTGCCAGCGTGAGACCGGCGCGTCCTTTGCATTGAACGCGATGATCGAGTCCGACCGGCTGACGCTGCTGGCCGCCGTGCCGACGAAGGTGCACACGCCATCGGCCAGTGGCGCGGGCCAGCAGATCTGGCGCTGCCCGCATTGCTGGGTCGCGCTGTGGAGCCACTACGCCGGGGCCGGCCCGGCGGTCGGCTTCGTGCGGGTCGGCACGCTCGACGAGCCTGAGCGCCTGCCGCCGGATATCCACATCTTCACCGCCTCGAAGCAGCCGTGGGTGGTGCTGCCGCCGGGCACGCCAGCGGTGCCCGAGTACTACGACCGAGAGCACCTCTGGCCGGCCGACAGCCTGGCCCGGCGCGAGGCGCTGCTGGCCCGCACACGGAGCAAGAGCAACGGATGACGAACACGCTTGATTTGACCGTGCACGACGAGCCCTGGCGCGAAGCCGCGGCGATCGTCGACGAAGGGCTGGGTACGTCGAACGAACAGGCGGCACCGTTGCACGAGGTGCAGCCGCTGCAGTGCTTCGTCCGTACACCCGAAGGCCAAGTGGTCGGCGGTGCGGTCGGCCGCACGTGGGGCCGCTGCGTCGAGCTGCAGCAGCTGTGGGTCCAGCCCGAGCGACGGGGCGAAGGGCTGGGTACGCGCCTGATTCGGGCCTTCGAGCAGCGGGCGATCGAGCGGGGCTGCCGTTTGGCCTACCTGGAGACCTTCAGCTTCCAGGCGCCAGCCTTGTACCGCTCGCTCGGCTATGAGGTGGTGGCGACGATCGAGGGCTACGGCGATGGCATCGCCAAGTACCTGATGACGCATGCGCTGAAAGCGCCCTGACGACAGAGGAAACGCGACGTGGGTTATGCCTTGTCCTGGTTGGCCGTGCGCGGCAAGCTGCCCGAGCAGGTGCTGGCCGACCTGAACGCGACGCCGACGGGTGCCGAGATCGACTTTGCCGAGCGTCGTCTGGGTGGCCGCAGGCTGCGCAGCGGCTGGTATGCCGTGTTCGCGATGCAGACGGATCATCCGTGGATGGACCCGGACACGCTGGGCCTGCTGTCGGCCAGCGCCGAACTGCTGGCCTGCACCGTCGACGAGCACCGGCTGTTCAGCAGCGCCGGGCTGTGGCGTGCCGGCGAGCAGGTCTGGCAGGTGCTGCACGATGGCCAGCAAAGCCACGACCACCTGCGCATCATCGGCGAGCCGCCGGCGCCATTTGCCAGCATCGCGGTGGATCACCGCAGGCTGCAGGCGGCGGCCGGTGGCGCCAACGCGGCGATCGACCACCTGTTCCAGGTGCCACCGAAACTGGCGCAGCGCGTGACCGGCTTCAAGCATGACGAGGGCGATGCCGGTTCAGAGGCGCGCTGGACCGAGCTTCACGATGGGCCGGTCATGCCCAAACCCCTTCAGACCCCCAAGCCCTGGTGGAAGCGCTGGTGATTCGG
Source organism: Ideonella sp. (assembly GCF_036277275.1). Taxonomy (GTDB): domain Bacteria; phylum Pseudomonadota; class Gammaproteobacteria; order Burkholderiales; family Burkholderiaceae_C; genus Ideonella. The sequence goes on along the minus strand of NZ_DASUNH010000025.1, from coordinate 23,854 downwards.
TCCGCCGCAGGCCCGATCAGGCCGCTTCGAACAGCGACGCCGTGACCATCTGCTTGTAGGCTGTCAGCAGCCGCCTGCCCTCGGCCTTGGGCACGCCCAGCGCCAGGCGCACCGTGGCTTCACCGAGGTGCCAGGCCAGGAAAGACGCTGACGACAAGTCCTTGCCGGCGGGCCGCACGCGCGCCAGCGCCTGGGCCAGCAACGCGCCGCATGCGGCCGACTCCTTCAACTCGATCTCGCGCAGCGCCGGGTCGGCCTGCAGACCAGCCCAGACCTCGCGCACCACCGGCTCGGCGGCGCAGATCTCGAAGCACTCGTCGACCAGTTGCTCGAACGCGCGACGCAGCGCGGGCAAGTCTTGCGCTTCGGCGAACGCGGCTTCGATGCAGGCGCGGCTGGCGTCGAAATGCTTCTGCGCCAGGCTGTGCATCAGCGCGGCCTTGTCCGGGAAATATTGGTAGAGCGAGCCGATCGAGATGCCGGCTTGCTTGGCCACCTCACTCATGCGCAGGTGCTCGCTGCCACCGCTTGTCAGCAACTCTGCGGCGATGCCCAGGATGTGCTCTTGCCGCGCGCGGCTGCGGTCTTGCACCGGCTGGCGGCCGGTGGCGGGGGCGGCTTCTGCCGTGGCTGTTTTCGCAGGCGGATTTTTTCCCATGGTGTTGACGATCAAAAGATGAGTACTTATCATCTTTTAAAAGTGAGGCTGTCTCACTTTATCAGGAGCAATGCGTGATGAACACTTTCTCGACCTCGGATGCACAGGTTCTCGTCCTGGGCGCCACCGGCAAGACCGGCCGCCGGGTACTGCAACAACTGCAAGCGCGGGGCGTGCGGGTTCGCGCCGGCTCCCGCAGCGCCCAGCCGGCCTTTGATTGGGAACTGCCCGCCACCTGGGCCGGCGCCCTGGCCGGCTGCACCAGTGTGTATGTGAGCTACCAGCCCGACCTGGCGGTGCCTGGCGCGTTGGAAACGGTGAGCGCGTTCTTCGCCGATGCCAAGCGGGCGAACGTCCAGCACATCGTCCTGCTGTCCGGCCGGGGCGAGGTCGAGGCGGCGCAGGCCGAGCAGGCGCTGGCGGCGTCGGGCGTGCCGTGGACGGTGCTGCGCGCCAGCTGGTTCGCGCAGAACTTCAGCGAGGGCTTCTTCCAAGAGCCGCTGCAGCATGGCGGCATGCTCGCGTTGCCGGTGTCGAACGTGGCCGAGCCGTTTGTCGATGTCGACGACATTGCCGACGTGGCCGTGGCGGCGCTGACGGAGCCGGGCCATCTGGGCAAGCTCTACGAACTGACCGGCCCCGAGGCGCTGACGTTTGCGCAGGCCGTGGACGAAATCGCGCAGGCCAGCGGCCGGCCGCTGCAGTTCATGCCCGTGCGGTCAGAAGCCTTTCGCGACGAGATGCTGAAGGCCGGCACGCCCGCCGAGGCGGTCGACCTGGCGCTGTACCTGTTTGCCACGGTGCTGGACGGCCGCAACACCAGGCCGGCCGACGGCGTGCAGCAGGCGCTGGGCCGCGCACCGCGACCGTTCGCCGCCTATGCCCGCGCGGCGGCCGAGGCCGGGGCGTGGACGGCGCCTTCGCTGGGCTAGACTCGCGCGCCATCGGGGGCCGAGGCGGGGCTTGAAAGCCCCGACCGCCGGCCCCACTTGCCGCCGGTGCGCGCCGATCGCCTTTTGTCATGGGCCGGCGTGCGTCACCAGCCACTTCTTGTTGCCGAACACCATGAGCAAGCACACCCACGCCTTCCAGGCCGAAGTCAAGCAGATCCTGCACCTCGTCACCCACTCGCTGTACTCGAACAAGGAGATCTTCCTGCGCGAGCTGGTCTCCAACGCGTCCGACGCCTGCGACAAGCTGCGCTTCGAGGCGCTGGACAAGCCCGAGCTGTTCGAAGACCAGCCGAACCTCGAGATCCGGGTCCTGTTCGACCCCGAGGCGAAGACGGTCACGATCCGCGACAACGGCGTCGGCATGAGTGCCGAAGAGGCCGCGTCGCACCTGGGCACGATTGCCAAGAGCGGCACGCGCGAGTTCATGGCGCAGCTCGAAAGCGACAAGAAGAAAGATGCCAACCTGATCGGCCAGTTCGGTGTCGGCTTCTACTCCGGCTTCATCGTCGCCGACCGCATCACGGTGGAATCGCGCCGCGCCGGCCTGCCCACCAACGAGGGCGTGCGCTGGAGCTCCGAGGGCACCGGCGAGTACGACCTGGAGACGATCGACAAGCCCACCCGCGGCACCGACGTGATCCTGCACCTGCGCGACGAGGAGGCCGAGTTCCTGGCCGCCTGGAAGCTGCGCTCGATCATCTCGAAGTACTCCGACCACATCTCGCTGCCGATCCTGATGCGCAAGGAGGAGTGGGATCAGGAGGCCAGCAAGTACGTTGCGAAGGACGACTGGGAGACCGTCAACAAGGCGGCGGCGCTGTGGGCCCGCCCGAAGAGCGAGGTCACCGATGCCGAGTACCAGGAGTTCTACAAGCAGCTGAGCTACGACGCCCAGGCGCCGCTGGCCTACACCCACAACCGGGTCGAAGGCCGCAGCGAGTACACGCAGCTGCTGTACATCCCGGCCAAGGCGCCGTACGACCTGTGGAACCGTGACAAGCGCGGCGGTGTCAAGCTGTACGTCAAGCGCGTGTTCATCATGGACGACGCCGAGGCGCTGATGCCGGTCTACCTGCGGTTCGTCAAGGGCGTGATCGACTCGGCCGACCTGCCGTTGAACGTCAGCCGTGAGCTGCTGCAGGAAAGCCGCGATGTGAAGGCGATCCGCGAAGGCTCGACCAAGCGCGTGCTGGGCATGCTCGAAAGCCTGGCCGACAGCGACTCGGCCGACGACAAGGCCAAGTACCAGTCATTCTGGAACGAGTTCGGTGCGGTTCTCAAAGAAGGCATCGGCGAAGACTTCCAGAACCAGGAGCGTCTGGCCAAGCTGTTCCGCTTTGCCTCGACCCATGCCGACGAGGGCGTGTCGCTGGCCGACTACGTCCAGCGCATGAAGGAAGGCCAGGAGGCGATCTACGTGATCACCGCCGACTCGCTGGCCGCGGCCAAGTCCAGCCCGCAGCTCGAGATCTTCCGCAAGAAGGGACTCGAGGTGCTGCTGCTGACCGATCGCGTCGACGAGTGGCTGCTGTCGCACCTGCACGAGTTCGACGGCCACACGCTGCAAAGCGTGACCAAGGGCGCGTTCGACCTCGGCAAGCTGCAGGACGAGGAAGAGAAGAAGCAGGCCGAGGCGGTCGCCGAGGCCTTCAAACCGGTGCTGGAGCGTCTGAAGGAATCGCTGAAGGACCGCGCCAAGGACGTCCGCGTGACGACCCGCCTGGTCGATTCACCCGCCTGCATCGTGGTCGACGAAGGCGACATGAGCGCCCACCTGGCCCGCATGCTGAAGCAAGCCGGCCAGGATGCGCCGGCATCGAAGCCGATCCTCGAGGTCAACCCCGAGCATGCGCTGGTCAAGCGCCTGGACGGCGACCCGCGCTTCGACGACCTGGCGCAAATCCTGTTCGACCAGGCGCTGCTGGCCGAAGGCGGCCAGCTCGAAAACCCGGCGGCCTATGTGCAGCGGGTGACCAAGCTGCTGGCGGCCTGAGTCTGCGCCTTGCGCCGCCTCCGGCGTCGGTCCCCCGAGGGGATCAGTCGCCTAGAGGTGGCCCAGCGGCTGCCGAGGCGTCCTGCATCCGCTCGATCTGTTCCCGCAGGTCGGCGGCCTGTTGGTTCCAATAGGACGGGCTGGCGAACCACGGGAAGGCGATCGGGAAGGCCGGGTCGCGCCAGCGTTCGGCCAGCCACGCACTGTGGTGGATCATGCGCAGCGTGCGCAGCGGCTCGATCAGCAGCAGCTCGCGGTCGTCGAAATCCATGAAGTCGCGGTAGCCATCGAGCAGGTGGTGCAAGGCGGCTTCGACCGGGCCGCGCTCGCCCGGCAGCAGCATCCACAGATCCTGGATCGCCGGGCCCATGCAGCAGTCGTCGAGGTCGACGAAATGTGGACCGGCGCCGACGCCTTCGTCGCGCCAGAGCACGTTGCCGGCGTGGCAGTCACCGTGCAGTCGCAGGTGGCGAGGCGGGCCTTGGCGCTCGAACGCCCGGTCGACGGCTTCCAGCGCCGCCGCACTGGCGTTGATCCAGCCGCGGTCGATTTCGGGGTCGACGAAGCCCAGGTCGATCAGGCGTCGGCGCGGCTGGTGGCCGAACGTCTGCGCGTCGATCGTGCGCCGGTGGGCAAAAACCTCGCGCGTGCCGACACGGTGCATGCGGGCGATCAGGCGACCTGTCCAGGCCAACGTGTCCGGGCGCTCGAGCTCGGGGGCCCGGCCGGCCCAGCGTTCACTGACCGAGAAGCGGAAGACCCGGCCCGGCGCGGCGTGGTAGTGACCCAGCGTGCGCGCGTCGGCCGACAGCGTCAGGGCCGGGCTTTCGATGCCGAGCGTCAGCGGCGGAACGACCGGCAGTTCGGCCTCGGCCAGCTCAGTGGCAAAGCGGTGTTCCTCGGCGATCTGCGCATCGCTCCAGCGGCCCGGCCGGTAGAACTTTGCGACGACCACACGACCGTCGTCCAGCGGTGCCTGGTAGACGCGGTTCTCGTACGAGTTCAGCTGCAGCAGCCGGCCGTCGCAGCAGAAACCGGCGTCCTGCAGCGCCCCCAGCACAGTGGCGGGGTCGAGGTCGGCGTAGGGGGCGTCGGTGCTGTGGTCAGGCATCGGCGCATGGTAAGCGCCGGCTCACTCGATCGTCGAATCACGCACCTTGCGGATACCGGCCTTGATTTCACCGAACAGCTGGCGCAGCTGGTCCACCCGCTGGGCATTGCTCTTCAGCTGGTAGTCGATCTCGGCGGCCTGGCTTTCGACCATCTCCTCGATCACCGAGCCCAGGGTTTCGGGGGGCAGGCGCAGCCGGGCCTCGGCCTCACCGCCCTCGCGCTCGACGGTGGCGCCAGCGTTGCGTGCGATCTTCAGCATCGCGGCGTTTTCGCTCAACGCATGGATGATCATCGTGTCGACGCCACGGTTGCGGGCGTGCAGCATCGCGTGGTCGAACAGGCGCGCGCCATAACCGCGGCCTCGCGCCTTGGGCAACACCGACACGCCGAACTCGGCCGCCTGGCGCAGGCGGGTCGAATCCGGCAGGTAGGCCAAGTGGGCCTGGGCGATCAGCGCCAGGCGGCGGTTGAAAATGCCAAACACCTCGTCCCGGTCGAAATCGAGCAGATCGACATAGCGGCTGACCTGGGTGTCGCTGGCGGCGTAGCCGAAGCGAAGATAGCGGTCTTGCGGGTCCAATGCCAGCAAGTGAGCAAGCACTTTTGGCCTGTGGCGTTGCGCAAGGGAGCGGATCGGAATCCACCTGAATTCCGGCGCGGTAGCGGCCGGGGCGGTGCCCGGTGCCGGGCCGGCGCGCGGGGTATGCGCGTCGGCAGGCTCGGGGCGATCATCGGACTGGCCCATGGGGGTGGCCTCCAGGATCTTGGTGATAACCCTAGTCTAGCGAGGCTGATTGAGGAGCGGGCTCCAATGCCCCCCGAATGCTTCTTGGCCTGTTGTTTGGCGAACGCATGGCCTGCGGTATACTCGCGGGCTTTCCCGTTATTCGGCGGGGAGAACGGGCTTTGCCCGCATGGCGCGGCCTATAGGTCGCCCGCCCTGTGGCGCAAGGTGCCCGGTGAGCCTGAGAGGCCGCCGGTCGAGCCTGCTGATTCAGCAGGCTGGGCCTCCAAGCGGCGCCGAAGGAGCCGGACGAGCCGTTCAGACAGCCGTTTTTTCTCTCATCAAGAGACCCTCATGAAGACCTTCAGCGCCAAGCCGGCCGAAGTGACGCACGAGTGGCTTGTGATTGACGCCACCGACAAGGTGCTCGGACGTGTTGCCAGCGAAGTGGCACTCCGTTTGCGCGGCAAGCACAAGGCCATCTACACGCCTCACGTCGACACCGGTGATTTCATCATCATCCTGAACGCCGACAAGATCCGCGTCACTGGCAACAAGGCCAACGACAAGGTGTACTACCGTCACTCGGGCTTCCCGGGCGGCATCTACGCCACCAAGTTCAAGGACATGCAAGCCAAGCACCCGGGCCGCGCCCTGGAAAAGGCCGTCAAGGGCATGCTGCCCAAGGGCCCGCTCGGCTACGCGATGATCAAGAAGCTGAAGGTGTACGCGGGCGATACGCACCCGCACGCCGCCCAGCAGCCCAAGGCGCTGGAAATCTAAGGAGCGGTGATGATCGGTAATTGGAACTATGGCACCGGCCGCCGCAAATCGTCGGTCGCTCGCGTGTTCATCAAGAAGGGCACCGGCCAGATCGTCGTCAACGGCAAGACCGTCGACGAGTATTTCGGCCGCCAGACCTCGATCATGATCGTCAAGCAGCCGCTGCTGCTGACGGGCAATGGCGAGGCCTTCGACATCAAGGTGAACGTGCACGGCGGCGGTGAATCAGGCCAGGCTGGCGCCGTTCGCCACGGCATCACCCGCGCGCTGATCGACTACGACGCTGCGCTGAAGCCCGACCTGAGCCGCGCCGGCTTCGTGACGCGTGATGCGCGTGAAGTCGAGCGTAAGAAAGTCGGTCTGCACGGCGCTCGCCGCCGCAAGCAGTTCAGCAAGCGCTGATTCCGCTTCAACGACAGGTTCGTTGTCCCAAAACGAAAGGCCGCTCTTGCGGCCTTTCGCGTCTTCAGGCCCCGTTCACCTCCGGACACGATGCGCTTCAAGCTGTTGCGTCGCCGCCTGTCGATCAGTGCCCCGCGCATGATCGTGCGCAGCCACCTGCCCTGGCCCCTGCGCTGGGTGATCTATGCCGTTGCGCTGGGTTTCTCTGCCGCCATCGCGCTGTGGGCCTTCGAGTTCGGCAAGGACATCGCCGGCCTGGACCGCAGCTCGAGAGAGGAAGTGATGCGCCTGAGGGCCGAGTTGGACGGCCTGAAGGAGGAGTCCGAGCGCGCGCAGGCGATTGCGAACACGGCAGACAGTCTGCTCAAGGCCGAGAAGGTGGCGCAGGAACGGCTGGCCGCCCAGTTGAAACAGGCGGAGGCGGAAAACCTGGCGCTGAAGGCCGACCTTGGATTTTTCGAGCGTCTGCTGCCGGTGGCGGGCGGCGCAGCCGCGGGCGGGGCGTTGACCGTGCGGGGCTTCCATGTGGAGCCGGCGACCGCCAGCCAGTTGCGCTTTCAGCTCCTGGTCATGCAGAACGGCCGACCATCGGCGCCATTCGAGGGGCGCTATGAGTTGACGATGAACGGCGAGCTCGAGGGCCAACCATGGTCGGCGAGCCTGCCTGGCGGCACCAAACCCCTGCAGGTGAAACAGTATGCACGGGTCGAGGGCCGCATCGACCATCCCGAAGGGGCCGTGGTAAAAACCGTGCAAGTGAGGGTGTTGAACGGCTCAGGAGCCGTCATGGCCACGCAGATGGCCAAGCTTTGATGCGCCCCGGCGCCGGTGCACGCGGCGCGATGAGGCACGCGACGAGTTGGGAAAGCAGCAAAGGACACACCCATGTGGTTCAGCAAGAAACAACCCCCGATCCGCAGCCTGATCGGCGAAGGCACGGCCGTTCATGGCGAATTGCGTTTTGGCGATGGCCTGCGCATTGACGGCGAGGTGCATGGCGACGTCATCGCCGCAGGCGACCGCCCGACCTTGCTCGTGATCAGCGAAAATGCCCGGGTGCATGGCAGGGTGATCGCTGCCCATGTGATCATCAACGGCGAGATTGTGGGGCCCGTCCATTCGACGGAGCTGCTGGAAATCCAGCCGAAGGCCCGAATCGCTGGCGAAGTTCGCTATGAGACCCTTGAAATGCACCAAGGCGCCACCATTGATGGTGAATTGCGTCACCATTCGAGCCAGGGCGAAAAGCCCGCGCTGATCTTGGCGGCTTCGAACGACGCATGATGGCCGCCCGATCCCAAGACCTGAAGATTTGACCTGTTCTCGAAGGAAGCCCCATGAGCGCCCTGGCCGAAACCACCACCCCTGACGCCGGCGTGATGCCCGCCCCGATCCTGTTCACCGACAGCGCTGCTGCCAAGGTGGCCGATCTCGTGGCCGAAGAGGGCAACCCGGACCTGAAGCTGCGCGTGTTCGTGCAAGGTGGTGGCTGTTCCGGCTTCCAGTACGGTTTCACCTTCGACGAAATCGTCAACGAAGACGACACGCAGATGAGCAAGAACGGCGTCACGCTGCTGATCGACGCGATGAGCCTGCAGTACCTGATGGGCGCCGAGATCGACTACAAGGAAGACTTGCAGGGCGCCCAGTTCGTGATCAAGAACCCGAACGCGTCGACGACCTGTGGCTGCGGGTCGAGCTTCACGGTCTGACCCGTACTCGCTGCACGATCAAAGGCCACCTTCGGGTGGCCTTTGTCATTGACGGGCGGATCGATCAGCCCGGAATGACCGCCGTCACCTCGATCTCGACCTTGGCGCGCGATTCGATCAGCGCCGCCACCTGCACCGCGGTCATCGCGATGGCGTAGGAGCCGATCGTGTCGCGGAAGACGGTGCCGATCTCCTTGCCGCGGGCGAGGTACTCGCTGCGATCGACCAAATACCAGGTCATTCGCACGATGTGATCCGGCGTCGCGCCGGCCTCGGCCAGCACCGCGATCACGTTCAGCAGTGCCTGGCGGGTCTGCTCGACCAGGTCATCGGTGTCGAACGCGCAGTCGGCATTCCAGCCAATTTGGCCGGCGACGAAGACCTGCGTGCCGCGCGCGGCCACGCCGTTGACATAACCGCGTGGCGGCGCCCAGTGCGAAGGTTGCAGGACCTTGTGCATCGTCTCGTCTTTCTTGTTCAAGCGGGTTGGCGCAGGCGGAAGCGTTGCAGCTTGCCGGTCTCGGTGCGCGGCAATTGAGCGAGGTATTCGATCGCCCGCGGGTACTTGTACGGCGCGATCGACTGCTTGACGAAGTCCTGCAGCGCCTTGGTCATGGTCTCATCGGCCTCATGCCCGGCCTTCAGCACGACGAAGGCCTTGACGATCTGGCCGCGGTCCGCGTCAGCCACGCCGATCACGCCGCATTCGGCCACGGCCGGGTGCAGCAGCAGTGCGCTTTCGACCTCCGGCCCGGCGATGTTGTAGCCGCCGCTGATGATCATGTCGTCGGTGCGGGCCTGGTAGACGTACTGGCCGTCGGTGTCGATAAGGTAGGCGTCGCCGGTCAGGTTCCAGCCGTTCTGCACGTACTGGCGTTGGCGCTCGTCGGCCAGGTATTTGCAGCCCGTCGGGCCTTTGACGGCGAGCCGGCCGACCTGGCCCGGCGGCAGTTGGCGGCCTTCGTCGTCGACAATGCAGGCGCGGTAGCCGGGCACCGGCGTGCCGGTCGCGCCGGGGCGGGCATGGGCCTCGTCGGCCGAGATGAAGATGTGCAGCATCTCGGTCGAACCGATGCCGTCGATGATCTCGATGCCGGTGGTGTCACGCCACAGCTTGCGCGTCGCCGCGGGCAATGCCTCGCCGGCCGAGACGCACTTGCGCAGCGAGCCGAGGTCGTGTTTCGGTCCGCCGTTGGACAGCGCCAGGGCGATTGCGCGGTACGAGGTCGGCGCGGTGAAGCAGACGGTCGCACGGTAGCGTTCGATCGCGGCCGGGAGCGTGTCCGGCGTGGCCTTCTCGATCAGCACCGTCGAGGCGCCGACCGACATCGGGAACAGCAGCAGGCCACCCAGCCCGAAGGTGAAGGCCAGCGGCGGGCTGCCGATGAAGACATCATCGCGCGTGGCGCGCAACACGTGCACCGGCCAGCAGGCGCAGGCCGCCATCACGTCGCGGTGGAAGTGCATCGTCGCCTTCGGCGTGCCGGTGGTGCCCGAGGTGAAAGCCATCAGGCAGACGTCGTCGGCCGATGTGGTGGCCGCGGCGAAATGGTCCGATCGGCAAGCGGCGCGAGCCTCCAGCGCGTCGGGCGCATCGCCGTGGAACAACACAACCTCGCGCAGGCTCGCTGCGCCGCCGTCGGCGCGCGCCAGCTGCAGCTCTTCGGCCAGCCGGGCGTCGCACAGCGCATGGCTGATCTGCGCTTTGTCGACGATCTGCTTCAGCTCTTTCGCACGCAGCAGCGGCATGCTGCCGACCGCGATGCCCCCGGCCTTGACGACGGCCAACCAGCACGCCGCGAGCATCGGCGTGTTTGCGCCGCGCAGCAGCACCCGGTTGCCGCTGACCAGGCCGAGGCCGTGGACCAGCTCGTTGGCGATGCGGTTGACCTGGGCTTGCAGCTCGGCGTAGGTCCAACGCACGCCTTCGCCCTGGACAGCGAGACGCTGTCCGTCGCCTCGGGCCACGCGCGCATCGAGCAATGCCGCCGCGCAGTTCAGTTGATCGGCAAAGCGCAGCTCGGGCAGGTCGAACACCAGCTCGGGCCATTGCTCCGGTGGTGGCAAGCGGTCGCGGGCGAACGAATCGGCAAGGGCGCTGGGCAGCAGCGGCAAGGGCATGGAACAGGCTCCCAGGTTGGGCTGACCAAAATCTAGGTCGAATTACTTCACTTGTCAACTATTCAGGTCTATACTTTTTCCGAACCCGGCTGAGGCGCTCCGCGCCGCCTTGCCGCCGCCTCACCCCTCGCCCTATGCTGGCCCGATGAGCAAACGCCTCTGGGACATTTCGCCCCCCGTGCATGCCGGCGCGCCGGTGTTCCCCGGGGACACCGCCTACCGCCAGGAATGGGTCGCGACGATCACGCCGGGTTGCCCGGTCAACGTCTCGGCCATCACGCTGTCGCCGCATGTCGGTGCGCACGCCGATGCGCCGCTGCACTACGACCCCGACGGTGCGCCGATCGGCGAGGTCGACCTGACGCCCTACCTGGGCCGCTGCCGCGTGATCCATGCGATCGACTGTGGCCCACTGGTGCGCACCGAGCATGTCTCCCACGCGTTGGCTGACCTGCCGCCGCGCGTGCTGGTGCGCACCTACAAGAAGGCGCCGCAGGACCACTTCGACAACGACCTGCCGGCCTTCGACGCCGCCGTGATCGAGGCGTTCGCCGAACGCGGCGTGCTGCTCGTGGGCATCGACACTTCCAGCGTCGACCCGGCCGCGAGCAAGGAGCTGCCGAGCCACCAGGTGCTGCGGCGGCACAACGTGCGTGTGCTGGAGAACCTGGTGCTCGACGATGTCCCCGAAGGCGACTACGAGCTGATCGCGTTGCCTTTGAAACTGATCACTGCGGACGCCTCACCAGTCCGCGCCGTGTTACGAGAGCTGTGAGCCAACGATGACCGAACCCTTGACCCGACAGGCCTGCGCCGCGCTCGACGCGGCCGATCCGCTGCGCTCGTTGCGCGCCTTGTTCATGCTGCCCGACGGTGTGAACTACCTCGATGGCAACTCGCTCGGTGTGCTACCTGCCGCGGCGCCGGCGCGCGCCGCACAAGTGGTGCAACAAGAGTGGGGCGAGGGCCTGATCCGCAGCTGGAACACGGCCGGCTGGATCACGCTGCCGCAGCGCGTGGGCGACAAGATCGGCCGCCTGGTCGGCGCGAAACCGGGTGAGCTGGTGACGGCCGATTCGACCTCGATCAACCTGTACAAGGTGCTCAGCGCGGCGATCGAGATCGCCAAGCAGGACCACCCGGGCCGCAAGGTGATCCTGTCGGAGCGCAGCAACTTTCCGACCGACCTGTACATCGCGCAGTCGCTGGCCAAGCAGCACGGCTTCGAGCTGGAGCTGGCGACGAGCGACCAGATCGCCGCGCGGCTGGACGTGCGCGTCGCGGTGCTGATGCTGACGCAAGTGAACTACCGCACCGGCGCGATCCACGACATGGCGGCGCTGACCGCGCAGGCCCATGCCAAGGGAGTGCTGGCGTTGTGGGACCTGTGCCATTCGGCGGGTGCGCTGCCGGTCGACCTGAATGGCGCGGACGCCGACTTCGCGATCGGCTGCGGCTACAAGTACCTGAACGGTGGCCCAGGGGCGCCCGCGTTCGTCTGGGCTCACCCGCGCCACGCGAGCCGCTTCTGGCAGCCGCTGTCGGGCTGGATGGGCCATGCGTCGCCGTTCACCTTCGACACTGCTTATCGGCCGGCCGAGGGTGTCTCGCGCTATCTCTGCGGAACACCATCGGTGATCGGGCTGTCGGTGCTCGAGTGTGGCGTCGACACGCTGCTGGCGGCCGAGCCGATGGGTGGCATGGCGGCGCTGCGTGCCAAGTCGCTCGCCTTGACCGACCTGTTCCTCGCGCAGGTCGAGGCGCGCTGCGCCGGCCATGGCCTGCGTTCGGTGACGCCAGCCGACCGCCAACGCCGCGGCAGCCAGGTCTCGCTGGCCTGCCCGGGCGTCCCCGGCTACGCCGCGATGCAGGCGCTGATCGCGCGGGGCGTCATCGGCGACTTCCGCGCCGGTGACGGCTCGGAAGTCGAGCCTGATTTGCTGCGCTTCGGCTTCACGCCGCTGTACACCCGCTTCGTCGACGTGTTCGACGCGGTCACCGCGCTGGCCGAGATCCTGTCGACCGAGCAATGGCGCGAAGCGCGCTTCAACCAGAAGGCGGCGGTGACATGAGTTGTCCAATGCATGACAAGGCCGAAGTCGCTCCCGGCAGCGGAGAGGCCATCGTGCGGGAGGAGGGGGCCCAGCTCGACTTCTCGCGCGACATGAGCTACGGCGATTACCTGCACCTCGACGCGGTGCTGAACGCCCAACACCCGCTGTCGCCCGACCACAACGAGATGCTGTTCATCGTGCAGCACCAGACCAGCGAGTTGTGGATGAAGCTGATGCTGCACGAGCTGCGTGCGGCGGTGGCGGCGATCGCGGCGGACCAGTTGCCGCCGGCCTTCAAGATGCTGGCCCGCGTCTCGAAGATCATGGAGCAGCTGGTGCACGCCTGGGACGTGCTGGCGACGATGACGCCGCCCGAGTATTCAGCGATCCGGCCGTACCTGGCGCAGTCCAGCGGCTTCCAGAGCTGGCAGTACCGCTGCATCGAGTTCATGCTGGGCAACAAGAACGCTGCGATGCTGAAGCCGCATTCGCATCGACCGGACTTGTTGGCCATCGTCGAGACGGCGTGGAAAGCGCCCTCGCTGTACGACGAATCGCTGCGTCTGCTGGCGCGCCGCGGTATTGGCGTGCCCGCGAGCCACCTGGAACGCGACTGGACCCAGCCGTACGAGGCCGACGACGGCGTCGAGCAGGCCTGGCTGCAGGTCTATCGAAAGCCCGAAGCGAACTGGGACCTATACCAGCTCGGCGAAGAGCTGACCGACCTCGAAGACGCGTTCCGCCTCTGGCGCTTCCGCCATGTGACGACCGTCGAGCGGGTGATCGGGTTCAAACGCGGCACCGGCGGCACCGGCGGTGTCAGCTACCTGCGCAAGATGCTGGACACGGTGCTGTTCCCCGAAATCTGGAAACTCCGCACGAGTCTTTGATGTACCGCTTCGCTCGGCCGTGCCCAGACGGTCTGAGCGCGCGCAGCGCCGCTCACCATCCAGTGGCGTGCGCGGATCCGGCTTTGCCGGCCGCTGCGCGGTCTTGCAGACCGCGGCGGGCCAGAGGCCCGCCCCTTCGCCAGGCATGAACAGTCCTCAGGACTGTTCATGTCCGGGCTCAGCCCCCTTGGGGGCAGGCCCCGAAAGGGGCCGTGGGGGTCAACCAGCAATTCGGCCGAAGCGGTCGACGACGACCAGGTCCACGTACTGCGAGCCCTGGCTGCTGCCCGATTCGTAGCCCACGCGATAACCACCGAGGTCGACCTTCAGGTTGGCCAGCGCGTCGCGGATGCGCTGGCGGCTCACGTCGCCGCCGCGCTGTGCGGCGGCGCGTGCCGCTTCGACGGCGACGCGCCCGGCGATGTAGCCTTCGAGCACCGTGACGCCCATTTTGGCGTTGGCATTGATGGCCGCCACATCGCGGGTGCACTGCGACACGACACCGATGCCCAACGCCGTCGGGCGCGGCACCACCAGGCTCATCACGACGCTGCGCCCTATCGATGCCACGCCGTTGATCAGGTCCTGCCCTGCCAGCGAGGTGGCGAAGAACATGCCGGGGAAGCCACCCTCGTTCATGAGCTTCATGATCGCCAGCACTGGGGCGGCGTTGGTCGTGAAGAAGACGCAGTCGAGCTTGGCGTCGAGCAGTTGCTTGGCGGCCACCTCGATGCCCTTGATGTTGCGGTCAACCCCCAAGGCGATCGGTGGCTTGATGCCGGCGCTGTCCATCACCGCGGTCATCGTTGCGAGGTTGATCTTCGAGGTGTCTTGCAGATAGACGTAGCCGACCTTCTTGAGCCCGAAGGTCTTCACGTAGTTGATCATCTGCCGGTACTCAACGTCGTAGCCGGCCCGCACATGCGCCGTGCCGGGCTGGCTGCCAACCCGGATGCCCATGTTGCCGCTGGCGGTGCCGATCATCGCGATCTGGTGCTCTTGCAGCAACGGCAAACAGTCCTGGGCGCCAATGCCGTTGGTGAAACCCACCAGCGCCGACGCGCCGACGTCGATCAGGCTCTTGGCGTTGGAGACCACGCGCTCCTTGACGCCGCCGTCGTCCAGCGCCAGCAGTTCGAAGTTCAGTCCGTTCGGACCCTCGGCCTTGTTGGCGGCTACCAGCGCAGCGTTCAGGCCCAGGTTCACGTCCTTGCCGTACTGGGTCTGGGTTCCCGTCAGCGAGGCCGATTGGCCAATGCGCACGGCCTTGCCGGCGGCGTGGCTCAGGTGGGGCCAGGTGGCGCAACCTGCGGCGCCTGCGATCATGAAGTGGCGGCGTTGCATGCTGCGCTTTCTCGAACTTTCAGACAAATCAGCCCACCAGACGACCGTAACGGTCGACGGCCATCAGGTCGACGAACTTGGAGCCTTGCGTGCCGCCGCCGAAGTCGACGCGGAAGCCGCCGAGGTCGGTGCGCAGCCCAGCCAGCACGTCGCCGAAGCGGGCCCGGCTCAGCCGGCCGCTGTTGATCGCCGAGTGCGTGGCCTCGACGGCGATGCGGCCGACGATGTAGCCCTCGAGCGTGGTCACGCCCAGGCGGGTGCCGTTGTTCAGCAGTGCCAGGTCGCGTTGGCACTGGTTGACGACTGGCGTGCCCATGCTCGACGGGCGCGGCACCACCAGGCTCATCACGCAGCCCTGCTGGCGTGCGACCAGCTTGTCGATCAAGGTCTGACCCGAGTACGACGAGGCGTAATAGAGGCCCGAGTACTTGGCGGCCGACATCAGCTCGATGATCTTGGCGATCGGCTCGGCGTTGGTCGTGAACATCACGCAATCCGGCCGGCTGGCCAGCAGCTCGCGCGCGGCGGCTTCGAAGTTGGACGCGTTGCGGTCGATCGCCACCGCCACCTTGGGCGACATGTTCACGTCGGCCAGCGCCTGCTTCAGCGCATTCAGGTTGCTGGCCGCGGCGTCGCCCATGTAGACGATGCCCACGCCCTTCAGGCCGAAGTCCTTCGCATAACCGATCATGCGGCGGTACTCGGCGTCGTGGCCGACCCGCACGTTGTAGACATTCTTGACGTTGTTGCCGCGCAGGCCGAGGTTGCCGCTGGCGGTGCCCAGCAGTGCGATGCGCGAATCCTCGAATACCGGCAGGCTGGCTTCGGCGCCAACGCCGCTGGTCAGGCCGATCAGGGCGAGGGTATCGGTCTCCGCCAGTGACAGCACGTTCTTCATGCAGGTCGCGCGCAGGCCACCATCGTCCAGGCAGTTCAGCTCGAAGCGAACACCGTTGTTTTGGGTATTGGCCGCCATGAAGGCAGCGGCGATACCGTTGCGCATGTCCTGGCCGTAGGTGGCTTGGCCACCGGTCAGGGATGCCGACTGTCCGAAACGCACGACGCGGGTGTCCGCGCGGCTCACGAGGGGCCACGCCCCCATCGAAGTGCCCAGGCCCACGGCAGATGCCGCAGACAAAGCCTGCACGAAGGATCTTCTCTGCATGACGCGCTCCCTGAAAATACAAACGTGCGTCGTTGCCGTTTGTGACGGTGTCGTCGGCTGTGCTGCCGCTGCTTTAAGCGCTGCGCATTTGCAGTTGCGTTTGATGCAAATGGTTACGAATGTCAAAATGGCGAACGAGCGACCTGCTGATGCCGAACATTCGGCAGACGCCCCTGCCAGCATGGGCTTTCTGAATTTCCTTCGGTGGGCTGACTCCTAGAATCGATTGACCCGGCTCAGAGCAGGCCGGCCTCTCACCCCTGCGGCCGAGCGTGGACCGACCCGGTTTGCGCCGCCGGCCGACCTGCCCCAACGGAGCCCCACGATGGACACCCGCACCGCCCCCGCCCGCCTACGCATCGCCCGCTTGCGCGAGGTGATGGCCGCGAACCATGTGGACGCCGTGCTGGTGCCGTCGAGCGACCCCCACCTGTCCGAATACCTGCCCGGCCGCTGGCAGGGCCGCGAATGGTTCTCCGGCTTCACCGGCTCGATGGCGACGCTGGTCGTCACGATCGGCGAGGCCGCGCTGTTTGCCGACAGCCGCTACTGGACGCAGGCGGAGGCTGAGCTGCAGGGCAGCGGCATTGCGCTGGTCAAGATCCCGACCGGCGCCGCGACGCACTACCTGGACTGGATCGCCGAGCATGTGAAGCCCGGCCAGGCGCTGGCGGTCGATGGCCAGGTGCTGGGGCTGGCCTCGGCACAACAGCTGCGCGCGGTGACCGAACGTGCCGGCATCCGCCTGCTGACCAACGTCGACCTGCTCGAATCGGCCTGGATCGATCGGCCCAGCCTGCCGACCGCCGCGGTCTTCGACCACGTGGCGCCGCAGGCGCCGGTGGCCCGCCCGGCCAAGCTGGCGCTGGTTCGCGAGGCGATGGCGCGCCATGGCGCCACCCACCACTTCGTCTCGACCGTCGACGACATCGCGTGGGTCACCAACCTGCGCGGCGCCGACGTGGCGTACAACCCGGTGTTCCTGGCCCACCTGCTGATCAGCCATCAGGCGGCGACCCTGTTCGTTGGCGCAGGCAAGGTCAATGCCGAGCTGGCCGCCAAACTCGCCGCCGATGGCATCACGCTGGCCGACTACGGCCAGGCGCCGGCGGCGCTGGCTGCCCTGGGCCCGGGCACGCGCCTGCTGATCGACCCGAAGCGTGTCACGCTGGGGCTGCGCGAGGCGGCGCCCGAGGGGCTCACCGTGATCGAGGCGATCAACCCCAGCACGCTGATGAAGAGCCGCAAGACCGCGGCCGAGGCGGTGTTCGTGCGCCAGGCAATGGAAGAAGACGGCGCCGCGATGTGCGCGTTCTACGCCTGGCTCGAGCCGGCGCTGGCGAGCGGCGAGCGCATCACCGAGATCACGATCGACGAGAGGCTGAGCGCCGAGCGCGCGAAGCGGCCGGGCTTCGTCGGCCTGAGCTTCCCGACCATCGCCGGCTACAACGCCAACGGCGCCATGCCGCACTACCGCGCGACCCCTGAGCACCATGCAGTAATCGGGGGCAACGGCCTGCTGCTGATCGACTCCGGTGCGCAGTACATCGGTGGCACGACCGACATCACCCGTGTCTGGCCGGTCGGCACGCCGACGGTGGAGCAAAAGCGCGACTACACGCTGGTGCTCAAGGGCACGCTGCAGCTGAGCCGCGCCCGTTTCCCGCGCGGCACGCTGAGCCCGATGCTCGACGCACTGGCGCGCGCCCCGTTGTGGGCCGAGAGCCTCGAATACGGCCACGGCACCGGCCACGGCGTCGGCTACTTCCTCAACGTGCACGAGGGCCCGCAGTCGATCAGCAAGGCCATTCCCGACGCGAACATGGCGATGGAGCCCGGCATGATCACCTCGATCGAGCCAGGGCTGTACCGCCCGGGCCGTTGGGGCGTGCGGATCGAGAACCTGGTGCTGAATGTGCCGGCGCCGGCCAGCGAGTTCGGCGAGTTCCTCGAGTTCGAGACGTTGACGCTGTGCCCGATCGATACCCGCTGCCTGGACCTGGGCCTGTTGCGCGCCGACGAAGCCGATTGGCTGAATCGCTACCACGCGATGGTGCGCGAGCGCCTGGCGCCCAAACTCAGCGGCGATGCCTTGGCCTGGTTGATGACGCGCACCGAGCCGGTCACGCCGGCCTGAGGGCGCAGCGCCAGGGCGCCTGCGCCTCGGTGGCGGGCGGTCCGGCGCGACCGAGGGGTTGCCTTGCGACAGCACGGGTTGAACAGTTCGGGGCACACTCGCTGCCCATGAAGCTCCTCTTCGTTGCCGACCCGCTCGCGGGTTTCAAGATCCACAAGGATTCGACCTTCGCGATGATGCGCGAGGCTGCCAGGCGCGGCCATGTGCTGTACGCCTGCGAGGCCAACGACCTGTCATGGCGGCGTGGTGGCCGCGTCGAGGCCCATGTGCGCCACATCACGCTGACCGGTGCGTCCGGCTACGGCGTCAAGGACTGGTTCAAGGTCGAGGACGAAACCCGAGTCGCGCTGGCCGAGTTCGACGCGGTGCTGATGCGCCAGGACCCGCCATTCGACAGCGAATACTTCTACGCGACGCACCTGCTGGGCCGCGCCGAAGCCGAAGGCGCCCGCGTGTTCAACTCGCCGCAGGCGCTACGCGACCATCCCGAGAAGCTCGCGATCCTGGAGTTCCCCGAGTTCATCACGCCGACGCTGGTGACCCGCAATGCCGCCGACATCCGCACTTTCCACGACGAGCAGAAAGACATCATCCTGAAGCCGCTCGACGGCATGGGCGGCATGGGCATCTTCCGCGTCAAGGAAGACGGCTTGAACCTGGGCAGCATCATCGAGACGCTGAACCGCGACGGCGCGCAGACGGTGATGGTGCAGAAGTACCTGCCGGCCATCAGCGCCGGCGACAAGCGCGTGCTGGTGATCGGCGGCAAGCCGGTGCCGTATTCGCTCGCGCGCATCCCGCAGGGCAGCGAGATCCGCGGCAACCTGGCGGCCGGAGGCAAGGGCGTCGCGCAGCCGCTGACCGCGCGTGACCGCGAGATCGCCGAGACGATCGGCCCCAAGCTCGCCGCCCGTGGCCTGCTGCTGATCGGGCTGGACGTGATCGGTGACCAGCTCACCGAGATCAACGTCACCAGCCCGACCTGCTTCCAGGAGATCACCGACCAGGCGGGATTCGATGTCGCGGCGATGTTTGTCGATGCATTGGAGAACGCGCTGCCTGGTTGAGGCGTGGCGCGCCAGGGCGCTGGGGTGTCCCCCTCCGCTCATGTCCCCCGCCATCGGCCTGCGGCCGCCGGCTCCTCCTAATACTTCGCTGCGGGGGACGCCCCGTCCCCCTGAAGTCCACCGTCGCGGTTGTTGAAGGTCGAAACAGCCGGAACGGTGCCTGCCGGGGCTGTGGGATGACTGGCGCAGCGAAGTAAAGGAGGAGCGTCAGGCAACGCCTGGCGCGGGGGGCATGAGCGGAGGCGGTCGCCCCTCAGCCTCGGCTGCGCAGAGCGCCGACAATGCACCCATGGCCCTGCTGACCCTCACCAACGCCCACCTCGCTTTCGGCCATGTGCCCTTGCTCGACGGCGCCGATTTCTCTCTCGAAGCCGGCGAGCGGGTCGGCCTGATCGGCCGCAACGGCACCGGCAAGTCGTCGCTGCTGAAGATCCTGGCCGGCTTGGAGCGGCCCGACGACGGCAACCTGCAACTGCAAAGCGGCGTGCGTGTCATCTACGTGCCGCAAGAGCCTGTCTTCGACCATGCCTCGACCGTGTTCGACACCGTCGCCGAGGGTGTGGCTGAGGCGCGCGAACTGCGCGCCCGTTTCGAGGCCCATGAGCCGCATGAAGACCTCGATGCGCTGCAGACGCGGCTCGAAGCGCTCGACGGCTGGACGTGGGAGCAGCGCGTCGATGAAACGCTGCAGCGCCTGCGGCTGGACGCCACCGGCACGATCGAACAGCTCTCCGGCGGCACGAAGAAGCGCGTGGCCCTGGCCCGCGCGTTGGTGGCCGCACCCGACGTGCTGCTGCTCGACGAGCCGACCAACCACCTGGACCTGGACGCGATCGACTGGCTGGCGGGCCTGTTGACCAACTTCCGCGGCGCGCTGGTCTTGATCACCCACGACCGGGCGTTCCTCGACGCGGTGGCCACCCGCATCGTCGAGCTGGACCGCGGCCACCTGCACGGCTACCCCGGCAACTTCGCCGCCTTCGAAGCGGCCAAGCAGCGTGAGCTGGACGCCGAGGCCTTGGCCAGCGCCCGCTTCGACAAGCTGCTGGCGCAGGAAGAGGTGTGGATCCGCAAGGGTGTCGAAGCCCGCCGCACCCGCAGCGTGGCCCGCGTGCAGCGGCTGCACAAGCTTCGCGAAGAGCATGCCGCGCGGCGCGAGCAGCAAGGCCGCGTGCGGCTGGACATCGACCGCGGCGCGGCCTCGGGCAAGCTGGTGGCTGAACTGGAAGGCGTGTCGAAAGCCTATGGCGACAAGACGATCGTGCGCGACTTCTCGGCCATCTTCCTGCGCCGCGACAAGGTCGGCCTGGTCGGCCCCAACGGCGCCGGCAAGACCACGCTGCTGAAGATGATCCTCGGTCAGCTGGCGCCCGACAGCGGCACCGTACGCACCGGCTCGAACATGCAGATTGCCTACTTCGACCAGATGCGCGAAGCGCTGGACCCGAACAAGACACTGGCCGACACCATCAGCCCCGGCAGCGAGTGGATCGAGATCGGGTCGCAGCGCAAGCATGTGATGAGCTACCTCGGCGACTTCCTGTTCGCGCCGGCGCGGGCCAACTCGCCGGTCAAGAGTCTCTCGGGTGGCGAGCGCAACCGGCTGCTGCTCGCGCGCCTGTTCGCGCGGCCGGCCAATGTGCTGGTGCTCGACGAGCCGACCAACGACCTCGACATCGAGACGCTGGAGCTGCTCGAAGAGCTGCTGCAGGACTATGACGGCACGGTGTTCCTGGTCAGCCACGACCGCCGCTTCGTCGACAACGTCGTCACCAGCACGGTGGTGGCCGAAGGCGACGGCCGCTGGCGCGAGTACGAAGGGGGCATTGCCGATTGGCAGGCGCAGGCCGCGCGCAGCGCTGCACTGGCGGAAGCCGCCTCCCGAGCGGTGGCCCCCCCGCCGCCGCAGGTTCGCGCCACGGCAGAGACTGTTGCGCCGACGGCTGCCGCCAGGCGCAAGCTCAGCTACAAGGAGCAGCGCGAGCTGGAAGAGTTGCCGGCACGCATCGAGGCGCTCGAGGCCGAGCAGGCCCGGCTCGCCGCCGAGATCGGCGGCAGCGCGCTGTACACCGAGACACCTCAGCGCATCGCCGAGGTCACCGGGCGCCACGCAGCGATCGAGGACGAACTGATGGGTTTGCTGGAGCGCTGGGAAGTGCTGTCGAACCGCACCTGACCGATCCGGTTCAATCTTCCGGCGAAACTGGTGTACTTTGACTACATAAAAACTACATTGAACCGCTCAGCGCGTAGGATGACGCCTGCGGGTAAGCGCTAGCGCGGGTAACTCTGGACGGTGAACCGGTTGTGCACTGATCCGGTGCTCACTACGATTGGACGCTAGTTTTACTACCTGCCCGCGGTCCGTCGATGCCTGCATCGAGTGCGCTCGTGCCGCAACTTGGGGCAGATCTTGGTCGGCGCACATCGAGTCGGCGAGGTCCAGCATGAAGTCGGGATGCAGTGGGCACGCGTGGCGGCGCTGGGGCGCCGCATGCGCGTTGGTGTGGGGGCTGGTGGCGGGCCTGTGGGCCGGGCCGGCCGTGGCCGCGATCGATGCGTTGACCTTGGGTGGCCGCTATGACGGCAGCCAGGCCAGCATCAACTTCCGCGTCTATTCGTCGCGTGCGACGCGCATCGAGGTCTGGATCTACAAGACGGCGTCCGGTGCGCAAGAGAAGGTCAAGTACGTGATGACCAAGGACGCCGGGACCAACGTCTGGTCCAAGACGGTCTCGGTCGCCACCTTGCAGAACACCTACGGCATCACCGGCCCGGTCTACTATGGCTACCGTGCGTGGGGCCCGAACTGGCCCTACAACAGCGGCTGGACCAAGGGCAGTGGGACCGGTTTCCTGAACGACGTCGACGGCAGCGGCAACCGCTTCAACCCGAACAAGCTGCTGCTCGACCCGTATGCGCGCGAGGTCAGCCAGGACATGCTGACCACCAGCTGCAGCGACGGCACGCTCTACGCCTCGGGTGCCACGCACCGCACCAAGGACAGTGGCGCCTGCGCACCCAAGGGCATCGTGCTGGCGGCCGACACACAGTCCACCGGCACCAAGCCGACACGGGCCTTCAAGGACGACATCGTCTACGAGGTCCATGTGCGTGGCCTGACGAAGAGCGACTCGAGCGTCGCGCCGGCGCTGCGCGGCACCTATGCCGGCGCGGCGGCCAAGGCCGGTTACCTGGCGGGGCTGGGCATCACCGCGGTCGAATTCCTGCCGGTACAGGAGACGCAGAACGACACCAACGACGTCGACCCCAACAGCGCCAGCGGCGACAACTACTGGGGCTACTCGACGCTGGCCTTCTTTGCACCCGATCGGCGCTATTCGAGCGACAAGACCGCCGGCGGCCCGACGCGTGAGTTCAAGGCGATGGTCAAGGCCTTCCACGATGCGGGCATCAAGGTCTACATCGACGTGGTCTACAACCACACCGGTGAGGGCGGCGCCTGGGGCGGCTCGGACGGCCTGACCGTCTACAACGTGCAGAGCTTTCGCGGCCTGGACAACCCGACCTACTACTCGCTGACGAGCAACTTCCAATACTCGTGGGACAACACCGGCGTCGGCGGCAACTACAACACCCGCAACACGACGGCGCAGAACCTGATCGTCGATTCGCTCGCCTACTGGCGCAACACGCTCGGTGTCGACGGCTTCCGCTTCGACCTCGCCTCGGTGTTGGGCAACACCTGCGAGCACGGCTGTTTCAACTTCGACAAGATGGACGGCGGCAACGCGCTGAACCGCATCGTCAATGAACTGCCGCCGCGACCGGCTGGCGGCGGCAGCGGCCCCGACCTGATCGCCGAGCCGTGGGCGATCGGCGGCAACTCGTACCAGGTCGGTGGCTTTCCCAGCGGTTGGATCGAGTGGAACGGCAAATACCGCGACGCGCTGCGCAAGGCGCAGAACAAGCTCGGCGTCGACGTCGTGACCACCGGCGAGTTGGCGTCACGGTTCGCCGGCTCGTCCGACCTGTACGGCGACGACGGCCGCAAGCCCTGGCACTCGGTCAACTTCATGGTCGCGCACGATGGCTTCACGATGCGCGACCTCTACGCCTACAACAGCAAGCAGAACAACCAGGCCTGGCCCTATGGCCCGTCGGACGGCGGCGAAAACGACAACAACAGCTGGGACCAGGGCGGCGACGCCTGGGCGCAGCGCCGTGCCAACCGCACCGGGCTGGCCTTCATGATGCTCTCGGCTGGCGTGCCGATGATCACCGGCGGCGACGAGATGCTGCGCACCGTCAACGGCAACAACAACCCGTACAACCTCGACTCATCGGCCAACTGGCTGAGCTGGACGCTCGACACCAACGCCACCAACCACAAGACCTTCAGCAGCCGGCTGATGGCCTTCCGCAAGGCCCATCCGGCGCTGCGGCCTGTCAACTTCTATTCGAGCGTCGACAACAACGGCAACGTGATGGAGCAGCTGCGCTGGTTCAAGCCGGACGGCGCGCAAGCCGACACGGCCTATTTCACCAATGCCAACAACCACGCCATCGCCTGGCGCATCGACGGCAGCGAGTTCGGCGATTCGGCTAGCGCGATCTATGTGGCTTATAACGGCTGGTCGGGCAACGTGAACTTCACGCTGCCGTGGCCCGGCACCGGCAAGCAGTGGTACCGCGTCACCGATACCGCCACCTGGAACGAAGGCCCGAACACGGTCGTGGCTCCGGGTTCCGAATCGTTGATCGGCGGCGAGAATAC